>CANGIF010000005.1 GCA_947453885.1 Flavobacteriaceae bacterium
ACATCAACAGCAAACAAAGTACGGAAGTGCATTCGTTTACCATTTACAACCTATCAGGACAAGTAATTTTGGCGCTTCCAAATGCTAAAAACACCAATACAGTTGATGTTTCCAGTTTGAAAACAGGCACGTATTTCTTAAAAATAACCTCCGACAAAGGCAGTGCCACCGAAAAGTTCCTAAAGGAATAACGGCTTGCTTTGGAACTTAAAACTCATAATTTAATTGACGTGCCTTTTCTACAAATGCGCTACTTTATAGGCATTCGTTGTTCTTAGCGCCTACATCCCTATTTTTTGTGTATTCTTGTGAATTCAACGAACTATTTTGAATCAAAAGTGCTGTTTTAATAACAATTTTATAATTTAGCATGAGTAGTTGTATTGAAATATAACTTAAATTTGTCGGCTAAGCTAGAAGTACGGTAACCCTACTTCGCTAAATACCTTGCCGTTACTATGAAAAAATGGATTTATTTACTTTTACTATACGTTTGTTCCGTTACTTTAAGTTGGGGGCAAACTCCTACAACTACTTCTCAAACTAATTCAGGTAATTACTCTTTTACAGTTCCAGTTGGCGTAACTTCTATTATTGTAGAGTGTTACGGTGCTGGTGGTGCTGGTGGTGGTAGCACTGCAACATATAGCGGTTCTGGAGGTGGTGCGGCTGGGGCCTATGTAAAATACACATTGGCGGTTACTGCTGGACAAGTTTATAAATATACCGTAGGAGCAGGTGGTCAAGGAATTGCAAATGCAACAGGAGGCACAGGAGGTAGTTCCTTTTTTGGGAATAGTAGTGATGGTCTTCCAACTGGGGCTTTAGTGTTAGCAGTTGGCGGTGCAGGAGGAATTACAAATACAGTGTCTGGGAATGCTACAACCTATAATGGTGGAGCTGCTGGAGGAACAGGTTCGATTTCTGGGAATATTCCAAGTGCTGTTTCGTCACCCGATTTAAGTGTTGCTGGAGGAAATGGCGGAAGTTCTGTAACAGGAACTTCATTGACTAAGTCTTCAGGTGCTGGAGGGAGTAGTTATTCCTCGGGTTATTTTGGTGCAACAGGTATTGGAGGTTTAGCTCAAACTAATAATTCAAGTGGTAATACAGGTTCAATACCTGGTGGTGGTGGTGGTGGTAGTATGACAGGAAGTAATGCTTCAACTAATAGTACTGGTGGAAATGGTGGTAGAGGTGGTGTTGCTATAACCTACACACTACCTCAAAATATAAATTCCTATAATGCAACAACTACTTGGGTATGTCCTACAGGAGTATCTCAAGCCTTGGTGTATTGCTGGGGAAGTGGTGGAGCTGGAGGAACTGCTACAGGTAGTACGTCATATAGAGCTACAGGTGGTGGTGGAGCTGGAGGAGCTTTTGCTGGTGGTCTTTTTTCATCTACTGCTGGAACCTCTTATACAGTAACAGTTGGTGCGGTTGTAACGTCATCATCGTCAAATGGTGTAGCGGTAAATGGTAATCCTTCTTGGTTTAATACTGCTGGTACCATTTATGCAGAAGGTGGGGCAGGAGGAAAAAGTGTAGTTGTTAGTAGTGGAGTTTTACTAGGAGCAGGAGGCGTGGGGTCAAGCAGTAGTAGTATAGGTACAACAAAAAACAAAGGAGGTAATGGATATACATCATTAGATGCTTCTGCAGCGACTGGAACTAGTGCTGGTGGTGGTGGTAGTGGTGGTTCAACAGCTACTGGCACTAGTGCAACAAGTTCTAGTGGAGGTGCAGCGGGATTGCCTGATGGTGGTGCTGGGGGTGCTGGTGGTTCTTCACCAGGAACTTCTGGTGCAGGATCAGCAGGAACAACACCTGGTGGTGGTGGTGGTGGTGGCTGGGCAGCTCTCTCAACATCTGTAAGAGCTGGTGGTTCTGGCGGAGTTGGTCAGGTAATTGTATATTATTATCCTGTTCCTGCTCTTACATCCTTATCCCCATCAACTACTGCGGCAGGAAGTGCTACTTTTACTCTTACGGTTACAGGAACTAATTTTTTTAACGGAGTAAGTGCTATCACTTGGAACGGAGTAAGTCTTACAACAACTTATGTAAATAGTACAACACTTACTGCGTCAATAGACGCTTCTTACGTTACCACACCGGGAACAATGCCCGTTGGGGTAGTAAATAGTGGTGTTTATGGTACGTCAACAGCAACAAGTACCTTGCCTTTTACAATATCAGGAACTGCTTATACCGTTACTTATAATGGAAATGGAAGTACAGGAGGAGCAGTTCCTATAGATGCCAGTAGCCCTTATGCTTCTGGAGCAACGGTTACTGTAAAGGCAAACACAGGGGCTTTAATAAAATCAGGTTATTCCTTTACAGGTTGGAATACTTTGGCTGATGGGAGTGGCACAACGTATGCGGCATCAGGAAGTGCAACCTTTTCTATTGCAGCAAATACAACATTATATGCACAGTGGGTAGCGGTAACTGCTGCTGTATGTCCTTCTTCAACCGCTTGTACACCAAGCACAACTCAAAATGTATGTCAGGGAGTTGCTGCTTCACCACTAACGGCCAATGTCACCAATAGCGGCACAACAGGTACTTCAACATTACAGTACCAATGGTATTATAACACTTCCAATTCCAACACAATTAGTGGGGCAACGACAGTAGTTGGCGCAACAAATAGTTCTTATGTTCCTTTAAGTTCTGCAACAGAAGTGGGTACTCGGTATTATTTTTGTGTGGCGTATGCAACGGATAATACGTGTGGTCAAACAAATGCAAGCCAAAGTTTAGCGTCAAATGCGGTTCAAGTAGTAGTTACTGGAACGCCAACCACTCCTACTGCGGGAAGTACGGGTGCTTGTTCTGGAAGCGCTCTTTCGTTAACTTCTAGCACTGTAAGTACAGCAACCTATGCTTGGACAGGGCCTATTAGTTTTTCTTCTTCAAGTCAAAACCCAACAGTAAGCGCCAATGCCACTACAGCAATGTCAGGCACCTATAGTGTTGTTGCTTCTGTAAATGGTTGTCCTAGTGCTGCAGGTACTACAGTTGTTACTATAAACACAACTCCTTCGGCACCTACAGCAGGTAGTAATTCGCCAGTTTGTGCAAACGCTAGTTTGGCAGTAACAGCCACTACAATAGCTACAGCCACTTACACTTGGACAGGACCTAATGGTTTTACTTCAACTAGCCAAAACCCAACGGTGAGTGCTTCGGCAACGGCTGCTATGACTGGAACATATAGTGTAACTGCAACAGTATCGGGCTGTACAAGTAGTGCAGGAACAACGCCTGTGACTGTAAATGCTATCACGGCAATTAGTAGCTCGCCTACTAGCACAAGTGTTACAGCTCCAGCAACCGCTAGTTTTACAGTGGCCGCAACAGGAACATCCCTAACCTATCAGTGGCAATTTTCAAGCAATAGTGGTGGAAGTTGGACAAACGTTAGCTCGGGAACGGGAGGAACAACAAATAGTTATACTACTGGAGCTACAAGTGCAAGCATGTCAGGATACATGTACCAATGTGTTGTATCAGGAACTTGTGGTAGTAGTAACTCATCTACAGCAACACTTACGATAAGTACGGGGCCGTGTTTTTCTGAATATTTTGCTTCTGCAACTTCTGGAGATAATGTTATAAGTGGTAATCAAAATTCGGCCTGGGTTGCCAATAGTAATTTCCCTACAATTAGTTCTGTTTTTCAGGCTGGTGGAGCTGTTAAGTTAGGCACAAGTAGTTTAACAGGTTCGCTTACATCAGGGGCACTATCTGGAGTTAGTGGAGATGTTACTGTTTCATTAGATGTTAAGGGTTGGACTACTGTTGAAGGGAGTATAAATGTTACTTTAAATGGAGTAACAAAGAATGTGACATATACTGCAGTTATGGCTTCTGCCTCATTTGAAACTAAAACATTAAGTTTTACAAGTGTCCCTGCAAACTCTATTCTTATTATAGCCACTTCGGCAAAAAGAGCATTTATTGATAACGTAACAATTACCTGTTCAGCCTCTTGCTCTGCTCCAACCACTCAAGCTACTTTTAGTACCTCAACTAATGCTTTGACTGCGGTTACTCAAAACTTTGCAGCGGGCAACGGTGCTGGAAGAGTTGTGCTTATTAATACTACCAATTCTTTTACAGACCCGGCCAATTTATCTAGCCCAGTAGCCAATACTGTTTATAGCGGTTCAGGACAACAAGTTGTTTTTAATGCAACTTCTGGAACTAGTGTTACGGTGACCAATTTGAGTTCAAACACTACGTATTATTTTGCGATTTATGAGTACAATTGTTCTGGTGCGACTACCGTTTACAACGCTACTGAGAACACAGCCTCAGCCACAACTTTAGCGCCAGCACCAGAAATAAACATCAAACAAGGAGCAACAACTATTCTTACGGGAGATTCACAGTCTTTTGGAAATGTAGAAGTGGGAGCATCCACTGATTTGGTATTTACGATAGAGAATTTAGGCACGGCAAATCTTACACTCACTACTCCCCTGTCCGTTTCTGGGAATTATAGTATAGTGTCGCAGCCTTCGAGCCCAGTTACAGCATCAGGCACAACTTCATTTACTGTCCGGTTTACACCTACTGCACTTGGAGCAACTAATGGCAGTATGACCATTACAAATAACGACAGTAACGAAGGCTCCTATATACTTAATTTTACAGGAACTGGAACCAATTCAAGCAGTTCAGATGTTTCTTTTAATAGCGCTTCCCCAACAAGTGGAAATACCAACTTAAATTATACTTTATATCAAAGTGCTACTATTTCTAATACTGGAAGTGGAACAAACGGCAGTATTGGTGTAATGGGGTTTTATGTTCGTGACGGAGGAGCAGGATTAAATGATACCGATTTGTTGAGTACTACGCTTACATCTATTAGTTTTTCGGTAACAAATCCAGCTAATATTCGTTCAGCTGCATTGTTTAATGGCAGTATATTTATTGCCACAGTTGCCGTAAATGGTGTTTCTCCAATTGTATTTTCAGGTCTTTCGGGTGCAAATGTTATTTGTGCTGATAATAGCCAATTGGCTTTAAATTTAAGAATAACTTTTAATCAAACTGTTACTGATAATCAGCAAATGATTTTTACAGTTTCAAATGTAACTGCCAATGCAAGTGGTTCCACTTTTGCAGCTACAAATGGTGGAGCTGCTGCTTCGTCTAGTACTGGTGATACAAACAGAATTGAAGTTACGGCCGATAGATTGGCTTTTGGGCAACAACCCAGCAACACTACTGTAAATGTAGCCATGACACCTTCGGTTACCGTAAGCGCTGTTGATACTTTTTCAAATATCGATTTTGATTATATAGGTACCATTAGCATCAGTTCATCTGGAACTTTATCTGTAACATCTGTAAATGCAACCGCTTCGAGTGGCGTTGCTACTTACAATACCTTGACCCACACCGCAACAGGAACAGGATTGACTTTGACTGCTGCTACGACGGGATTGGCATATAATAACTCGGTTGATTCTAATCCGTTTAATATAACTGCAGTTACTTTTACTAATGGTGATTATAGAACTACTACTACTGGAACTTGGCACAGTACAACAGGTAACGGAACAGCAAGTTGGCAACAGTACAATTCAGGAACAAACACTTGGACATCTGCTACCGAACCATCAGCAAGTACTACCAAAACTGTTTATATTTATCATACTATAAGTTTAGTTGGAAACAATACTGCAACAAATATTGTGATTGAAAATGGGGGCGAATTAGTAGCTTCAATTAATACTTCTTGGACAAATGTGTTGGTTAAAACAGGAGGTATATTAAGAAAACAAGCAAATGGAGTTGGATTTATTGTATCAGGTGTTTTTGAATTGGAAGATGGAGCTACTTTTAGTTATTCACATACTAATACAACATCTAGATCAACATCTATATGGGCAGGAACAGAAATATTTCACCCTAATTCTAATTTTGAAATAGTAGTCTCCGATGCATCAACACAAAATATTTTTGAAAACATTAATGATATCTCAGAATATATAGATACCAATAATGGGAATTACGCTGCTTGTTTTGGAAACATTATAATTAATTGTAATACTGGTTCAATGCAGTTAGTTCCATCGGGTTTCGTTAAAAATTTAACTCATGGAGATTTAATTCTTAGAGCAAATAGTGATACTAAAGCTCTATTCTCAGGTTCATTTACAACTACAATAGGTGGAGATTTAATAGTAGAAAGTGCGTTTAATAGTGCGGCAACATTATTAAGTGCTTCAAGTACAGGTAATTTAACAATTAAAGGCAGTATTTTACATAGTGCTTCAAGAACACTAACATTATTAAATAATGCGACGGGGAATGTTGCTGTAACAGTTGAAGGAAATATTACTGTTAATCCGACATCAACAGGAACTTTAAACTTAATTGGAGCAAATGGAGGAACTTCAACTTTAAATCTAAAAGGAGATTTAACAGTAGGTTCCTTCGGTGTATTAAGTGTTGCAACTACATCAACTAATGCAAACTTTAATTTCACAGGAACTGGCGACGGACTTTCTGCTGCAACAACTCAGACTATTGATATTGCATCAACAGGAGCTACAAGAAATCAATATATCAACTTCAGCGTGAATGCAGGTGCTTATGCGCAAATAAGCAATCAAAATTTTGAGTTAGGAAAAAACAGTAGTTTAACGGTTAAAGGTAGTGGTAGTAGTGGTGGAACCTTTGATTTTGGTTTTAATGGCACTACAGCATTAAACGTAACAAGTTACAGTACGGTTACCAATTTTACGAGTCAACAAGCAGCTACTTTAAAAATATCTTCTATTGACGGAATCAGTAGTACCTCAGGAACAGTTGGAAACATACAAATTACGAATGCTCCAGTAATAAATAGTGTAGCAACTTTTCACTATATTGGAAAAGCCAATCAAACCACTGGGACAGGATTACCAACAGCTTCTTCGGCAAAAATTGTTATTGTTGAATTAAGCGATAATACTAAAACATTAACATTAACCAATAGTGTTGGCATTTCAAACTCGACTACTCTTGACGCTCTAGGTGGAAAACTTGATATTCGTAAAGGCATAGTATTAGGAACAAATGCAGCTGATTTTACTGGTTCAGGAAGATTGGTAATGAGTGATGGTGAATATAGAATTAGTACGGTAACCACAACTCCTGCAGCGGATTATTTGCCTCAATTATCAGGGTATTCGAATTACTCTTTACCTGGCGGTACGGTTCATTTGAACGCTGCTAATGCAACCCAAATATTATCGGGAACTCCAAATTACTACAACCTAAAGTTTAGTGGAAGTAATACGTATGGTAGCAATTATAAAGGAATTAGTAATGGCACAACGGTATCAAATACCATAACCATTAGTGAAACTGCTGTTGTGGATATCAACAATAAAACACTTGGTGGCAGCGGTACCAATTTAACAATGACAGATACTGCCTATTTTAAACTAGGAAGTGCTGGATTAAAACCAGATGCAACAGGAACATATAGTTTGGCTTCTGGTACTACCATTGAATATTATGACACCTACGCAACTAACATTCGAGCAGGCGTAAGCAGTCCTGTAATTAGTTATGCCAATGTGATTGTTAACGGAACAAACGTTGCTACAAATTATTTAACTTCTGGCATTCAATTTCAAAGTGGCGGTACATTTACTGTTAAGAACGGAGCTACGTTTAAATGTAGTAATACGGCGGGTTTCAATGGAACAACCGCAACAGCTATTAGTAGCACTAATAATCCAACCATTACTTTAGAAACAGGAAGTACAGTTGAATATGCTGGGGCTAGTCAAACGATAAGCTATATTGATACTTCTATTCCTACTACCTATCCTAATCCTTATTACAACTTAACTATTTCGGGTACGGGAGTAAAATCTATAACAGCCTCTAATGAAATTTATGTAAATAATAATTTGAATGTAACGGGAAGTGTGCTGCAAATAGACAATCAAAAATTGTTTACGGTTAACAATAGTATTACAACTATAACCGAGGGCATTGATGTTAAAAGCGGTGGAAATTTAGTCCAAATAAACGACGCTTCGGTAAATTCAGGAACTATCAAAGCTACCCGTACTACTCGCTCTATGGTTGGAAACGATTATATCTATTGGGGTTCACCAGTTCAAGAAAATGTGTTTGGCCAAATCCCTTCAGCTTTTAATGCCAGTTATGTTTGGGATTTATACGGTACAATGGATGGTGCTTGGAACACGTTTACAACAACTACTCCCGGAAGAGGTTTTATTACTCGTGTAGGAGCAGCTGGATTAAACAATTTTACCTTTTCTGGTACGCCTACTAACGGGGTGGTAACTGTTGCGGCAGACAGTTTCAGCAATGGTGGCACTTTTGACGCAGTAGCAACAGGTAATAATATTTTGCTTGCCAATCCATATCCGTGTGCTATAGACGCAGCAAGTTTAATTGCTGCAAACGGTGGTAAATTAGGAGGCACCTTGTATTTCTGGACATCATTGACTCCAAATGCTGGTGGTGCATATACTACCAATGACTACGCTAGTTGGAACGGCACAGGAGCAACAGCAACCAGTGATACTTTTGGCGCAAATAGCCCCTTAAAACCAACAGGGAAAATTGGTACCGGTCAAGGATTTTTTGCACAAATCTACGATGATTTTAATGTAACCTTCAACAACAGTATGCGTTTACGATCCACTAGTGACAACCAACAGTTTTTTAGAACGACTGCTCCAGTTGAAAAAAACAGAATTTGGTTGAATCTAACCAGTACTTCGTCTAACGCTATTTTTAGACAAACTTTAGTTGGTTATGTAACAGGCGCAACCAATGGCACTGATTTTATTTATGATGGCGATACTTATACCGGCAATGAAGTGGATTTATATTCCATAGCCGACAGCAGAAATTGGGTAATTCAAGGAAGAGCATTACCCTTTGATGTTGCGGATTTAGTGCCACTAGGATACAAAATTACTGCTTCTGGTACCTATCGAATTAATATCGATGAATTGGACGGATTGTTCCTAAACGGTCAAGATATCTATTTAGAAGATTTACTTTTAAATGTTACCCATGATTTAAAACAAACGCCTTATGTATTCGATACAGCGGCAGGTACTTTTGAGTCACGCTTTATTTTGCGATATACCAGCTCACCACTAGGAACTACAGCTTTCTCGCAAGTACAAAACAATGTAAAAATTGCTGTTTCCAATCATGAATTGCACATTAAGTCACAAAACCAAGTTATTCGTCAAGTAACCATTTACAATGTAATAGGCAGTTTGCTTTATTCCAAAAATAACTTCAACGATTTAGAAGTACAACTTCCCAATTTACAACTACCTAACCAAACCCTTTTAGTAAAAATAACCTTAGCAGATGGTAGCGTTGTGACTAAAAAAGTGGTATTATAGCACCCTAAAACAATACTACAAAAACGGCTTATTCTTCTGATGGAATAAGCCGTTTTTTAAATCGTATATAGTGCTGATTATTAACTGTTCATTAAAGTTTCAATTGCATCAATTTCAATTGGAATAGTTCCCATTAAATTAAAAGGCGCTCCTTTTTCCTGAACCACTACATTGTCTTCCAATCGAATTCCGAAACCTTCTTCAGGAATGTAAATACCTGGTTCGACTGTGAAAACCATATTGGCTTTCATTGGTTCGTGTAGCAAACCATAATCGTGGGTATCAAGCCCCATGTGATGCGACGTTCCGTGCATGAAATATTTTTTGTAAGCAGGCCATTCTGGATTTTCATTTTGAACATCGGCTTTATCAAGTAATCCTAATCCCAACAGTTCGGAAGTCATTATTTTACCTACTTCTATTTGATACGGTTTCCATAAAGCTCCAGGTACTAACATTTGTGTAGCTTCGTTTTTTACTCGAAGTACAGCATTGTACACTGCTTTTTGGCGTTCTGAATAGCGACCAGAAACTGGAATTGTTCGTGATAAATCGCTTGAGTAATTGGCGTATTCTGCTGCAACATCAAGCAAAATTAAATCGCCTGCTTTACACGACTGATTGTTCTCGATATAATGCAACACATTAGCATTGTTTCCAGACGCTATAATTGGGGTGTAAGCAAATCCTTTTGAACGGTTTTTTATAAATTCATGAATCAATTCTGCCTCAATTTCATATTCCATAACGCCCGGTTTCACAAAAGGCAAGAGGCGTCTGAACCCTTTTTCCGTAATTGAACAAGCGTGTTGAATTAGATCCAATTCTACCTGTTCTTTCACGGAACGAAGTCTTTGTAAGATTGGATTGCTTTTTGCCACTTGATGAGCTGGGTAACGTTCTTTCCACCATTTCACAAATCGAGCTTCTCTAGTTTCTGTTTCAACTGCTGCTCTATAATGTTCGTTTGTGTTAATGTAAATGGTGTCGCAATACGTCATCATTTCATTTAAGATTTTATGAAAATCCTGCAACCAATAAACGGTTTTAATTCCTGACACTTCAAAGGCACGGACTTTGGTTAGTTTTTCGCCTTCCCAAATTGCAATGTGTTCGCTCGTTTCTTTTAAAAAAAGCATTTCTCTTTGGTATTCATAAGGCGCATCTGGAAAGAGCAATAGAATACTCTCTTCCTGATCAACGCCTGATAAATATAAAATATCTCGGTGTTGTGAAAAAGGTAGCGTACTGTCTGCCGAAACAGGATAAATGTCATTAGAATTGAAAACCGCTACACTGTTTGGTTTCATTTGAGCTGTAAACTTGGCTCTGTTTGTAATGTATAAATTTCGATCTATTTGATGGTATTTCATGGTGTGTTTTACTAAATTAAACAAATAAAAGTCTTCAAAAATAGTAAGAATGTTTCCAATACTTCATAAAAATAGTCTTAATTATGAAATTGATTGTTGAATTTGTTGTGCTTTTTTAGACTTTAGCACTTTATACAAATTACATTTTATTATTTATAGAAAAATTAAAAAAAACATAAAACACAACCATTTATTTAGCTGGGATTAAAAGTTATGAGTTTAAAGTTTAAAAAACATTCCAAACATGTAAAATTTAAATGACTTATTACTAACTGTTTCAAGTGTAAAAACAAGTTGTTGTAGTACATCTCGTTACTAATTGGAACTACTTTTTATCGAAACTATTGTTGTTGATTGCTCTTAAAATGATAACCATTCCCATTCCTGTGATTAGTCCAAACAACGGTCCACTACCGAAAATTGTAATGATGTTAATAATGTCTTTCGTGCTTTTTTTGAGCTGTTGATAATATGGGATAAACGGAAATGAATTGAGAAGTAAACACAAGCACCAAGCATAAAAACTATACCATAGCCAACATTTTGATTTTTTTGAAAGTGCTATCAAGAAAAAACGATACTGCAAATAACCGCTTACAACGCCACCTATACCAAAATTAAGGAAGAGCCAAATTTCAGGAATACAAAACAACTGAGAGCAAATGTCATACAAAACAAAAGGAAAACTGAGGCCTAAAACAGTTAATCCAATCCATTTGAACGAAGTTTCAACATACTTTCGTAACACCAACCATTGCATAAAACCAATGCCTAATCCTAATCCAACACCTAATGGAAAATCAATAGTTACAGCAAAAGCCTCAGAAAGTTCCGCCAAAAGCAAAATGAGTACAACTCCTAAAATCCATCCTAAACTCGTAAAAAGCATCCATTGCTTTACTGAAAAAGGTTGTGTTGATTTCCTATCCATTTCTATTTTAAGTTACCGATTATGAAATTTAACTCTTCAAAAAATGAAAAATACTAATTCGGAAGTAAATTTAAGAATTATTATACTACTATGGAAATGAATTGTTTATAAAATCATTTAATAACTATTTTAATGGGTATTCTTTTTAATAAACTCATGAAAGTTTCTTTAGGAAAGTAAAAATAAAATAATCCATTATACCAAATCGAAGTTTTTGCAATGTGTTTTTAAGAACTATTTTACAATCAACTATTGGAAAAACTTGTTGAATTGGGAATAAAGAAAACAATTGCCCAATAAAAGCATACCCGAATTTTAGTCCAAAAAAAACATTATTCTTAAAAAAAGGAAACTGTTTTTTTATTTATACTATTTAATTTAATGAATTTATATTTTCTCAATAGGCAGTTAAAAACGAAGCAGGTAAGCATCACTTTAAAATGAATATAAATAACCGCGAAAAGGTTGTAGTTGATTTAATTTTCTCTTATTTTTGTATGATTTTTAACAATATATAACTATTTTTATGGCACAATCTGCATTATTGAAGTCGTCAATAGCAAAAAAAGTTGCTATGGCGCTTTCGGGAATTTTTTTAGTTACGTTTCTCGCACTCCATTTTTTTATTAATTTAACCTCTGTTTTTAGTTCTGAAATTTTCAACAAAATGTCTCATTTTATGGGGTATAATCCTTTAATTCAATTTGTAATGCAACCCATTTTAGTTGCTGGAGTTGTTTTTCATTTTGTAATGGGAATAAAATTAGAACTTGAAAACCGAAATGCGCGTCCAATTGGATATGCAAAATACAACGGTGCCGCCAACGCTACTTGGGCATCTAGAAACATGATTGTTTCTGGTTTGGTTGTTTTGGCATTTATTGGCTTGCATTTTTATGATTTTTGGGTTCAAGAAATAACCTACAAGTATATTGAATCAAATGCAATTGATGAGTCAAGATACTATCCTGAATTGGTGGCTAAATTTGAAAATCCAATTAGAACAGGACTTTATTGTTTGGCTTTTGTTTTGTTATCATTGCACTTATGGCATGGTTTCAATTCCTCATTTCAATCTGTAGGATTTAACAACAAATTTTCAAAATCACTACACAAACTAGGTTATGCTTTTGCAATAATAGTCCCATTCGGATTTATATTTATTGCATTATTTCATTTTTTTAATAATTAATCCCAACTAAAGTAGAATGAAACTAGATTCAAAAATACCAGAAGGACATATTTCTCAAAAATGGACTGATTACAAAGACCATTTAAAATTAGTTGCGCCAAACAACAGACCAAAAATAGACATTATAGTAGTTGGCACCGGTTTAGCTGGGGCTTCAGCAGCTGCTTCATTAGGAGAAATGGGATACAATGTAAAAGCATTTTGTTTTCAAGATTCGCCAAGAAGAGCCCATTCAATTGCTGCTCAAGGAGGTATAAATGCAGCAAAAAACTACCAAAATGATGGTGACAGTACGTTCAGATTATTTTATGATACCATAAAAGGAGGAGATTACAGAGCACGAGAAGCAAACGTTCATCGTTTAGCAGAAGTTTCTGGAAATATTATTGATCAATGTGTGGCACAAGGTGTTCCTTTTGCTAGAGATTATGGTGGTTTATTAGACAATCGCTCATTTGGAGGAACACAAGTACAACGTACTTTTTATGCTGCCGGCCAAACAGGTCAACAATTATTACTAGGTGCTTATTCTGCTTTATCTAGACAAATTGGTTTAGGACGTGTTAAACAATACAACCGTCACGAAATGTTAGATTTGGTTAAAGTTGACGGTAAAGCACGTGGTATTATTGCAAGAAATCTTGTAACTGGAGAATTAGAAAGACATTCGGCACATGCCGTAGTAATTGCATCTGGGGGTTATGGAAATGTGTATTTCTTGTCAACAAATGCAATGGGAAGTAATGTCACAGCAGGTTGGAAAGTACACAAAAGAGGCGCGTTATTCGCAAATCCTTGTTTTGTACAAATACACCCAACTTGTATTCCAGTTCATGGAGTAAATCAGTCCAAATTAACATTAATGTCAGAGTCACTTCGTAACTCTGGAAGAATTTGGGTTCCAAAGAAAAAAGAAGATGCTGAAGCAATTCGCGCTGGAAAATTAAAGCCAACACAAATTGTAGAAGCAGATAGAGATTATTTCTTAGAAAGAAGATACCCGGCTTTTGGAAATCTTGTCCCACGTGATGTTGCCTCAAGAGCAGCAAAAGAAAGATGTGACGAAGGTCATGGGATTGAAGCAAACGACACCAATGAAGGGGTTTATTTGGATTTTTCAACTGAAATTCAAACAAAGGGGCGTCAAGCTGTTTATGGAAAAGGAAATCACAATCCAACTCCAGAAGAAGTTACTGCTGCGGGTAAACAATGGTTAGAAGAAAAATACGGTAACTTGTTTGCCATGTATCAAAAAATTACAGATGAAAATCCTTACGAAACGCCAATGAAAATTTATCCTGCGGTGCATTATACAATGGGAGGTGTTTGGGTTGACTATAATTTACAATCTACAATTCCAGGTTGTTTTGTTGCTGGAGAGGCAAATTTTTCAGATCACGGAGCAAACAGATTGGGTGCTTCTGCATTAATGCAAGGTTTGGCAGACGGATATTTTGTATTGCCTTACACCGTTTCCAATTATTTAGCTGACGAAATCAGAACAGGAAAAATATCTACCGAATCACCTGAATTTATAGAAGCTGAAAATGCTGTTAAAAGTACCATTGATAAATTCTTACATAATAAAGGATCAAAATCAGTAGATCATTTCCACAAGCGTTTGGGTTTAATTATGTGGAACAAAGTAGGTATGGCACGTAATGAAGCAGGATTAAAAAGTGCTATAGAACAAATTGCTGCTTTAAAAGAAGAATTCTATGCAGAGGTTTACGTTCCTGGAACTTCAGACGAGTTAAATCCTGAATTAGAAAAAGCACTTCGTGTTGCTGATTTTATAGATTTAGGACAGCTTATGGCTATGGACGCTTTACAACGTAAAGAATCATGTGGTGGCCATTTCCGAGAAGAATATCAAGATGCTGAAGGAGAAACACTTCGTGATGATGAAAATTTCTCTTTTGTTGGTGCATGGGAATATATGGGATATGATATAAACCAAGAAGTTCTTAACAAAGAAGAATTGAATTATGAATTTATTAAAATAGCAGCTCGAAATTACAAGTAAAAGACGTTAGTACTATCGTGTTTTGAGTTAGATATAAAATTGTAGTAAGATTAATCAATAGTTACTAATGCCTTATACCCTATAGGTTATGGCTAAAAAATAAAAATATGAGTGCAGCAAAAAACATCAATATAAACCTTAAAATTTGGCGTCAAAAAAATGCTAAAGCAAAAGGAAGTATAGAAACATATAAATTAGATAATGTTTCAACAGCCAGTTCGTTTTTAGAAATGATGGATCAATTAAACGAACAATTAATTAATGATCAAAAAGAGCCTGTAGCATTTGACCATGATTGTCGAGAGGGAATTTGTGGCATGTGTTCTATGTTTATTAATGGTCGTGCTCACGGACCAGAAACAGGTACCACAACCTGTCAATTGCACATGCGTAAATTCAATGATGGAGATACAATAGTTGTTGAACCATGGAGAAGTAAAGCATTTCCAATTGTAAAAGACTTAGTGGTAGACAGAGGTTCCTTTGACAGAATTCAACAAGCAGGTGGATTTGTATCGGTAAATACTTCTGGAAATACAATTGACGCAAACACTATTCCAATACCTAAAATAGATGCAGACAAATCATTTGAAGCCGCAGCTTGTATAGGATGTGGTGCATGTGTGGCAACTTGTAAAAACGGATCTGCTATGTTGTTTGTTGGTGCAAAAGTGTCTCAATATGCGCTTTTACCTCAAGGAAAAGTGGAAGCTACCCAACGTGTTATGAATATGGTTCGTCAGATGGATGAAGAAGGTTTTGGAAATTGTACCAACACAGGTGCATGTGAAATTGAATGTCCAAAAGGAATTTCATTAGAAAATATTGCACGAATGAATAGAGAATATTTAAGTGCCAGTTTAAAATAAAGTACAACTATGAAAAAATATGCACTCTTAGTTTTTGGTTTACTGTCACTCCTTTCTTGTAGCTCTTCTGATACTTCAGGAACTTCGAATAGTAGTAATGCTACTACTGCTATAATGACTACAAAAATTGACGGTTTTTTGTATGATACACCACCTCAAAATGGCAGTAACATTGCTGACGCTACTGGTGGAACTTTTGGAACGGGGTATTATCTTCTAAATGGCTTTAAAAATACTGCTACTGGAAAATTAACTGCACCAAAAATGTATTATTTAAAAATTGCAATTCCTAAAAGTAATATATTCGTCGGTACTCATGATTTTATGAACAACATTCAACCTGACGCCTATTATGCCTCTTTAACTATTACGGGTAATAATGAAACCGTGGCTACAATTTCAGGAAATGTAAAAATTACCTATTACAATGCTACAACAAAAGAAATTAAAGGTTCATTTACATTTACTACCAGCAATGGCGTAGATGTAACAACTGTAACGCACAATGTTATTGGAACTTTTGATTTTTTCTTACAATAATACTTCTTTATTATTAAAAAAGGCTTTTATACGAATTGTATAAAAGCCTTTTTCATTTTAATTCTAATATAAATTACGGATTCGTACTTTCTGTTGTTCTGTCTTTCCACTCAAAAGCATCAATTATTTCTTTATAAACACATTTACCGTTTACAATATTCAATCCTTTGGAGAGCGACACGTCTTTTTCGCAAGCTTCTTTCCAACCGTATTTTGCTAATAGTAGAATATAAGGTAACGTAACATTAGTTAATGCCATTGTTGAAGTGTAAGGAACAGCTCCAGGCATATTAGCCACACAATAATGGATAACATCGTCAATGATGTACGTTGGATCTTCATGAGTAGTTGGAACTGTTGTTTCAAAACAACCTCCTTGATCTACTGCTACATCAACGATAACGGTACCAGGACGCATTTCTTTTAGCATTTCTCTAGTGATTAATTTAGGTGCCTTAGAACCTTTTATCAAAACACCTCCAATAATTAAATCGTGGTCTTTTATGTGTTTCCTAATAGTAAATTCACTTGAAAATTCGGTTACTACATGGGGTGGCATTACATCATTTACATACCGCAAACGCTTAATGTTTGTATCCAAAATGGTTACATGCGCTCCTAACCCCGCCGCCATTTTTGCTGCTTGAATACCCACAACACCTGCGCCAAGAACTAAAACACGCCCAGGAGGAACACCCGGAACACCACCAAGCAAGACGCCACGACCTTTAATTGGTTTTTCTAAATATTTTGCGCCTTGCTGAATTGCCATTCGACCTGCTACCTCTGACATAGGAGTAAGTAATGGCAAACTACCATCACTATCTTCCACTGTTTCGTAAGCTATACAAACAGCATTACTATGTAACATTGCAAAAGTCAACGCTTCGCTGGAAGCAAAATGAAAATAAGTAAACAAAACTTGGTCGGGTTTGATTAAGGGATATTCTGATGCAATGGGTTCTTTAACTTTTACAATCATATCGCTTAACAAATAAACCTCTTCTATGGTTTTAAGAATAATAGCACCCACATTTTGGTAATCTTCATCAAAAAAACCACTTCCCTCCCCTGCTCCGGTTTGAATAAATACTATGTGTTTGTTTTTAGTAAGTTCAAAAACGCCTGCAGGAGTCATTCCTACTCTGTTTTCGTTGTTTTTAATTTCTTTTGGAACTCCTATTTTCATATTGCGTATAGTTTAGTTACCAAAAATCGTAAATAATAACCATTTTACAAAATTAATTAGGGGTTAGTTGTTTAAAAATAGCATTTTTATTTATTGTACCCCTATATTTTTAAATGTTTTTAATAAAATTAAATTATTTTCATGTTTTTAAGAATTATTGCTTCTGTTTTGCTCTTGCTGTTGGTTAGTTGGTCTTTGTCGTTGGTTAGTTGGTCCTTGCTGGCGGTTAGTTGCCTCTCGTTATCAGCGACAAGAGGTAACTATGTAGCGACATGAAGCTACTGGTTAGCGACAAGAGATAACTAACCAACGACAAATAGTGACTGGGTGGCGACAAGAAGTAACTTAGTATGAGTTTTAGTTCAAAGGATGCAAGGTTGAATTCATACAGTAAGAGACAATCCTAAAAGGGCAAAAGTGCTTTGTTACTTTAACCATTTAGAAGCAAAACAATAGTGCTTTTATGTTGCGTCACAATAACAATGCTATCAAAAGCGCCTTTCTGCTACATTAATTTTTACTTTGAAATAATTATTTTATGTATTGATTTCATTTGATCGGCGGTTGATAAATTAAGTAAATATGTCCCTGATGGAAGATGTTCAACATCAATTTTAGTGATGTTTGAAGTT
Organism: Flavobacteriaceae bacterium; assembly: GCA_947453885.1. GTDB lineage: Bacteria > Bacteroidota > Bacteroidia > Flavobacteriales > Flavobacteriaceae > Flavobacterium. The sequence goes on from CANGIF010000005.1 coordinate 18,175, forward strand.
TTTATTTGGTCGACCAAAATTCCAGTACTGCTATAAATAGTAGCTTCAACAATAGGCGAAGTAGCTGTTTGAATGTTTACATAAGAATTCGCTGGATTTGGAAAAACCTTGTTTTTTGAATTGTTTTCAAAATTGGTAATGTGCAAAGGATTTAAACCATAAACTCTTGACGAAAAGGGTCTTTGAAAATTAATATCACCAAAATCGGCAATTAACTTGGTTTCGGCACCTTGTAGTTCGCTAATGTATAAATCAGTTGCTCCGTAAACATCTAACAAAATTGTGCCATTTTCTTGAACAACCATACTCTCGTACTGGGGTTCTAGCTGATTGTTGTTTAAATTACTATATACCAATTCCAATTGAGCATCCGAGTTAATTTTTGTTTCAGAAATACTTTTAATAGTTACAACTCCATTAAAAGTAGAAAGTACAGGCATAGTAACTGATTTCCAAAAGGTGTGATCGTCATTATAAATGGTAAAAGGAAGTGTAGCTGGAGAAAAAATAACATTATTTATAGTATTTCGTGGCTGATAGTATTTTGCCCCATAATTTTCTAAAAACACTCTATTCATTTGACTGCTATAACTGTTTTCCAAAGTTAAAGAAGGCAAATCATACACACTCGTTCCTGACCCAACATCAACCAATACTTTATTTGGACATCCTGCTAAAGCACTTATTTTAAAACCTGAAGCGCCAGGAATTGTTTTTAAAATCGCTCCGTTTTCATTGATAATAACACCTTCATAAACTGGATTTGTAGCAGAAGTAGCATAAGAATAACCCACTTCTAACAACGCATCTGGATTGATTTTGGTTTCCGAAACAAATGAAATTCCTGAATAAAGAGTAGTAGCTGGTATTGGTAAATTGATGCTTTTCCAAAGAGAATGATCGGCATTGTATATTTTGGCTTGACCGGATATTTTGTCGAGCACAAAGTATTTTTCGCCAGAATTTTCTAATACAATTCGTGAAAGGTTTTCGTAAGGATAGGTGTTTTCAAGTAAAAACTGAGGAACAGCATATACTCTACTACCCATTGCTTGCGTAGAATTGGAAGCTATTATTTTAATTGGAAGCCCCGCAATTTCAGAAAAAGTTACCAAATTAGCATCAGGAATAGTCAATAAAGTCGTTCCGTTTTCGGAATATACTATTGATTGATAAGCGCCATTTAGATTGATACTAAAAACAATTTCGATAGAAGCATCTGTATTTATTTTAGATTCCGATACAAGAATAATTTTTGTGTCGTTGCACACTATTGATAGTGGAACTAAGGGCAACTGTATCGATTTCCAAAAACTATAATCTGCGTTATAAAACACTATTTCATTAGTGACTTGATTGAGCATGTAGTATTTTTCGCCAGAATATTCGAGATTAACTCTAACTACATGTCGTTGATTTCCATTAAAAGTATGTTCTAAGGTAATTTGTCCTTTAGCAATAAAAAACGAAAATAATACTAAAAGAAGGGATACATTTTTCATAGGTAGGAGGATTAGAGTTATTGTTTATTACAAAATACGAGACCTATTTTTTGTGTAAAACACTGAAATTGAAGTAAAATTAATGAAATAAAATTACAATCTATTAGAATATCTGTTATTTGAGTCGGTTTGGCAGAAATTGTAATTCTAATTATCCGAAATTGATATCTTTTTAAACCATTAAGGTAGTACTACCAAGACCTACGGTAGTACTACCACAACTTAGGGTAGCACTACCTCAACTTAAGGTAGTGCTACCAAAGCTTAGGGTATCAATACCGCAGCTTAGGGTATCGATACCATTATTTAAGGTAGTACTACCGGAACTTAGGGTATCAATACCACAACTTAAGGTATCAATACCGAAAGTTGTGGGGTCGACCCCGAAAAGGGAAATGTGGTTGTTATAGAATACAAAAAAAGGCTGTAAACACTAGATTTTACAGCCTTTTTGATTGCTTTTATAGATAAGCTATGTCGCTTTTATTTACAATGTCTGTTTGAATAGAAAACCAATCCAACCATGAATTTGTTGTGTCCGTTTTCACTAAACGAATTCGTTACCTCAGCATACTCCGACCTCCATTTACTAGAAGCCAATGCAAACTCGTAGCCAATATTTAAACGAACAGCAACTCTGTCTTTCTTTTTAAGACTAAAAGCTATTGATGGTCCTACATAAAACATTTTATTGTGCAAGCGAATGTAACTGGAGGTACTAGAACCCAAATTGTTCAAATCAACCTGGTTGTCAGTAGCACTCAAGCTGAAATCATTCATGGTATAGTCTAAATTCAATCCGCCCGAAAACATGAATCTGCTTTGGTTGACTATATTGTAGTGGCCTCTTAATTTAAAAGCTATGGCTGTTCCAGAACTCCTACTTTTGGCATTCGATTTTTTAAAAGTTGCTGTTGCAAGTTCGGTATCAATTGAAAAATCTTTTCCTAAATAGTTTATTCCAAAAAACAATTCAGGCATTGTTTTTACCGTTCGAGGAAAATTATTTGCCACAAGTTTGTCGTCAATTTTATAGGCGTTGTTGGCATTTATTCCAACCCCGTAATAAAAACAAACATCAGGGTCTAGATTTTTATTTTTAGTTTCTTGAGCCAAAGAAATAGTGCTGATGGCAAGTAGGGATACAAGCAGTATTCGTTTCATGTGATTGTGTTTTAAAATTATAAAAGTCAAATATCAAAAAAAGAAATTCAATTGTTGGTTTTTTTTTGCACTTTAATACTTGTTTAGCCTACTAAGTTGATCACTTTTCCTGGAACGATAATAACTTTATTTGGAGTTCTTCCGTCCAATTGTTTGATGGTTCTTTCATCCGCCATTACAATTTCTTGGATTTGCGGAATGGTTAAATCTAAAGGTAATTTAATCGTAAAACGCATTTTTCCATTGAAAGAAACAGGATATTCTTTTTCAGATTCTACTAAGTATTTCTCTTCACAAATTGGGAAAGCCACAGTAGATACAGAACCTTCATGCCCCAATTGACTCCATAATTCTTCGGCAATATGAGGTGCATAAGGCGAAATAACGACTGCCAATGGTTCTAATATTTTTCTGTGATTGCATTTTAAAGTGGCCAATTCATTGACACAAATCATAAACTGTGAAACCGATGTATTGAACGAGAAATTCTCGATGTCTTCCGTAACTTTTTTGATGGTTTTGTGTAATGATTTGTACATTTCTGGAGTTGGCTCATCGTTGGTTACGATTGAACCATTATCATCAAAATACAAACGCCATAATTTTTTTAAGAAACCTGAAACCCCTGTAATTCCCGCAGTATTCCATGGTTTGGCTTGCTCCAATGGTCCTAAAAACATTTCATACAAACGCAACGTATCGGCACCATAATCATTACAAATATCATCGGGATTGACCACGTTGTATTTTGATTTGGACATTTTTTCTACTTCGCGAGTTACTTTAAAACTCCCGTTTTCCTCATAAATAAATTCTGCATCTTTATATTCTGGTCTCCACTCTTTAAATAAATTTATATTTAATTCATCTGAAGCATTAACAAGGCTTACATCTACAGGAATATGATTTCCAATAACTGTTAATTTATAAATATCTACTAAATCTTCATCTAGACTCTCTATAAATTCTTTTACTTTTGGGAGTTCATATAACTTTAATTCATTTAACGACCTTAAAATAGAATTTTTTTTGTAGTTGTCAGATGAACAAAAAATCGTTGGAAATTTTTTACTCTGTTCGATTAAATATTTTTCATTTAAATTATTCTTTTCGCTTTTTATTCTCCACTCCAAAGTGAATCTATATGTATAAGCACTCATTCCCAAAATCATTCCTTGATTGATTAATTTTTTGAAGGGTTCTTCTGTTGGTGCATAGCCTCTGTCTTTTAGGAATTTGTTCCAAAAACGAGAATACAATAAATGTCCGGTGGCGTGTTCGCTTCCTCCAATGTATAAATCTACGCTTTCCCAATATTTCAAAGCATCGGCTGAAGCAAATTCAGTTGAATTGTGTGCATCCATATAACGCATCCAATACCACGAACTTCCTGCCCAACCCGGCATCGTATTCAATTCTAAAGGGAAAACTTTCAAATTATCAATTAACTCACAACTGACAACCGATAACTTTTCAACATCCCAAGCCCAAGTTGTTGCGTTTCCTAATGGTGGTTGTCCGTCTTCGGTTGGCAAATATTTTTCAACTTCTGGTAATACAATTGGTAAATGTTTGGCATCAATCATTTGTGGCAATCCGTTCACATAATACACTGGAAACGGTTCACCCCAATATCTTTGACGAGAGAAAACGGCATCGCGCAAACGGTAATTGGTTTTACCTTTTCCTTGTCCGATTTTTTCTAGTTCTTCGATGATTTTTTTCGTTCCGTTTTTGTAATCTAATCCGGTTAAGAAATCAGAATTCACTAATTCGAAACCGCCTTTTTCACCATAAGCCGCTTCAGAAATATCTTGATTGAAAATGTTTTCGATTTCCGGCATTCCGTTAGTTCCCTTAAAGAAATTTGCGAAAGCATAATCACGTTCATCACCACATGGCACCGCCATTACTGCTCCTGTTCCGTAACCAGCCAACACATAATCGCCAATCCAAACCGGAATGGGTGCTGCCGTAAATGGATGCTCGGCAAATGCACCAGTAAACACTCCTGAAATAGTTTTTACATCGGCCATTCTTTCTCTTTCGGAACGTTTTGCAGTAGCTTCCACATAAGCATCAACCGCCGCTTTTTGTTCTGGTGTTGTGATTTGTGAAACCAATTCGTGTTCTGGCGCTAGCGTCATGAAGGTTACACCGAAAATGGTGTCGGGACGAGTGGTGAACACAGAAATTTGTTTATCTGAATCTTTCAATTTAAAATCAACCGATGCACCAACTGATTTTCCAATCCAGTTTCTTTGCGATTCTTTGATGGATTCACTCCAATCGATATCGTTTAAACCTTGTAATAATCTTTCGGCATAAGCTGAAATTCGCATCGACCATTGGGTCATTTTTTTACGAATCACAGGATGACCACCACGTTCAGAAACGCCGTTTACGATTTCGTCGTTAGCTAAAACGGTTCCTAAAGCTGGACACCAGTTTACTTCAGTTTCTGCCAAATAGGTTAATCTGTACTGTAAAAGTATTTTTTGTTGTGCTTCTGATGAAAATGAATTCCATTCTGATACTGAAAAAGACGCAATATTATCATCGCAAACTGCATTTACAGAAGCATTTCCTTCTGTTGAAAAAATGGAAACTAAAGTTGCAATATCTTCTGCTTTGTTCGAATCATTATTGTACCACGAATTGAATAATTGAATGAAAATCCACTGCGTGTGTTTGTAATAATCGGCATTTGAAGTGCGCACTTCTCTACTCCAATCAAATGAAAATCCGATTTTATCTAACTGTTCGCGGTAACGTGCAATGTTTTCTTTGGTGGTTGTATCAGGATGTTGACCAGTTTGAATAGCATATTGCTCCGCTGGCAAACCAAACGAATCATAGCCTTGTGGATGCAACACATTAAAACCTTTGTGACGTTTGAATCGAGCTACAATATCAGACGCTATATAACCTAACGGATGTCCAACATGTAATCCCGCTCCGGATGGATAAGGAAACATGTCCAAAACATAATATTTTGGCTTGTCAGAATTATTAGTGGCAGCAAAAGTTTGATTTTTCGCCCAATAGTGTTGCCATTTGGCTTCGATTTTTTCGTGATGGTATTTCATTTTCTATTGATTCGTTGTGGGTCGGCATTATAAATTTTGCAGACAATAAAATTAAGGTGCGAATTTACAGTTTAATAATTAATGTATATAAATGAAAGGTCTAGTTTTTTTCGTTGGCAGATAGCTTTTCGAATTCTTCTTTGGTTACAATTTTATACGTTTTATTAGTTTCATAATAATAAACCATCTTGGTTTCATTGGTGGCAGCATTAAACGACTTGCTTTCACCATGAAAAATGTTGTTTCTAAAACTGTATTCGGTATAACTGCCGTCGTTTTTATAGCCAAAAGAGGTTTGCTTAATTCGGTTATTCTTACCGTCATAGAGCGTTTCGGTTCTAACAATTAAATTATTGTCCTTTTTCTCGACTGACTTATTCAATCCTACCGCAATATTGTTGGCTAGAAATTTATTTTCGTGAAACAAACTGCCGTTCGGATTGAAATATTTTACAGAAATTGCTTTGGTTTTTGGATCGATTTCTCTTATAGAAAAGGTTGTTCCAGAATCATAATACATTATTTCTCTATAGAAATTGTCGTTTTCATAATACACTTCTGATTCTAAAATTGTCGTTCCCGATTTATAGAATTTTGCCAATCCTTCTCTCTTTCCGTTTTTGTAAGTTGTGTTTTCTAAAAGAAAACCATTGTTGTATCGTTTTGAGAATCCGTTTAAACTGTCTTTTTTATATTCTTGTTCCCTGCTAAGTTGCCCGTCTTTGTAGTAGTCTTTCCAAGTTCCGGTTTTAATTCCGTTGTCATCATAATATTCTTCTTTAATCAATTTTTTATCCATCGAAAAAGTTTTATGAATGCCTACTTTTTTTCCAAATTTGAATTCCGTTTTGTTTATTAATTCACCTTGAACTGAATAGAATTCAGCAAAACCATTTTTTTCGCCCAAGCAGTAAGGAATTTTTGCAACTATAGTGCCCGATTTAATAGTAAATTGATTGGCAATTCCGTTTACTTTTCCGTCAAGAATTGAAAATTCTGACAATTTTTGGTCGTTATAAAAGCATATTACTTTACCATTTCTTAAATCGTTCGGAAGTGTGTAACTGAAATTATTTTTGGTGTAAAATTTTACGTCTCCAACCAGATTGCCGTTGATAAAATTACCTTCTAAAATTTCGCCTTCTCGTTTACCTGTATAAAATTTTCTTGTGCCGTTTTTTACATTGTTTTTATAATTTGTTTCAAAAATCAATTGATTATCGGTATCGTACACTTTACAAACACCGTCAACTTTTCCTTTTTTAAACTCAAATTCTTGAAACGGCATACCGCTGGAATGATAAATTGTCTTTGTCCCGTCTAGTAATCCACTTTTATACGAAGCTTCTGAGAATTTTTGATTATTAGCATAAGTAATCACTTTTTTTGAACCATTAGGATTTTCGACTATTTCATAACGCACCGATTGACCTTTGCTATTTGTTTTTTGAAGTGCTTCAATATCCGAAAGTTTATTGGGCATTTCGGCAGGATTTAATTCCCATTCCGAAAAGAAAAAATTCTCGCTGCCTTTGATTCTAGGCAATGAAAATTCAACAGAAGTGGCATAATTTTCTTGGGCATTTGCAAAGAAATTCACCAATAATACTACAATATAGAATGACTTTTTCATTTGATTATTTTTTAAAATACAACATTCCGTTTGCGTTTGCATAACCAACCAAATTTCCTCGTTTGTCTTTCAAAGAAATCAATGTAATCTTATTTGGAATTTCTTTTGAACCGGATGCTTTTGGATAATTTATCCTCGGAAAATTCAAGTAAATATTTTTAATTTCATAATCAAAAATAGCATCAATCAATTCTAATTTATACGTTTGAGGATTCTGATAAACAACACCAAACTTATTGTTTTTTCGGATGTCGAGCACTTTTTTAATGGCTCTATAAGCTTCGTATTTGTTATTTTCATTGATTTCATCATATTCTGCTTTTAGAAATTCAGTACCGTCAATTTGAACAATACCGAGTTTATTTCCTATTTTGGAGTAATAGTTTGAATTTCCATTATAAGCATATAATTTTGGTGCATACGTCAAATTATCATACTGCATCGGAAATAGCAATCCTTTTTGATTTGAATACAAACTGTATTTGAATTGATTTGTTTTCTTGTCTTTGTTGCCTACCAGTAAGATTACCTCTCGATTATTGCTATTGTCACTAATGCTATTTGCGTTTTTCGTAATGGTGTCAAATTCAATTATTTTTTTCAAATTGGAAGGAAAAAGCAATGCATACTTATCTTTCTTTTTAAATTGAACATAATTTGAAAAATAAAAGATGGTGTCATTTCTTTTAGAGCTAAACGAAGTGTTTTTTATTTCAATGTTATTTACAGGCACTTTTAAATCAATAGAAATATCGCTCAAAGGTTTAATCTGACTTTGAATGTTCTTGCTCAAAACCAATTGATTGTCTTTTATTTTAAGATTATGAGAAATATAAACTGTTTTGTTAATCATACTGTTTTCCTCACGAGGAGCTTCAATAGCAACATCGTCATAATGACCTTTAACCAAAACTTTATCATCGGGTTCGACGCTTATAGACCCAGTTCCAGAACCAGAATAGTTGCCAGAATAATCTCCTGAACTATTTTGTTTTCGGGAGTTTTTCAAGAATTTTTCTAGATATTCCTTCTCAGTTCTATAAAGCAATTTGGTTTTTGATACTGAATTTGGAAGTTTTGTAACGTCCCAAGCCTCTGTAATTAGTGGGTCGTTAGCATTTTTTTTAACCAAAAAAGACGTACTAAAATAATCACTTTGTCTTTTGATAAAATTTATAGACGCATAATTTTCATATAATGTTTGAATAATTTTCTTATTTACAACATCATAGAAAAAGAATGTTTCTGTGTAATCTTTGTTTAGGAGATGAAAAGTATAAATTCCGTCAGTAACTTTTTTATTAGAAAGGACTTCAATAACTGGATTTTTCAAGATTGATTTTCCGTCTGAATCAAATACATCTGAAATTTTGGAATTATTTTCAAATTTTACAGTAAAATATAAATTATTGCTGAAATAAATATGTTCAAAAACAGGCTCAAACAAAACCTTTCCTCCAATAATTAAACCTTCCTTATTATTAATTTTAGGAATTAAAACATCTTGATTCGTGTCATAATCACTAGAAAAATCTAACGAATCAAACTTTGGTTCCATTATTATTTTACCTTCTTCGTCGCAAATTCCCCATAGTTTTCCGATTCGATACGGAATAGCCTGCGAAAAACCTATTAGACAATACAAAAGACTAAAAATCAATAAAATTCTATTTGTTATACTATTCACTTTTAAATTGTGTTTTAAAATTTCTAGCCTTATTAATCTGCTTATTATTGGCATTCAAAAATACGTTTATTGTACGAAAGTTAAAACTTTGAACAATATTAACTTCAATTAAAGAAATTCTTTATTATTTTTACCCAATAATTTTAACCCTATTATGAATTCTTCTTACGATAAATTTCAAAAACGCAGATTGATTTCCTCTTATTTTTCGGTAGTATTAAGCATTTTCTTGGTTTTGTTTTTGCTGGGACTTTTGGGTTTTTTTGTAATCAATTCTAAAAAATTATCCGACGATTTTAAAGAAGAAATTGCCATGACTGTTTTCTTTAAAAGCGAAGCAAACGATAGTATTATCAAATCTTTTGGCGAAGAACTAAGATCTTCAACATTCACCAAAAAGTTTGCATTTGTTTCGAAAGAACAAGCTGCCAAACAACACAAAGAAGTTATTGGCGAAGATTTTATGAAATTTTTAGGCGTAAACCCACTTCAAAACTCTTTCGATATTCATTTAAGAGCCGCTTATGTAAATAAAGAAAGTTTGATTAAAATTGAAAGCAAAATGCGGGCAAACGAAATGATTGCAGACATAGTGTACGACAAACAGTTGGTAAATTTAGTAAACGATAACATTAAAAATGTTAGTATGTGGATTTTAATTATTAGTGGAATTTTAACATTAATTGCTGTTTTACTAATCAACAGTTCGCTTCGACTTTCTATATATTCAAACCGATTCATCATTAAGACCATGCAAATGGTTGGAGCTACAAAAGCATTTATTAGAAAACCATTTATAATACAAGGAATCAAACTAGGTCTTATCGGGTCTGGTTTAGCAATTATTGCTTTGATTGGCGTGTTGTTCTACATTGAAACTAATTTTCCTAACCTAGGCATCATGCAAAATCAGTTTTTAGTAGCATTCGTATTACTTGGTGTATTAATAATGGGTATTTTAATTACCGGAATAAGTAGTTTTTTTGGAACACAACGGTTTTTAAATCTAAGAACAGACGATTTGTATTAGAAAAGATACTGTAAAAATAACCCGATAGATAATAGTTGCTCAACTACTTAAATGATATGAAAAATAACGAAGAAAAACCTGATTTCCTTTTTGGAAAAGACAATTACAAAATCCTTTTAATTGGAATTGCGGTTATAGCAATTGGATTTGTTTTAATGTCTGGTGGAGGTAGCACAGATCCAAATGTGTTTAACGATGCTATTTTTAGTTTTCGAAGAATTCGTTTAGCGCCTACAGTTGTGCTTCTTGGATTTGGCATAACGGTTTATTCTATTTTAAAAAAATCAAAATAAATGGATGTAATTCAAGCAATTGTTTTAGCAATTATTGAAGGCATAACAGAGTTTTTGCCTGTTTCTTCTACTGCTCATTTAAAATTTACCGATTTTATAATGGGATATGAACAAACTCCATTTAGAGATATGTTTGAAGTTATGATACAATTACCTGCAATTTTAGCAATTGTAGTTTTGTATTGGAAGAAGTTTTTTGATTTTAAAAATCTTAAATTTTATCTTAAATTAATTGTAGCAGTTGTTCCAGCATTAATTTTCGGAATTATATTTAAAAAACATATCGAAAGTGCATTGGGCAATTTATGGTTTATCTCAATAGTTATGATTCTTGGGGGTATTGTTTTAATTTTTATTGATAATTTTTTCAAACAAAGTGTTATTACAGATGAAAAAGAAATCTCTTATTCAACTGCATTAAAAATTGGAAGTTTTCAAGTATTAAGTATTCTTTTTCCAGGATTAAGTAGAAGTGCCTCAACGATAATTGGAGGAATGTCTCAAAAACTAACTCGAAAATCTGCTGCAGAATTTTCATTTTTTTTAGCCGTTCCAACAATGATAGCGGCTAGTTCCAAAAGTTTTTATGATGCTTGTAAGGGAAATTATTTAATATTAAACAACATTAGCGAATCTCAAGAACAAAGTATAAAGATTAGTTTGTCTCAAATTTTTTCTAAAGAAAACCTAAATACTTTATTTACACACGACAATACTATTTCATTTGCTATTGGATGTATAATTTCTTTCTTTGTCGCTGTTTTAGCGGTTAAATTTTTTATAGAAATTTTAAACAAATATGGTTTCAAATTTTTTGGTTTTTATAGAATCGCTATAGGTGTTATAATGCTGATTTTATTGATTTCAAATCATAAATAAATGATGACTACCGAAACCATTCTAGAAGGTCAAGTTATATTAATTGACAAGCCATTGACTTGGAGTTCGTTTCAAGCGGTGAATAAATTAAAATACATTTTAAAACATCAATACGATCTTCCAAAGAAATTTAAAATCGGACATGCAGGAACATTAGATCCTTTAGCAACTGGATTGTTGATTGTTTGTACGGGAAAATTCACCAAAAAAATTACAGAAATTCAGATTCAAGCAAAAGAATATACCGGAACTATTACTATTGGAGCTACAACTCCATCCTATGATTTAGAAACTGAAATTGATGCTACTTTTCCTACTGAACACATTACAGAAGCTTTAATTCTAAATACTTCGCAACAGTTTATAGGCGAAATAGATCAAAAACCACCCGTTTTTTCTGCCATAAAAAAAGATGGAAAACGGCTGTATGAACACGCTCGTGCTGGCGAAGAAGTAGTAATTGAATCTAGAAAAACTACTATATATGAATTTGAAATTACCAAAATCCAACTTCCTGACATTAATTTCAGAATAGTTTGTAGCAAAGGCACTTATATCCGATCTATAGCTTTTGATTTTGGAAAAGCCTTATTATCTGGTGGCCATTTAACTCAATTACGCCGTACAAAAATTGGTTCTTTTTCTGTTGAAAATGGTGTTTCTCCCGAAAAATTTGACAACTTACCAAAATCAATACTTCAATAAGGTTTTGTTTACGGACTGTTCACTTTAGCAATCTTTTATTAGGTTAAACCTACCTATGTTGCTAATACTAATTAAAACAAACTTGTTTTGTGAAAATGTCCGTTTACATTAAGCCACTGCAAAATGTTTTGTATTAAAGATTTTGATATTGTTAAACTAAAAAAAAGGGGTAATTGTTACATCAGCGCCAAAATTTCTTTTTGCGTAGAAATTCCTTTATCTGTTAAATACCATTTTTGCAATTCAATTTTAGCGGTTTCGTCAACTATTCCGTGCTTGTTTTTATAGTTTTCAATTACTTCTTTAGCACCAATTGGTCTAGGCCCAAAATTGTTTAAAACTTCATTTGTTTTGGCATCAAGTAGTAGTAATTTGGGAATAGATTTTGTACCGTTAGTCAAGAAATGTAACATCAAATCGTCATTTTGATCGCGCAAAACAATTCTCAATTCAATTTTAGAAGTAATTTGTGCCATTTTATTGATAATTGGTAAAATTTGAGCCGCATCGCCACACCAACTTTCTGCAATAACAAGCCAAATATAGGATTTAGTTGTATTTTCTAAAACTTTTTGTACTTCCTCATTAATTTGAATTGTTTTGTCCAATCGGTGCATTCTAGCATCGTTCAATTTGGTAAAACCTATATTTGTTTCAGTTTGAATTTCTCCTGTTGTTGCTCCATCATTGGCTAATTTCGCAATTAGATTTCTATATTCTTGATACGAGAAACTGTTTTGCAAACTTTTTTTTATTGTCGTATTCATGTGTTTTGATTATTTGTTAAGCAAAGGTATAAATTCAATATAGTAGGTTATGTAAGAAATGTTACATATCTAAATATTTGACCAAAAAAAATGAAGAAATGTATATATTTGCATCTGAAAAAACTTTTTCTACTCAAATGGTTTGAGTTTGTAAAAGCCTACGAAAATTTTAAAAATCAAAAGCATGAAATACAAAAGAATACTTCTGAAATTAAGTGGCGAAGCTTTAATGGGAGACAGACAATATGGAATTGACCCAGCAAGACTTGCGGAATATGCTGAAGAAATTAAAAAAATTCATGATAAAGGAGTTCAAATTGCAATTGTAATTGGAGGTGGTAATATTTTCAGAGGGGTGGCAGGAGCCAGCAATGGTATGGATCGTGTTCAAGGCGATTATATGGGTATGTTGGCTACCGTTATAAACGGAATGGCACTTCAAGGTGCTTTAGAGGATAAAGGTATGCTAACCCGTTTACAAACTGCTTTAAAAATTGAAGCGATTGCTGAACCCTACATTAAAAGAAGAGCTGTTAGGCACTTAGAAAAAGGAAGAATTGTTATTTTTGGTGCAGGCACAGGAAATCCATATTTCACAACCGATACCGCAGCTGTTTTACGTGGAGTTGAAGTTGATGCAGATGTGATTTTAAAAGGAACACGCGTAGATGGTATTTACACTGCTGATCCAGAAAAAGATAAAGATGCCGTAAAATTCGATTACCTCTCTTTTGATGATGTTTTAAAAAAAGGGTTAAACGTAATGGATACAACCGCCTTTACTCTTAGCCAAGAAAACCAATTACCAATAGTAGTTTTTGACATGAATAAAATAGGTAATTTATTAAAAATTTGTGAAGGTCAAAATATTGGTACTGTAGTCAACATTTAATTTTAGACAAGCTTAAACGTGTGTTTAACTTGCTTTTCAATACTTAAATTCTTTTAAAAATGACAGAAGAAATTACTTTTATTTTAGATAGTACAGAAGAAGCTATGAACAGTACTATTGCACATTTAGAAAAATCATTCTTAAATATTCGTGCAGGAAAAGCTTCTCCACAGATGCTTGGCAGTGTTTTTGTTGATTATTATGGAGCTCAAACTCCCTTATCACAAGTGGCAAACATTAATGTTCCGGATGCAAGAACTATTACTATTCAACCTTATGAAAAAAAGATGATTCAACCAATTGAGAAAGCAATACTGATAGCTAATCTTGGTTTTAATCCTATGAATAACGGTGATGTGGTTATAATAAGTGTTCCTCCACTAACTGAAGAACGCAGAAGAGATTTGTCCAAACAAGCAAAAGCAGAAGCAGAAGATGCTAAGGTCGGCATCAGAAATTCCAGAAAAGAAGCGAATACCGACATTAAAAAACTTGAAAAAGAAGGCACTTCAGAAGATATTTGCAAAACAGCAGAAGAAACGGTTCAAAAATTGACAGATAGTTTCATCAAAAAGATTGAGGAACATTTAGTTGTAAAGGAAGCCGAAATTATGAAAGTGTAAATTGCGTTAAAACTTTATTAAAATCCGTTCTCAAAAGTGAACGGATTTTTTTTTGGTTATTTTTGTGCTCAAAACCTAAACGGTTTTAAATGTGTTTATGAAACAATTTTGCTTTTTGCTTTTATTTATTACTGGATTAGCACAAGCTCAATTTCAAATAAGCGGAGTTGTTAGAGATGGCACAACAAACAAACCTCTTCCTTTTGCAACAATAAGCACTAATTTTGAAACAAATGTATTGGCAGATAATGATGGTAAATTTTCCATATCTACTAATAAAAGCAACGTAGCAATCACGGTTTCCTATATTGGGTATCATGAGAGAACCGTAGCAATTGATATTAAAAAAAAATATTATAACCTGTACCTTACTCCCGAAACTGAAAACCTAAAAGAGGTGTTGGTATCCAATGAAAACAAAGCCAATGCTTTGATTAAAAAAGTTATATTTTCAAAAAAAGCTAATAATCCGCTAGTAAAATTCAAAACGTTTGAGTTTAAAACCTACTCCAAAATTATAGTAACTGCAAATTCCGATTCTATTAAAGGTCGGATTGACTCTGTATTTGTTACTAAAAAAGGCATTAAAACGTTATCAAAAATCGATTCTTCTGACTATATATTTAAGCGCATTGTCAACAAACAACATTTATTCCAAACCGAAAAAGTTTCATCGTTTCAATATTCGAATAACCATTTAAAAGAAACGGTAATTGGTACTAAAATGGCAGGTTTTAAACAACCTATTTACGAAGTTTTAGGATTCAATTTACAGTCTTTTTCGATTTACGACAACCAATATGCACTTTTTGAAACCAATTATAAAAGTCCTATTCATAAGAACTCATTTGACGATTACCGTTTTCAATTTTTAGGTACAACGAAAGTAAATGAGCGAGAAGTTGCGCTAATTCATTTTAAAAATAAAAAGAAGCAAACTGGACTTGAAGGATTATTGTATATCGATACCAAATCATTTGCTATTGCAAAAGCCGTAATGCGAATTAAAGGCGTTTTGGACATTACAGGAATTCATGAATTTGAGTATTTAAAAAATGAAAATATTTGGTTTCCAACTGGCAAATCTTTTAAAATTGTTAAAGGCAAAAACGACGAGGACATAAAGATTTTAGTTGGTACTATTCAATTTGACGGAGAAGCAACGGAAGATTTTAGACCAAGAGAAAAAGTAGCTTCAGATTACACTTATCTTTTATCGCAAACAAACTATTTTGATTTTAATTA
Source organism: Flavobacteriaceae bacterium (assembly GCA_947453885.1). Taxonomy (GTDB): domain Bacteria; phylum Bacteroidota; class Bacteroidia; order Flavobacteriales; family Flavobacteriaceae; genus Flavobacterium. The sequence continues at coordinate 33,684 of CANGIF010000005.1, forward strand.
CAATAAACCAATAGTTCTTAAAAAGCCATTCATTACAGTTGATGTAAATGAAAATGCTATAAACAAACCCGATTCTTTTTGGGAAAAATATAGAAAAGACAGTTTAGATGTTCGAAGTCAAAAAACCTATTTAGTTTTGGATAGTATTTCCATCAAAAAAAGATTGGAAAGCAGGGTTCGATTAGGAAGGAAAATTTATAACGGCTATTTACCGCTAAGTTTTTTTGATTTTGATTTAAAAAAAATAGCAAGTTATAACAATTACGAAGGATTTAGAGTTGGAATTGGTGGAATTACAAACGAAAAATTTTCAAGAAAATACAGGATTGAAGGATATAGTAATTATGGTACTAAAGACGGAGAATTTAAATACAACCTAGGAATAGCGACAAGAGTTGGTAAATATTCCAACTCCTGGATTGGAAGCTCATATACAGATGATATTAGAGAAATAGCAAGTACTACTTTTGCTATAGATAGAAAAGCTTTCAAATTATACGATCCTAGACCAATCAATTTAAGTACTTTTTACAATTATGTAAGTTGGAAAATGTTTGCCGAAACCAAAATTATTCCAAAAACAGAAAGCATTTGGGAAGTATCACACACCATAGTTGAACCAAAATTTGATTATATTTATTCGTTAAATGGTAGAAACTACAATGTTTACAACATGACTACAGCCTTAGTATCATTGCAATGGAATCCATTTAGCGATTATATGCAAACTCCAAATGGTCGTTTAGAAATTGAAAAAAGATTTCCAAAATTTACATTTCAGTTTACAAAGTCCTTGCCAAAAATCATTAAAAACGATTTTGAATTCACTAAATTTGATTTTAAAGCAGAATATGAAAATCACTATCTAAATGGACAAAAAACAAGTGTTTTATTTGAAAGCGGCTATGCTTTAGGCGATGTTCCAATAACACATTTGTACAATACTTCTCCAAACAGCTTAACAAAAAATGGAATAGCACAAAGAATTACCATTGCAAGTAAAAACAGTTTCGAAACCATGTATTTTAATGAATTTTTCTCAAATGAATTTGCCATGTTACAATTAAAGCATGGTTTTAAAAGAATTACTTTATTAAAAAAAGTCAGACCTAATTTTGTTTTTGTATCAAGAATGGCTTGGGGTAACTTAACAAAACCCGAACAACATATTGGATTCCCTTACAAAACTTTAGAAAAAGGTTTTTTTGAATCGGGGATAGAGCTAAATCAAATTTACAAAGGATTTGGTTTGAGTGGCTTTTATCGCTATGGCCCGAATCAGCTTCCACATTTTGAACAAAATATAGCCGTTAAACTCAGCTTTATTTTAGATTTAGGATTGTAACTAAGGTTTTATAATTAATACCGATGGAATTGAACTCAACCATTCACTTTGTGAATCAACTAGTTTTTTCCAGCTTTCTAAACTAATCATCATCAAGTCTTGTTTTTCTAAAAACTGTTTTTTGATTATTCGTTCGTCCATCAAACTAATGTTATCTGAATGTTTGTTTTCTAAAGAAAAAATAGCGCTTTCAATTACAAAATTTGTTTTTGCTAAATTGTTATTGTCTAATAACGTTATTTGAGAATTGTTGTTGTATATCAATTTTTGAGCGTAATCCATCAAAAAGGAATCCTCAGCACTGAATATGGGTACAAAAACTTTAGTTACAGTTACAAGTTCTTTGTCAATTAAAATCCCTAATGGCTTTTTAGTTTTAGATATGATTTGTCTTGTTCTTTCATCGAATGGAGAATTTTCAAAAAGCCCTTCTTTACCTGTAAATTTATCAATAAGTCTATCTGGATTGATAATTCTGGTTGTAAATCCAAGTACTTTTCCTAAAAGAGTGCCTTCAAAGATTGATTTTCCTAATCCGACTAATATCAAGTCATAATCACCAGAATTAGCTCTGTCTGAAATATCTGTTTCTATATCAACAGTGGCTTTAAAAATGGTTTTAATTTCTTGTTTCAACTCTTTTGATTCTTCCAAAATGGGGTTAAATCGGTCTTTTTCATATTCTTCTAAATTAAAAGAATGCATTTCGTCACTCAATGTTAGATGCATGGCGGTAATTGTAGAAGCTTCATTTTGTTTTTTAACCAAACTATTTGCTAAACGCAAAAGTGATTTGCCTTTTTCATTATTTCCAAATGAAAGTAGAATATTGAATTTGTTTTCGTTTAGAGGCTCTTCCGTATTGGAAACATCTTTTGTTTTAAAAATAAAATTGATTAAATCCAAGGCTGGCCCTGTCATAAAAGTTGTAACTAAAGCCATAATTACCATCATTGTAAAAACTTCTGGTGTTAGCACTTTTAAATCTAGCCCAATGTTTAATACAACAAGTTCCATGAGTCCTCTTGTATTCATTAAGGCTCCTATAGTAAAACTATCTCTCCAAGATTGACCTACAAATTTTGCTGCTAATGCGCTTCCTAAGAATTTTCCCAAAACCGCAACAAAAATAATAAACCCAGTGATTTTCCATAAATAAGGATCGTTAATTAATCCAACTTGCGTCCGCAAACCAGTAAAAACAAAGAAAAGGGGTAGTAAAAGAATTAATGAAACATCTTCAACTTTTTCAATAATTACAGATCTAAATTTGGTGATATCTGGCATGATAACTCCAGTCATAAATGCTCCAAAAAGTGCATGAATTCCAATGACTTCAGTTAAATAAGACGATATAATTAGAGTTAAGAAAAAAATTGCTACAACAGGTTTTGTTAATTTTTCTTTTGACCCATACAGTTCACCTATTTTCTTTAAAAAAGGTTTCACCATTATTAACATCGCTATTACATATAGTGCTGCTAGTCCAATTACATATAATGCACTTACAAAACTGCCTGCTTTTACTATTGCTATAACAGCAGCTAAAATACACCAAGCTGTAATGTCATCGGCGGCAGCACAAGTAATAACTATTGCGCCTAATTTGGTTTTGTGAATACCTCGTTCTTGTACAATTCTAGCTAAAACAGGAAAAGCTGTAATACTCATGGCTATTCCCATAAACAAAGCAAAAGACAAAAAGGCTATCCCTTCAGGTGCAAAACGATAATAAACAAAATAGGACAATCCAATGCCTAACGAAAATGGAAAAACAATACTTGCATGACTAATAACTACCGCTTCATTTGCTCTGTTTTTCAAAACTTTTAAATCCAGTTCCATTCCTATTACAAACATGAATAGAATTAATCCAATTTGGCTCAAAAACTGCAAATTTCCTAACGATTCTGAGGGAAAAAGTGCTGAAGAAAACTCAGGGAAATAAGAACCTACTAAAGATGGTCCTAAAAAGATTCCCGCAATTATTTCTCCAATTACTGAGGGCTGTCCAATTTTTCTAAAAAGCCACCCAAAAAAACGAGCAACAAGTATTATAGTTATAATTTGAGCAAGCAAAATGGCTAAAGGATGGTGTAAATTAAGCTTTAACGATGCCATAAAATCAACCCAATGATCGCTTTCGTTTACTGGAATTTGAAGTAATTTTCCCGCCTCTAATTCTTTTCCTTTAGTAGCAATCCAATATATCAAACAAGTAAAACCACCTGTTATAACCACATAGAAAATAGAATTTTTATAATTTTTCATGCTGAAAAGTATTGAAAATAATGTCTTTTGCCCTACAAAGATGAGAAAACAATTATTGAAATTAAACTATTCTAAAAAAAAATAATCTAAAATTAAAGCAAAGCTTTTTAAAAGAGATAGTTTTAGATTAAAGTTAACACTTTGGACTATACATTTTAATCGTTTTGATTACCTTTGCATTCCTTTATTTTAAACTATGATAAAAACTTTGAAAGTTGGTTTTTGGGAATTAATCGCTAGGATTGTTCTTAAAAATAGAATAACCATACTTGGAGTTATTTTTGCTATAACTGTGTTTTTAGCCTTTCAATGGCAAAACCTTGGAATGACCTATTCAGAAGCTAATTTGCTTCCTAAAAAACACATCGTTAACCAACAATACGATGCTTTTTTGTCGAAATTTGGTGAAGAAGGCAATCTTATTGTAATAGGATTTAAAGACACTACTTTTTTTACTCCAAATAATTTCAAAGCTTGGAACGAATTAATGAACAGCCTAAAAAGCTGTAAAGAAATTGATTTGGTTATCTCTCTAAATGATTTGAAAAAGCTTCAAAAAAATGAAACAGCAGAAAAATTTGAGCTTACTCCATTTATTGATGCAACTAAAACTCAAAACGCAGCTTATTTAAAAACGATTAGAAAGGATTTGTTTGAAAATTTACCTTTTTATGAAGGCCTATTGTACAACAAAAAAACAGGAAGTATTCGTTCTGCAATCTATCTAAAAAAGAATATTGTAAACACTCCAATCAGGAAAACATTTATATTAGAAAACCTCGTTCCAAAAATTGAGAAGTTTGAAAAAGCAACCCACATAGACCTTAGAGTTTCTGGAATGCCGTATATCCGAACCATAAACGCGGACAATATGAAAGGTGAAATTGGGCTTTTTATTGGTGCTGCTTTATTGATTACTTCGGCAATTTTTTTCTTTTTTTTCCGGTCCTTTAGAGCCACCTTTATTTCTATTTGCATATTGATTATTGGAGTGATGTGGTCTTTTGGTACCTTAGGGTTGTTCCATTACAAAATAACCATTCTAACAGCTATAATTCCTCCTTTAATTATAGTTATCGGTATAACGAATTGTATTTTTTTGATAAATAAGTATCAGCAAGAAGTAAAAATTCATCAAAATCAAGCAAAGGCTTTGCAACGCGTAATTTCAAAAATTGGAGTGGCTACCTTAATGACAAACTTAACAACGGCTGCTGGTTTTGCTACTTTTATGATAACCGGCAACGACTTGCTTTTTGAATTTGGATTGGTAACTTCAATAAATGTAGTGACAGTATATTTGCTAACGCTAGTAGTAGTGCCTATAGTGTATAGTTTCATGCCTTTACCAAAAGAAAAGCATTTGAATCATTTAAGCCGAACTTACATTGCTAAATTGCTAAATTGGGTTGAATTTGTAGTTAAAAACAACAGAAAAAAAATATACTTGATTTATGGCGCTTTATTATGCTTTAGTGTCATTGGGGTTTTACAAATGAAAGTTTCAGGAAGTTTAATTGGAGAAATGCCAAAATCAGCTTCATTTTTTAAAGACATTCTTTTTTACGAAAAAGAGTTTAATGGCGTAATGCCTTTAGAAATTATGATTAACACCAAACACAAAAAAGGGGTTATGAAACTTTCTATGCTTAAAAAAATGGATGAATTACAAGAAACAATTGCTACAATTCCGGAACTTTCTAAACCGGTATCGATTGTTAATTTAATTAAATATTCCAAACAAGCTTATTTCAACGGTAATCCTGATTATTACGAATTACCAACGGCACAAGAGCAAACTTTTATATTGTCTTATGCTAAAAACGCAACCAAAAAAAGCAAAGACAATTTGTTAAAAAGTTATGTTGATTCAACGGGACAATATGCAAGAATAACTACGTTCATGAAAGACATTGGGACAGATGAAATGGCTAAAATAGAAACCAAAATCAGAAAAAAAATAGCCGTTCTTTTTCCAAAAGAGCAATTTGAAGTTACACTTACAGGCAAAGCGTATGTTTTTCAAAAAGGAACCAGTTATTTAATAGACAACTTGATTGAATCCTTAATTTTTGCCATTTTTTTAATTGCTGGATTAATGGCTTATTTGTTTCGTTCAGTTAAAATGGTGCTGGCCTCTGTTATAACCAATATTTTACCTTTGTGCATTACTTCCGGATTAATGGGCTATTTAGGCATTCCGTTAAAACCTTCTACTATTTTGGTGTTCAGTATAGCTTTTGGTATTTCGGTAGATAACGCCATTCAATTTATGGCAAAATACCGACATGATTTGATTCAAAATAACGGAAAAATCAAGAAATCTGTTTTTAGTGCTTTACGAGAAACCGGCATCAGTACTTTCTACACTTCAATTGTCCTGATTTTTGGATTTGCTATTTTTACTGTTTCAAGTTTTAGTGGAACTATTGCTTTAGGCGGTTTAATTTCTTGTACCTTACTATTTGCAATGTTTGCTAACCTACTAGTTTTACCTTCTTTGGTGTTGACATTTGAAAAAAAACGTGCTAAAAAAGAAGAAGGAATCGATTAGTAATCAAAATACCAATTGAAAACATCGCATCTCAACCCAAGTGAAAACCACGTGGTGCTTTCTTTTAAATAAACAGCATTTTCTTCAAATGGATTGGAACTTCTGTAAATTATTGAACCAAATAATTTCATGTTTGTATTGGGATTTACTAAATAGCCAAGTTGCAAATCAGTCATGTATAGGGTAGTTGTATTTCCTTGCCCTACCTTTACTCCTGTATCAAAAGGTCGGTTACTGTCATAACTTAAATAAATGTTACTGCCGTAATTTGCTGGATCCGTTGTTGTATTAAAATCAAGGCCTCTAAGTCCGTAAGTGAATTTAAAATCTGCAAAATACCGCCCTTTATTGTATCGGGTAATGAACACCAATTCTTTAAAATTGCCACCCCAAGGATGTCCCATACTTTGATTGTTGTGCCCATAATTTGTCAACGCATCTAAATGTGAATAGGTGTAAGGTCTTACGTGGTTGTATTCTACTTGCAGTAACAAGTTAGGAACATTTAAAGCGTTAAAATATTTTACACCCAATTGATAGCCCCATTTGTTTTTCCAACTATTGTTCCCTGCTTTTACTGCTGAAATTGAAAATTCATCTAACAAAAACTGTCCATAAAAAGTAACTTGATTGTTCCATTTGTACTTGGATGTAAAACCTAAAAGTGCGTTCCCATTTCTGGCAGAAGACGTAAACTCAACCGTTCGATAAAAAATAATTGGATTAACAAAATTCATATCAAAACCGCGACCGTTGGCGTTGGACCAAATTACAGATTCAAAAAAACCAATGTTCATTTTTTTAGAAATGTTGTAGCTCAAATAATGATTTGCCATGTACTTTGTAGCATACGTTTTATCTGCCGTCACATCGGTTCTAACGTCTTTTAACCACATGTACGTATTGGTGTATTTTATTTTCCAAAATGTAGTATTCATTTTTAAATAAGGATACGGACTCGCCGCATCGCCTTCTAATAAGGAACGGTAACCGTCGCCAATAAAATTCCTACCAAATCCCAACTGTAGGTTAATGAATTTATTTGCCGTAAATGTTAAATTCGCCTCTGCAGAGGGAAAGTCGTAGGCGTTCGTTTTAAATTCTTTTGCAATTCCAATACCTGGAATAATGGCTGGATTTCCTCCATCTGGCTGAATGGATTCGGCATAACGGTTGTAATAATCCGCAAAGCGTCCTTGACTTTCGTAAATGGTGGTTGTAAAATTTAGCTGTTCGCCCAATCCGCCCTGAAACTGAAGTCCTCTTGTGTTTACAAATGTACTTTGGGTTTTGCCTGCAACTGTTTTACCCGTTTGCAAATCAAAAATTGGATTTAAGGTAAACCAGTATCCGTCGCCTTGAATTTGAACACTGTTTTCGTCCCAAATTTTTCTATTCCACCAGCCGTTACTTCCTTTTACTAGCTTTTCTGTTTCGGCTTTTAAATCGTAATATTTAAGCACTTCCGAATACAAAAAAGGTTTTGAACCCGTATGATTGTTACTGCCAATTTGATTTAAGGCGGCATCAAAACGAGCGTAAAAACTATGCGAAAACGGAATGTTTAAATTACTTTTAAACTGTGGTTTGTTGAATTTTTTATATACCACACTGTCAAATTCTGTAAGTGCTTTGTTTCGTGTTTTTGCAAAATTGGTTGCATCCGCAATGCGTTGCGCTTCTTTTTCGGTAGCTATTTGAGCCGCCGATTGGAGCGGAATATTTATTTTAACCGTATATTTCCCATACGTTGGCACACCGTTAAAAGTTGGAGGTGCTATTACCGGAAACAAATTAAACACATTTTGACTAGCGGCAACTAATTCTTTTTCGGATGCATCAACATAAAGCAGCTGGAACTTTCCCGTTTCATTTACCTCAAAAACTGCAGTTACAAATCCATTAAAATTTTGATTGGACAGCTTTTCGGGCACTTTAAAATGGGTGAAAATAAAATCTTGCACCTGCTTGTAAAAACAAGCTTCTACTAGTGCTTTGTTCTCGTTCTCGCAACCGTTAAAAACCGGAAAATGTTCGCCATTTAGTTTTGAAGTCTGACCAAAAGTGCTGCTGCTAATTAAAAGTAATAGGCCAAAAAAATAGTTTTTCATTGTAGAAAATCTTGGTAATTTTTTTTCAAAAATAGCAAAAAGAAAACGAAAGCATTACAGTTGGCTTTACTTTCTTTATTTCGCTTAAAAAACGACCTAACCACAATACATAAGAAGTTTTGGTTCAAAGCAGCACAATTCCATTTCGATGCTGTTTTTTTATTACAACAAACCACACTTTCAGGAGGAGTAGTTAGCTTGAGTACACTCAAAAAAAAACAACCCCACTATTTTACAATGGGGTTGTTGTTTTACAATACGTTTTTAGCGTTTACTCTACCACTACATTTTTGTACGTTTTTTCCGAGCCGTTTTGCAATTCAAAAATGTAAACGCCGGTTGCCAGACCGTTTACTGCTACCTCATTGCCTTCTTTTTTGCTGTTTACAGCAATTGTTTGTACCACAGCGCCTGTTTGGTTGTAAATTACAATGGTGTTCAACCCGGTTTTGGTTTGTACCGTTAACGACCCTTTTGACGGATTAGGAAAAATTCTTGGCGCAGTTATTGAAAAATCCTCTAAAGCTAGCCATAAATCTCTAGTAAAAATTGTTGGACTATGTTCATTACTTGTCCCGTGGTAAGCGAGAGTTGGTGTGTCGCCTTGTGCAAAAAGAATACGCATACTGGAACTGTCATTTAAAAACGTGTAATCCCCTGCCGAAACCAACGCCCTTGTAGCTACAATAGTTCTTATACCCGCCGTTACGGTGTCGGAAACAATAGTCCAACTCTGGTCCGCATCAGGCGTCGGCATGTAGTGTCCATCGTTTCCTACATAAGTAGGTGTGTAATCCCTGTCGGGCGTATCGTTCCAAATAAACATATCGGTACAGTTGTTCATTGTAATGACATTAGTGCCAAAACCTACCCCAAGCCATCTTGTGCTTTCGCCTTTTAAAGTCAAGGTTACCGTAGTGGGGCTGGTGTCTATTCTAATAGTTGTATTTGGCCAACCTAAACCATGTGTCGCAGAGGTATATTGTCCAAAAGAAGTTGTTATTGAAGCAATAATTAACAGTATAGATAATAATAAATATTTTTTCATAGTGTTGTTTCTTTAATTACAAATATAGTTTAATTCTTTTTTGGATTGACAAACTGCTTTTTAAACAAAACAACCCCACTTTTTTACAATGGGGTTGTTGTTTAAAAATACTGTGCAGCGTTTATTCCACCACTACATTTTTGTACGTTTTTTCCGTGCCGTTTTGCAATTCAAAAATGTAAACGCCGGTTGCCAGACCGTTTACGGCTACTTCATTGCCTTCTTTTTTGCTGATTACAGCAATTGTTTGTACCACAGCGCCTGTTTGGTTGTAAATTACAATGGTGTCCAACCCGGTTTTGGTTTGTACCGTTAACGCCCCTTTTGACGGATTAGGATAAATTCTTGGCGCAGTTATTGAAAAATCCTCTAAGGCGAGTGTGGCAAATCTAGTTATAGCTCTTGTTCCATGTACATTTGTGTCATGATATGCCAAAGTAGTGGTAGCACCTTGCGCAAATATAATTTGAAGGAATGAACTGTCGTTTAAAAACGTGTAATCCCCTGCCGAAACCAACGCCCTTGTAGCTTCTATTGTGCGGATACCCGCCGTTACGGTGTCGGAAACAATAGTCCAACTTTGGTCCGCATCAGGCACCGGCATGTAATGGTAATCGTTTCCTACATGTGTAGGGGTAAAATCCCTGTCGGGCGTGTCGTTCCAAATGAACATATCGGTACAGTTGCCCATCGCAATGACATTTGTGCCAAAACCTAAAGCAAGCCATCTTGTGCTTTCGCCTTTTAAAGTTATGGTTACTGTAGTAGGGCTGGTAACTATTTTAACAGATGTGTTTTGCCAACCTAAACCATAAGTTCCAGTAGAGTATTGTCCTAATGCAACTGGTATTGAAGCAAAAATTAAAAGTATGGATAATATTAAATATTTTTTCATAGTGTTGTTACTTTATTGACAAATATAGTTTAATTCTTTTTTGGATTGACAAACTCTAATTTTAAACAAAACAACCCCACTTTTTTACAATGGGGTTGTTCTTTTACAATGCTGTGTAGCGTCAAACTGTCTAAAAACCCCAAAGCTTTTTCTTCAAATAGTAGTAGTTTTTACTTGCATAAAACATTGGTTTTGCATTTTTTTATGAAGTAAAACAAGCTACTATGAGTAAATTCATTATAGGAAAAGACGGCAACCAAACCGAGTTTTTTTTGTGTAGAACAATTAAATGCTTCCGCTAGTAGTGATCGCATTATCGCTCTTTTTGTAGCTAGTCCTTCCATAAAACAACCACGAATAGCTATTTCAAGACCACGAGATACTGTTTCAGAACCACGAGATGCAATTGTGTCATCCAGAGATGCTATTGTTTTACCTAAAGATGCCATTGTGTCATGCTGAGAGGCTATTGTTTTATCTAAAGATGCCATTGCGTCATGCGGAGAGGCTATTGTTTTAGCATCAGATACCGTTGTTTACCAAACAACGGCATCTGAACTAAAATCTTTAAGCACTCCAATTAACAATCTAAAACCTCCGAATTAAGTTTTAAAATCAGATAGAAAAAAATTAGTAGCTAATGGTGTCTTTTTTAAAACCCTTGGTTTTGCATTGAATTGTGAGGAATACCTAAAATTATTTGCCATTTCAATTATAAATAAACAACAGTGCTATTTTTTGTGTCAAAAAGGTTTTTTAGAATTTTTGGTTTTATTTTATATATTTGAAGAGTCAATAAAGCGAAACAAACCTTCGCCAATCTACCCAATTTTGGGAGTATAAACGAAAGTTTATTTCGCCTATAGACGAGTTAGGTGCCATTATAAAACTAAACCGAACAAACAACATTACAAATGATGAAATTAACAACAATTTTACTTGTGACTATAGGACTTATGACTATTAATCTCCAAAATATTCATGTAGCTAATCCAACAAAAAGTGATTCTCTAAATAAATCTTGCAATACATTATCAGCGGAATCAAAAAAATCGGCTAAATCTCAAATAGAAACATCTACTGAAAATAATACTAATAAAGATAAAAAATGGTTTGAACTCGATGCTAATTCAATATTTCAGGATACAATTTCAAATTTAATTGGAGGTGTATTGTTCGCTCTGTTGCTTTTTGGAATTAATGAGTATGTTTTTCGGCAAAAAAATTTAACTGGTGAATGGAATACAACAAATAAAACGACAAAAACTACACGCAACCCTTACATGGGAATGTCTGTTGAATATAAAATTCATTTATTGCAACTAGGAACTCAAATTTCTGGACGAGGTGAAAAAACAAAAGACTTAAATGCAGATGGTAGTTTACATTATGAATACCCGCCTGAAAAGAGAGTTGAATTGGAAATTGAAGGACATTATCAAAGAAATTTTCTTAGACGTTCTAAGCTATATTTACTTATTAAAGAAGATGGCACTCTAAGAACATCTTCAACATCAATTGAATTAACAATTCCAATTTTTAAAAGAACTGAAATGAATGGTAATTTTATTTCCACAGCAGCAAATTCAAGTGGAACAAGTGTTTGGTCTAAAAATGGTTAAAATTATTAATTATGTTTCATATATATTAGTTCGTGGACTTTATTATATAAACCTATATATTTCAAAGGAATTCAGAGAACTTAAAATACACTTAACCGAAAATGTATCTTTGCATTTAAATAAAGTTCAGCTTCCCGAACAATTAATAAATGCAACTATTAGCATTGAAGACAAACGATTTTACAATCACAATGGACATGATGTCATTTCTATTTTTAGAGCAATAATCAATAATTTTTCAAACAATAGAATACAAGGAGCAAGTACAATAGAACAACAACTTGTCAGAACTATATTGAAAAATAATGAACAGACATTTAAGAGAAAATATTTTGAAATTCTTCTTTCATCTTTAATATTTAAACAATTTACAAAAACAGAAATTATTAATCTTTATTTATCCTGTTACAAATTTCATGAAAAAATTAAAGGTGTTCATGTTATTTGTGAAAAGGAAAACTATAAAATTGACGCACTAACACAAAAAGACATTTATGAAATTGCTGCAAGATTTAAATATCCTATGTTGACAAAAGGTAATTACATCAAATATTTGAAAAGAGTTCGGACGATTGAAAAAATAAATAACGGCACCTAACAGCTAGAGTTTCGTTGCGTGCGTAGCACGAACAATGAAACTCCTGTTGCCAGACCGTTTACCGCTACCTCGTTGCCTTCTTTTTTGCTGTTTACCGCTATTGTTTGTACCACAGTGCCTGTTTGGTTGTAAATTACACTAGTGTTCAACCCAGTTTTGGTTTGTACCGTTAACGACCCTTTTGACGGATTAGGATAAATTCTTGGCGCAGTTATTGAAAAATCTTCTACCGCAAGGGCAATGCCATTAAGTTAAGGAAAATCGACCCTAATTATGTCATTTCGACGGAGGAGAAATCACATAAAGTGAGCAACTAACATGAGATGCTTCCTTGGTCAGAAGGACAACTAAAGCTTAACTTAATGACATTGGCTGCGAGGGTACAGGAAACAAATTGGTTTTGTTTTGTCTGTAACCGCTATTCCAGCGCTGTTGTAGTTGTTGTAACAGGATTGGTGCTTCCTAAAAAGGAACGTCTATTGGTCATCTTCCATTTTTAGTTATATTTGTCTCACTTGTTCCAAAAAAACAACCCTTTTTTTGACTATAAAAGATGCCACATTATGAAAATAGCTGCTGCTTTACTTAAAAAAAACCATTTTGAAACCAAACAAAATGAGGAAAACATGGACTTCACTACTGCGCAATTGGTATTGAGCTTTGGCGAAAGCGAATTGATTTCGGACCCTACAATGTTTGAAAGTATTAAAAATAAATTTCCAAACGCTACGATTTTGATGGGGTCTTCAACAAATGCATTTTTTAGTAATGAGGTAACTGAAAATGCCATTTCGTTAACGGCTCTTGCGTTTGAATCGGCAACAACAAAAGCGGTTTCGGTAAAAACTACCGATTATGCATCTTCCTTTGAAGCTGGGAAATTTTTAATGAAAGCACTGGAAGAGGATCATTTAAAACTGGTTTTGATAGTTTCTGTAAACACCGTTGTAAACGGCACCGATTTGATACACGGGATGAATAAAGTCAAAAAGTCCGACGCTTTGCTTTTAGGCGGCTATACCAGCGACCGCCAAATTACAAACAGTACGTTAGTGGGACTCAACGGAGTTGGTACTACTGACACAATTGTAGCTGTAGGGTTTTATGGCGAAAAACTGGAAGTTTCAAATGGTGTTTTTGGCGGTTGTGATGCTTATGGCTTAGAACGTACCATTACAAAATCAGCAGGGACTATTGTGTACGAAATAGACGGGAAAAGCGCGTTGGAGGTGTACAAAAAATACATGGGGATTTACGCAGAAAAATTAAATGATTCCTTACTAAATTTTCCAATTGCCATTCAGAACGAAAATTTTGAAAGTAGTATTTTAAGAACCGTTATTACTTTTGACGAAACTGAAAATAGCTTGCAGTTTGGGGGAGATGTGCCGGAAAACAGTAAAATTAGATTTATGCGCACAAATTTTAACAACATTTTAGAAGCCGCATCGGACGCGGCAGCCATTTGTTTAACTCAAAATGCGGAGGCACCAAAATTGGGTATCATCATTAGTTGTATTGGCAGAAAAGCCGCTTTAGGCAACAGATTTGACGAAGAAATTGAAGTTGTTTCAGAGGTTTTTGACAACAAAACGGTTTTGACAGGTTTCTATTCCTTTGGCGAAATTGCACCCTTAGTTCCGAAAGCTAAAAGCGAATTTCTTAATCAAGTAATTAGTATCATTGGGATAAACGAAAGAAGGTAACGGTTATGCTACACAAACTTTTAAACAAACAAATTCAAAAATACCTGAGTACGGATCTTAAAAACAATCCGGAACTGCAACAATTTATTCGAGCAATAGACGATTCGTACTATGCGTTTGAAAAAGACATTTACTTATTGAACAACGCTTTTTCTGAAAGTGAAATTGAATACAATGAACTAAACAACCAATTAAAAGAAGAATTTAAACAAAAAGAGCTTTCGATTCAGAATTTATACGAAGCTATTGAAAGCCAACAAGACTTCCCGTTTGTAGAAGAAAAAGAAAAACAAGAATTACTTTATATTTCAAAGTACTTAAAATACCAAAACATTTTAAAACTTCAGGCGCAAGAAAAGCTGAATGAAACCAACGATTTGTTGAAAATTTTATTGACCAATATTCATTCTGGGATTTTAATGGTTGACGAAAACAGGAAAGTTATTTACTGCAATCAATATTTTTGCGACATGCATAAAAATCCTCTATCACCAGATGAAATGATTGGGATGGACACTGTAGCTACTTTTGAAAAAGAAAAATATACTTTTAAAGAATATGAAAAAAACGAGCAAAATATTGAATCCGCCATTCAAAACAATGAAACAATTATTGGAGAGTTAGTTGAAACAATAGACGGAAGGTATTTTGAACGGGATTATGTGCCAATTTATATTAAAAAGGTTTTTAGAGGCAGTTTATGGAAATATAGAGAAGTAACCGATCAAATAAAATCAAGACAACATCTTGAACAAAGTGAAAACACCAATCGTCAAATTATGAATGCGGCCTTGGATGCCATCATCATTTTTGACAGGTATGGGAAAGTTTCCTTTTGGAACAACCAAGCCGAAACTATTTTTGGTTGGGAAACAAAAGAAGTTGAAAAACTGGGTTTATTGAGGTCTATATTGCCTAGTAAAAGTGTAAAAGCATTTGTAAAAATTCTGGAAGATTACATTGATTTTGGAAAGGAACAATACTTAAACACCTATTTAGAAGAGCATTTAAAAAACAAAAAGGGAACAGAGTTTTTAGTAAAAATAGCTATAACACCTATTGTTCAAAATAATGAAATCGTTTTTTGTTCGTTTATTCAAGACATTTCCATTCAAAAAAATGCAGAAATAAAATTAAAAAATCAAGAAGCTAAGTTCAGAAACATCATTGCCAACATGAACTTAGGAATTTTAGAAGTGGATTTGGACGAGAAAATAAATTTTGTGAATCAAAGTTTTATCAACATTTCAGGTTATGGAAATGAGGAATTATTAGGAAAAAAACCTTCCGATTTTTTATTAAACAATGAAGCTAAAAAAATTCTAAAGAAAAAAATAACTCTACGTAAAAATGAAATTGCCGACGTTTATGAACTGCCAATTATAACCAAAAGTGGCGAAATAAGATGGTGGGCAATTAGTGGTGCTCCAAATTTTGATGACAAACATAATTTAATTGGGTCTATTGGAATTCACATGGACATTACAAATAAAAAAAGGCTTGAAGTAGCTCTTTTGCAGGAAAAGCAAAAGGCGGAAGAGGCTGCTAAAACGCAAAAAGATTTTTTAGCTAATATGAGTCATGAAATTAGAACACCGTTAAATGCTATTGTTGGATTTATTAGAGAACTCGAAAAACAAGATTTGAATGACATTCAATCTGGTTTTGTCAAAAACAGTAAATATGCCTCCAAACATTTACTCTCGATAGTTAATAACATTTTGGATTTAACAAAAATTGAAGCGGGAGAAATGACGTTAGATCATAACGATTTTGATTTGAACCAAATAATTAATGGCGTTGTTGCCGTATTAGAGTCAAAATCAAAGCAAAAAGAACTTGATTTAAAGTGGTTCATTTCAGAAGATAACAATTTGAATTTTAAAGGAGATGCCATAAAATTAGAACAGATTTTATTCAATTGTATTGGAAACGCCATAAAGTTTACAAACAAAGGTTCTATCACAATTGAATGTAATGTACTAAAGGATGCTGTGTTCTTTCAAGAAATTGAATTGGTTATTTCAGATACCGGTATTGGGATGGAAAAACAATATTTAGACACCATTTTTAATAAATTTTCACAAGAAGAAAACCGCAAATTCAGAAACTTTGGCGGTACTGGATTAGGCATGGCTATTACAAAAGAGTTGGTCGATTTGATGAAAGGCACAATCAAAATTAGTAGCCAAAAAGGAAAAGGCACCTCAATTTCTATAACTATAAATCTTGAAAAAGGCACAAATAAGAAAATCAAATTAGCAAAGAAAAAACCTTTATCTATTAAAAATCTAAACATTTTATTGGTCGAAGACAATGAGTTAAACAGAATGGTGGCTCAAAATTCGTTGCATCATTTTAAGTGCCATGTAACAGAGGCTACCAATGGCGTTGAAGCTATTACAATTCTAAAAACCAAAAAATTTGATGTTATTTTAATGGATATTCTCATGCCGGAAATGGATGGAATAGCAGCCACAAAAATTATTAGAGATGAAATGAAGATTACAACACCAATAATAGCATTAACTGCAAATGCGTTTAAATCTGAAATTCAAAAATGCAAAAAAGCAGGCATGACCGATTATGTAACCAAACCTTTTGACGAAACCAATTTAGTAGAAACAATTGCCAAACATACTTTTAAAGACAAGAAAAAAACGACCGTAAAAACCAAAACTAAAGTACTTTATGATTTAACCGTTTTAAGTGAATTAAGTAGAGGCGATAAAGAATTTGTGTTAAAGATTATTCGCTATTTTGTAAATCAAGCACCCGAAATTCTAGAAAAAATGGAAAAAGCTTTAATTCAAAAAGAATATGACAAGCTTTATAGTTTAGCCCACAAAATAAAACCTAGTATTGCTAGTTTAGGAATTAAAACCTTAAGTACAAAAATTGTGTTTTTAGAAGAACTCGCCAGAAATGAAAAAGATGCAGAAAAAATTAGCAAGACTTTTTACGAAACAAAAAAAATACTTTTAAAAGCTACAATGCAATTAAATGAATTTATAATGGGAAAAGTGAATTAAAAATAAATTCTGATAAAAGGCGTAAGTGCATCATTATAAATATTTTTACTCTTATCAAAAAGTAAATTATAACGCGCACCCAAAACTACATTTTCAGTTCTATAACCAGCTCCAACATACAAACCTGTATTCCAAAAACTAGTGCTATAGGAATTTAAAGTTGTTTCGTACGTTGTATTTATTTTTAATTCTTCAACCTCTACCGAAAGTTGAACCATTTCTACAGGATTTACAACTATTAAAGCACTTGGTCCATAAATTAAAGAAGTGTATCTGTCTTTTGAAGATGCATAACTGCCTAAAAAACCCACGCCCGTTCCAATGTAATTGTTAAATTTATAAATGGCAACTGGAGCAAGCATTACATCGCTGTAGCCACTTCCAATACTTAAACCTATTCCCCCACCAAACTGAACATGGTTCCAAAATTTACTTTGAAATCCATAAGGCTTTGAGCTAATTTGAGCTACAGAAACATTTACTATTAGTAGAATCAATAGGTATTTTATCTGTTTTGGAAATTGTAAATACAATGCTTTTTTCATTCTATAATGCTATTTGAAATAAATGTCATAAAAGTATCTAAAATAATTCAAATTTGTAGTGAGTTTTTGTACTTTTGCGTGACATTTTTTAACAAATCAGGTTATTCACTAATAATTATGGATAGGTTTTCCTTTTTAAACGCAGCACACACAGAATTTTTTGCACAATTATACGATCAATATCTAGAAAATCCAGATAGTATTGAACCTAGTTGGAGGAGTTTCTTTCAAGGTTTTGACTTTGGAATTTCAAGTAGTAACGAAGAAGTTGTAGTCAATCAAACTACACAAGTAGTTTCTAATGCTATAGATAACAACCAAGTATCCGAAAAAATTATAAAGGAATTCAATGTTCTTCAATTAATTGACGGCTATCGATCAAGAGGGCATTTGTTTACTAAAACAAATCCAGTCAGAGACCGAAGAATTTTTTCTCCTAACTTAAATTTAGAAAACTTTGGACTTTCATCAAATGACTTAAACACCGTTTTTGATGCAGCTAAAGTTTTAGGCAAACAACCGTGTTCCCTTCAGGAAATTTTAACTCATTTACGAAATGTGTACTGCCAACATATTGGAATTGAATACATGTACATGAGAAATCCAGTGGTCATTCAATGGATTCAAGATAAATTAAACACCAATGACAATCAACCGAGCTTTGATAATCAACAAAAAATACATATTTTAGAAAAATTAAACGAAGCGGTTTCTTTTGAAAATTTCTTACATACTAAATATGTTGGTCAAAAACGTTTTTCACTTGAAGGTGGTGAATCCATAATTCCAGCTTTAGATGCCTTAATTGATGCTGCTGCTGAAAAAGGAGTAGAGCAATTTGTAATGGGAATGGCGCATAGAGGGCGTTTAAATGTGCTAGCTAATATTTTTAGAAAATCAACTCAAGATATTTTTTCGGAGTTTGATGGAAAAGACTACGACCAAGAATATTTTGATGGCGATGTAAAATACCATTTAGGACTTACTTCTGAACGCAAGACCCGAACAGGTAAAAATATTTGCTTAAATTTAGCACCAAATCCTTCACATCTTGAAACTGTTGGGGCTGTTATTGAAGGGATTACTAGAGCAAAACAAGATCATTATTATCCTGACGATTTTTCAAAAGTATTGCCAATTGCTGTACATGGCGATGCAGCGGTAGCAGGACAAGGAATTGTGTATGAAATTGTTCAAATGGCACAATTAGACGGTTACAAAACCGGAGGAACAATTCACTTAATTATTAACAATCAAGTTGGATTTACTACAAATTATTTAGACGCTCGCTCTTCAACATATTGTACAGATGTTGCTAAAGTTACTCTTTCTCCTGTACTTCATGTAAATGCAGACGATGCCGAAGCGGTTGTTCACGCTACTTTATTTGCTTTGGATTTTAGAATGGAATTCGGAAGAGATGTATTTATTGATTTGTTAGGTTATAGAAAATATGGCCATAACGAAGGTGATGAACCTCGTTTTACACAACCTGTTTTATATAAAATTATAGCAAAACATAAAAATCCTAGAGATATTTATGCGGAAAAACTTTTGGCTAGTGGTATCATTTCTAATACGTATGTAAAAGAAATTGAAGCCAATTACAAGCAAGATTTAAACAATAATTTAGAGGCCTCTAGGAAAAAAGAATTAACTGTAATTACGCCTTTTATGCAAAATGAATGGCAAGGATTTAATCAGGTTTCTTGTGATGTAATGCTTGAAAAAGTAGCTACTGGATTCTCTAAAGAAGGATTGACAACAATTGCTACTGCTATTTGTCATTTACCAAGCGATAAAAAATTCATTAGTAAAACAGAAAAACTAATCAATGATCGAAAAACAATGTTTTTTGAATCTAACAAATTAGACTGGGCAATGGGTGAATTTATGGCCTATGGTTCATTAAATATAGAAGGTTACAATGTTCGTCTTTCTGGACAAGATGTTGAAAGAGGAACATTTTCGCACAGACATGCAGTTGTTAAAGTTGAAGACAGCGAGGAAGAAGTACTACTTTTAAATCAAATTAAAGATAAAAAAGGAAAATTCAATGTGTTTAATTCTTTATTGTCTGAATATGGAGTTCTTGGTTTTGATTACGGATATGCTTTAGCTAGTCCAAACACGTTAACTATTTGGGAAGCTCAATTTGGCGATTTTAGTAATGGTGCTCAAATTATGATTGACCAATATATTTCTTGTGGCGAAGACAAATGGAACAATCAAAATGGTATTGTTTTATTACTACCACACGGATATGAAGGACAAGGAGCAGAACATTCTTCGGCAAGAATGGAACGCTATTTACAACTTTGTGCTAGACACAATATGTTTGTTGCAGATTGTACCACACCTGCTAATTTCTTCCATTTGTTACGACGTCAAATGAAAACACAATACCGCAAACCATTGGTGGTTTTTACCCCAAAAAGTTTGTTGCGTGACCCAAGAGCTGTTTCTCCTATAGAAGATTTTGTTTCAGGTAGTTTCCAAGAAACAATAGATGATAATTCTGTAATTAAAGCTACTGTAAAAACAGTTACATTTTGTACTGGAAAGTTCTATTACGATCTATTAACAGAAAGAGAAAAATTAGGAAGAGACGATGTGGCATTAATTCGTATAGAACAATTATTCCCGTTACCAGTGGATCAATTAAAAGAGATTATTGCACAATATCCAAATGCAGATGATTTTGTATGGGCTCAAGAAGAGCCAAAAAACATGGGAGCATACAGTTATCTATTAATGAATTTCAATATAGTGAATTGGAGATTGGCTTCATTAAAAGCGTATGCTGCACCTGCTTCAGGTAGTCATACAAGAGACAGAAGAAGACATGCAGATGCCATTAATATGGTTTTTGACAAAAATTTGTTTAGATAGTATGCTAATTTTATATAGCTGGATTTTGATTTTTCTTCTATCTTTTTAAAGAATTGATAAAGAATATACATTTTGAAAGAGCAGAAAATTGAACAATTCAATTAAGAAAACATAGAACTAAAAGATATTTATAATTTAGATGATATCAACAAATAATTTTAACACATGAATGCTAACAAATCAAGACAAGTTTCAAACGATTGATTAGTAGTAAAGAAGCTATACAATACTCTGACACTTTATAAATTGGTTTTTTAAAAAATATGTTATTCATGAACAGACGAATATATAAATTCTAAATTACAGAAACATTAATAGAACACAACAAAATATATAAAATTCATAATTTAAAATAATAACGATGATTTTAGAAATGAAAGTGCCTTCACCAGGCGAATCAATAAAAGAAGTTGAAATCGCTACATGGTTAGTAAAAGACGGCGATTATGTAGAAAAAGATCAGGCAATTGCTGAAGTAGATTCAGACAAGGCTACACTTGAATTACCAGCAGAAGCAAGCGGTATTATTACGCTTAAAGCAGAAGAAGGCGATGCGGTAGCTGTAGGTGCTATAGTTTGTTTAATTGATACTAGTGCATCTAAACCCGCTGGTGATGCTCCAGCACCAGTAAAAGAAGAAACAAAACCAGTTAATGAAGCACCAAAAGCTGAAGTAAAAGCGGCTCCTGTTGCAGAAAAAACGTTTGCAAATCAAATTCCTTCACCGGCTGCTAGGAAAATTCTAGACGAAAAAAATATTGAACCTACATCAATAGTTGGTACAGGAAAAGGAGGAAGAATTACCAAAGACGATGCGGTAAATGCTATTCCTTCAATGGGAACACCTACTGGTGGAAACCGTGGGTCTGATCGATCAAAGTTATCAATGTTACGCAGAAAAGTTGCAGAACGATTAGTAGCTGCAAAAAACGAAACGGCTATGTTAACTACTTTTAACGAAGTTAACATGACTCCAATAAATTTAATTCGCAACGAATACAAAGATGCTTTTAAAACAAAGCATGGTGGCCTTGGATTGGGTTTTATGTCCTTTTTTACTAAAGCAGTTACAAGAGCTTTACAAATGTATCCTGATGTTAATTCTATGATTGATGGAAACGAAAAAATCGCATACAATTTTTGTGATATTTCAGTAGCCGTTTCTGGACCAAAAGGACTTATGGTTCCTGTTGTTAGAAATGCAGAAAACTTAACCTTTAGAGGAGTAGAAGCTGAAATTAAACGTTTAGCAATTAAAGCAAGAGACGGTCAAATTACCGTAGACGACATGACTGGAGGAACTTTTACAATTTCAAATGGTGGTGTTTTTGGCAGCATGCTTTCTACTCCCATTATTAATCCTCCACAATCAGGTATATTAGGAATGCACAACATAATAGAACGTCCAATAGCTGTAAATGGAAAAGTTGAAATTCATCCAATGATGTATGTAGCATTATCGTACGATCACAGAATTATTGATGGTCGTGAATCTGTTGGCTTTTTGGTTGCTGTTAAAGAAGCTCTAGAAAATCCCTTAGAATTATTAATGGAAGGAAATGCTAAAAAAGCATTGGAACTTTAATAAAAATAATTAATTTTTAAAAAATGAAAAGTCCTTTTAGTTCTAAACTAGAAGGGCTTTTTATTTAAAAACTCTTATAGTATTTCATAGTCATTAAAAAATAAACAATTAATTTACTACTACATTTCCTCAACATGTGTTAGAAATAAAATTATTTAATGCTATTGATTGCAAACGATATAGTAAAACAACTATTTAAAATAAACAATTCAGTTGACTTAAAGTAAAACGTATCTTTTCAAACAATTTGTATAGTTTTTTTATAAATAAAATATATAGTTTCATTATAGCCTTACTAGTATATTTGAAAAAACAAAACATAAAATAATATGAAAAAAATTACATTAATTAGTGCTCTATTATTATTATCATTAGGATATGCACAAAGCCTTCCGTTAGATTTTGAATCATCTACAACTCCCTATCCATTCATTGATTTTGATGGTGGAGTAGCAACAAAAATTTCAAATCCTTATGTTTCAGGAATTAATGTAAGTGCAAACGTTATGCAAATAGTTAAAGGTGCTGGAGCTGTTTGGGCAGGAAGTAAAATCACAATGGCTGCACCACTAGATTTAACTACCGAAAGAGTTTTTAAAGTTAAAGTGCTTTCACCTGTAGCAGGAAAAAAATTATTATTGAAATTTGAAGGTGCTGGTTCTTCATTTGAAAAATTATCTGCACCCATTACAACTGCAAATGTTTGGGAAGAACTAACATTTGATTTTTCATCAGATGCAGTAAACAATGTAAACAATCAAATTGTATTTATTTTTGATATGGGAACCCAAGGAGATGGAAGTCCTAGCTCAACTTATTTGTTCGACGACATTACACAAATGGCAGGTACAGGTCCTGTTTTACAATTACCAGAACTTCCTCTTGATTTTGAATCTACTCTCGTTTCCTATCCTTTTGTTGATTTTGCAGGAGGAAACACAACTGTAATTCCAAATCCACAACAATCAGGTATTAATACTAGCGCAACAGTTGCGCAAATGATTAAATTTCCTGGTGAAGTTTATGGCGGAAGTATCATTCAAATGGCAAATCCTATAGATTTTTCAACCAGTAAAATAATTAAACTAAAAGTGTGGTCGCCTGTTGCAGGTAAAACGTTACGTTTAAAATTCGAAGGAAGCCCTGTTGATCCTGATTATGGTGCTTTTGAAAAAGAAGCAATAATAACAAATGCAAATATTTGGGAAGAATTAACTTTTGATTACAATGTTGATGTAATAGGAATGCCTGTCAATAATAACGATAATAAAATTGTTTTTTTCTTCGATTTTGGAACGCAAGGAGATGGTGGACCAAACTCAACTTATTTGTTTGACGACATTCATTTTGCAGTTGATTTAAAAACAACCACTTTTGAAACATCAAAAATAAAAATGTATCCAAATCCAGTGGCTAATCAGTTAATTATTGAATCTGAAAAAGAAATACAAAAAATTACTATTTATACTGTTTTAGGACAAGAAGTTGTAACACAAAACCCTTATTGCACTAGTACAACTTTACAAACAAATACTTTACAAAACGGAGTGTATTTTGCTAAAATTAACTCAAATGACAAAGAATCAACTTTAAAATTTATAAAAGAATAGATTTTACCTTTGTGAAATTAAATTAAATAGCAATTTATGTTATTCATAAAACTTCATTTTTGAAATTAAGTTCAAGTAATGACTTTTTTTGAAAAAAACATTATAATTATTCCCTTCTAGAAAGTCTTAATAATAACAATTAGAACTTTCCCAGAAGGGAATTTTGTGTAAACCCAATATGAAACCATTTGTACTCCTCCCCTATTTTATATACTGAATCAATAATCATGTACGGCAATTACAATTCTAAGTAAAGTTACTTAAAAGAAACTTTTTCCTATATGGAAATTTCAATTGTGCAAGAAAAATAAGTTTAAGGATTATAATTGTAAAAAGCAAACTCACATTACCCGCAATTGAAAAGAATTGTACCCTTTTTTATTCAACTAATTGTTACTTAAATAAACATAAACAATGTAAATTTACGCTTTTAAATACAGATTATGATTCTTACCGACACCCACACTCACTTAAATGCAGAAGCCTTTAACGAAGACCGTAAAGAAATGATACAAAGGGCTATTTCCAAAGGAGTAACCCGTATGTTTATTCCTGCAATTGATGCATCGTTTACACAAAGCATGTACGATTTAGAGCAGCAGTTTCCGGAAAATGTGTATTTAATGATGGGTTTACATCCCACACATGTAAAAGAAAATTACGAAGTAGAATTGCAGCATATAGAAGAACAGTTAGCTTTAAGATCATTTTGTGCAATTGGAGAAATTGGCATCGATTTATATTGGGATCAGACCTATCTAAAAGAGCAAAAAATTGCGTTTAGAAAACAAATTCAACTAGCAAAAAAGTACCAGCTGCCAATTGTAATACATTGCCGTGATGCTTTTGATGCTGTTTTTGAGATTTTGGAAGAAGAAAAAGGTACCAATTTATACGGTATTTTTCATTGTTTTTCAGGTACTTTTGAACAGGCCCAACAAGCCATTTCCTATAATATGAAACTTGGAATTGGTGGTGTAGCAACTTTTAAAAATGGAAAAATAGACCAGTATTTAAACGTAATAGATTTGAAACATATAGTACTAGAAACAGATTCACCATATTTAGCACCAAACCCATACCGAGGTAAAAGAAATGAAAGCAGCTATTTAGTTGAAATTGCTGCAAAACTAGCCAGTATTTACAACCTTTCTATAGAGAGAGTTGCGGCAATAACTACAGAAAACTCAAAAGAAGTGTTTGGAATATAAACACAAATAAAAGTACTTATTAAGAATTTTTTTGTTCATTTGTACTACTAAATTTCAGTTCATGTCCAAATTTGATTCCATTAGACCGTATTTTGATGCCGAAGTAAACGATGCTATTCGTAAATCCGTTAATCATCCAATGATGAAAGCATTAATGAATTTTACTTTTCCTGAATTGGCAGATGAAACCTGGAAAGATCAGCTTGTAAAAACTCATTCTATTCGAGATTTTCAATGTAATTTTATTTACCAAGCCCTAAAAAAAGTGCTAGAAACAAGCTCAGAAGGTTTGACAACTTCTGGCTTTGAAAAACTCGAAAAAAATACGTCCTACTTGTTTATCTCCAACCATAGAGATATAATTTTAGACACATCTTTGTTAAATGCTTGTTTATTTGAACACGGATTAGTAATGACAGCTTCTGCTATTGGAGATAATTTAGTTAAAAAAAACTTTCTTTCAACGCTGTCAAAACTTAACCGAAATTTTTTAGTTTTACGAGGTTTACCACCAAGAGAATTGCTTCAAAGCTCTAAATTAATGTCAGAATACATTGGACAATTATTGCTAAGAGAAAACCGTTCTGTTTGGATTGCTCAAAGAGAAGGAAGAACCAAAGATGGCAATGACGCAACACATTCTGGTGTATTAAAAATGTTAGCTATGGGCTCCGACGAACTAAACTTGATGCACTATTTTAAGAAAATAAAAATTGTTCCCGTATCTATTTCTTATGAATACGATCCTACTGATGCTTTAAAAGTGCCTCAACTATTGGCAGAAGCACGTCAAGAGGTATATACAAAAGAAAAAAACGAAGATTTCAACACGTTATTAAGCGGAATAATGGGTCAAAAAAAACGCATTCACATTCATGTTTGTGATGTTTTAGACAAAGAATTGGATGTAATAGAAAAAACCCACGACAATTCTAACAGACAAGTACAAGCATTAGCACAAACTTTAGACGACGCTATTTTAGCTACCTATAAACTTTGGCCTACAAATTTTATAGCCTACGATTTACTTCACAATTGTAATTCTCATACACAACATTATACTGAAACCGAAAAAGCATTGTTTATGCGTCGCTTAGAAATGCGAATTGACGATAAAAACCCTGTTGCTTTACAAAGCTTTTTAGCCATGTATGCCAATCCGGTTGTCAATCATTCAAAATACCAAAATGTTATCTAAACCAAAAATATTATTGATTTATACCGGCGGAACTATCGGTATGATGAAAGATTTTGAAACAGGTGCATTGAAAGCGTTTAATTTTAAAAAACTGCTTCAAAAAATCCCTGAATTGAAACAGTTAGATTGTCAAATCGAAACAGTTTCATTTGAAAACCCCATAGATTCTTCTAATATGAACATTGAAGAATGGGTGAAAATTGCCACTATAATTGAAAAAAATTACCTTCTTTTTGATGGCTTTGTTGTCCTTCATGGCTCTGACACTATGTCTTATACTGCTTCTGCGCTAAGTTTTATGCTTGAAAACTTAAACAAGCCCATTGTGTTTACGGGTTCTCAATTACCTATTGGAGATTTAAGAACAGATGCTAAGGAGAACTTAATAACCGCGATACAAATTGCTTCATCACAAGAACAAAACAAGCCAAAAATTACAGAAGTTTGTTTGTACTTTGAATACAAACTTTATCGTGGAAACAGAACAACAAAAATAAATGCAGAACATTTTAATGCATTTAGTTCGCCAAATTTTCCACCAATTGCAGAGTCCGGTGTTCATTTGAATTTTAATCAAACTATACAAATAAGAAAAAAGTATACTTCAAGAAAAAAACTATTGGTTCATAAGAAATTAATAAATGAAGTAGTTGTTATTAAATTATTTCCAGGAATAAACCAAACAATATTTGAAGCTTTAGTTACAATTCCAAACTTAAAAGGCATAATTTTAGAGACATATGGATCTGGAAATGCTCCAAACAATGATTGGTTTATTTCAACATTAGAACGAGTAATTGCCAAAGGCTTGCCGGTTGTTAATGTTACACAATGTTCTGGAGGTAGCGTCAATATGGGTCAATACGAAACCAGTACACAGTTGAAAAAAATCGGCGTTATTTCAGGCAAAGATATTACAACAGAAGCAGCTGTAACCAAATTAATGTATCTTTTAGGGCAAAATGTAGCTACATCTGTTTTTAAAACAATCTTTGAAACAGCTTTAAGAGGAGAGATGTTGTGATTTATCAAAAAAAGTTGGAAATATACTTATTTTTGGTGTTCTTTGCAAAATAAAAATAGAGGGGTGTCCGAGTGGTTGAAGGAGCAAGCCTGGAAAGTTTGTATATGGGTAACTGTATCGTGGGTTCGAATCCCATCTCCTCTGCAAAATATATTTAAAAGTATAAGCTGTGAATATCTAAAAATCAGTACTTCACAACTTATACTTTTAACATTATTTTTTACTGCACAATAAGTTTTTGTACTTCATTTTTTATGCCATCACTAACGGTAACTAAATAAATTCCTTTTTTGTAGTTATTAACATTTAGGATTGTTTTACTTGTTTCAATCTTCTCTGAAACAAGTATTTTACCTAGCATGTCAGAAATGGTTACTTGAGTATTTGGAGAAAAAGAGGCTATTTCAATGTTAACAAAACCTTGTGTAGGATTTGGATAAATTTTTAACGAAGAATCAGTAAAATTATTTTGATTAATTGCTAACAATTGTGAAATTTTTCTAATATTATTATTTCCATAATCAGCAACAAATACATTGTCAGAAGAATCTACCGCTACTGCATCTGGATGTTGAAATTGGGCTATATTTCCAGTTCCATCTGCTAAGCCAGAAGAGCCAGATCCTGCTATTGTACTAACCATACCAGAAGATGCGATTTTCCTGATTTTATAATTATTCTTATCAGCTACAAAAACATTTCCTGAAGCATCGGTTGCCACTCCTTGGGGAAAATTAAACTGAGCAACACCTCCAAATCCATCGTTAAAACCTTGGGAAGATCCAGCAAAGGTACTGACAACACCAGTAGATGTAATTTTTCTTACTTTATGATTATTTCGATCTGCAACATACACGTTACCAAAATAATCTGTTGCAACTCCAGTAGGGTTATTAAATTGAGCCGAAGAACTTGTTCCGTCTAAAAATCCAGCAACTCCAGAACCAGCTAAAGTACTTACTAAACCAGAAGGCAATATTTTTCTAATTCTTTGATTACTAGCGTCTGCTACATATATATTCCCAGTATAATCGATTGCTAAACCTCCAGGCCCCCAAAATTGAGATGCAGTTCCTGTACCATCAGCAAAACCTTGTGTCGAACCAGCTAAAGTACTTACAACTCCCGTTGGGGTGATCTTTCGTATTCTGTTGTTATTCATGTCTGAAACATACACATTACCAGTATTATCTACAGCTATTCCAAATGGACTGTTAAATTGAGCCATTGAACCAGCGCCATCTGCAAATCCTAAAGTAGATCCTGCTAAAGTACTAACAATTCCTGTCGGTGATATTTTTCGAATCTTATTATTAGCTGTGTCAGCAACATACACATTTCCTGCAGCATCTGTAGCTACCCCATAAGGTTGATAAAATTGCGCCAAAATTCCAGAACCATCTGCAAAACCTTGTGAAGAACCAGCAAAGGTAGAAACAGTTACTTGAGCATTTAATGATAAAAAGGTTATAAATGTACTAGCTATTACGATAATTTTTTTCATGTTGAAATATTTTAAAAAGTATTAAAATGAATATTTTGATTTAAAAAAAATGGGAATTACGAATAAAAAAAACCATTTATCATTTAAAAATCAAATATATAAAATTATTTGACACATTAAATAGTATACCTATAAAAATAGCTTTTTTAATTTGTCTAAAAAAATTATTTATGAAAAAAAGATTTAACAAGTTTTTAAGCTAAAAAAAATAATCCTTGATTATGTAACCTCTTATTTAACTATTAAACAAAAATTTTTTAATACAGTGTTTAATCATAATGTTTTAACAATCAAAACTTTGGATTGTTATAACATTATGGTTTTGTAAATATTCTATATCAATTGAAAAACTACCTACTAAAACATATTGCACCTGCTTCATGTGAAACCCTTGCAACAATAAAGGGTTTAAAAATACTTAACAACTTCCTGTCAAAAAGGATTAGACTCAAAAAACAATTGTTTTACACGACTTAAATCTTCCAAATCACCTATTCAACCACCAAATACTTGCGTTTAGTACACTAGCAAACGATACCCAAATAAAATAAGGCACCATTAAATAGCCTGCTATTTTATCTATTTTAGAAAATTTTAGATAGGTTTCGTAAAGTAATAACCAAAAAACAATGATTTCTAAAAGAGCTAAAAAGGTATTTTGAAGTCCAAAAAACAAATAGGACCACAAGGCATTTAAACCCAATTGAATTGCAAAAAACAACAACGCATTTCGAACAGTCGTTTTGTTAAACCCTATTTTGTTCCAAACCAAACCACTAGCAAGTCCCATAAATAGGTAAAGCACAGTCCACACTGGAGCAAAAACCCAATTTGGGGGGTTAAAAACCGGTTTTTTCAACAATACATACCATGTAGCAATACTAGTTTTAGTATTCATTCCAGATAAATAGCCAATGGCTAAACAGGTAGTAATCATGGTTAAAATTTTGGTGTACTTATTCATACTTTTTTTTTAAATCAAAAGTAATAAACAAAAGGGTAGTCTTTTTATAAAAAAAGTATCTTTGTTAAAATTTATACGATATGTTTTCGGAAACTGATTTTAGAATTCACACGCAACCAAAGGAAATTGTAACTGCAAGTTTTGAATGGAGTGCTCCAAGTAACATTGCTTTAGTAAAATATTGGGGGAAAAAAGAGCATCAGTTGGATACTTTTGGGAACACAGCCACTCAAATTCCAGCCAATCCCTCTTTAAGTTTTACTTTAAAAAACTGTAAAACAATAACCAAAACTACTTTTACAAAAAAAAATCGTTCAACTGCTGCTTCAAACTTGTTATCATTTGAATTTTTATTTGAGGGCGCGCCTAAAACAACATTTAATCCTAAAATCGCAACTTTTTTAGATCGAATTGTAGCTTTTTGCCCTTACCTAAAAGAGTATCAAATTGTAATAGACAGTAAAAACACATTTCCACACAGTTCAGGAATTGCTTCTTCTGCCTCTAGTATGGCTGCTCTTTCGGTTAATATTATGAGTTTAGAAAAACAACTCTATCCTGATTTGTCGGAGGAACGGTTTTATGCTAAAGCTTCTTTTTTGGCACGTTTGGGATCCGGTAGTGCTTGTAGAAGCATTAAAGGGAATACAGTAATTTGGGGTAAACATGACTTAATTCCATCAAGTACAAATCTTTTTGGTGTGCCAACGCCTTTTCAATTACATACTGTTTTTGAAAACTATCAAGATACTATTTTGCTTGTAGACAAAGGAGAAAAGCAAGTATCTAGTTCGGTTGGTCACAACTTAATGCACAACCATCCATTTGCAGCAAATCGATTTGAACAAGCTCATCAAAATTTATCCAAACTTGTTGCAGTTTTAAAAAATGGCGATTTAGACACTTTTATTGAAATTGTTGAAAGTGAAGCCATAACACTTCACGCCATGATGATGACTTCTTTACCTTATTTTGTTTTAATGAAACCCAATACATTAGCTATTTTGAACACAATTTGGGAATTTAGACGCCAATCAAAAATACCTATTTGTTTTACGCTAGATGCTGGAGCCAACGTACATGTTTTATATCCAAAATCGGCACAAGAAAAAACGTTACAATTTATTAAAGACGAATTAGTTGTCTATTGTCAAAATGGTCAGTATATTTGCGACGAAATGGGCTTTGGGGCAATTGAGAATTGAATTGGAATTAACAATTAAAAAACATGAAAGGACCAC
Organism: Flavobacteriaceae bacterium; assembly: GCA_947453885.1. Lineage (GTDB taxonomy): Bacteria > Bacteroidota > Bacteroidia > Flavobacteriales > Flavobacteriaceae > Flavobacterium. Next base: position 64,640 of record CANGIF010000005.1, read on the forward strand.
TATTTTATTCAAAAATATTACTATTCGGAGAATACGGAATCATAAAAGATTCAAAAGGGCTTTCCATTCCTTATAATTTCTACAATGGTGCCTTAAAAGTAATTGAAAATCCTACAACCGAAGCTATAGAATCCAATACGAAACTAAAGAAATATGTTGCGTATTTAGCGAATCTTCAAGAAGCGCAATCTGAATTGGTTACTTTCAATTTAGAAATGTTGCAAACGGATGTCGAGCGTGGAATGTACTTTGATTCCAGTATCCCTCAAGGATACGGGGTGGGGAGTAGTGGCGCTCTAGTTGCAGCAATTTATGATAAATATGCCTATAATAAAATTACAGTTTTAGAAAATTTAACAAGAGACAAACTGTTACAATTAAAAAACATTTTTGCTGTAATGGAATCTTTTTTTCATGGAAAAAGCTCTGGACTAGATCCACTAAATTCCTATTTAAGCATACCTATCTTAATCAATTCCAAAGACAATATTGAAGCAACAGGAATTCCGTCTCAAAGTACAACTGGAAAAGGTGCCGTGTTTTTACTAGATTCAGGAATAGTTGGCGAAACCGCACCTATGGTTTCAATATTTATGGAAAATTTAAAAGACCAAGGATTTAGAAAAATGTTAAAAACGCAGTTTGTAAAACATACTGATGCTTGTGTTGAAAATTTTTTAGGTGGCGATATAAAAGCCTTGTTTTCAAATACCAAAAAACTTTCTAAAGTAGTTTTAAGCAACTTTAAACCGATGATCCCGGAACAATTTCATAGCATTTGGCAAAAGGGAATTGACACGAATGATTATTATTTAAAACTTTGTGGTTCTGGTGGCGGAGGTTATATACTTGGATTTACAGAAAACTTTGAAAAAGCTCAAGATTCTTTAAAAGAGTTTAAATTAGAAGTGGTGTACCAATTTTAATTTTTCAAAAGGTGGCGCATTAAAACATTGAGTATATGACACTATGTTGACCCGTAAAAACAAACTTTTTATTTCAAAAGTTATAAGTTTGTTCTCTGTGGTTAGAGGATACAACATCCCCATTATTGTATTGGCTCAATATCTTTCAGCAATATTTATTTTAGCTCCAGAAAAGAGAGCCTTATCCATATTAACAGATCTTAACTTGTTAGTGTTGGTGTTTTCAACTACATTAGCAATAGCATCTGGCTATATTATAAACAGCTTTTACGACAGCAAAAAAGACTTGATAAACAGACCTAACAAATCAATTTTGGATCGATTGGTTAGCCAAAAAACTAAACTTAACGTATATTTCAGTTTAAATTTTATAGCTACTGTTTTAGCCTTATTCATTTCTTGGCGAGCAGCATTGTTTTTTGCAACCTATATTTTTTTAATTTGGTTTTACTCACACAAACTTAAAAAGCAACTTTTTGTAGGAAATATAATGGCGGCACTTTTAGCTATACTTCCTTTTTTTTGTATTTTACTTTACTTTTATTTTAAACTACCATTTGAAGAAATAGAAAATCATAAAGACGATTTAGCAGTTATATTTACTCATGCAACGTTTTTGTTTTTACTACTTTTAATTAAAGAATTGATCAAAGATTTAGAAAATATAAAAGGAGATTTAGCAAACGAATACCGAACAATTCCAATTGTTTATAGTGAAATGTGGTCCAAAAAAATAGTGCTTTCTTTGGTTGTAGCTTCTGTAGTTCCAGTGTATTTATTGATCACTATTTTTGACGTTGGCTACATGGATAGCTATTTTTATTGTTGTTTAATTGTACTCATTTTTTTTCTGCTAAAACTTTGGAAATCCTCTACCAAAGAACAATTTTTAACACTCCACACCGTTTTGAAAATTCTTATTGTAGCAGGTGTGTTTTGCATTGTTTTAATCAATCCTAATGTTCTATGGCACGGCAAAAAACTGTTGCTTAACCATTAAGCTATATCATATAAAACAGTTTGTAGTAAGGATATAGTGTTATAACCAATTTTATCCTTCAGAAATAGTTATCTTTGCCAAAATAGTAGTAGAATATGAATAATAAGGAAGGCAATAATAAAAAAGTTGGAGCACGAACAACTAGTTCAAGAACAAACTCAAACAAGCCAAAACCTGCAATGGCAAAGCGGGCTCAAGGACCTAAAAAGGCAAAGCCAACTAACAAACCAGCAGCAGTTGAAACAAATAAATTAGAGAAAAAGCCCAATCAAGCTCCTAAACGACCTAAAGTAGCGGACGAAATTCGATTGAACAAATACATTTCAAATTCGGGTGTGTGTTCTCGTCGTGATGCAGACATATACATTCAATCAGGAAATGTAAAAGTAAACGGAATTCCTGTAGTAGAAATGGGCTATATGGTTAAACCAGGTGATGTTGTTAATTTTGATGGCGCCATATTGACTCCAGAAAAAAAAGAATATTTGCTTTTAAACAAACCTAAAAACTTCACAACATCAGCAGATGTTAATGAAGAACATAAAAATGTGTTAGAATTAGTTCGTGGCGCAACTAAAGCCAATGTACTTCCTGTTGGTAGAATGGACAAAAACACAACCGGACTTTTGTTATTTACAAACGATACGGATATGATTAGAAAGTTCAGTTTACCAAATCAAAAATCATCTAAAATTTATCAGGTTAGCTTGGATAAAAACCTAAAATACGAAGATTTGGAGAAAATTTCGGGAGGAGTGGTTCTTGACGGTCATCGATTGTTTGTAGAGGAAATTAGTTACATAGAAAACGAATCTAAAAATGAAATTGGAATTAAACTACGAACTTCAAATGTAAAAGTAGTACGTGCTATTTTTGAAAACTTCAACTACGATGTTTTACGCATTGACCGAGTTTCGTTTGCAGGTTTAACCAAAAAGAATTTACCAAGAGGCAATTGGAGGGTTTTAACGGACCAAGAAGTCATCAATTTAAAAAACATATAACCAAAATACACACTAACTACAATTCCTGCTGCTACTTGCTAGCAGGAATTTTTTATTTGAATTCTAACCAGATGCACAATCAATTGCTTTTTATCGCTCATAAATGGTTCGATGCTTTTAACAACCATCAACTGGAACAACTATTAGAATTGTACGACGATGAAGCCGAACATTTTAGTCCAAAACTAAAAATAAGATTTCCTGAAACAAATGGACTTGTACAAGGAAAGCCAGCCTTGAGAGCTTGGTGGCAAGACGCTTTTGAAAGGTTGCCTTCGCTACAATATGAAGTTAAAACACTAACAGCAAATTCCGATCGTGTTTTTATGGAATACATTCGTAAAGTCGATCATGAGGCAGACATCCAAATAGCAGAAGTGTTAGTTGTCAAAAACGGGAAAATTGTATATTCAAGAGTGTACCATTCCTAACTAATTTTTTATACTTTTATTCCAATCTAATTTCAAACCATCACCAATGTATAGCAATATTGAAGGAAAACAATAACAAATAAATTCTACACAATATGAAAAAAACAATCGTATTTTTTGTTGTATTAGCAATAACAACACTTGTTTTGAGTTGTAAAACCGAAACACAGTCGACCGCTTTTAAAACGGTAACACAAAATTATTTTAATGATAAAAATATTTTAAATCCATTGGATGCGACTCAAAGTGGACAAAGCCAATTTGACGATCAACTTCAAATGGACATGACCGACGGATACCGATTGAAACAAACAGAATTTTACAACAAATACGAAAAACTACTATCCACTTTTAATCCCAAAAAACTTACAGCTGAAGAGCAAAACAGCTACGAAATACTTAAATGGGAAGTAATGATTGGTAAAGAAATGTTGAAACAACCTACCAATTTATTGCCGCTACACCAATTTTCAGGCGTTCATTTAACAATGGCACAATTTGCAGGTGGAACAAGCGCACAACCGTTCAAAACAGAAAACGATTATGCTAAATTTTTGAAAAGAATGGAATTGTATGTAGTTTGGCTTGATTCTGCTCAGGTGTATTTAAAAAAAGGCATGCAAAAAGGGGTTGTGTTACCCAAAGCTTTGACTGAAAAAGTAATTCCGCAATTTGCTGAAATGCCTACTGAAAAAGTAGAAGACAATCAGTTTTATACAGCATTGAAACGAATGCCAACATCAATTTCAAAAGAAAAACAACATCAAATAGCAGCTCAATATGCGCTTGTAATACAGACAAAGTTAGTGCCACAGTATCAAAAAATGGCAGCTTTTCTTCAATCAGCTTATCTGCCTGCTTCCAGAACCTCAAGTGGCATTGGTAGTTTTGCTTTTGGAAAAACCCTATACCAATCGTTAGCAAAACAATGGACTACCACCACGCTTACTCCCGATGAAATTCATCAATTGGGTTTAAAAGAAGTTGCAAGATTAAACGCTGAAATGGAAAAAGTTAAAAATCAAGTGGGATTTAAAGGAACTTTGATTGCTTTTTTAAACGATGTACGAAACAAACCTGCATTAAAGCCTTTTAAAAAACCCGAAGAAGTGTTGGCTAATTTTGAAAAAATTTATGCTAAAATCAAACCCAATGTGGACCAGCTTTTTGCACTTCAGCCAACAACTAAATTTGAAATTAGAAGAACAGAAGCCTTTAGAGAAAAAACAGCTAGTGCCGAATATGTTCAAGGAGCAGCAGACGGTAGTCGTCCGGGTATTTTCTATGTGCCAATTCCAGATGTTTCCAACTACAATGTGTTAGAAGACGAAGATTTGTTTCTTCATGAGGCCATTCCAGGACATCATTTCCAAATTTCTTTACAACAAGAAAGTAAAACCTTACCCGATTTTAGAAAATTCAATTGGTTTGGTGCTTACGGCGAAGGTTGGGCTTTGTATTGCGAAAGTTTAGGAAAAGAGCTTGGATTGTACCAAGACCCCTACCAATATTTAGGGATGCTGAACGACGAAATGCACCGCGCTATCCGTTTGGTGGTAGATACCGGCATTCACAGTAAAGGCTGGACAAGAGAGCAAGCCATAGCCTATTCGCTTCAAAACGAAGCAGAAACAGAAGCCAGTATTACCTCCGAAATAGAACGTTACATGGCCATTCCGGGACAAGCGTTGTCCTACAAAATTGGGCAACTAAAAATACTAGAACTCCGACAAAAAGCACAAACCAAAATGGGCAGCCGATTTAACATCAAAACGTTTCACCAAAAAGTGTTAGAATCAGGCGTGATGCCGTTAGCATTGTTGGAACAAAAAATTAATGCATGGATTTCTGAAAAGTAATATAAGACAATAATTACTTCGCTTTACATGTCAAACTACTAAGCAAAGCGTTAACATACCAAAAACAACAGTATTAGAAAAAACCCCTTCCAACTCCATTAAGGAATGAAAGGGGTTTTTGAATTTTGAGTTTGTAACAGATTTTACAACTATTACATTCAACTCATAATTCAAAACTCAAAACTTTAATTTAGTTCTTAACCAAACGAACGGTTTTAGTGTTCACACCTTGCGAAACCAAAACATTATATATTCCTGCAGAAAAGTCTTGTCCAATTGTTGCATTTTCAATTTCAGAAGCGTTAACTTCTCTATTCTCGATTTGTTTCCCCATCATGTCGTACACGCTAACAAAAATTGTTTCGTCAGTGGATGCAGTTACTTGTAGTTTGAAAGCCGAGTTAAATGGATTTGGATAAGCAGCAACAGCAAATTCGTTAGAAGCAGCAATTTGTCTAGCAGTTGCTGCTAGCGTATAAACATCACAAGATACACCATAGTTTCCGTAAATGCCGTTTGATTTAACCGCTACACGTATAGAATAAGTTGTTCCATTGGTTACAGTTACTCCCGCTTGAGAAAGTTTGAAGTTGTAAACCGCTGAATCATAAATGGTAATTACGCCACCAGTAGTAATTTCAAAACGATAACCTTCCGCACCTGAAACTGGACAAGCAGCGATTTTAGTGTCTAAAGCCGCTAGTGTTGCTCCACAAAAGGCAGAATGAATTTTTGTAGTTGGCACGCTATTTGTTGACAAAACTGGCGTAGATACAGAACAAGTAGATCCATAATCGCCATACACACCATTTACTAAAGCGGCAACTCTAATCGTATATGTCATGCCGTAATCCACCACTACACCAGCTTGTGACAATGTGAAAATATAAGAAGTAGAATCATACACTGTAGTAACTCCTCCAGTGGTAATTTCAAAGCGGTAGCCTGTTGCATTCTGAACAGGTTTTGCAGGTATTTTAGTTGTCAAAGCTGCTAAAGTAACACCACAAAAGTTAGGATGCACATTTGTTGTAAGCACGGTATTGCTAGCAAGTGTTGGAGTTGTAACGTTACAAGAAGCACCATAAGCACCCCAAGCACCACCCATTTTTACTGCCACACGTACACCATACGTAATGCCGTAAGTAATACCTGGTGTTTGTGTTAAGCTAAAATTATATTTATTAACATCAACCGTATTAACTATTACTCCATTGGTAACCTCAAAACGATAGGCTTGATATCCTGCCACATAATCAGCATTGATGTTTTGATCCAAACTTGTTAGTGTTGTACCACATTGGTTGGCTTTTACTTTTGAGGTTGGAGCTGCTCCACAGTTGGTGGAATAACCTGCCGTAGCGTCTTTAGACCAGTTATTATTTGCAGCAGCAGCCACTGGATCTGAAACAGTGATGCAGGTTAAATTTGGATTCCCATAACAAGATACCTGAACTGAATTTGTTAATCCCGTTAAATTTAATGAATTAATTAACCCATGATTAATACCTCCATTACAATCTAAATAGGTCAATGCTGGAAAGGTTGTACTATTGACACTCAAACTTGTAAAACTATTTCTTCCACAATAAAGAGTAGTCAATGATGTTAATCCAGTTAGATTAAACGATGTTAATAAATTACGACTGCAATTTAAGGTTTGTAAACCGCTAAATCCTGTTAAATTTAATGAAGAAATAATTCCTGTTTGGCCAATACTATAACCCGAGCAGTCTAAATCAATCAAAGCTGGAAAATTGATTGCGTTTAAATTAAGAGAAGTAATATTATTATTACCACACTTTAAGCTTTTTAGAGCGGTCAAACCGAATAAATTCATTGCTGTCAATTTGTTAACAGAACAATCAAGTGTTTGCAAATTTGTCAATCCATCTAAGGTTATTGATGTTAAAGTTGATGTGTATGTACTCGTAATAACTCCTCCTATTGTACTGTAGCTGAATTTTCCAATACAATATAACTCTTTTAAGGTTGGCATATTGAATAGGTTTAATGCTACTAATAAATTGTCACCACAAGAAAAGGATTCAAGAGATGTCAGACCACTTAAATTGATTGAGGTAAACTTATTACTACTACAATCTAGTGTTTTTAAATTTGATAATCCTGAAAGATTTATGGTCGTTAATAAATTATCATAAAACTTCAAAGAAACTAAATTCGTCATACCCGTAAGACTTAAACTTGTTCGACCTGTACCTGAACAATCCAAGCTTGTTAACGTGTTTAAACTAGTATAGCTAATAGTTGGCAATGTATTATAGGAACAATCTAGTGTAGTTAAATGCGTAATTCCTGTAAAATTTAAGCTTGTTAGTTGATTACTACCGCAACTCAATGTTTTCAAGTTTGTTAAACCAGACAAATTCAAAGTCGTTAAGGCATTACCCGAACAATTTAAACTTGTTAGGCTGGTAGTATTTGTAATTAATAAATCTCCAATATTGCTGTAAGAACAGTCAATAGTTTTCAAATTGGTAAGTCCTGTTAAATCGAAACCGTATAGAGTATTTGAAGAACAGTTTAAATGTTGTAAAGCCGTAAAACTCTTAATTCCATTCAAATAAGAAATACTTTTATTTGAGACATCTAGTGTAGTGATGCTTGAAACTGAACTAGTGAGCACTTTTCCATCAATAATAGTATCATGTCCCAAATCAATTAACGCCTGTTCAAAGTTAGCATCGGGTATAGCGGTATATATACAAGGAGACGAGAGTAACTTAAATGTAGACCAACTATCAATACTCCATCCAGAACTCAATGCAGCAGCAACATCAGCAACACTTATACAACTTAATGAATAATTATATGTACTCGTAAAGGAAGAAAGACTGGTTAATGATGATAAATCTAATGTTGTTATATTATTGTAGTCGCAATACAAGGTCTGTAAATTAGTCAAACTGCTCATATTTAAACTAGTCAATTGATTACTAACGCAATTTAAAGTAGCTAAGTTAGTTGCCCCAGTTGTGATTAATGATGTTAAAATATTATAACCACATTTCAAATATACTAAACTTGCTAATCCTGTTATGTTTAAAGTTGATAGCTGATTAGAAGAACAGTCTAAATCATATAAATTTGTTAAGCCAGTTAGATTTAAAGATGATAAATTACAGCTGATTAAATTTAAAGTGTCTAAGCTAGATAAACCTAAAAGATTTATAGTAGACAACGTATAGTTAAAACTACAATCTAAAGTGTAAAGTGAAGGCAATCCACTAACGTTTAAACTTGTTAATTGGCTACTAGAACAATTCAAAGAATATAAAGATGTTAAACCACTAACGTTTAAACTTGTTAATTGGCTACCAGAACAATTCAAAGTATATAGAGCCGACAAGCCACTTAAGTTTAAGCTTGTTAATTGGCTACCAGAACAATTCAACCAAATTAAATTAGTATTAGTTGCCAAACTTAAAGATAATAAAGGATTAACTGAGCAATCTAAATCTACTAAAGCAGTCAATCCAGTTACATTTAAATTCGTAATTTGATTGTCATAACAATAAAAATACTGTAAAGAAGTTAAGCCTATAACATTTAAACTCGTTAAACTATTGGTGCTACAATTCAACGAGGTTAATGACGTAAATCCTAAAACCCCTGTCAAATCTGCAATGCTTTTGCTACTTACATCTAAATCCGTAACCCCACTAATAGCCGAAGTTAAAACCTGATGGTCTCCATTAACCGTATCAATACCTAAATCAAACAAGGCTTGTTCAAAGTTAGCATCGGGTATAGTGGTGTATTGTGCTTTGGCACTTTGCATCCCTATTACACTTAAAAAAGTAAACAGACCTACTGCTCTCCATGCCGAAAGCCTCATCTTGGCTTTGGTTCTTGTAAAATAATTTTTCATAAAAATTGTTTTTGTTTTTCCTGCTCTAAAAGCTTCACAGGTCTTGCCTTAATTATTAGTGTAAAATTAAAATTTCGTTTAGAATAACCGTAGCCCATTCAGACATTAATTCTTTGAATGACTTGTTGTTATGCATTTATTTTTCCATAAAAGGTTTTCAACTGCTTGGACTAATTTACCTTTGTTAAAGTTCAAAACTTTGACAAAGGGTTTTTATTCAAGATTGCTGATTGTCGCTTTTAAATCTTTAATATTTTTAATCCAGTTCAGGTTTTAAACCTGAACTGAGTTGGTTAATAAATTATTATTTTGCAGCACTACTTTCAGTATTTCCAAAATAGTGGGGCAAAGGGTTTCCTTTTAATGTACCCAAAAGCAACAGCAAGAATAGAAAGACACTAAACACAAACTGCCCCGAAACTGTAAACTCTTTTTTTTGTACAATCAAAACCAAAGGAAGCGCCAAAAACACTAAATAAACCAATATCGTAATCATTCCTCTGCCTGGAATTTCATTTTCATTGCATAGTTTTCCAAAAGTAATTAGCACAAGGGCACCTACTAAAAAATAATTGAGACCATCGCTAATTCCCGCTTCTTTATTGTCTTTAATACCAAAAAGCAACATCGAGGCAATAAGCGCAACACCGGCAAGATTAATGGCAATGGTTGCCCCAGAATAAGAATTTGCTTTTAAAACCAAGCCTACAACTACTAATAGAAAGGCTAAAATGTTTACTGTTTTTTTCATACGAACTTTGTTTTTTTTCCCTGCTCTAACGGCTTTGCAAGTCTTGCCTTTTTTAATTTTGAGATTTCAGATACAAAAACTACTTATACTATCCAAAACGCTTATTGTTTTTCCATGAATTAGCTTGATTCATTTTAAAATGATTACTTGTATAAGAACGCTTTTCAAAGATGCGTGTTTTAATTTCACCAAACAATACCCATTTATGGGTATATTTCTATTGTTTCTGTGAAGAGGAAAAAAGGCGTTACAACCTATAAACAAAGGGAAAAGTACTTTTTAGCTTAAAAAGAGTTCTTTTTTACAAAAAATAAAAACGTCGTGGAAGTGCGGAATTATGAATTTTTTTAAATACAAAAAACCCCTTCCAACTCCATTAAGGAATGAAAGGGGTTTTTGAGTTTTGAGTTTGTAACAGATTTTATAACTACTACATTCAACTCATAACTTAAAAATCACAATTTTAATTCTATTTCTTAACCAAACGAACGGTTTTAGTGTTCACACCTTGTGCAACTAGCACATTGTATATTCCTTTTGCATACTCTTGTCCAAGTGAACTATTTTCAATTTCAGACGCAGTAACTTCGCGATGCTCTACTTGTTTCCCCATCATGTCGTATACGCTAACAAAAATTGTTTCGTCAGTTAAAGTGGTAACTTGTAGTTTGAAAGCCGAGTTAAACGGATTTGGATACGCTACAACGTCAAACATTTTGGCTTTTAATCTTGTAGGTGCTGGAGGAGTTGTTACGACACATGAGGCACCATAGTTGCCCCAAAAACCATTTACATAAGCCGCTACTCGAATAGTATAACTAGTATTGTATGAAACAGTAACGCCTGCTTGTGAAAGTATAAAGTTGTAAACAGGCGAATTGTATATAGTAGTTGTACCCGCTGTTGTAATTTCAAAACGATAAGCTGTTGCAGCATAAACAGGCATTGTTCCAATTTTTGTGGTCAATGTTGCTAAAGTGGTTCCACATATTGCAGGTAGTATAGCTGTAGTAGGAATGTTATTTGCTGTAAGCGAAGGAGTAGTTACAACGCATGAAACTCCATAATTACCATAAACACCGTTTACTTGCGCAGCTACTCGAATGGCGTAAGTAGTTCCATATGTCGCTACTACTGCATCTGCAAGTCTAAAGTTATAGGTTGCAGAATCATAAACAGTAGTTGTACCGCTTGTAGTGATTTCAAACCGATAGCCTGTAGCTGCCGAAACTGGAGTAGTTCCAATTTTTGTATCTAAAGACGATAATGTGGTACCACAGAAAGTACTTAAAATTTTTGTAGTAAGAACAGTAGCAGGTGAAAGTACAGGAGTTGATACATTATGGGAATTGCCATACCCACCCCAAGTTCCTCCAATCTTCAGAGCAACTCTAATGCTATACGTTGTACTATACGCCACGCCTAGAAATTTAGCCAAAGCAAAATTGTTTGGGTTTGCACTATTTATTTCATAGGTTCCTATTATTGTTGCTCCAGATTTAACTTCAAAACGATACATTTGGGCACCAGGAAAAGGAATGGCAACGATGGATGTATCCAATGACGCAAGTGTAGTATTCCAATATACGGGTTTAATTTCGGTAAGACACGTTTCATCAACAACACCATTACAGTCGTTGTCTATACCGTCACCACAAATTTCTACTGCACCTGGATGGATTGTAGCATTTGCATCGTTACAATCTAAACTATTAGATACATAGCCTATTGGTGTGCCTGTACATGAAACTTTTGACACAAAAGCATTGCCATAACCATCTGCATCTGCATCTGCATAGTAAGTTATGGTAGGAAATACAGTAATGGTTAATGTTGTAGTTGCACATTGTACTGTAGTAGCTACAAACGTATAGTTGGTAGTAACTAAATTGTTCAATGCTGGGTTCCATGTACCCGAAATACCATTGGTTGATGTTGTTGGCAAAGCAGCTAAACTAGCACCCGAGCATATTGGGGCTATTGCTGCAAATGTTGGGGTAACGTTAGGATTAACGGTAATTGTTAGTGTTGTAATAGTTGCACATTGTCCCGCAGTTGGTGTAAAAGTATAGGTAGTAGTTACACTATTGTTCAATACTGGATTCCATGTACCCGAAATTCCATTAGTAGAAGTTGTTGGCAAAGCAGCTAGACTAGCGCCCGAACAAATTGGTGCTATTGATGGAAATGTTGGAGTTACATTAGGATTAACAGTAATTGTTAGTGTTTTAGTAGTTGCACATTCTCCTTCATTTGGTGTAAAAGTATAGGTAGTTGTTTGTGTATTATTTAAAACGGGCGACCAACTTCCGTTTATTGAATTAGTAGATGTTGTAGGTAGAGGATTTAACGTACTACCTGAACAAATTGGACTAACTGCATTAAATGTTGTTGTGGTTTTTGGGTTGACAATTATTTGTAACGTTGTAGAGTTGGCGCATTGTCCCGAAGTAGGACTAAAAGTATAGGTTCTTGTTATCGTGTTACTAAGTGCTGGTGACCAGGTTCCTGTAATACCGTTGTTGGAAGTTGTTGGTATAGGAGCTAAAAATGCACCTGAACATAAAGAAGCTATTGGACTAAATACTGGTGCAACTACAGGATTTACTTGTAGTGTGGTTGAAGCAGCATAAGTTATTAAACCAGTTCTTGTGGCAGTGACTGAATAAACAAAAGGTGCCGTTCCTGTAGGTACTGCAATTTGAGTTGGATTTTGCAAACTAGACGTAAAACCATTTGGTCCAGTCCAAGAATAAGTGTAGCCCGACGGAAGACCAGAAGCAAACAAGTTAGCAGTTGAATTTGCACATACTGAGCCTGAATTCGTGGCTAATAAAGTACACGTAACAAGACTTAAAGTAAAGGAAGTTGTATTGATACAACCAGTGCTACCTGAGACTCCGACATAAATAGTTTCTCCATCTATCCCTGAATAATCATTTGGATTACTTATCGGGTTTGTAGCTAATTTAGCGTCTAACAAAGAGTTGTAATAAGTAACAGTATAATTTGTTGCAGAAAGACCGTTCAGTATAGAAGTTGTATTAGAATTCAAATTGAAGGTTTCTCCATTACAAGCTACGACAGAAGGTGGAGAATAGTTTATAGCCAAAGGAGTTGGTGCCAAAACCGAAATACTACTACTCATTGTAGCACATCCTTGACGAGTAACCACAACAGTATAAATGCCGGGCGTTCCAACAGTTATTGATTGTGTGGTTTGTTGTGTAAAATTCGCAACATTTGGAGAAGTCCATGTAAATGAAGTTCCAGTTTGCCCATTCAAATTTGCATATAAATTAACTGTTTGACCCTCACATAGTGTTGGAGACTGACCTAGAGACAAAAGACAAACGTTACTACAATCTGTAGTGCCTACACCAGTTGGCGGTGGTAGCGATGAATTAGTAAAATTGGTTTGATTGATAGTTATAAAACCAGCTTGATTAGAATAATTTGTTACTAAAAGCATGTAGTATTGTTCTGCTACTCCATTTATAGAAAAACTTTCAACCGCTGCTACGCTATAACTACAAGCATCGGCCAAGCCGCCAGTTTGGTCTGTTGCAATATTATCTGCGATTTTACCATTTAACGCATCTCCACATGTTGGACTTGTAAAAGGGCCCCATAAAATATAGTCCACATCCAAGGGAGATCCTGAACCATCTTGCGATGTATTTTGCGAAATTTGAAAATCTAAAACACCTGAAGTAGCTATTTTTATATAAAACCAATTTGGATTAGGTTGTGAACCTAAACAACTGTATTGAACTAATGGATCAATCTGAGAAGCCGTTTCTGCCTGCGTAGCACTAACGTTTTGAAAACTAAAGCCTCCAACCGCACAAGCAGGGTTTGAATTTGCACAGCTTGACGACGGTGTATTGGTGTTGTTTTGACTAAAACATAATTGTGAAAACACAATTATAAACACTAAATAATATACGTGTTTCATGGTTATTTTATTTTTTTATTAGCCTATCTTTTAAATACATTGCACTTTCTTTAAAAAGAAAAAGCTTTCCATTCTATTTTAAACAATAGCAATTGTTGCATTTCACAAAGTTGTTGTTAGCCTCTTCTTATTGTTTTGACAAATATATGTTTTTATTATGATTTATTGATTTTTTGCTACGGTGTTCTAGATACTATAGGTGTTTTGCAAAAAACCCCTTCCAACTCCATTAAGGAATGAAAGGGGTTTTGAGTTATAAATTACGAGTTTGAAACAGACTAAAGATTTGCAATTAAAAACTCATAATTCAAAAATATAGGTTTAATTCTTAACCAAACGAACGGTTTTAGTGTTCACACCTTGCGAAACAAGCACATTGTATATTCCAGTTGCATACTCTTGTCCAAGTGAACTATTTTCTATTTCTGAAGCGTTTATTTTAAAAATTGTCTGAAACCTAGCTAAAACTTGAAATAAATTGTTAGTTAATACTAAAAGAAAACATTTTATTAGCAATAAATACTATTGCATACTCTCCATTCCCTAAAGTAGATTCAGGCTTTATCTCATATAAACCATCTTTAATTTTTGTAAACGAAATAGGAATTCTTTGTTTTTCATTTTTCTCAGTTGAACCACCTCCAAACATTCCTGCTTTAGTGGTAAAAGCCTCAACATATCTATCTTTTTCTTTTTTTCCTTTAATTTCATATTTAACCATATACAAGTAATCTTTTGGATCTAATGCAGGAGCAATTTTAGCGATAAAAGAAGGGTTATTATTAGCGTTTAAATTGACATTAGAATGTTCTCCTTTTATAATATAGTATGAAGTCGCTTTTGCAAATCCTGGTGCAGACATAGAAGATACTTTCATTTCTGCAGTTCCGTTTTCAAGAGGTGTAATTTTATTCTCTAACTTATTAAAATAAACTACTTGATTAATGAACTCAGGCTCTAATGTTGCAGAATCAGATGTTTGTTTTTGTATACTTCCTCCGTTTTTTAAAGATTCAATCTGTTTTTTAAGATCCGATGCTTTTTTATAATCTTCATTTTTAAGTGCTTCTTTTAACTCTTTTTCTAAGGAAACTATAGCAGGGTTTTCGGAAGATTTGGAATCACTTAATCCTGAAATTTCCTTTTGAAGTTCACTAGCTTTTTGATAATTATTTGCTGCTAAAGCTATTTTAATTTGTTCTCTGAGCTCTTTTTCTTTTTTTAAGTTTGCTGCTTTTTGATAGGCACCACTATTTGCTGCTTCGGTAATTAATTTAGGAAGAGCCTTGATTCTATCATCGTTTGTAGTTTGTGAAAATAATGAAGTGTTAATTAAAAACAGTATAAAAAACAAAGTCATTACTGTTTTATTTATTAAAATTATATTTGAATTTTTCATGATTTATATTAATTAAGTTTTAAAGTGCAACATCCTCCCGAGGTTACAGTTGCTGTTCCAGACCAAGTTAATGTTTGACAACTTGCAGATATTGAATACGTGCCGGCTGGAAGGCTAAAATTAGCACACCCAGTGGAACCACAACTTGGGACACCGCTGGTATAATAGCTAGTAACATAACCAGTTTGTCCATTTACATTTACAGAGATATTCCCACAACCATGATCTGTTTGCGTCCAAACGGTTAAATTTCCATTATTACCGGCAGTCCCGCCACCTGACCCCGTCAATTGTTCTTTAAAGCAACCGCCACTAGTTACAGTTATAGTACCATTCCAAGAATAGGAACCCGCAACAGCTGTAAACGAATATGTGCCAGGGTTTAAATCAAAATTGGCACAACCACTTGCTCCACAACTTGGCATTCCATTATAATAGCTAGATATTACCTGAGTACTCCCGTTACAAGTTACAGTAATATTACCATGGCCTAAATCTGAAGCTACCCAAAACACAGCACTTCCAGAACCATTCCCACCTGTACCACCTCCAGTAGTACTTCTTACAAAGACTGTAGTTGTGCCTCCACTACTTACAGTTAATGTGTTTCCATTTAAATCAAAAGGAAAAGTTTGTGTTCCAGGACTACTAGGCGTGTTGTCATTATATCCTGTACAATGCACCACTGGTTGAACAGCATCATATACACAAGTTAATGAACTGCCTGAAACAGTATAAGAAAAATTTAAAACAATAGGACCACAAATACCATTGCAATCTTTTGTAGAAAGATACCCCCTTCCATCGGTACCAAAATACCATTTAATAGCCTGAGTATCTCCATTACAGGCCGTAGCGTACCACATTCCTTGAATCTGTGACGTTGTTGGTGCTGTTGTCGTTTCATCTCTTGGCTTTTCACAACCATTTAGCATTATTAACGTAAATGCCATAAAAATTAGTTTAGTAAATTTCATATAAAAAAAATTTATTCCTACTCTTAAGGCTTTGCAGGTCTTGCCATTTAATTGTTTTGAATGTTTTATTTTAAATTCCTTAAAAACTTTTATCTGTTTACCAAAGTCTCCGACTTTGGTGGTGCGTTTCAAATTCTCTAAACTTTTCTGAAACTGAGTTTAAAAACCGAAAACATCCCGACGAAGTCAGAGACTACTTTGAATAGACAATTAACTCATAACTTTAAATCTAGTTCTTAACCAAACGAACGGTTTTAGTGTTCACACCTTGCGAAACCAAAACATTATAGATACCAGTAGCGTAGTCTTGTCCAATTGTTGCATTTTCAATTTCAGACGCAGCAACTTCTCTATTCTCGATTTGTTTCCCCATCATGTCGTACACGCTAACAAAAATTGTTTCGTCAGTGGATGCAGTTACTTGTAGTTTGAAAGCCGAGTTAAACGGATTTGGATAAGCAGCAACAGCAAATTCAGTAGCAACAGTAAATTCTCTTGCAGTTGCTCCCGGTGTATAAATGTTGCACGAAGCACCATAGTTGCCGTAAAATCCGTTTATTTTAGCCGCCACACGGATCGCATAAGTAGTCCCATTAGCTACCACAACTCCCGCTTGCGACAATTTGAAATTATAAGTTGAAGAATCGTAAACCGTAGTAACGCCACCAGTTGTGATTTCAAAACGATAGCCAGTAGCTCCTGAAACCGGTGAAGCTGGAATTTTTGTGTCTAATGCTGCTAAAGTAGCACCACAATAGTTAGGATGGACTTGTGTGGTTGGGACGCTACTTGTAGCTAAAACAGGAGTTGCAACAGAACAAGTAGCACCATAATCGCCATACACACCATTGACTAATGCGGCAACTCTAATAGTATACGTCATGCCGTAATCCACCACTACACCGGCTTGTGACAATATGAAAATATAAAAAGTCGAATCATAAACAGTTGTTACACCACCCGTGGTAATTTCAAAACGATAGCCTTGAGCATTAAAAACTGGTTTTGCAGGAATTTTAGTATCTAAAGCGGCTAAAGTAACACCACAAAAGTTAGGATGCACATTTGTTGTAAGCACGGTATTGCTAGCAAGTGTTGGAGTTGTAACATTACAAGAAGCACCATAAGTTCCCCAAGTGCCCCCCATTTTTACCGCTACACGTACACCGTACGTAGTGCCGTAAGTAATACCAGGCGTTTGTGTTAAGCTAAAGTTGTATTTGTTAACATCTACTGTATTTACCGTTGCACCATTGGTAACCTCAAAACGATATTGTTGATAACCTGCCACATAATCGGCATTGATGTTGGCATCTAAAGTAGCTAAAGTTGAGCCACATTGTGCTGCTCTAACTTTTGATGTTGGAATAACAACACCACAATTGGCTGAATAATTTGCTGTAGCGTCTTTTGTCCAGTTCGCATTGGCAGCCGCTGCTGCTGGATCTGAAACGGTGATGCAGGTTAAAGCAGTATTGTTAGTGCAAGTCATAGAATATAAAGTCGTCAACCCACTCAAGTTTAAACTCGATAAATTGTTAACGTCACAACTTACGAATTGCAGAGCCGTCAAACCACTCAAGTTTAAACTCGACAATTCGTTCCATCTACAATCCAAAGAAAGTAACTGTGTCAAACTACTCAAATTTAGACTTGTTAAATTGTTATTACTACAATTTAATTGGGTTAAATTAGGCACTCCACTTAAATTTAAACTAGATAAATTATTATAATCACAAAGCAAAAAATCTAAATAATTCAAACCACTCAAATTTAGACTTGTCAAATTGTTGTTACTACAATATAATTGAGTTAAAGCTGTTAATCCACTCAAGTTTAAACTTGATAATGGATTTACACTACAATCCAAAATTTGTAAATTAGTTAACCCACTCAAGTTTATACTCGTCAAACTATTAAGACCAAATTTCAAAGTTTGTAAATTAGTCATGTTACTTATGTTTAAACTCGATATATTATTACCATTACAATTCAAAGAAAATAAATTCAAACCACTTAAGTTTAAATTAGGTAAATTATTATATGAATAGTTCAAATTTTCTAAATTGGTTAACCCACTCAAGTTTAAATTTGATATATTGTTTAAACTACAATTCAAAGTTTGCAAATTAATAAAACCATTCAGATTTAAATTTGATATATTATTAGATGAATAGTTCAAATTTTGTAAATTGGTTAACCCACTCAAGTTTAAACTTGATAAATTGTTATTACTACAATCTAAAAGGATTAAATTAGTACCTACAACGTTTATGCTTTGTAGTTGATTTGAATTACACACTAAATAATCTAAATTAGTTAAACCACTTACATTTAAACTTGTTAATTGGTTCTGTTCACACCACAAATGTTGTAAACTAGTAAACCCTTGTATACCTTCCAAACTTGAAATATTTTCATAGTTTACAGACAAATCAGTAACCCCACTAATGGCCGAGGTTAGCACTTTGTGGTCAATTACGCCGCTATCAATACCTAAGGTTATTAAGCGTTGCTCAAAGTTAGCGTCTGGAATGGCGGTGAATTGCGCAAAAGTTAAAAATTGTACTAGCACAAAGGCTAGTGTAAAAATTGTTTTTTTCATATTAGTAATTATTTATAATCCTGTTCTATTGGCTTCGCAGGTCTTGCCAGATTAATTGTTATGCTTTTTTGATTTAAATTCTGTTTCTTTTACTAGTTTCTTTTTACTTCTCTAAAATAACTTTTTCACTGTAAAAAAGTAATAGTTAACTTGTTTTAAAAAACAAGTTAAAATTTTTCGCTTTAAATTTAAACTGTAAATTTTACTTCCGCAATACCCATTTATGGGTATTTTTTGGCTTATTTTTTTTGATCTAAAAAAAGCAAGTAGTTGTTATAGAGAGCTATAACAAAAAGTCGTTTTTTTGGTTCTTTTCAAATTTTGTCGTGCAATCGGGTTTTTGTCATACAATTTGAATTTTTTTAAAGAGCAATAGGAATCTCTTTTTTGATGGAAGTACTTGTACTTTTTTCAAGTAGTATGTCTTACTTCAAAACTACTTATTTTTTATACTGGTCAGGAGCCGTTGTAAAAAGGAGCAGGACGCATCTAAAATTTTACCGCGGTCAATTAGTAAAATTACCGCGGTAAAACAACAAATCTACCGCGGTAAAAATTATATTTTACCGCGGTAAAAAAAGTACTTTGTCAGGACGAAAGAAAATTTTAGTCCTCATTTATAGAAAAAAGTAGAAGGGTTGCGCTTTGTTAAATAAAAGGGGGTGCATACTTAATACTGTAAGCATTTTTTGTAGCAAGGACTAAAAGAAAATTAAAAGGTAAAAATAGCGTTACAACTTTTTCTTTTTTGGAAGTGTAATTTGTACAATGGTTCCTTTATTGAATCCGCTATTGATACTGAAGATCCCTTTGTAATAGCGCACTCGTTTTTCAATATTTTCGAGACCAAAACCTTTTGGGGTTATCTTTGTATCAAAGCCTGTTCCGTTATCGGTATATTGAAAAATGAACTTGTTTTTATAGCCATATAATTCTATAATTACAGATGTTGCATTTCCATGATGTAAGGAGTTGTTCATTATTTCTAACGAAATTAAATACACATCATAGATCCAAGCTTTATTTAGTTTTTCGGGAAAATCATAGTGGTACAATTCAATTTTTGCTTTGTTCAAACTAGAGTTTAAAATCGTTATTTGACTTTGTAAACTGTCTAACAAAGCGCCTTCGTCAAGTGATTTTGGCAATATTCTATGGGATAAATCTCGAATGTCTTCGGATAAAATTTGAATGTTTTCAGTAGCCGAAACGGTATTGTTTAGTTGTAAAAGATGGTTAATGTGTGCAATTTTACTGCCTAAATTATCGTGTATAATATTGGAAATACTTCGTCGTTCTCTAATTTGAGCTTGCGTAATGGCTTGAAGCGATTTTTCTTTTTCTGAGTGTATGGCAAAAAGGAGTTTTTTATTATTAGTAAAAGTGTCCACATAGTTTTTAATTAAAATAAAGCCAAATAAAAACACTTCGTATAAATTAATAAAAATCAGCCAATTTTCGGGTAAACTTTTTTGAATTATTTGAAAGGATCTTAATATTATAGCAGACATCCAAGCAAATTGTGGAATTACGGCCATTAAAATGTAAATGGCCTTCTTTCGTTCGATGTGATTTCGTTGTAAAGTGGACCAAATGATAAGTAAAATGGTACACAAGAAATTGACATATCCAAACGAAAAAAACAGCTTCATGAGGCTAATTTTATCGATTATCAGGCAAACTAATGAACTTAAAATAATGGCTAAATTTACCATGTTCATAATAAAGATGGCTTTGTTTACCCTGGGCTGATAAATGGTAAGCTGTAAATAATGAGAAGCAAAAAAGCTTAAACTAATGAACCATAAACTTGATACGTAAATTCTACATTCGCTAAAATATATAAAATCAGGCCATAAAAAATTTTTGGCATAATTAGAAGATATCATGATGTAAAACGCACTCAAAAAAGCATAAAAGACATAGAACATGTACAGTCTTTCTTTGTAGATAATAAAAAGCACGAAATTCAACACAATCAACAGAAAAACAGTTCCTAAAATAAAGGAAACTTCGGCTATTTTAACATTCGATTTTCGAGCCAAACGCTGTTCGTTGTCCAATCGGAAAGAAAATTGGAAAAAGGAAATGCCTTTTTTTAAACGAAACAAACAGGTCCTTTCTTCGTTGGGCTTTAAACTTATTTCATACGCTTGCGATTCTATAAAGCGGCAAGGGTTTTTAGTTCGGTCCCCTAAAATTTTTTGAATCCCATAATCATAAAAAATCAAGCTGTCAATGTGATTGTTTTCAAAACAAAGCCATGTTTTTTTTGCTAGTAACTTGTCGGGGTTTTTAATTTTAAATACACACCAAACATTAGCATTTTTATTGTACCCTAAATTTATAGTATTGTCATTTGAAAAGGGCAAAAAAGGTTTGGTATTCAAATCAGCAATGTGCCAAGTACTGTTTACATCATAGGCATATTTTGCTTCAACAATTATGGGATTAATAGTAGTGGCCTGCACACCAAAACAAAAAAAGAGAAGACTAAATAAATAAGTTGTTCTCATGGGCGAATTTTATTAAAGAACTACTGTTGGATATTTCAAGTTTTTTATGAATGTTTTTGCGATGTGTGTCTACCGTGTTTTTGGTAATACGCATAATATCTGCAATTTCAGTACTTTTTTTACCTTCAATAATGTACTTGATGATTTCTTTTTCTTGTTTCGATAATTTGAATTTATTAATGGTGTTTTCATCTTTGAGAAGAAAATCATTTGTCAACCGCTTATTGCTTTTATTAGTATAAAATGGGTTTTCAGCTGCCATTTCAATTACCGAAATCAATTCTTGGGCTGTGGTTTCTTTTTTCAAAAAAGCATTGATTCCCATTTTCTCTGCTTTGTTTATCAGATAATCCTCATAATAGGCAGTTAGAATAATTGTCTTTACATTTTTTAAATGTTCTTTCAATTCTTCAATTAAAACAAAGCCATCCACATCATCTATATTCAAATCGCAAATGAATACATCAATCGTGTTGTCATAAATGAAATTTTTGCAAGAGTCACTGTCGTTAAAAGTAATTACAGTATAATTATTTCCAAATTTCTTTAGAATCTCAACCAAACCGCTTAAAAAAAGCAGATGGTCATCGCAAATGAGTATCGTTTTTGAACCGGTCACAGTTGAATTGTTTTGTAAAAAAATATAAATATACAGTAATGTTTTAAATATTGTAAAAGAGTTGCTATAAATCTCAATCCAATACATTGAAACTCGTTAAAAGTTGAACAATAAATTAGAGATTGTCCACTTTATAAAAGTTATGTAAAATCAAGAGTTTACGGGTTCTCTTTACGTTATAATGAAGCCTGAAACAATTAAAATCAAGTAGCAAAAGCATAGGGTTGCTTTTAAATGCATTCATTTACAAAAAACCTAGTTCCATACATTTTTTAACAAGTTGAGGGGTGTTGGCACAATTGGTTTTTTTCAACACGTTTTTTCGGTGTTTTTTGACGGTTTCAGCACTAAGATCTAGTCGAATTGCAATTTGGTTGTTATTTAAACCGTCGGCTGTCATTTTGATGATTTCAATTTCGCGAGGGGAAAATTTCATAAGTTCATCGATATCGCAATTCACACTTTGGTTCATGTACGATGGTTTTCCGTTTAAGCCAATAAGCGAATATTTATAGGTGTTTGCGGTACTAAGGTGCTCAATACACGTATGGATATTTAATGATTTTCCAAACTTCCCTTCCTCGTCTAGTGAAAGAATAAGTGCTTGATGGTTTAAAAGTTGGTATTCGCCATTTTTCATTTTGCTCCTAAAACTGTAGTTTACTTTGTAGGAAGTTAGTAGATCGGGGCTATTTTTGTTGTAGAAAAAATCAATGATTGATTTCTCGCAATTGGCAACAAAAGGCATGTCGTCGGGATGTATAGTTGCTATAATGTCTTGAAAAGTTACTTTTTTTGGATGGAAGCCGTGAATTTGTCGAATAGACGGGCTAACATCAGAAATACTCATGTCGAAAAAGTCAACAATGTAATAGTAGAAAGTGCCGGTACTGATTATAGAATTGATAATTTCTTTAAAAGCAGTTTTTGGCAGGCGAGTGTTTTTATTCGCTTTAAGCTGCGATTCTTCCCAAGTTTTGTTTAACAGCTGAATGGCATCGTTTATCATACAATCAAATTTAAATTCAATTTATAAAATGCTTCATTTACGGTTTGGAAAACAAGGTTTTTTATAACTAACGACTAAATTAAACCTATACTCCCTCGGATTCCAAACGCAGTAAATGAAGTTTTTAACTTTTGTAAAATTGAACTAATTATCAATAGCGCGCAATACCCATTTATGGGTATTTTTTCAATTATTTTTAAACTCAATAATTAGCTACATTTAAACGAAACCGTTAAACAAAACGAGATAGTGTAGTGAGTGTAAGGCGCTATAAATCGATTTTTTGATTTAAGGCAAAATGTAAAAGTTTGGTCTTGCCTGATGTGCTAATTTTTTTAGTTATGTTGCGTCTGTGGGTATCTACCGTGCTTTTACTTATAAAAAGCAACTCAGCAATTTGGTAGGAGTTGTTTCCTTTACCTATAAGTTCTATAATTTCTTTTTCTCTTTGACTTAAAGAAGCGGTTTCAGAATTGTTAGCAGAACTTAAAAGCAGTGATTTGTCAAAATAGGTTGCGCCATTAATCACGGTTCCTATAGCTTCAACTACTATTAAAAGTGAAGAAATTTTTAAAATGTAGCCAACGGCACCGGCCGATTTCATTTGTTCAAAAACATCCTGTTGGTCAAACATGGAAAAAGCAATTACTTTTGTTTGCGGGAACTCTTGCATTATAACTTTAGTAGCTTCGATACCATTACAAACAGGCATTCGTATGTCAGTTATCACTACATCCGGTTGCAATTCACGCACTAAATTTATCAATTGCTCGCCATTAGTAGCTTCTCCAACAATGGAAATTTCAGGTTCGTTTTGAAAAAAAAGTTGAATTCCATCAATCAATGCTTGATGGTCTTCTGCTATTACTACTGTTATCATAAGGGAATGTCTAAAATTAAAGTGGTTCCTTTTTCAGGAAAACTATCAATTGTAAATGTGCCACCCAGCGCTTCTACTTTTCGTTCAATTTGGGTCAGTCCCATTCCGTTTTGATTGGTTACAGCGTCTAAATCAAATCCTTTTCCGTTGTCTTCAACAAGAATGTTAATACTGTCAGTGTGTTGGGTGAGTTGTAGGGTGGCTTTGGTGGCTTTTGCGTGTTTAATAATGTTGGTTAGTAGCTCTTGAATCATTCTAAAAATACTTACTTCAAGTGCGTTATCTATGCGTTTGTTCATGCCAAAAGGAATAAAGCTAACAGCAATTTTATCTGAAAAATTAATGTTTTTGACAATGTTTTGAATGGCAGGCACCAAACCTTGATTGGCAATTACACCTGCATTTTTGGTATGAGCAATGTTTCTTATTTCTAGATAGGCTTCAGTAATGAGTTCCTCCGTTTTTTCAAACAGTTTAGTATCGTCCGGATTTGTTGCTTTATTCTTAAATTTCAAATGTTCCACATTTAGTTTTAATGTTGCCATTAAACTGCCTAAATTATCGTGTAAATCTTTTGCTATTTTTTCGCGTTCTTTTTCCTGACCTTCAAGCAACGCGTCTATTTCATTCAACTCCTGATCCTTTAAAGATTTCTCCAGTTTTTGAATTTCTATTTGTTTTACTTGATTCGCAATTTTGATTCTTTTGGTTCGGTTTTGATATACAAAATAGGTTATAAGTAGACTTATTATGAAACAACCCAAAATGAAGTACAGTAACAATCTGTTTTCCTTATTTTTTGTTTCGAGTGTTAAATTTTTTAAAGCCAAGTCTTTTGTTTTATACTTGGTTTGTATGTCATTTATTGCAATGTTTTGTTTAGTAGCATTGATTTCTTCTTCAATTTTATATTTCTTTTTAAAATAGTCCAATGCTTTTTGATGGTCTTTTATTGCTTCGTAGTACACGGACAAAACAGCATATATTTGCCCTTTATAGCTTTTTTCCGAAAATGAAAATTCAAGTTTATCAGCAACAAGCATCAGGTCAATTGCTTTTTGGGTTTGCCCTAATTTAGAATAGGCATCTGCCTGGTTGGCGTAATTGTAATACAAATCTAAAGGGTTGTTTGTTTTTTTTAAATTCACCAAATCTTTATTCAAATAAAAAATAGCAGAATCAGGTTTTTTTAAAATTTCATTGAACAAAACAGCAATGTTGTTGTTAATTGCGGAAGCTGTTTTGGGGTCTTTGGCAATTTCATTAAAGCGCATGGCTTTATGAAAATAAGCCAAACATTCTTTTTCTTTGGTTGCTACGCCAATAGTTAAAGATCCTAACATGCAATATCCTTTGGCCAATCTAGTAGTGTCATGTTTTGATTGTGCATAATGCAAATAGTCGTTTAAAAAAGCGGTTCCATTGTTAGGACTGTTCTTAACAGCAGCAACTAAATAAGCAAGTTTAATATTTAAATCAATTGCATCGGTAGTTTTATGGTACTTTAAGTAGTATTTTTTGGCAAGTATATAATCCTTAAAAGCTATTGCAATACTATTGTTTTCGTTTTCTAAAGTTGCTTTTACTTCGTAAAATAAACCTTTTTCGCTTTCCAGCACTTTTGAACTATCAATTTTAGAAAAAATAGTTTCGGCGCTTTTATAGTCTTTCTTTTCTAGAAATAGTTTCGCTCTTTGTAAATTATTGTTTTGACAAAAAACCATGCTGCTGTTTATTACCAACAGCAACAGAACTAGGTTTTTTAGTTTTATTTTAAACAACATTGATGATTAAAGAGGTTTAATAGAACCATTACCGCATACTTTTGGTTCTAATATATCGTTCTTCTTAGTGTAAACAGTGGAGCAACTTCCCTCTTTTCCTCTTCTGTAAATTTCATTTAATTGCGATTGAAAATCATTAGGAGTTAATTCGTTTTCATGAAAAAGTACAGCATCTATTGCTTTAGTTACATCAATTTTTGAAAGATCTTCAGCAGTTAGTTCAATTTTAAAAAGTTCAATGTTAGCATCTGGGTTGTCTAACATTAGCCCCAAACGATCATAAAACAAAATTACTAGCTTGTTTTCGCCTTTAATAAAGCCATAATCGGCAATTTTGTATTCATTTCCTATTGCTGGTATTGGCAATGAGACCCCAAAAGCTATTGTGAAGTCATTAACAAAAATTCCTTTGAAATCGTAATTTTTCATTTTTAATAAATTAATGGATTAATAAGTACCAAAATAAGGTTAAATTTTGGAGATACAAAATACCCATTTATGGGTATTTTTACAAACAACTAAAAATTCAAACACTTCTATTTGAGCAGTTTAATTGTTTCGAAGATTTTAAGATTCGTTTTAGAAACGCTACTTGTAAGAAAGTAAGGGGTATAACTACTATTTTTCTAATGCTGCTTTGATCATTTTATCATCAGCGAGAATTGTTTTGAAATAAGCAGCATCTCCCAAAAGTTGTTTTGCCAATTCGGCAATTAGGTATCGATTAAGTAACTTTTTACTATTTGAACAATTTACAGTAACGCCGCTTTTATTCAGATACTTTTGAAAAAGAGTATAATACTGGTTGGAATGGTTTACTTTTTCTTTTATTTTATCCAAACTTAAAGAAACATAATCATTAGGATGGCTGTCAATTTGTTCAAAAACAAAATGCCCAACAATGCCAGATTCCAATAAATACGTAATGCTTTCTTCGCCACGTTCTCCTTCTAAAGGAACAAAAATATCAGGTACTATGCCACCACCGCCATAAACTAATCTTCCACGGGGTGTTTTGTATTTTAAAGAATCATTAACTTTTACACTGTCTTTTTCGAATAATTCGCCACTATCGAATCGTTTTTCAAATTCTTTAAAATAAGCATCGTGCCCTTTATTGTATGGCTTTTGGATGGATCTACCAGTTGGGGTGAAGTATCTGGCAATGGTTAACCTTACAGCAGAACCGTCTTCAAAATCCATTTCGCGTTGCACTAATCCTTTGCCAAAAGACCTTCTGCCAATTAGCGTTCCTCGGTCATTATCTTGTAGTGCACCTGCTAAAATTTCGCTAGCCGAAGCACTGTTTTCGTCAATAAGTACAAAAACTTTTCCCGTTTCAAAACTTCCTTTTTTTGTTGCAAATGTCTTATCAATTTTTCCTTTTTTGTTTTTTGTAAATACAATTAGTTGTTTGTCTTTTAAAAATTCGTCGGCAATTTCTACTGCTTTTTCCATATACCCACCACCATTTCCTCTTAAATCAACTACTAATGCAGTGATGTTTTGTTGTTGTAATTGTGTTAAAGCAGCTTTGAATTCTGTGTAAGTAGATTCCGCAAACCGATTTATTTTGATGTATCCAGTAGTTGGGGTAAGCAATACAGAAGTCTCTACACTTTTAAGAGCTACAACAGCTCTTGTTACTTTGAATTTTAGCAATTGCTTTGTTTTTTTTCTAAAAACAGTTAGCTCCACTTTTGAGTTTTCAGCTCCCTTAAGTTTTGAAAACAAATTTTCGGCGGTTATTTTTTTACCATACAATTTAAAATTATCAGCACATAAAATCCGATCGCCAGGAAGTAATCCCGCTTTTTCAGCAGGTCCTTTCTCGGTTGGTTTTACAACCATAATTGTATCGTTTAATAGGTAAAAATTTACACCAATTCCAACAAAATTTCCTTTCATACTTTGTGCTTCTACCACTTGGTCTTTTGAGGAAATGTAAACAGAATGAGGATCTAATTTGGATAAAATATTATCAACCGTTAAATCAACAATTGAATCTGTGTTAACATTGTCAACGTATTCATTATTTATAAAATCAAGTAACTTATTGATTTTATCTTTATGATTGTTTTTGGCTAAAAAATTATTGTGTGTAGGGAAATTCAAATATTTACCCAAAAAAATACCAAAGGCAAATACAGTAAATGCAAAGAAGGGAATATATTTAGGTGCTATTTTCATTAATCTATAAGGTCTATTTGTGCCACTTCAACACCTGCTTTTTTAAGAAAATCTATGCCAGAAGTATCTCTGTATCCGTTTTGAAACACAACCCTTTTGATGCCGGATTGATGAATTAGTTTGCTGCATTCTTTACATGGTGAAAGCGTTATATACAAGGTAGCATCTTGACACGTTTGAGTTGAACTAGCAACTTTTAAAATGGCATTAGCTTCTGCATGAAGCACATACCAGTTTGTTTCGCCATTTTCGTCTTCGCAGCAATTGTCAAAACCACTTGGAGTGCCATTGTATCCATCTGATATGATCATTCGCTCACGTACAATTATGGCGCCAACTTGTTTTCTTTTACAATATGACAATTTGCCCCATTCGCGTGCCATTTTTAAATAGGCAGTATCGTATTTAAGTTGTTTTTGTATTTCCATTTTATTTTTTCCAAATTTCATGTCCAATAATTAACGGTAAAACTACTCCAATAATAAAAGAACAAACCACTAATGTCCAATCTCTTTTAGAAAATCTAAAAACAGATTGAACCAAATAAGAAAGTAATAATGCCACCACTACTACTATTAATTGTGCACTCTCAATACCTAATGCAAATTCGCTTAAAGGGAGCAATCTTGATTTTGAAGATCCACCAAGTAAAGAGTTGAAATAGTTTGAGAAACCCAATCCATGAATGATTCCAAAGAACAAGGTTATAAATCCAATTATGTTAATACCATCTGTTTTAGCTGACTTTCCAGCGGTAAATAAGTTAGAAACCGCTGTTATTAAAATTGTAATAGGAATTAAAAATTCAATTAAACGTGGTTGTACAGAAATCATTCCAAAAACTGCTAAAAGCAAAGCTAAAGTATGTCCTAAAGTAAAAATCGACACCAAAACCAACAATCTTTTCCATTCTTTAAAGCTATATGGAACAGATAAAGCAATTAGGAACAATACATGATCGTATGCGTGGATGTTTAAAACATGCCGCATGCCAATTTCGTAATAAATCCAAAAATCGGACATTTTAATCTATTAAAATTAAGAAATGTAAACATACAATTTATTTTGATTTATTTAAAAAATGATTTCAAATTATGATTTTTTCAAACTAAAATTTTATTTAAAAATCATTTTCGAGTACCTTTGTAAGGAATAAAATTAAAACAGTATGTCAATTTCAGATTTATTTGATAACGGTTTCAAAGCCAGAAACAAAGGTCATTTTTCAGCAATTGTGAGAGTTGCAATGGAAAATGGCAACTTATCCAAAGAAGAAAGAATTTTCTTGGACAAATTAGCGATTCAATTGGAAATATCTCCAGATGAATACGTGGAAATTTTAGAAAACCCTTTAAAATATCCAATTAATCCACCTTATTTACACACTCAACGTCTAGAACGTTTGTATGATTTGTCAAGAATGGTATATGCTGATCATGTTTTAGGTGAAAAACAAAAAGAAATTTTACATCGATTTGTATTGGCTTTGGGTTTTACACCAGGAAATGCTAATTACATTGTAGACAAAGCACTTTCTTTATTGGTTTTTGGAGTTGATTTAGATACTTTTATTTTCGAAATGCAAAATATGAATAAATAGAATTTATAAATATAAAATTCTTTATAAACCACAGATTTTAAGAGTCAATGTTTCTTTTAATCTGTGTTTTTTTGTAACAACAAAATTGATTTAGCACTAAATTAATATGAAAGTAGCCATCATACAAACGTCACTTTTTTGGGAGCAACCTCAATTAAATAGAGAATTATTTAAGAGTAAAATTGATGCAATTTCTGAAGAAGTAGATTTAGTGATTTTACCCGAAATGTTTACTTCTGGGTTTACAATGAACCCGGTTAAAGTTGCTGAATTGATGGTAGGTGAAACTGTTTTGTGGTTAAAAGAAATAGCTATAAATAAGAATTGTGCCTTAGCTGGAAGTTTTGTTGTTTCTGAGAACGAGTTTTTTTTTAATAGATTGCTATTTGTTTATCCATCAGGAGAAGTAAAGTACTACGACAAAAAACATCTTTTTACATTTTCTGGCGAAAATGTAATATACAAAGCGGGTTTTGAAAGATTAGTTGTTTCTTATAAGGGTTTTACAATTTGTCCTTTAATTTGTTATGATTTAAGATTTCCTGTTTTTTCGAGAAATACACAAAGTATTGACCTTTACATTTATGTTGCCAATTGGCCAAAAGTCAGAATTCAAGCATGGGATATTTTATTAAAAGCACGTGCAATAGAAAACATGAGTTACGTTGTAGGAGTAAATCGATTGGGGTCAGATGAAAATCAGAACATATATAACGGACATTCACAAATTATTGATTGTTTTGGAACTACAATTTTAAATTTAGAAGAAGAAAATCAAGTTGCTGTTGTAAACATAGAAAAAAAAATGGTAACAGACGCTAGAACCAAATTTGATTTTCTTAACGATAAGGACGATTTTGATTTAAAATAAGCTAAATACAATTGCTTTTTTCAAATTAGATTTTCATTACTAAAATGTAAAATCAATTTGTATCTTTGTGCAATTAAAAAAAGCAAAAAATTAGCCTTGAATACTTCAACAAGTCCTATATCACTTTACTCTTTATATATAGATTTTAAAGCCATAACCAAAGCAGGATTAGCCATTAGTGTTGTTTTTTCTTCAATTGCTGGCTATTTGTTAGGTTTTAGTGCTGCACATCCGTTTTCTTGGCTGGTTCTTTTATCACTTGTTGTCGGTGGTTATTGCATGGTTGGCGCATCTAATGCATTTAATCAGGTCATCGAAAAAGATTTAGACAAATTAATGGATCGTACTAAGAATCGTCCTGTTCCTTCTGGAAGAATGACGTCTAATACAGCTTTAATAATTGCTACTTTTTTAACGATAGTTGGGTTGTTACTTTTGTATTCAATAAATGCAAAAACGGCTATGTTTGGAGCAGTTTCTATTTTTTTATACACAAGTGTTTATACGCCATTAAAAACAGCAACTTCTTTATCTGTGTTTGTAGGGGCATTTCCGGGAGCAATTCCTTTTATGTTGGGATGGGTTGCTGCTTCAGGCAATTTTGGAATAGAAGCAGGGACGTTATTTTTAATTCAATTTTTTTGGCAATTTCCTCATTTTTGGGCAATAGGTTGGTTTCTTTATGAAGATTATGAAAAGGCTGGTTTTTATATGCTTCCTACTGGCAAAAAAGATAAAGCTACAGCTTTGCAAACCATGCTTTACACTATGTGGTTAATACTAGCATCCCTTTTACCAGCTACAGGATTTACGGGTCAATTATTTATTTCGAAAATTACCGCTTTTGTTGTACTTTTGCTTGGACTTTGGATGTTGTATTTTGCAATAAGAATGTACCAATTGAGAACTTCTCAAGCGGCCAAAAAATTAATGTTAGCAAGTGTAACCTATATTACAGCCTTACAATTAGTATATATAATAGATAAATTTTTACGATAATGATAGAAGGAATGACCGCTGAAGAGCACAAAGCAAGAACCGACAGGTCTTATAAATTATTGCTATTGGTTTCTATGGTTAGCATGGTAATGGTTTTTGCTGGATTAACAAGTGCATTTGTAGTTAGCAAATCCAGACAAGATTGGTTAAAGGATTTTCATTTACCAACAGCCTTTTTTTGGAGTACATCAGTAATAATTTTAAGTAGTTTGACTTTTCATTTGGCAAAAAAAGCAATTAAAAAAGATGATAGAAGTAAAACCACTTCCTTTTTGTTGATTACATTAGGACTGGGAATATTGTTTGTTTTCTTGCAATTTTTAGGGTTTGGACAAATCATCAAACAAGGTTATTATTTCACGGGAAGTCAAAGCACTATTACCACTACTTTTTTATATCTAGTAACAATTACGCATTTAGCACATCTATTTGGAGGTATAATTTCTCTTTTTATTATTATTTATAAACATTTTAAACAAAAGTACAATTCGTCACAAATGCTTGGAATAGAGCTTGGTGCAATGTTCTGGCACTTTTTAGATTTATTATGGATTTATTTATTTTTATTTTTATTTTTCTTTAAATAAGAAAAAATGTAAATTTGAAAACTTTTTAATGAATATTTTATATGGCAAACACAGTTACAACTGGGACAAGTGAAGAAAAAACTTGGGGTGGCGGAAACGAACCAATGGGTGCAAGTTATGGTAAAATGATGATGTGGTTTTTCATCGTATCAGATGCTTTAACATTTTCAGGTTTTTTAGCAGCCTACGGGTTTTCAAGATTTAAATTTATTGAAACTTGGCCTTTACCAGACGAAGTCTTTAATCACTTTCCTTTTTTACACGGACAAAACATACCAATGCTTTATGTAGCAATTATGACTTTTGTTTTGATTTTTTCTTCTGTTACAATGGTTTTAGCCGTAGATGCTGGTCATCATTTAAAGAAAGGTAAAGTTGCTACTTATATGTTTTTAACAATCATAGGTGGTTTTATTTTCTTAGGATCTCAAGCATGGGAATGGAAAAACTTTATTCATGGACAATATGGAGCAATTGAAACAAAAGGGGGGAGCATTCTTCAGTTTGTAGATAAAAATGGTAATCGAATAGCGCTAGAGAAATTTGCTGCTAACTTACCTGTAGAAAGAGAGCAACTTACAAGAGAAAAAGGCAAATGGTTCATGGAAGAAAGTGCTATTCCAAATTACACAGTAGCTGAAATTCAAGCTGGGTTTAAAGCTCACCCGGATTTATTAATTAGAACTGAAAAAACAACTTCAGAAAAACATAAAACAGTTCTTTCAAGAGTTGAATCTGAAAAAATGTTGGCTAATGCTGAATATGTTGTTGAAGGTGCAAATTTGATACGAAACGAATACGGTCAAAAGTTATTTGCTGACTTCTTTTTCTTTATAACTGGTTTTCACGGATTTCACGTTTTTTCAGGTGTTTTAATAAACATTATTATCTTTTTCAACGTGTTGTTAGGAACTTATGAGAAAAGAAAAAGCTACGAAATGGTTGAAAAAGTGGGACTTTATTGGCATTTTGTAGATTTAGTTTGGGTTTTTGTTTTCACATTTTTCTACTTGGTTTAATTCATTAAAAATACTATTATGTCACACGAACATGTATCAAACACCAAAAGAATTTGGTTTGTATTTATCCTTTTATCTGTAATTACAACTGTTGAAGTAATTTTAGGTTTGATAAAACCTGAAGCACTACACATGCACAATTTTCTACACATGAATTTTTTAAACTGGATTTTCATCGGTTTAACTTTATATAAAGCCTACTATATTGTATGGGCATTTATGCACATGGAAGGCGAAAAAGCAAGTCTTAAATGGTCTGTTGTAGCACCACTAATTTTTTTAATTCTTTACTTAGTTACTTTAATATTAATTGAAGCAAATTATGTTTTTGAAGTATTTAAAAATTCAACAATAAAATGGAATTTTTAAATTTTATTAATAATTCAAAAAAAAGGTACGTTTTGCGTACCTTTTTTTATTTTTGCATTCTAATACCTTTTTTCAAATGAAAAAAAACATTGTCCTTTTTGTTCTTTTTATTCTACCAATTGTTGCTTATCTTTTTTTTGCATCAGGAATAAATTCTTTTGGAAAATTACCAACTATTACTCAAAACATACCGGATATAAATTCTTGGAAATCCTTAATTGGAGAAAAAGTTACTTTAAACGATAAAATAACAATTTTGTCTTTTTCTGGTTTTGATATTTTACGTAATCAAGGTAATTACTTTAATTTAACCGAACAAATTTATGAGAGAAATAAAGACTTTAAAGACTTTCAATTTGTATTAGTAGCTCCAATTGGTTCAGAAAATCAGTCAAAAGAATTGTTAAAAAGAATAGCTGGTTTAACCAATATTTCTGGTTGGCATTTGCTTTTTGCGAAAAAAGAAGAAATTGCTTCTTATTATACAAAATTACATTTAAAAGGTTCTTTAACTAATCAATTTGGGACAAATATGGTATATATTGTAGATAAAAAAAGAAATTTGCGTGGAAGAAAGGATGTAAAAGAATATAAAGAAGGATACGACACTACATCACCTGCAGACTTACATAATGACATGACCGATGATGTTAAAATAATTTTAGCAGAATATCGATTTGCTTTAAAGCGAAATAATAACAAACGAAAAATATAAGAAAATGATTAAAAACAAATCCTACATTGGAATTTCTTTTATTGTTTTACTTTTTGGAATTTGGACAATAAAAGAGTTACGAGAAAGAGCTTCTAAATCAGACCTTTTTACAGTAGGGTCCGTGCCTAATTTTGAATTAACAGACCAAAATAATATTAAAATAAGTAACAAAACGTATTTAGGAAAAGTATATGTAGTTGAATTTTTCTTTTCCACTTGTCCATCCATTTGTCCAATTATGAATAAAAACATGATTGAAATTCAAAATAAATTTATTGAGAATCCAAATTTTGGAATAGCTTCAATTTCAATAGATCCAGTTCACGATACATCTGAAAAGCTAAAAGAACACGCTAAATTATTGGGGGTAACATCACAAAATTGGCACTTTTTGACAGGAAATCAAGAATATATTTTTTCATTGGCTAACAAAGGTTTTAATCTTTATGTAGGAACAAACAATAAAATACAAGCAGGTTTTGAACATTCTGGATTGTTTGCATTAGTTGATAAAAATGGTAAAATTCGCTGTAGAAAAGACAGTAGCGGAAATCCAACGATTTACTACGATGGTTTGGACAAAATAGGTATCAAAACAATTAAAGAAGATATAAAAATTTTATTAGAAGAATAGTTATGAAAGAAAATCAAATTGAACAAAAATATTCAAAATATATTGTATTATTATCTGTAGCAATTCCTTTAGCGGTAATTGTATTGTTTTCAATTCGATTAAAAGACTTTGGGATTGAAACTACACCTTTGCCATTTTTACCTCCAATTTATGCAACCATAAATGGAATTACAGCTCTTGTGCTTTTATTTGCTGTAAATGCAATTAAAAATGGAAATCGAATTTTACATGAACGGTTAATGAAAACAGCGATAGTTTTATCAATTTTATTTTTATTAATGTATATTGCTTATCACATGACTACTGAAGAAACAAAATTTGGTGGAGAAGGACCAATAAGAATAATTTATTTTATTATTTTAATTTCGCATATAGCATTATCAATTGTAACGGTTCCTTTAGTTCTAATATCTTATGTAAAAGCAATAGCACAAAAATTTGACAAACATAAAACAATTTCAAAGTTTACTTTTCCAATTTGGCTCTATGTTGCTGTAACTGGTGTTATAGTCTATTTAATGATTGCTCCTTATTATGCAAAATAAACATCAAATTAAAACCATTAAATTATTTTCTTTTATTGTATTATTTTTTCTACAGCAAGTTTTATTTGCGCAATGCGCAATGTGTAGAGCTGCATTATCAGGTAGTGTAAACAATGATAAAGCACAAGCGGTTAATGATGGTATAGTTTATTTAATGGCAATACCTTATATTCTAGTTGCTGTTTTAGCATACATAATATATAAAATGAAATTTAAAAACAGTAAGTCTAGGTCTGCTGTTTGATATTAATTCAAAACTTAGTTTTCACCTCAATTTTAAAAATTACTAATTAAATGTATAGAAGTCATACTTGTGGCGAATTGAATGCTACTAACATCAATCAAGAAGTTACCCTTGCTGGTTGGGTACAAAAATCAAGAGACAAAGGATTCATGAATTGGGTTGATTTGCGCGACCGATATGGAATTACACAATTATTGTTTGATGAAAGTCGATCAGAAAAATCTGTTTTCAATTTAGCCAAAACATTAGGAAGAGAATATGTAGTTCAAGTAAAAGGCACTGTCATTGAGCGTGAAGCTAAAAACAAAAACATCCCAACTGGTGAAATTGAAATCTTGGTTAAAGAAATGACCATTCTAAATGCGGCATTAACTCCACCATTTACAATAGAAGATGAAACAGACGGTGGTGAAGACATCAGAATGAAATACCGTTACTTGGATATTCGTAGAAATCCAGTGAAAAATTCATTACTTTTTCGTCACAAAGTAGCCATGGAAGTTCGTAAATATTTATCCGACTTGGATTTTTGTGAAGTAGAAACTCCTTATTTAATCAAATCAACTCCAGAAGGCGCAAGAGATTTTGTAGTTCCAAGTAGAATGAATCTAGGTCAATTTTATGCATTGCCTCAATCACCTCAAACCTTCAAACAACTGTTGATGGTGGGCGGAATGGATAAATATTTTCAAATTGTAAAATGTTTCCGTGATGAAGATTTACGTGCAGATAGACAACCTGAGTTTACACAAATCGATTGCGAAATGGCCTTTGTAGAGCAAGAAGATATTTTAAATGTATTTGAAGGATTAACCCGTCATTTACTAAAAGAAATAAAAGGCATTGAAGTAGAAAAATTCCCAAGAATTACCTACGATTATGCTATGAAAACATACGGAAATGACAAACCAGATATTCGTTTTGATATGAAATTTGGTGAGTTAAACGAAGTAGCGCAACACAAAAATTTCCCAGTTTTCAATGCGGCTGAATTAGTAGTTGGAATTGCATCTCCAAATTGTGCAACATATACTCGTAAAGAAATCGATGCCTTGATTGATTGGGTAAAACGACCACAAGTAGGTGCATCAGGAATGGTCTATGTAAAATGTGAAGCTGATGGAACCTACAAATCATCTGTAGATAAATTCTACGATCAAGAAGATTTGAAAAAATGGGCAGCAATTACTGGCGCAAAAGCCGGTGATATGATTTTTGTGCTTTCTGGTCCAGCTGATAAAACTCGTGTTCAACTTTCAGCTTTACGAATGGAACTGGCAACAAGATTAGGATTGCGTAATCCAGCAGAATTTGCTCCACTTTGGGTGGTTGATTTTCCATTATTAGAATTAGACGAAGAAAGCGGCAGATGGCACGCCATGCACCATCCGTTCACATCTCCAAAACCAGAAGACATGGAATTATTGTCAACAAATCCAGGAAAAGTGCGTGCTAATGCCTATGATATGGTTTTGAATGGAAACGAAATTGGCGGTGGTTCCATAAGAATTCACGATAAAGCTACACAACAATTAATGTTCAAATATTTAGGTTTTACCGAAGAAGAAGCCCGTAATCAGTTTGGTTTCTTGATGGATGCTTTCCAATTTGGTGCACCACCACACGGAGGTTTAGCCTTTGGATTAGATAGATTAGTTGCAATTCTTGGTGGACAAGAAACGATTCGTGACTTTATTGCATTTCCAAAAAACAATTCAGGTCGAGACGTTATGATTGATGCACCATCAGTTATTGACGATGCTCAATTGAACGAATTACACATTAAAATACACAATTAGATTGTGTTTTGATGTAAAAAACTTAAAAATCAATATTTTATTACAATTAATTTAGACTTAATGTGTATTTGTATTATTTTATACGTTACATTTGCACATTATAAATTATTATTACAATTACAATGAGTACAGGTACAGTAAAATTTTTCAATGAATCAAAAGGTTACGGATTCATTACAGACGAAGAAACAGGAAAAGACATTTTCGTGCATGCGTCTGGAATTAAATCAGAAGAATTACGCGAAGGCGATAGAGTTTCTTTTGAAGAAGAAGAAGGAAGAAAAGGTAAGGTTGCTGCGCAAGTAGTAGTTATCGAAGACTAATATATATATATTATTTACCTCGAATGTCTAAACGTCTTGAAATTTCAAGACGTTTTTTTTTACTAAATAACTTTATTTATAATGAATAAAAATTAGCGATATTGATAACTATTGAGTGTGTGAAAAAATCAATTTTAATTGCTATTTAATTATTGAAAGTTATCTTTGTAACTAATTTTTGATTAAAGTTAAATTTTTATGGATTCAAATCAATTAAGCTATCTGCCTATTTTGATGCAACTAATTCTAGCCGTGGGATTTGTAGGCGGAACAATTTTTGTTTCAGGCAAACTCGGACCAAAAAGAAATTCAACAAGTAAGGATAAAAACTTTGAATGTGGTATAGAATCGGTTGGTAATGCTAGGATTCCGTTTTCAGTTAAATATTTTTTAGTTGCAATACTATTTGTATTGTTTGATGTTGAAGTTATTTTTCTGTATCCTTGGGCTATTAACTTTAAAGAGCTGGGAATGGATGGAATGGTAAAAATGGTTATTTTTATGTTACTTCTTTTAATAGGTTTTTTCTATATTATCAAAAAGAAAGCACTTGAATGGGAGTAATTTAGACAAACAATTATAAATAATTATGACTGATTCTAAAACAAACATGGTAGCTCCACCAGAAGGAGTTGTAGGGGAAGGCTATTTTGCAACAAAATTGAATGATGTTGTAGGATTAGCAAGAGCAAACTCACTTTGGCCTTTGCCTTTTGCAACTTCATGTTGTGGTATTGAATTTATGGCAACTATGGCTTCGCATTATGATTTAGCTCGTTTCGGTTCTGAGCGTGTTAGTTTTTCTCCAAGACAAGCGGATATGTTAATGGTTATGGGAACAATTTCAAAAAAAATGGCTCCTATTTTACGTCAAGTTTACGAACAAATGGCAGAACCTAGATGGGTTATAGCTGTTGGAGCATGCGCAACTTCAGGTGGAATTTTCGACACCTATTCTGTATTACAAGGAATTGATAAAGTTATTCCGGTTGATGTATATGTTCCAGGTTGTCCTCCTAGACCGGAGCAGATTGTAGATGGCGTAATGAAATTACAAGAATTGGTAAGAACAGAATCCGTAAGAAGAAGAAGTTCTCCAGAATATATAGAATTATTAGCTTCTTATAACATTAAATAAAAGATGGCATTAGAAAATATAGAGATTCAAAATAAGTTAATAGAAAATTTTAATGATGATGTTTATAATTTTAAGCAAGAGCATGATATTTTCACTTTTGAAATAAATAGTAAATGCAATACAGCTGTTGTTCTTTTTTTGAAAAACGATCTTTCTTTACAATTTCATTTTCTAACTGATTTATGCGGAATTCATTATCCAGATAATAATATTGATTCTCAATTTGCTGTTGTCTACCATCTACATAATTGGATTGAAAACAAACGAATTAGAATAAAAATGTTTTTGAATGGTGAAAAACCTGAAATAAAAACATTATCAAAAGTTTTTTTATGCTCGAATTGGATGGAAAGAGAAACTTTTGATTTTTATGGAATTAACTTTATTGGACATCCTCAGTTAAAGAGAATTTTAAATATGGACGAAATGGTATCTTTTCCTTTAAGGAAAGAGTTTCCTATGGAAGACAGTGGCAGAACCGATAAAGACGACAGATTTTTTGGAAGAACACCTTCAAATTGCTAATAAATATTCATAATTTTTCACATTTATAAAATGTCAGATTTATTATTACCACCAGAGCATCGATATGCTAAAATAATCGAACAAAGCCGAAATGAGGATGGAAGTGAATATTCTATTTTAAACTTAGGCCCTACTCACCCAGCCACACATGGTATTTTTCAGAATATCTTGCTTATGGATGGTGAAAAAATACTTGATGCAGAGCCAACTATTGGTTATATTCATAGGGCTTTTGAAAAAATTGCTGAAAATCGTCCTTTTTACCAAATTACACCTTTAACAGATAGAATGAATTATTGTTCATCACCCATAAATAACATGGCTTGGTGGATGACTGTTGAAAAACTTCTAAATATTGAGGTTCCTAAAAGAGCACAATATTTAAGAGTAATTGTTATGGAATTAGCTCGAATTGCAGATCATTTAATATGTAATTCAATTCTTGGTGTAGATACAGGAGCTTACACTGGTTTTTTATATGTTTTTCAATTCAGAGAAAAAATTTATGAAATATATGAAGAAATCTGCGGTGCTCGTTTAACAACAAACATGGGGAGAATTGGAGGATTTGAAAGAGAATGGTCTCCAGAAGCTTTTAAAAAATTAGATGTTTTCTTAAAAGATTTCCCTGTAGCATGGAAAGAGTTTGAAAATTTATTTGAAAGAAATAGAATTTTTATTGATAGAACTGTAAATGTAGGTCCAATTTCTCCTGAAATGGCAATGCAATTTGGTTTAACCGGTCCAAATCTTCGCGCTGCAGGTATTGACTATGATGTACGTGTTGCACAACCCTATTCCTCTTATGAAGATTTTAATTTTATTGTGCCTGTAGGCAAATCAGGCGATACCTATGATCGTTTTTGTGTTAGAAATGCAGAAGTATGGGAAAGTTTAAGTATTATACGTCAGGCACTTGAAAAACTACCAGAAGGTCCTTTTCATGCTGATGTTCCGGATTATTACTTACCACCTAAAGAGGATGTCTATCACAACATGGAAAGTTTGATATACCACTTTAAAATTGTAATGGGAGAAGTACCTGTACCAGTTTCAGAAATATACCACGCTGTTGAAGGAGCAAATGGAGAATTAGGTTTTTATTTAATTACGGATGGAAGTAGAACTCCTTATCGACTTCATTTTAGAAGGCCTTGTTTTATTTATTACCAAGCCTATACTGAAATGATTAAAGGGGGATTGCTTTCAGATGCAATTGTAATTTTATCAAGTTTAAATGTAATTGCAGGCGAATTAGACGCTTAATAATTATGGAAAGTACACACTACATTCAAGAAATAAATATAACTGATAAATTGATGGAACGCATCAATGAACTAATCAGTCATTATCCAAAAGGCAAACAAAAATCTGCATTGTTGCCAATTTTACACGAAGTGCAAGATGCTCACGACAATTGGTTGAGTATTGAATTGCAAAACAAAGTAGCCGAAATATTAGAAATTCAACGTATTGAAGTATATGAAGTAGTCACTTTTTATACTATGTTCAACCAACGTCCCATAGGAAAATACATGTTCGAATTCTGTCAAACTTCTCCTTGTTGTCAAAACGGTGTAGAGGATTTAATGGATTACACGTGTTCTAAATTAGGTGTAAAAGTGGGAGAACCAACACCAGACATGCTGTTTGAAGTACGCGGTGTAGAATGTCTTGGTGCTTGCGGATATGCTCCAATGATGCAATTGGGTGATTTCTACCAAGAACATCTTACCAAAGAAAAAATCGATCAGTTAGTGTCTGATTGCAAAGACGGAAAAATCACTTTACACGATAAATAGTATCATGGGAAGAAAAATATTATTAGACAAAATAAACGTTCCGGGAATTAAAACTTATGAAGTATATCGTCGTGAAGGCGGTTACGCATCAGTAGAAAAAGCCTTGAAAAAAATGACTCCAGATGAAGTTGTTGAAGAAGTAAAAACTTCGGGACTTCGTGGTCGTGGTGGCGCAGGATTTCCAGCGGGAATGAAATGGAGTTTTATCGACAAAAAATCAGGTAATCCTAGACATTTAGTTTGCAACGCTGACGAATCAGAACCTGGAACATTCAAAGATCGTTACT
The DNA here is from genome assembly GCA_947453885.1 of Flavobacteriaceae bacterium. GTDB lineage: Bacteria > Bacteroidota > Bacteroidia > Flavobacteriales > Flavobacteriaceae > Flavobacterium. The sequence continues at coordinate 105,897 of CANGIF010000005.1, forward strand.
TAATGGAGTACATTCCTCACCTGTTGATTGAAGGAATGATTACCTCAAGTTACGCGCTTGGAGCCAACTTATCCTACATCTACATTCGTGGAGAATATATGTGGGTTTACAAAATTTTAGAAAGAGCCATCGCCGAAGCAAAAGTTGCTGGTTGGTTGGGTAAAAATATATTAGGTTCGGGTTACGATTTAGAACTTTTTGTTCAAATTGGTGGCGGAGCTTACATCTGCGGAGAAGAAACGGCTTTAATCGAAAGCTTAGAAGGAAATCGTGGAAATCCGAGATTGAAACCGCCATTTCCAGCTGTTAAAGGACTTTGGCAAAATCCAACCGTAGTAAATAACGTAGAAACAATTGCTGCTGTGCCATGGATTATCAATAATTCGGGTGCAGATTATGCAGGAATCGGAATTGGTCGTTCAACTGGAACCAAATTAATTTCGGCATCTGGAAATATTAAAAATCAAGGTGTTTACGAAATTGAATTGGGGTTGTCTGTATTCGAATTCATGAATTCTGATGAATATTGTGGTGGAATGCAAGCCGACAGACCATTAAAAGCATTAGTTCCTGGAGGAAGTTCGGTGCCAATTTTACCAGCCAACTTAATTTACAAAACGGTTGCTGGTGAAGACCGATTAATGAGTTACGAAAGTCTATCTGATGGTGGATTCGCAACTGGTTCTATGTTAGGATCTGGCGGATTTATAGTTTATGATGACAGAGCTTGCATCGTTAGAAATACTTGGAATTTTTCAAGATTTTACCACCATGAATCTTGCGGACAATGTACACCATGCCGAGAAGGAACCGGTTGGTTAGAAAAAGTGTTGCACCGAATTGAAAACGGTCACGGACGCGAAGAAGACATCGAATTGTTATGGAGTATTCAATCTAAAATCGAAGGAAATACCATTTGTCCATTAGGTGACGCGGCTTCATGGCCAGTTGCTGCTGCAATCCGTCATTTCAAAGAGGAATTTGAATACCACATTCGTTTCCCAGAAAAAGTAAAAAATAGAGATCACTTTGTTGCTGAACCATTTGAAAAAGTGAAGCATTTAGTAGCAAAACAAGAAATATAAGTCATAAAGTATAAAAGTCATAAGGTCATAAAGTCAACGAATATGTATTCTTTCGATTTTCGCCTTTCGACATTAAGACCAAAATAATGAAAGTAACCATAGACGGTCAAGAAATTGAAGTAGTTCCAGGAACAACCATCCTGCAAGCGGCTCGTATGATTGGTGGAGAATCTGTTCCACCAGCCATGTGTTATTATTCGAAACTAAAAGGAACGGGCGGAAAATGCCGTTGCTGTTTGGTTGATGTTACCAAAGGAAGTGAAGCTGATCCTCGTCCGATGCCAAAACTAGTAGCGTCTTGTGTTACTGGTTGCCAAGATGGAATGGAAATTGCAAGTAAATCCTCTGAAAGAGTAACTGAAGCAAGAAAAGCGGTAACTGAATTCCTTTTAATTAACCACCCTTTAGATTGTCCAGTTTGTGATCAAGCAGGAGAATGTGATTTGCAAAATTTAAGTTTTGAACACGGCAAATCGCAAACACGTTTTATCGAAGAAAAAAGAACATTCGAACCTGAAAATATTGGAGATAAAATTCAATTACACATGAACCGTTGCATTGTTTGCCAACGTTGTGTAGAAGTAGCCGATCAATTAACTAATGGTAGAGTACATGGGGTTTTAAATCGTGGCGATCATTCTCAAATTTCAACATGTGTTTCTGCTGCTATTGATAATGACTTTTCAGGAAATATGATTGATGTTTGTCCTGTTGGTGCTTTAACAGATAAAACGTTCCGATTTAAATCGAGAGTTTGGTTTGATAAACCTATGAATGCTCACAGAGAATGTACTACACCTGGTTGTTGTGGAAAAACAACACTTTGGATGTTTGGCAACGAAATTCAAAGAGTTACTGCAAGAAAAGATGAATATCATGAAGTAGAAGATTTTATTTGCAATACGTGTCGTTTTGATAAAAAAGAAGTCGCAGATTGGACAATTGAAGGTCCAAGAAAATTTGAAAAAGATTCTGTAATTAATCAAAATAATTATACAAGAAAACTAGAAAAAGTTGAAATTGACACTGAAAAAAACATATTATTAGGAAGAGATAGCGACCGAAAAAAAATCAGTATGGTTGAAATTGATTATAATGAAAAAATTGATGGCAACTTAATCAATTCTAAAAACAATGGATAGTGCATTTATAATAGAAAAAAGCGTAATTATTGTGGTGGTTTTTGCAGTAACAATGATTATGGCAATGTATTCTACTTGGGCAGAACGAAAAGTTGCAGCATTTCTACAAGATAGAATTGGTCCAAATCGTGCAGGTTGGGGTGGATTATTGCAACCCTTGGCTGATGGTATGAAACTTTTTGCAAAGGAGGAATTTGAACCTAATACGCCTAATAGATTTTTATTTTTTGTAGGTCCTGCAATAGCCATGAGTACGGCACTTATGACAAGTGCAGTTATACCTTGGGGTGATAAATTAAACATATTTGGAAAAGACATTATTCTTCAAGCTACTGATATAGATGTTTCTTTATTGTATATTTTTGGTGTTGTTTCTGTTGGTGTTTATGGAATTATGATTGGTGGTTGGGCTTCAAACAATAAGTTTTCTCTAATGGGTGCTATACGTGCTGCTTCTCAAATGGTGTCTTATGAAGTAGCAATGGGGTTGTCAATGATTGCTTTACTAATGATGACAGGAACATTAAGTTTAAAAGAAATCTCTATGCAACAGTCTGGTATGAACTGGAATGTTTTTTACCAACCTCTTTCCTTTTTGATTTTCTTAATTTGTGCTTTTGCTGAAACAAACAGAACTCCTTTTGATCTTGCGGAATGTGAATCTGAATTAATTGGTGGTTACCACACGGAGTATTCCTCAATGAAAATGGGATTTTACCTTTTTGCAGAATATGCAAACATGTTTATTTCATCAACAATTTTATCAGTTTTATTTTTTGGAGGGTATAATTACCCAGGAATGCAATGGATGGTAGAAAATGTTGGAGTAAATACTGCAAATCTATTAGGAATTGTTGCTTTGTTTGTTAAAATTTGTGGTTTCATATTTTTTTATATGTGGATAAGATGGACAATTCCAAGATTTAGATACGATCAATTGATGCATTTGGGATGGAGAATATTAATTCCATTGTCTATTTTAAATATTATCATAACAGGAATAGTAATTTTAAGAGGTGAAATTGCAACCTATTTAGGATTTTAAAAATACTATATCCTATAAGTTTATAAAAAATCAAATATGTCAATAGAATCTATATCACTTTCAGGAAGAAAAAAAGTTGTTTCAAATAAAGAAATGACCTTTTTAGAGAAGTTATACCTAGTAGCAATAGCAAAAGGACTTTGGATTACAATAAAACATTTTTTTAAGAAAAAAGCTACAATACAATATCCAGAACAAGTTCGAGAAATGAGCCCAGTGTATCGTGGACAACACATGTTAAAACGCGATGAACAAGGTAGGGAAAATTGTACAGCGTGTGGACTTTGTGCTTTAACTTGTCCTGCGGAAGCAATTACTATGAGGGCTGGCGAACGAAAAGCAAATGAGAAACATTTATACAGAGAAGAAAAGTATGCTGAAATTTATGAAATAAACATGTTGCGATGTATTTTTTGTGGATTATGTGAAGAAGCTTGTCCGAAAGATGCCATTTACTTAACTATTTCAAAGGAATTGGTTCCAGCTGAATATGGTAGAGAGGAATTTATATATGGAAAAGAAAAACTAGTAATGCCTCTTGAAATGGCACTTAGAAATACTCAATTAAAAAACGCTAACTAATGTCTCCAATACTAATTATTTTTTGTGTTTTAGCAGCCATAACACTTTCAACCGCTTTTCTAACAATTTTTAGTAAAAACCCTATTCATAGTGCCATATATTTAGTCCTTTGTTTTTTCTCTATAGCAGGACATTATTTGCTTTTTAACGCTCAATTTCTTGCAATTGTTCACATTATAGTTTATTCAGGAGCAATAATGGTATTGTTTTTATTTACCATTATGTTAATGAATCTAAATAAAGAAGATGAAGTTCATAAACCTAGAATTACTAGAATAGGTGCTCTTGCAGTATTTGTTATAATGAGTGTTGTTTTAATCTCAATTTTTATTCATTCAAAAACAATAGTTGATGGATATGATAATATAAGCGAGGATTTTCAATCGACAAAAGTTCTAGGCATAGTACTTTTAAATGAATATATGGTTCCTTTTGAGTTCGCTTCAATTTTATTATTAGTTGCTATGATTGGAGTTGTATTATTGTCTAAAAAAGAAAAAACTGAAAATTAAATGAATAATATTTTAAATCAAATAGGTATAGAAAATTATATTTTTCTTTCCGTAATTCTTTTTTGTATTGGAGTATTTGGTGTTTTGTATAGACGAAATGCAATAATAGTATTTATGTCAATTGAAATAATGTTAAATGCTGTAAATTTATTGTTTGTTGCTTTTTCAACGTATCATCAAGATGCTGCTGGGGAAGTATTTGTATTTTTCTCAATGGCAGTAGCTGCGGCCGAAGTGGCGGTAGGATTGGCAATATTAGTTTCAGTTTACAGAAATTTAGGGTCAATTGATATTGATAATTTAAAAAATTTAAAAGGTTAATCTAAATGAATACAAATTTGGCTTTATTATTACTATTATCACCTTTTATAGGATTTCTAATAAATGTTTTTTTTGGGAAAACTTTAGGTAAATCTATTTCTGGTACAATAGGTACTTTAACAGTTTTCACTTCTTTTTTAGTTAGTATTTATTTTTTTATAGAATTAAATCAAAGTGGTAAATCAATTGAAATTTCATTGTTTGATTGGTTTTCTTTAAGTAATTTTAAATTGAATATGGGTTTTCTTTTAGATCAACTTTCAATTTTATGGTTGCTTTTTGTTACAGGAATTGGTTTTTTAATCCATCTCTATTCTATTAGTTACATGCATGAAGATTCTAATATGCATAAATTTTTTGCATACTTGAATCTATTTATATTTTTCATGATTACACTTGTAATAGGCAGTAATTTAGTAATTATGTTCATTGGATGGGAAGGTGTTGGTCTTTGTTCTTATTTGTTAATTGGATTTTGGTATAAAAATCAAGATTATAATGACGCAGCTAAGAAAGCGTTTATTATGAATAGGATTGGTGATTTAGGTTTATTGATAGGAATTTTTATTTTAGCTATTTCACTTAATACACTAGATTTCATAAGTCTAGGTCATTTATTGGCTCCTAAAGCATCAATTACAAATGGAAATTGGACATTACTTTCATTTGCAGCTTTAAGTTTATTCATTGGAGCGACTGGAAAATCAGCACAATTACCATTATACACTTGGTTACCCGACGCTATGGCTGGGCCAACACCCGTTTCAGCATTAATTCATGCAGCTACAATGGTTACGGCAGGTATTTTTATGATTACGCGAATGAATTTCTTGTTTGATTTAACTCCAGAAGTACAAAATATAATTGCTGTTATAGGGGCAATTACTGCTTTAGTTGCTGCATCAATTGGATTGTTACAAAATGATATTAAAAAAGTATTAGCTTATTCTACTGTTTCTCAGTTAGGATTAATGTTTTTAGCTTTAGGTTTAGGAGCATATAATGTAGCAGTTTTCCACGTAATTACTCATGCTTTTTTCAAAGCATGTTTATTCTTAGGATCTGGATCTGTTATACATGCATTACATGGTGAACAAGACATGCGAAAAATGGGTGGATTAAAAAAATACATGCCAATCACTTTTATAACAATGTTTATTTCAACTTTTGCAATTTCAGGTATTTTTCCATTTGCTGGATTTTGGTCAAAGGATGAAATATTAATGACGGCATTCGAACATAATAAATTACTTTGGATAATTGGTTCTGTAGCTTCAATTATGACCGCTTTCTATATGTTTAGATTAATGTACTTGACTTTTTTTAAAGAATTTAGAGGAACTAATGAACAAAAACAGCATTTACACGAAAGTCCAATTTTAATTACATTACCTCTTCTTATTTTAGCTGCATTAGCAACAGTTGGAGGTCTAATTAATTTACCGGGAAACAATTGGTTGAATCGTTTCTTAGAACCAATTTTGGCAATTAAAATAGAACACAAACCATTAGATGAAACAGCATATATGTTAATGGGAATTGCATTATTAGGTGCTATTTTGGGAATAGTTTGGGCATTTACTAAATATAATAAACAAGGTTATGTTCCAAAGGAAGATTCCGAAATTACTGGATTTTCTAAAATAATTTACAATAAGTACTATGTTGATGAAATATATACTTTACTTGTTATAAATCCTATTAATAGTATTTCTAATTTCTTCAGAAAAACTCTCGAACCTTTTATATCTAGTTCTATATATGGTTTAGGAATTTTAGTAAATGGGATGGCAACTCAAGGAAAAAAATTACAATCAGGCAATATTGGTATGTACCTTTTTGCTTTTGTGATAGGTGTATGTACCATAATTTTTTATTTATTTATAGCTCAATAACTTCTCTATAATGAATGTAACAACACTTTTACTATTACTTTTAACAGGTTCGATACTAACATTCTTATCTGGTGATAAACATACTTTAAAAACAGCACTGTTTTTCAGTTTAGCTTCATTTGGATTTTCAATTTGTTTAATCTCCCATTTTTTAAATGGAATTGAAGTTGGGTTTATAGGAAATTGGATAGAAAACCCAAATGTTCATTTAGCTTTTAAAGCTGATGGTTTGGCTTTAGCTATGGTAGCTTTAACAACTTCTTTATCAAGTATAATTCTTTTTTCGTCATTGAACAATTCTTTTAATAAAGCAAAGAACATATATGCTTTAATATTGTTTATGACCTTTGCCATGTCTGGAACATTTCTTTCCTCTGATGGATTATTATATTATGTTTTTTGGGAGTTATCATTAATTCCAATTTATTTCATAGCATTATTATGGGGTAATGGTGATATTCAAGAACGTAAAAAAGCAGTTATTAAATTTTTTATCTACACGCTTGCAGGTTCATTGTTTATGTTAACCGCATTTATTTATTTGTACCAACAAGCAGGAAGTTTTTTACTTGAAGATTTGTACAAACTCAAACTTACCGAAAAAGAACAATTTTGGATATTTTTAGCTTTCTTTTTAGCTTATGCTATAAAAATTCCAATTGTACCTTTTCATTCTTGGCAAGCAAGTGTGTACCAAAAAGCACCAACTGTAGGTACTATGCTTTTGTCCGGAATTATGCTAAAAATGGGATTGTATAGTATTATTCGTTGGCAATTACCGATTGCACCTTTAGCTGCAAAAACCTATATGCCTGTGCTTTTAGGATTGAGTATAGCAGGTGTTATTTACGGGTCTATTGTGGCTCTTCGTCAAAGTGATATAAAAAAATTATTAGCTTATTCTTCATTAGCTCATGTTGGATTAATTGCTGCAGGATGCTATACTTTAACTGTTGACGGTTTAAATGGCGCCGTTTCTCAAATGATAGCTCACGGATTTGTAATAGTTGGACTTTTCTTTGCTGCTGAAATTCTATTTAGACGTTTAGAAACAAGAGCTATTTCAGAAATGGGAGGCATCAGGGCTTTAACACCTAAATTTTCTTCTCTATTTATGATTTTGGTTTTGGCATGTGTTGCATTACCAGGAACTTTTAATTTTATTGGAGAGTTTACTGTTTTATATAGCCTAAGTCAAATTAGTATAGTGTATGCACTATTAGGAGGAACTACCATAATTTTGGGAGCTTATTACATGTTAAAAATGTATCAAAATGTGATGTTAGGTGAAAATTCATTTAAAGTTTTTTCAGATTTAAACAAAAATGAAATGGTAACTTTTATTTTTATACTATCCTTTTTATTGTTTTTTGGACTGTATCCAAAACCTATTTTAGATTTGGTTAGTCCTAGTATACAAGAGTTAGTAGTAACGATCAACAGATTTAATTAAGACCAATGAATACATTAATAGAAATAGCAGTTTTAGGAGTTTTTTGTCTTATCGCTGAAATATTTAATCTTAGAAAAGTTCTTATTCCACTTACAATTGTAGGTTTGCTCACTATCTTGTGTCTTACAATCACAGGCTATAATGCTTCCCAAACATACAGTAGTATGCTAGTGGATTCTAATTTTTCAATGGCATTTTCAAGTTTATTTATTGTATTAACTATTTTCTTAGTTGCTTTAAGTCACGATTTTTATAGTGAACATCAAACTAAGTTATCAGATTTTGTAGCCATAAAAGTTTTTCTTTTAGCTGGAGCTGTAGCAATGGTTTCGTTTTCAAATTTAGCCATGTTTTTTTTAGGTATTGAAATTCTTTCTATTTCGTTATATGTATTGGCCGCAAGTAATCGATTAAATGTTAAAAGTAACGAAGCTGGAATGAAATATTTCTTATTAGGATCTTTCGCTTCTGCCATAATTCTTTTTGGAATTTGTTTAATATATGGAGCAACCGGCTATTTCAATTTATTTGATATAGCAGAAATTGCGCAAGGAGCTGGAATACCAAGTTGGTTTCCTATTGGAATTAGTTTAATTGTAATTGGTATGTTATTTAAAGTAGCAGCTGTTCCTTTTCATTTTTGGGCTCCAGATGTTTATGAAGGTGCACCCTCTTTAACAACCGCTACGATGAGTACTTTGGCAAAAGTTACGGCGATGGCTACTTTATTTAAACTTTTAACTTCATTAGGTGTTAGTTATTTCTATAGATTAGATGTAATAATCGTTGTAGTTTCAATACTTTCAATGTCGGTTGGAAATATCATGGCACTTCGTCAAAACAATGTTAAAAGGATGTTGGCCTTTTCGGGTATATCACACGCAGGTATCATGTTAATGGCGCTTTTGAGTTTGGCAACCGCAACTTCAGCATTGTTTTATTATGCTGTAGCTTATTCGTTGGCTGGTATCGCTTCTTTTGCAGTTATTCTTTTTGTTACTAAATACAAAGACAATGAAGATATAGTTTCTTTTAATGGATTAGGAAAAACAAACCCTCTACTTGCTGCAATATTGACAGCTTCATTGTTATCAATGGCTGGAATTCCAATATTTGCAGGTTTCTTTGCAAAATTCATGTTGTTTAATTTAACTTTAAAAACGGGTTATTTAGTAGTTGTAATTGCCGCAGTTGTCAATTCAATAATCAGTGTTGGCTATTATTTTAAATTAATTAGTGCCATGTATAATAATGAGGCTATTGAAGTAAAACAACCAACTCCTTTTGTGTATTATTTTGTTGCGGTTACTGCTATTTTATTAAATATTATAGCTGGTCTTTGTCCGGATTTAGTCTTAAACTTAATTAAGTAAAAATTCATAAAATTCTAATTTTAAATTAGAGTGTAGTATTTTTAAATATATTTAATTATAAAATTTAACTTTTGTAATTTATCAACTTTAAAGTATATTTGTTTAGAATACTAAACTTCTAATAGTAAATCTTACTTTTTCACAAAGAAATAACAACATATTTATAAAGTTTTCTAGACTTCCCTTTAAAATCTATTAAGGCAAATTCAGAAGTAACCTTACTTTTTGGCAAAAAATATAAAAATGACCAATTTTGATTTTCATTTTTGGTCATTTTTGTTTTTCAAAAGATTCTTTTGTGTGAAAAATGTTTTTTTGATCGTGACGAGGCGCACGTTCCCTAAT
>CANGIF010000006.1 GCA_947453885.1 Flavobacteriaceae bacterium
ATAAGGACGAAAACGCTACAATAAGCATGTCAATTGTTAAAATAATCCACCTAGGTAAATAACTTAAATTTTTTATGTGCCTCAAATTATTGAGACGCTCAAAAAAAATTGAAAAGGGTGTTTTAAAATCCGATGTTCCTTTATCCACTTTAATTATTTATTTGCTAATGTAAAGTTATTTATTTAAAAATTAAAAAATTATTTAAAAAAAGTCAAAAATGCTTCTTTTAATCTATTTGTATCTGTGCCGGTTAAATTAGATCCTGATGGCAAACACAGTCCGTTTTCAAATAAAGTTTCTGAAACATTTGAACCGTAATATGGATAATGTTCAAAAATAGGTTGCAAATGCATTGGCTTCCATAATGGTCTGCTTTCAATATTTAAATCTTCTAAATAAAGCCTTAAATCTTCTCTTGTTTTACCTTTTGTTTTAATCGGATCTATTAAAATAGAACTCAACCAATAATTTGAAAAATAATCATTATTTGGGACAGAAAACACAGTTAATCCTTCAATTCCTTTAGAAAGTTCAACATAAAAATCATGCATCTCTCTTCTTTTAGCCACATGTAAATCTAAAACTTCCATTTGGCCTCTACCAATTCCAGCACAAATATTACTCATCCTGTAATTATAACCAACTTCACTGTGTTGATAATGCGGTGCATTATCTCTTGATTGTGTTGCAAAAAATACTGCTCTGTTTTTTATTTCAACTGATGAAGTTACAATTGCTCCTCCACCAGAAGTTGTAATAATTTTATTACCATTAAATGATAAAACACCTATATCGCCAAAAGTCCCACATTTCCTACCTTTGTAACTACTTCCTAACGCTTCAGCACTGTCTTCCAAAACAGGAATTTCATATTTTTTTGCTACTGCATGAACTTCATCAATTTTATAGGGAACTCCATATAAATGAACTGCAATAATCGCTTTAGGCTTTTTCCCTTTTGCAATTCTATCTTGGATAGCAGACTCTAAAGCAATTGGACAAATATTCCATGTTTCAATTTCACTATCAATAAAGACAGGTGTTGCACCTTGATACATAATTGGATTTGCTGATGCTGAAAAAGTCATACTTTGGCAAATAACCTCATCTCCAGCTTTTACTCCAAGTAAAATTAATCCTAAATGAATTGCTGCAGTTCCACAGCTTAAAGCTCCAACATGAACTGATTGATTTAAATAGTTTTCTAAATCACTTTCTAAACCATTTACATTTGGTCCTAATGGAGCAACCCAATTTGAATCAAATGCTTCTTGTACATATTTTTGTTCTGTTCCACCCATATGTGGTGATGAAAGCCAAATTTTAGAATTGTTCATATCTGTATATAGTTAATCATTGTGCAAATGTATAATTTCAAATTTAAGTATCATAACTCTAAAATAGGATTTTATACTTTTTTTATTTTGTTTTTTTAACAATCATTTAAAAAGCTAACTTTATATTAAAAAATCGTTCTCCAAATAATTTTTAAATCTAATAACAAACTCCTTTTTTGGAAATAGTCTAGGTTCATTTTAATTTTGTCAGGAAAAATTACCGTTTTGTTGTAAGTTTCAGGATCATTTTGCAAAGTTAAAATCTCATCTTCGTTACTATATTTTATTGATGCCTGACACGTTAACCCTGGCTTTAATTGAAGCAATTGTTTTGAATTTTCATCTAAAGCATCATAAAATCCCTCAATATCTGGTCGTGGTCCAACAAAACTCATATCGCCAATTAAAATATTTATCAATTGTGGCAGTTCGTCAATTTTTTTTCGTCTAATAAAAGTTCCAAATGGTGTTGGTTTCTTATTTTTGAAGGTCTTGATTTTATAAATTGTAAATTTTGTTCCATATTGTCCTATTCTAGTTTGAAAAAATATACCAAAGCTTGATGTGTCAATACTAGCAATTACAACAATTAAAAGTAAAATTGGCAACAAAAAAAGTAAACCAAAAAACGAAAAAAAAATATCGAAAATACGTTTTGATACCATTACCTTACCCTTTCTCTTATCCAAATATAACTTATTCCCATATATTCGTGAATACTTTTTTCCATCATTTCAATTTTTGCGCTTGAAAACGAAAACCATTTGGTAGTTTCTTCTTGGTCTTGCTTAACGTAATTAAAAGTAGGTGCTGGCAATGGGTTTAATCCATGTATTCTAAAAACCATTAATGCTCTTGGCATGTGTACTGCACTTGTACAGATAACTAAATTGACGTCGCTTCCAAATCGATTTTTAAATTCAATAGCTTCTTCTTCTGTATTTGAAGGTTTTGTAAGTAGTACGGTGTCTTTTGATTTAAATCCTATTTCCAGCGCGCTTAAGGCAAGCATTTTAGCTTGTGGTATCCTTTTCCCATTTGAAAATCCGGAACAAACTAATTTACTTTCAGGGAGCAAATGCTGCAGCCGAATGCCTTCAGTTAATCTGTAAATTGCAGAATTACCTAATCGGTTCAAATGACTTAAAGTAGTATCATTTGTATGACCACTTCCCAAAACCATAACATAAGTTGGTTTTTCCGTTTTAAAATGGATTGAATTAAGGGTTTTATTTTGGTTTTCTAGACTTGAAATTAACCAAATTGGAATAGGGCTTACAGTAATAATAAAAAGCCAAATCCAAATGAAAACAAAAAAATAAGTAGCACTTTTTTTTCTTTTAAATCGCAAAAAAACGGCTACTATGAAAAGTACCCAAGTAAAAAAAATGGGGTTACAAAATTGAGTAACTAAATCGTTTGTTAGCTGATATAAAAAGTGCATTAATCTGTATTTTCAATTTGTTTGTATGCGTCTATCACTTTTTTAACCAAACGGTGACGTACAATGTCTTTATCGTCTAAATATATTATGCCAATTCCTTCAATGTCTTTCAAAACAAGCAAAGCTTCTTTTAAACCTGAAATTGTTCTTCTGGGTAAATCAACCTGACCTGGATCGCCTGTGATCATGAATTTTGCATTTTTTCCCATTCGGGTTAAAAACATTTTCATTTGCGAATGAGTAGTGTTTTGTGCTTCGTCTAAAATTACAAAAGCATTATCAAGCGTTCTGCCACGCATAAAAGCCAATGGAGCAATCTGAATAATTCCTTTTAAAACGTAATCGTCTAATTTTTCGTTAGGCAGCATGTCGCGCAAAGAATCGTACAACGGTTGCATGTAAGGATCTAATTTTTCTTTCATATCGCCTGGTAAAAAACCTAAATTTTCACCTGCTTCAACTGCTGGTCTGGTTAAAATTATCTTTTTTACTTGCTTTTCTTTTAATGCTTTTACTGCCATGGCAACTCCAGTGTAGGTTTTACCCGTACCTGCCGGACCAACTGCAAAAACCATATCGTTTTTATGCATTGTTTCAACTAAAAGTTGTTGGTTGGGTGTCATGGCTTTAATAATTTTACCACCTACACCGTGAACTAAAATTTTATCATTAACTGCTATTTTTTTCTCGTCGTTTGAATCGCTATGAATTACGCGATCAATTACATTGTCATCAATGGTGTTGTATCTAGTAAAATGAAGCATCAACCTATTGAATCGTTTTTCAAATTCATCCAGCTCTTCTTTTTCGCCAAATACTTTTAAGGTTGAACCTCTGGCTACAATTTTGAGTCTTGGATAGTATTTTTTTATAATGTCAAGATGGGCATCATGCGTTCCCCAAAATTCTTTTGGAGCAATGTCGGTTAATTCAATAGTACGTTCGTTCAAAAGGAAAAAATTAAATTAAAAACTATTTGGTATTAATTAGTAGCTTTGCACTTCAAAAGTAAGGAATTTAGGTTTGAATTACCTTAATTAGTTATAAACAATTTTATGTCAATAATTACCCTAACCACCGATTACGGATTAAAAGACCACTTTGTGGGTGCCATGAAGGGTACAATTTTAAGTCAATTGCCCGATGTTAGTATAGTTGACATTTCCCATTCTATTGATCCTTTTAATACTTTTGAAGCAAGCTACATAATTAATGCTGCTTATTCCCGTTTTCCAAAAGGAACAGTTCATTTAATTGGTGTGGACGTGGAGCGCAATAAAGAAAACCAACACGTTGCACTTCAATGGAACGACCATTTTTTTATTGCTGCTGACAATGGTATTTTGAGCCTTTTGGTTCAAAAAAGTAGCCCTCAACAACTTGTTCAAGTCAACATTCACGACCGTTTTTTATCCGACACCTCGGATATGGAAGTACTCATTAATGTAGCGTGTTTACTGGCAAAAGGTGGTAAACTTAACGTTATTGGTAAAGAAATAAATTCGCTCAAAGTAGTGTCTGAACTGCGACCTATTGTTGCACCAGACCTAAAATCGATTAAAGGTTTTGTTATTTACATTGACCATTTTGGCAATATAGTAACCAATATTACCAAACAATTGTTTATTGAAATTGGACGAGAACGACCTTACGAAATTGTTTTAAACGAAAAAGTAAAACAAAACAAAAAAGGCACTCTAAAAACCATTTGCAGCCGGTATTCAGCTATTGGTAACGAATCTGAATATGAATTAAAAAACTACGAAGGCGAAAAATTAGCCTTGTTTAACGAAGCTGGACTGCTGGAAATAGCTATTTTTAGAAGCAATCCCGACCGAGTTGGATCGGCAAAAACACTTTTAGGATTGGATTACCGCGATGCAATAACCATTCAATTTTTATAATATAACATAACCAAAAAACGGATTAAAAATGTTTTTTCAGATTTAAAAAAATCACATACTTAAAAATATAAACGATGCTTGTACGAATTGTAAAAATGAGTTTTCAAGAAGATAAAATTCCCGCTTTTTTAGAAAATTTTCATTTGAATAAAGAAAAAATACGCGCTGCTCCTGGAAACAAATTTCTGGAACTATACCAAGATCAAAATAATCCAAACCTTTTTTTTACCTATAGTTATTGGGAAACCGCTGCCGATTTAGAGAATTATAGAAATTCTGCCCTTTTTTCAGAAGTGTGGACTTTTACCAAAGCACTTTTTGATGCCAAACCAGAGGCTTGGAGCGTGGACAAACTGGTGAGTTTAGCTTAAAACATCCATTAGAAAATTTTTTACGTTAGAAATTCAGTTGTAAGCATGAAATGAAACCATATGAGGCTGTCGCTTCCGACGACGGAGAGAAATGAAATCAAAAGAAGGTAGCAACTATTGTTGCTAACATGAAAAGAATTCAAATGAGGCTGTCGCTTCCGACGACGGAGAGAAATGAAACCAAAAGAAGGTAGCTACACTTGTTACTAACATGATATGAAATCAAATGAGGCTTTCGCTTCCGACGACGGAGAGAAATGAAACCAAATGAACCTAAAAATTCAAATTACAATTACAATTTTTTATAAAAGCAGCTGTTTGATTTTTCATAAAAGTTTAAAAAAATTTACGTTATCCAAAAAAACTTTGCGTTATTTGCGCCACAATCCAAATTCAGCATGAAAGCACTTTTAATTAGAGAAATAAAATCTTTTTTTGGTTCGCCAATTGGCTATTTGGTTATTGCCCTTTTTCTGACACTAAACGGCCTTTTTTTATGGATTTTTGACGGGCAATACAACATTTTGAAAAACGGTTTTGCCGACTTAAATCCCTTTTTTACCGTTTCGCCTTGGATATTAATTTTCTTAATTCCTGCTGTTACCATGCGTAGTTTTTCTGACGAAAAAAAGCTAGGCACATTAGAACTGTTACTAACCAAGCCGTTAAGCTTGTGGCAAATTGTAAACGGCAAGTTTTTTGGCGCTTTTGTTTTGATTCTTATAGCACTTATTCCTACCTTATTATATGTTTATATAGTATACACTTTAGGAATGCCCGAAGGGAATTTGGATTTAGGTAGCACGTTGGGTTCCTATTTTGGATTGCTATTTTTAGTGGGGAGTTACACCGCCATTGGTATTTTTACTTCTACACTATCCGACAATCAAATTGTGGCTTTCTTACTATCGGTTTTTTTATGTTTTGTGTTCTATTTTGGCTTTCAAGGAATTTCGCATTACTTCAAAAGTATAGAAAACTTCATTGCATCTCTTGGCATGGATTATCACTATAAAAGCATGAGTCGTGGGGTTTTGGACACTCGTGATATTTTGTATTTTTCAAGTGTAACCTACTTCTTTTTGTTGCTTACTGTATTCCAACTAAAATCTGCTAAATTGTAATGAAAAATACTTCAAAACTTAGCTTGCAACAACTTTTACTGACATTTGCCTTATTGTTTTTATTCAATTTAATTGGCAATAAGTATTTCCATCGATTTGATTTAACGCAAGACAAACGCTACACATTGTCGGCTACATCGCTAACAATAGTTAAAGAAATTGAAGAACCTTTGTATGTTGATGTGTATTTAGAAGGCGATTTTCCGGGCGAATTTAAAAAACTACAAACCGAAACCCAACAGCTGTTGGAAGAATTTAAGGCGCACAATTCAAACATTATTTTCCAATTTACCAATCCGTTGGAAAACGATGATAAAAGCATGGGTAAAGCAAAAGAACTTGTAGGCAAAGGACTAACCCCAATTAGCATAACCGTTGACGACAAAGGGAAACAATCGCAAGAAATGGTTTTCCCTTGGGCAATTGTTAGGTACAACAATAAAGAAGTAAAAATTCCATTGCTAAAAAACATGATGGGTGCTTCAACGGAACAAAAAGTAATTAGCTCGGTTCAACATTTAGAATATGCTTTTGCCAATGGGTTGAATACGGTTTCAAAAATCAAACAAAAAAAAGTAGCCATTTTAAAAGGAAATAAAGAATTGCCTGATATTTACATGGCAGATTTTATCAAACAAGTGCGCGAAAATTATTTCATTGGACCTTTTACTTTAGATTCAGTAGCCAAAAAACCAAAAGAAACACTATTAGCACTCAAAAAATACGATTTAACAATTATAGCCAAACCACAAGAAAAATTTTCAGACGAAGAAAAACAAGTATTGGATCAATACTTACTAAATGGCGGAAAAGTAATTTGGCTAGTCGATCAGGTACATGCAGAAATGGACAGTTTAACCCATTCTGGTTCCACCCTAGCTTATCCTAACGATTTAAATTTAAACGATTTTTTCTTTAAATATGGACTCCGAATTACTTCCGAATTGATAAAAGACGAATACGCTATTCCTATAAAACTAGCCAGTGGTGAACAAGGAAGCAACACCAGCTACCAACAATATCTGTGGAAATTTTCACCTTTTGTATATCCAGAAAGTAGCCATCCTATTGTGAAAAATATGGAAGGAATAAAATTTGAATTTGCCAACCCAATTGAAGTTTTAAAAAATCCAACAAAAAAAACCATATTGTTACGTTCGTCACAAAATTCGAGAACAATTGGAGCTCCTGTGGAAATAAACCTCAACATGGTACAACAAAAAAGTAACATGAGTGAGTATGTAAACAAAGGTTCAATTCCAGTTGCTGTTTTGGTAGAAGGGAATTTTAAATCAGTGTACCAAAATAGAATTTTACCATTTGTAGACCCCACATTCCTAAACGAATCGTCTAAAGCTTCAAAAATGATTTACATAGCTGATGGAGATGTGGTTAAAAACCAACTAGATAAAGACGGAATGCCTTTAGAATTAGGTTTTGACAAATGGACCAATAATTTATACGGCAACAAAGAATTTATGATGAATTGTGTCAATTATCTTTTAGACGATAATGGGCTTATAAACATACGAAGTAAAGAAGTAAATTTACCTATATTAGATAAAGAAAAAGTGTATCAAAACTATTCGAAAACTCAAATAATTACTGTAGGAATGCCGTTAATGTTGCTATTAATATTTGGTTTAGTATTTACATACATTAGAAAAAAAACCTACAGTAAATAGTAACCATAAAAATATTTTCAATATTAAATAGTTTACAATATATTTGTAAAAATAAAAGGCACTGCTTGTTAAAAGTGTTTAATTCTAAATAAAAAAAAATGAAATTCATAGTATCGAGTTCGTACTTATTAAAACAATTGCAAGTATTGGGAAGCGTTATTAACAGTAACAACACTTTACCCATTTTAGATAATTTTCTATTTGAATTAGATCAAACCAACCTAACTGTTTCTTCATCAGATTTAGAAACAACGATGTCAGCTACTTTAGAAATTGATTCTACAAGTAATGGAAGCGTAGCTGTTCCTGCTAAGTTACTTTTAGAAATTTTAAAAACGTTTCCAGAACAACCTTTGACTTTTACTGTTGAAGAAAACAATACAATTGAGATTAGTTCTAATTCAGGAAAATATGCTTTAGCGTATGCTCTTGGTGAAGAATTTCCAAAATCTGTTAATCTTGAAGATCCATCTACAACTTTAGTTCCAGCTGATGTAATGGCAACAGCAATAAGCAAAACTATTTTCGCAGCTGGAAATGATGATTTGCGTCCAGTAATGTCAGGTGTTTTCTTTCAATTTTCTCCAGAAGGTTTAACCTTTGTAGCTACCGATGCTCACAAATTAGTGAAATATGCCCGAATAGATGTAAAAGCTTCACAAGTAGCCGATTTTATTATGCCTAAAAAACCTTTAAACATTTTAAAAAGTATTTTGGGAAGTTCTGAATCAGATGTTAAAATTGAATACAACGATTCAAACGCCACTTTTTCATTCGACAATTATGTGTTGATGTGTCGTTTAATTGATGGAAAATACCCAAATTATGAAGCTGTAATACCAAAAGAAAATCCAAACAAACTTTTAATTGATCGTACTTTATTTTTAAATTCTGTTCGTCGTGTTGCAATTTTTTCAAATAAAACCACACATCAAATACGTTTAAAAATAGCTGGTGCAGAATTGAATATTTCTGCTGAAGATATTGATTATTCCAACAAAGCAGAAGAACGTTTAACTTGTGATTATCAAGGAGACGATATGCAAATTGGTTTTAATTCAAGATTTTTAACTGAAATGCTTACTAATTTACAATCTGATGGAATAATGTTAGAAATGTCAATGCCCAATCGTGCAGGAATTTTGACACCTATAGATGGTTTAGACGATGGTGAAACCGTTACTATGCTTGTAATGCCTGTAATGTTAAACAGTTAAATTAATTTACGATTCACAAAAAAAGGCGCAATTTTTAAAAATTGCGCCTTTTTTATTTTGAGTTGAATTGCCAATCAAATTCGTCTTTATTGTTGATTATAGCTCCCAACTCAACTTTAACAACATGATTGAATTCTGTTTGAAAAATCAACCAATTGGCTTCGTTAAAATGATTCTCTAACGAATCAAAATCTTCATGCTCCCATTCCGTAAAGCTTTTGTCTTTAAGATCTTGCTTAAGTTCGTTTATCTTTTTGCCTATAACTTTTTTCCCGTTAAGCTCAAGATCTGGATTGGAACAAATTAGATATCCTAATTTTAATTCTTCTTCACTATAAAAGGTAATTCGTACCATTTTGGTGTTGTACAAATAAATGACATTTTGATCTTCATCATTAAATTGTTTGTCTGGTTTTCCATAAAGTGCTACAACATCCTTTTGCTTCATACCAAAAAGCAATTGATCGATACCTAATTTTGGATTTATTTTCATTTTTTTGTTTATTACAATAGGATTTTAATATTCAAATGTTCCGTATTCGCTTTCAATTGTAAGCTTTTTAGTGTCTGAAGCTGCAACCCTTCCTATAATTTTAGCCTCAACACCAAATGATTCTGAAATTGAAATTATCTTTTCCGCAATAGTTATTGGAACATAGAGCTCCATTCTGTGTCCACAGTTAAAAACTTGATACATTTCTTTCCAATCAGTTTTAGACTGTTCTTGAATCATTTTAAATAACGGAGGAATCGGAAATAACCTGTCTTTTATTATATGTAAATTATCAATAAAATGTAGGATTTTAGTTTGTGCACCTCCACTACAATGAACCATTCCGTGAATTTCAGTAGACGAAAAAGTATCCAGAATTATTTTTATAATTGGTGCATACGTTCTAGTTGGTGAAAGTACTAATTTTCCTGCATTTATAGGAATATCTACAATTGAATCTGTTAACTGTAGCGTACCCGCATAAATTAATTCATTGGGTATAGCCGCATCAAAACTTTCCGGGTATTTAGTTGCCAATGATTTATCAAACACATCATGTCTTGCCGAAGTTAACCCGTTACTTCCCATTCCACCATTATAAGTACTCTCATAATTTGCCTGTCCAAAAGAGGCTAATCCAACAATAACATCTCCTGCTTTAATATTAGCATTGTCAATAACAGCGCTACGTTTCAATCTTGCTGTTACTGTTGAGTCTACAATAATTGTTCTGACTAAATCGCCAACATCTGCTGTTTCACCTCCAGTTGATATTATTGTAACTCCATAGGTTTTCATTTCATCAATCAATTCTTGAGTTCCTGAAATTATTGCAGCAATTACTTCAGATGGAATTAAATTCTTGTTTCTTCCAATAGTAGATGATAATAAAATAGTATCTGTTGCGCCTACACAAATTAAATCATCAATATTCATGATTAAAGCATCTTGAGCGATGCCTTTCCATACTGAAATATCGCCTGTTTCTTTCCAATAAATGTAAGCCAAAGCTGATTTTGTTCCAGCACCATCAGCATGCATCACTAAACAATATAGATCGTCATTTGTTAAATAATCAGGAATAATTTTACAAAATGCTTTGGGAAATAATCCTTTATCTATTTTTTTAATTGCATTATGAACATCTTCTTTAGCGGCAGAAACACCTCGAAGTGCATACTTATTAGTAGTTGCTGAATCCATTGGAATTACATGTAGTTGTGTTAGGCAAATATAGTCTTATTGTTATAAGTAAACAAAATGCTTTTTATAAAAAAAATAGTATCTTTGATGCTTACAAAAAATGAAAGATAACTACTTTATTTTTACTTTTAATTATCTGTTTATATAAAATTAATCCATTGCAATGAATAACAACGACATATTTAAAAAACTTAGAGTTGCTTTAATGTTAAGAGACGATCAAATTGTTTCAATTTTAGAATTAGTCGATTTTAGAATATCAAAAGGCGAATTAGGAAATATATTCAGAAGTCAAGACCATGCTGATTATATGGAATGTGGCGATCAAATTTTGCGTAATTTTTTGAATGGTTTAGTTATTCATCTTCGTGGTACAAAAGAAAATCCGAAAAATCCAAATGATGTTTTAGCCATTCATAAAGCAGAAGCTAAACCAAAACCTTTTGTTAAAACTAACTCTGAAAATACTGTAAAAGGAGATTTTAAAACTAAGAAACCATTTAATAAAAAACCTTTCAATAATTCGGATTCCAAAAAATCGAAAACAGAAAAAATACAAGTAATTGAAAAGGTGAAATTTAAAAACGGGAAAAAAAGTAATAATTAAATTACTACCTTAACACAACATCTTTAACAACTTCTCGTCTTAGTTCTTCATTAATCATTTTTATAATTTTATCCTTGCCATAATTCAATTCTTCTCTCAAAACCGAAGATGTAAGTTCGACATATAGTATTGAATTTTTTAAAAGTACATTTTGTGTATAGCTGTTTACACCGTTTCCCATTAAGGATTTCCATGCTTCCTTTACCTCAATTTGATCTATTCCAGGCTGAAGTTTGTTAGTTAGGATAATTTCTTTCAATATATCACTAATTGTACTGTCGTTTTGCATTCGTTTAGCCATTATTTTATTGAAAAAGGAGTAAATTTTTTGTATTGGTATTCTATATTTTGATCGTTAACTATTACTAATATATCTTTTGTTAACGATACCATTCTTTCTTTCCATTTAGCATAAGAAGTAACATAATTAATGAATGTTTCGCCATTCTTTTGAGTTATGGTTATAGCTTCTGATTGATTGTTTACTAGATAAGTGCCATTAAATTGTGGTGTTACTTTTTTTCTGATACCATTTTTATTTTTCAATTCAAAAAAATCAATTGTTTCGTTTACTTTATATTCTTTTTTGGATCCGTCAGGTTTGGTTACTTTCTCAATTTCCCAATATCCATTAAGATTGACTAAATCTGTATCTGTTATTTTAGTTTGACATCCACCTAAAGTAAGTAGAAAAGTAAGACATACAATTATATTTTTCATTAGTTTTTTGTGATTTGTGATTTGTATTTTAAATTAATGTTTACATTTAGGGTAATCATAATTAAAATTTTAAATACAAAAATACTTTTTTTTAGTTGTTAGACTCTTTATTTTTGAAATAACACTTAAACTAATTTTAGTTTTTTTAGTCAAAATGAAAAAATGAAAAAAAAATGAAACCGATAAATTTATTTCTAATAGTAGCTTTTTTTGCGACAAGTTGCTCCAAAAGCTCCGAAATAGTTCAAAATAATCCTGAAACTAGTGCTATGTATTTTCCGCCTAATGGCAGTACTATATGGGAAACAACTTCAATTGAAGCTTTAGGTTGGCATTCAAATGCTGTACAACCATTATTAGATTATCTTCTTTTGAAGAACAGCAAGTCCTTTATGATTTTAGTTAATGGAAGAATTGTAATGGAAAATTACTTTAATGGACATGATGCAAATACAAACTGGTACTGGGCAAGCGCTGGAAAAACTTTAACAGCTACAGTAACCGGAATTGCGCAACAAGAAGGTTTATTAAACATAAACAATACCGTTTCGCAATATGTAGGAAATGGATGGACAAGCGAAACTATTAATAAAGAAAACCAAATTACGTGCAAGCATTTACTCACTATGACTTCAGGATTAGACGATGCATACAATGGAGATTTTGTAGCTCCAACCAATTTAATTTATAATGCCGATGCAGGCACTCGTTGGGCTTACGACAATGTATATGTAAAACTTCAAGACGTAGTAGCAAATCAGACAGGTCAAACTTGGAACGATTATTTTAATACCAAATTAAGAGATAAAATTGGAATGAGTAGCACTGGATTTTGGTACGATGATACCTCAACTGGTTTAAAAATTTATTTCAGTAATACGAGAAGTATGGCAAGATTTGGGTTATTAGCTTTAAATAAAGGAAACTGGAATGGAACAAAAATTATAAACGAAACGTACTGGGATGAAGCAACCTCTACCTCTCAAACAATTAATAAAAGTTATGGTTACCTATGGTGGCTAAATGGTAAAGCCAGTTATCATCTACCAGAAAGTCAATTGGAATTTACGGGAGCTATTATACCTCATGGCCCACAAGATATGTATATGGCTTTAGGAAAAAACGATCAAAAAATTTATGTAATTCCAAGCATGAAAATGGTTGTAATCAGAATGGGAAATGCTGCAGATACAGTAAATATGGCATTGTCTGATTTCGATGATGTTTTATGGCAAAAAATTACAGCTCTTTATCTGTAAAAGAACCTCTTTAAATTTTTAAATAAAAACCGCTAATATAACTTTCGAACAGAAAGCTACTTTAGCGGTTATTTCATATTATTAAAAACTTTTTTTATAAATGTAAAATAATTCCAATTTTAAAATTTCTTCCTCTAGTACTATACCCAATGTTTTCCACAAAATCTACATTAAATATATTGTTTAGTGAAGCAAAATAACTTATTTTATTTGTAGGATTTTCAATTCTAAAAGTTGTATTAACTAACTGATAGGAAGCTAAACTAACTTTTTGGGTGGTGTAAGTAATTCCGTCAAAATAAAAATCTTTTCTACCATCCATATATTGATAAGTGGTATTAATACTTACTTTTTTGGTTAGTTGAGTAACTAATGAAGCGTTCATTTTATGTTTTGGAATTAATCGATCTAAAGCTTCTTCAACTAGAATAAAAGTATAATTTGTATTCAAATGAAAGGATTTAGAAATTGCAACTGAAAATTCGGTTTCAATCCCTTTTGCTGTATTCTTCCCATCAATATTTATGTAATTCCCTTGAAAAGTTACTGGGTTGGTATAAAAACCAATAAAATTGGTTTGCTCTCTGTAAAAACCAATACTGCTTAAACGTATTTTTTTGTCTAATAGTTGAGTTTCAAATCCCACTTCAAATGTTGTGTTTTTTTCGGGAGTTAAATTTGAATTGCCGTATTCTGAATACAATTGATACAAACTTGGTGTAATAAAAGCAGTGCTAACAGAAGTTAAAACTTTAAAAGGAAAAGATTTAAAATCAAATGAAGGATTAATATTGTAAACCAATTGATTACCATATTGGCTGTGTGTGTTATATCTTGATCCTAAATTAACATTCAATCCAAAAGGTAGTGAAATTACAGCTGTTGCATAAGGATCTGCCATTACAAACTTTGTAGATGCTTTAGTCAAATTTCCATAAACCGAATTCAAATTCATATCATGAAATTGAAATTGAAATCCTGTAACAATGAAAAATAATTTAGAAAAATTATATTTATTAAAAGCATCAGCGTTTATACTTCTAGAAGCATATTCTGTTTGTTCCAAAGTTCCTAAATACGATAATTCTTGATATGCTCTTATTAATTTGGTAAAACCAACATTCAAATTAAATTCGCCTTTTTTATAGTGGTATTTTGGTACAAATCCAAATCTCACTTGGTCTGACTTTGATTGATTAAAAGGTGTATCATTTGTACCTGTATTATCAAAAGCTGCATCATAGGCATTGTGAATTCGATCAAGGTTACCAAAAAATTCTATTGATAATTGTTTTGAAAAATTAAATCCCAATTTAGAAACTAAATTTATCCTCGAAAAACGATCATTTTCAGTATTTGTACCTGAATTTGGTGTTGCTATTTGTGACATTCCGTTTACTTCAGTGCTATTTAATGCAGCTAAATAATGTATTTTACTTGCAGTTCCTGAAAAAGATACACCTTGATTCATTTCTTGTGCACTTATTTTATGCGTTTGAGAAGTATTATTTGTACCTAAATTGATATAGGCAGCTACATCCATTTTTTTTATTCCTGCTTTCTTTAAAATTATGTTAATAACACCTGTTGCTGCTCCTGATCCATATAACGTACTAGCAGCGCCTTTCATAATTTCAATGCTTTCTATTTGTTCAATTGGCAGCAACCTTAAATCGTACTCTAAATTTATTCCTGAAGCATCAGTCACTGGAATACCATCTATTATTATTAACACTTGGTTATTTTTTCCACCCCTAATGTAAGACCCTAAATTTTTACCTGTAACACTTTGATTGCCATTAATTTCAACGCCTGCAACAGTAGAAAGCACATTTGCTAAGGATTGCCCTACATTTCTGGCAAGTTCATCAGCTGAAATTATGGTAATAATTTTACCTGATTTTTCTTTTTCTAAAGCAAATTTTGAATCTGAAATAACTACTTCAGAAAGTTCATTTGAAGTTGTTTTGAAGTTCTCTTGCGACCATACACAAGAGGATAATAGTACTAAAATAGCACTATTAAAAATGTTTTTTTTGTTCATTTTTAATATTAAAAAATTTTTAAAAATGGGAGAAAAGTATGAAATTACCCATACCCAAACCTTTTTTCCCGAAAGTTTGTTACTAGTATAATAGGCAGGTCTCCTGGCTTGCGTCTTGTTGTTTACCTTCCCAAGTTTTCTCAGTGGTTTTTGTAGTAACAACAAGCTTTATAGCATACAGTTGCGGGTACAGCTCAAGATTTTTAACGAAATTCTTTAATTACAAATTAAAAAAGTATTTCTTTAAGTACTTGATTCCCTTTTAATGTAGTTTCTGAACAATAGAAAATACAACCTTATCACGATACAAATATAGCTGTTATGATAAGAATTCACAAGTTATTATTGGTTGTTTACTAATATTTGAAAACGTTTAAAATAAAAAACACACCAATTTTAATTAAATTTAATATACTGAAAAAAAAAGCTATAAAAATTAATAATTATTTTTTTACATGAAAATGAATTATATCAGTTTTTAGATAAAACAAAAAAAAACAGATAATTCAAAATTGAACCACCTGTTTTAAAATATTTTATAATTCTTATCTATTCTATCATTTCTTCATAAAGTGAATTGTCATTGTTAAAATTATCATTAAAAAATATCAACTTCACTTTCAAAGTCTGTCAATTATTTTATTTAGTAAACTGAATATTAAAAATTTACTACTTAAAATATAGTTCTTGATCTATTTTTGAGTTAGAATTTATAAGTATATTGAAATTAACCCATTAATTCCTTAACTTTTAAACCAATTTCAGCTGGAGAGTCAACAACATGAATTCCATTTTCTCTCATTATACGTTTTTTAGCTTCAGCTGTATCATCTGCTCCTCCAACTATTGCTCCTGCGTGACCCATTGTGCGTCCTTTTGGAGCTGTTTCACCCGCAATAAAACCGACAACTGGTTTTCTATTACCATCTTGTTTAATCCACTTTGCGGCATCGGCTTCAAGTTGTCCACCAATTTCCCCTATCATAATGATGCATTTTGTTTCTGGATCATTCATTAAAAGTTCAACTGCTTCTTTTGTTGTTGTACCAATTATTGGATCTCCTCCTATTCCGATTGCAGTTGTTATACCTAATCCTTGTTTTACTACTTGGTCAGCTGCCTCGTAAGTAAGTGTCCCTGACTTTGATACAATACCAATAGTTCCTTTTTTGAAGACAAATCCAGGCATGATACCAACCTTCGCTTCCCCTGGAGTTATAACTCCTGGACAATTTGGTCCAATTAATCTACAATTTCTTGATTTTATATATTCATAGGCTTTTATCATATCTGCAACTGGTATACCTTCTGTAATTGTTATAATCACTTTTATACCAGCATCAGCTGCTTCCATTATAGCATCAGCTGCGAATGCTGGTGGTACAAAAATTATTGTGGTATCTGCTCTAGCTAATTCTACTGCGTCTTTTACAGTATTGAATACAGGACGTTCTAAATGTGTAGTTCCACCTTTTCCTGGAGTAACTCCTCCTACTACATTTGTTCCATATTCTATCATTTGTGATGCATGGAAAGTTCCTTCGCTTCCAGTAAAACCTTGTACAATAATTTTAGAATCTTTATTAACTAAAACGCTCATGATTTATGATTTATGTTGTTTTTATATTTTTATACAAAAGTAAGGTTTTTACAAGAATTTATTTATTAAAAATTCAAAATAAATTACAATAATTGACTAATTTGATACCCTCGAAATAATTTTTCATCTTTTAATTCCCAAATAACAAAAAAATTTGCCAATAAAATTTCTTCTCTTGGATTTTCTATAGTTTTAACTGAATGAGAATATTTTACAGCAAAAGTATTTTTCTCTTTAATCAAATGTGTTATTCGTACTTTAGATCGAATATAAGCCTTTGCTATATTATCAGTAAAATCTAGAATTTCTTGATAGTCCATAACAATTGCTCCTTTTGAACTATTCCATTCTAAAATAATATCTGGGTGCAAAAAAGTCTGCATGACTTTGCTATTAATAAGTGCATCTGATTTGTAAAAATCAATAATTATTTTTTTTGAAAACATTACTTTAATTTACTTAAAATTTCTGGAATCTTTTTAATATTTGCCAATTGTTTCAGTTTTTCTCTAGATTCTTCAATCGGTGTGCCAAAATATGTTTTACCTCCTTCAACTGATTTTGTAACTCCTGTTTGACCTAAAATAACTGCTTTACTTCCTATTGTTATGCCACTTGTTGTACCTACTTGTCCCCAAAGAGTTACTTCGTCTTCTATAACTACACAGCCTGCAATACCAGTTTGAGATGCTATAAGACAATGTTTACCAATTTGAGTATCGTGTCCAACATGAACTTGGTTATCAATTTTAGTTCCTTCTCCAATTTTAGTATCTCCAGTCACTCCTTTATCAATAGTGCATAAAGCTCCAATTCCAACATTACTTTCAATAACAACTCTACCACCTGAAAGCAGTTGATCAAAACCCTCTGGACGTTTTTTATAATAAAAAGCATCTGCGCCCAATATAGTTCCCGCGTGAATTATTACATTATCACCAATTACAGTATTATCATAAATAGATACATTAGAATGAATAATGCAATTATTACCTATTTCTACATTGTTTCCTATAAAAGTATTTGGTTGAATAATAGTTCCTTCTCCAATTTTAGCAGTATCTGAAATTGGATTGTTAGAATTCTTAAATGGACTAAAATACTTTGTAAGCAAATTGAAATCTCTAAAAGGGTCTTCTGAAATCAACAACGCTTTTCCTTCAGGGCATGCTACTTCTTTATTAATTAAAACAATACTTGCTTTTGACTGTAAAGCTTTATCGTAATATTTGGGGTGATCTACAAAAACTATGTCTCCAGGTTCAACAACATGAATTTCGTTCATACCAAAAATTGGAAAAGTTTCACTTCCTACAAATTTACATTCTATAATTGATGCTATTTCTCTTAGTGTATGAGCTACTTTAAATTTCATGAATTAATTTTAAAATAATTTTCTTTATTCTTTAACACGTTCCATATAAGAACCTGTAGCAGTATCAATTTTAATCTTATCGCCTTCGTTAATAAATAAAGGAACGTTAACACTTGCTCCAGTTTCAACTTTAGCAGGCTTTGTTGCGTTTGTAGCTGTGTTGCCTTTTGCTCCTGGTTCAGAATAAGTTACTTCAAGAATAACAGAAGCAGGCATATCAACAGAAAGTGGCATATCCGTTTCTGAATTAATTTGAACCATTACATTAGTACCTTCTTTTAATAAATCTGGTGCATCCAGAATATTTTTATTCAACGTAATTTGTTCATACGATTCAGTGTTCATAAAATGAAATTGATCTCCTTCTGGATATAAAAATTGAAAAGTATGTGTTTCAACTCTAACTTCTTCTATTTTATGTCCAGCAGAAAATGTATTATCTAAAACTTTTCCGTTGGTCAAACTTCTTAATTTTGTTCTAACAAAAGCAGGTCCTTTACCTGGTTTTACATGAAGAAATTCAATTATTTTATAAATATCATTATTGTATTTGATACAAAGTCCATTTCTAATATCTGATGTAGATGCCATAATTTTATTGTTTAATTTTTATTAATTTGTTTTTAAATACTTCCAGAGTATCCTTTCATAATACCCCTTGAAGAGTTTTTTATAAAATCTAGTATTTCATCTCGCTCTGGAGATGCTGCCATTTCAGCTTCTATTATACCAACTGCTTGAGAAGTATTGTAATTTTTTTGATATAAAATTCTGTAAATATCTTGAATTTCTCTTATCTTATCTGAAGTGAATCCCCTTCTCCTAAGTCCTACAGAATTTATACCTACATAGGAAAGTGGTTCTTTTGCTGCTTTTGTATATGGAGGAACATCCTTTCTAAGGAGTGAACCACCTGAAATCATAGCATGATCACCTACGCTTATGAATTGATGTACAGCTGAAAGACCTCCGATAATTGCAAAATTTCCAATAGTAACATGTCCACCTAAAAGAACGCCATTTACAATTATGACATTATCACCAATATGACAGTCATGAGCTATGTGAGCAGATGCCATTAACAAACAATTATTTCCTATCTTAGTTTGTCCTGAAGCAATTGTACCTCTATTTACTGTTACACATTCTCTTATTGTACAATTATCTCCAATAATTGCTAAAGAATCTTCTCCACCAAATTTCAAATCTTGAGGTACAGCTGCAATTACTGCTCCTGGAAAAATATTACAATTTTTACCTATTCTAGCACCTTCCATTATGGTTACATTTGAACCTATCCATGTTCCATCTCCAATAACAACATTATTATGTATGGTTGTAAAAGGTTCTATTACGACGTTTTTTGCAATTTTTGCACCTGGGTGCACATATGCTAAAGGTTGATTCATAAGTTATTGTTTTTTAGCAATTTGCGCCATTAATTCTGCCTCAGCTACTAATTTACCGTTAGCATAAGCTTTTGCTTGCATGTGACATATTCCTCTTCTAATTGGTGTAATTAAATCACATTTAAAAATTAGTGTATCACCGGGAAGTACTTTCTGTTTAAATTTAACATTGTCTATTTTCATGAAAAATGTTAAATAGTTTTCAGGATCTGGAACTGTACTTAATACCAAAATACCTCCTGTTTGTGCCATTGCTTCAACAATAATAACACCTGGCATAACAGGAGCTTCAGGAAAATGTCCAACAAAAAAACTTTCGTTCATTGTTACATTTTTCATTCCAACTACATGTATGTCAGACATTTCTATTATTCTATCAATAAACAAAAACGGTGGTCGATGTGGCAAAATACTCATAATTTTATGAATATCCATTAACGGTTCTAAATTTAAATCGTAGGTTGGAACATGATTTCGTTGTTCAATTTTGATAATTTTTGATAATTTTTTTGCAAATTGAGTATTGACAAAATGACCCGGTTTATTAGCAATTACCTTACCTTTAATTCTTACACCAACAAGCGCTAAATCACCAATTACATCAAGTAATTTATGACGTGCTGCTTCGTTTGGATAATGCAAAGTTAAATTATCTAAAATACCATTTTGCTTTACTGAAATTTCATCTTTCCCAAAGGCTTTTTTTAAATTATCCATTGTTTTATCTGATATTTCTTTATCAACATAAACAATTGCATTGTTCAAATCACCACCTTTTATTAATCCCTCGTCTAATAAATGTTCCAATTCATGAAGAAAACTAAATGTTCTTGAATTAGCAATTTCTGTTTTAAAATCTGAAATATTTTTTAAAGTAGCATTTTGAGTTCCTAAAACTTTTGTTCCAAAATCTACCATTGCAGTAACTTGATAGTCGTCAGCTGGCATAACAAGAATTTCACTTCCAGTAGTTTCGTCTGTGAATGAAATAACTTCTTTAACTACATAATAATTTCTTGGTGCTTCTTGGTCTTCAATACCTACTTTTTCAATAGCTTCAACAAAATATTTTGAAGAACCATCCATAATTGGTGGTTCAGATGCGTCTAATTCAATTATAGCATTATCAACATCACAGCCAATAAATGCTGCTAAAACATGTTCAGAGGTTTGGATTTTTACTCCTAATTTCTCTAAGTTTGTACCTCTTTGCGTATTTACCACATAGTTGGCATCAGCCTCAATAATAGGGCTGCCTTCTAAATCCACTCTAATAAATGTAAATCCATTGTTAATTGGAGCGGGTTTAAAAGTCATTTTCACTTCTTTACCTGTATGTAGTCCAACCCCTGTTAATGAAATTTCACTTTTAATGGTTTTCTGTTTAACCATGATTTATACCTTTTTATTAATAGTTTTTTTTAATTTTTCAAATTCCGATACAATTTTAGGTAAGTTTTTAAAATGAACATACGATTTACTGTAATCTGAATACCCAAAAGAGGGGCTGCCTTGTAAAACTTCACCATCTTTTATGTTTTTACCTACTCCTGATTGTGCTTGAATTCTTATATTATTACCAATGACTAAATGTCCTGCAATTCCTACTTGCCCACCAATCATACAATTTTTTCCAATTTTTGTAGAGCCAGCAACACCTGTTTGAGCTGCAATTACTGTATTTTCACCGATTTCTACATTATGCGCAATTTGAATTTGATTGTCTAATTTAACGCCGCTTCTTATAATTGTTGATCCCATTGTAGCTCTATCTATAGTAGTGCATGATCCAATTTCCACATTATCTTCAATTATTACATTTCCAATTTGTGGAATTTTAGTATAGGTACCATCCGCATTTGGTGCAAAACCAAATCCATCTGATCCAATTATTGATCCCGAATGAATAACACAATTGTTTCCAATAATTGTTTCAGAATATATTTTAGTTCCAGCAAAAAGTGTAACATTGTTGCCAATAATTGTATTGTCGCCAATATAGCTATTGGGATAAATTTTTACATTTGTTCCGATAGAAACATTTGTTCCAACATAGCAAAAACTCCCCAAGTACAAATTTTCACCGTAAATAACATTTTCAGAAATAAAACATGGCTGTTCAATACCTGATTTATTTCGTTTCACTTCATCGTAAAAATTCAATACTTTAGTAAACGCTCCGTATGCATCTTCAACTTTAATTAACGTTGTTTTTATAGCATCTTCTGCTTCAAAAGTATCGTTTACAATTGTTATTGAAGCTTCAGTTGAATAAATAAAATTTTGGTATTTTGGATTTGACAAAAAAGTTAATGAACCTTTTGTGCCTTCTTCAATTTTTGATAATTTATAAACTTCGGTATTCGGGTCTCCAATTACTTCTCCATCTAAAATTTCCGCGATTTGTTTTGCTGTAAATTTCATCATAATTTATTACTTCTCCCCTTTTCCTAAAATTGAATATCCTATTTGAAAATTAATGATTTCATTTAGAAAGCTACAAAAATATAAAAATTTGATTTTACTTGTTAATTAATTGTTACTTGTTTCGGAAAACAAATGTAAAATTTTGTAACTGCTTTAGAAAAAGCTTCCGAACTGAGTTGATCTGAAACATGATTAACTGGCACTACACTTTTACTTTTAGTTAATATCAAAATAGGATCTAAAGTAGAATTATATGCTTGATTTACAATTGAACCATTAAAAACAAAATAGTTAGCTTCTTCTAAACTACAGTTATTTTCAATTGAAAAGGCTTTTAATTTGGAATTAATTTCATCGCTATTTGGCGTTTCATTCATCAATTTAATTTTTAATAAATCTCTATTTATAATCATCTTACTAAGTGAACTTAATATGAAATCATCATGATGTTGCCATAGTTTTAAACAACTAATAATATCAAAATCGTCTAATTGAGCAAATAAATCAAGTACTTTAGGTGTAAATAAATTCAAATCAACTTTATTTTCCATAAAAAATTGCAAGGAAACACTACATGACAATTTAGTTCCATTTTGAGTTAGTTCTTTAGCTCTTTTTAGAATTTTTGTTAAAATTAATTCTGCAACTAAACTTGTTTTGTGTAAATAGGCTTGCCAATACATTAATCTTCTTGCCATTAAAAATTTTTCGACAGAATAAATTCCTTTTTCTTCCATAACCAACACCTCATCAACTACATGAAGCATTTGAATTAAACGGTCTGAATTTATATTTCCTTCTGCCACACCCGAATAAAAACTATCTCTTTTTAGATAATCCATTCTATCCATGTCTAATTGACTTGAAATTAGTTGTAACATAAATTTTCTTGGATATTCTCCTTTAAAAATTTGAATGGCTAAAGTGAGTTTTCCGTCAAATTCATAATTTAATTGATGCATAAACAATAGCGAAATAGACTCATGACTCACTTTTTCGACAATACTATGTTCCATTGCATGCGAAAAAGGACCATGACCCATGTCATGAAGTAGTATAGCTATTAGTAACGCATTTTCTTCGTCTGCTGAAATTTGAACCTCTTTGAATCGTAAAATCGCAATAGCTTTCTGCATAATGTGCATGGCACCAATAGCGTGATGAAATCTAGTATGATGGGCTCCTGGATAAACCAAATAGGACAAACCCATTTGAGAAATTCTTCGCAATCGCTGAAAATAAGGATGTTGAATTAAATCGTAAATAAATGGATTTGGGATTGTTATGAATCCGTAAATTGGATCGTTTAGTATTTTCAATTTATTGAATGCGCTCACCTGAAATGAATTGATTTTTAGCTAACAAATATAGTAATTAAACTAGTATTGATTATAGTTTTCCTTTAAAGTTAACACTTTCAATTTAATAGATTTTATTTATCAGAACAAAATAGCTATTCCATTAATTTTTCTCTTTTTAGTTTTTTCAACAAATAGCTAACAAACCTTTTAGCTTCATACTTGTGATCTAAAGGGATTTGAATTTCTAAACGAAATGGAGCTGCTTTTAATGTAAAACATACCTTATAAAATATTTTTTTTATAGAATAGCTAAATACAAAAAATGTAAATGATATTAAAAAAGCTATATTTTCAAATACATCATCTACATTAAAGTAAATGGTTGTAATTAAAATTACAAAAGCCATAATAAAAAAAATATAATTCAGTATGAAGTGTCTGGATTTAATTAATTGTACTTTACTAATCTGATTAATGTTAATTTTATTCAACATTTTTTTTTCAATTAAAACTATTTCTTCATTTTTTAAATGTACAAAAGAATTCGAATACTCACTTTCAGTGTTGCAGGTGTTTCCTAAAAAAGAAAAATTAAAAGTTTCCATACTGTTAAATTTTAAAATTATTTAATATTTAAATTAATGCAATCTAAAATAGTTACGAAATTGTAAAGTAAACGGATTAAAAAAATGTTATAAATTAGTTTAGCGAAATTTAAAAGTCAAATTAAATAATTTTATAAATTCTATGGATTGGGATTTCTATACCTTTTTTTAAAATAATTGATTTGTCAGTGATGCCCCAAATTGTGGTTTCAACCATTTTTTTGGAAATAGTATCTTCAAAATAAATTTTAATTTTAGAATGTTCTAAATTTCCTAAAGCAAGAGCTCTTTGAAGGTTATGATTACGATCATTTATTTCATGAATTTCATTCAAAACTTCATTTGAAGGGAATTTAAGCGTACTAATTATTTCTTTTTCAATATTCTCGAATATATGTTCCATAATGCTATTAAAATTAAATATTTAACTAAAAAATAAAATTAAAAATGTTTTTATTGATAATTTGGTTAAATTTATATATTTAAAACACATAATTACAAATTCTCCCTACTCTCTTAATCAAACATTAAGATTTGAATAATAAACTATTTTTTGAAACTAGATTTTTACAACATTTGACAAAATTGTATGTATATAAAAAAACCTGACAATTTCTATCTTGTCAGGTTTTTTAAATTTATGATTTTATATACATTTAATGCAACTTATCAACCTCTTTTTGAGCAACAACTGTTGCAAAATCAGCTACTAAACGTGTTGCATACGCATCGAGTAATGTGAGAACTCTTTCTGATTTTGTTGCTTTTACAATCATTCCTGCATGATAAGCCAATGGCACTCTAAAACATATTTCAGGGTCATTAAAAACACTTAAATCAGGATATTCAAATTTTGACAATGTAAGCACTATTCCTGCATATCCTTTTTTAACTTTTGGTAATTTATATGCCAACTCTTTTGCCAAAGCATTTTCTATTGCTGCCCATTCTTTCCATAAATTAATAGAACTCGCAGCGTCAACCATTTCAGCTAAATGTGCTCCTCCTACTCTTGAAGAAGTTTCTAAAAAATAAACCTTGCCATCTTCATCACACTTAATGTATTCGGAATGTGCAGCGCCGTGCTTTAATCCAAATCCTTTAATTACTTCCTCGTTAATAGCTTTAATGGCTTTGTCGTCTTCTGAATCATAAGAAATGTTAGCACTTCTAAAAATACCTCCTCCTTGGGAGATCTCCATTGGAGTAGCTAAATATTTTGAAGTTATACTGAAAATAATTTTACCATTCAAAATCAAACTATCACAATGGTAAACTGAGCCTGGTTTAAACTGTTCCACTAAATATTTAAACCGATTGTTCCCCATACTATTTATATGGATCCATAATTCTTCTTTGTTATGAACTTTAATAATTCCGCTTGCTGAAGCTTCAGAACGAGGTTTTAAAACCCATGGAGCTGCAACCGTATCAGCAAAAGTATTGATGTCGTGGTCGTTAAATAAGGAACAAAATTTTGGATTTGAAATACCGCAACTTTTAGCACGCATTCTCATGGCTAATTTATCTCTAAAATACCTGCCTGTTGTTTGCCCCATTCCTGATATACGAAGGTTTTCTCTTAAAAAAGTTGCTTTTTCAACATCAAAATCATCTAATGCAACAATAGCATCAATACTATTATTTTTCATTAAATTACCAACCCCCAAAAGCAAATCTTCTAAATTCCAATCAACGTCTTGACCTGGCATGTAAAAAATTTCATCTATATGATCAAATGGCCAAGGCTTTTCTTTTAATTTTTCAGATGTGATTAAAAAAACGGTGTTTCCTAATTCTTTTAAATGAATTAAAAAATCTGCACCCTTAAAATAATTTGAAATGCATACGAATGTTTTGTTCGTTTTGTTCATAATGCTGCTAATTTAAGTTTTCAATTAATTTTGTAAGTAAGTAAACACCAAAACCTGTGGCGTGTTTTGTTTTTGCAAATTCATCATCTCCAAAAGCAACTCCAGCAATATCTAAATGTGCCCAAGCTGGATGTTTTTCGGTAAAATGTTCTAAAAATTTTGCTGCTGATATTGCTCCGGCCACTGGTTTTCCGCTGTAATTTTTAACATCTGCAATTTCACTTTCAATATCAGAATGGTAACTGTCCCAAAGTGGCAAAGGCCAAGAACGTTCTCCAATTTCATCGCCTACTTTTTGGATTAAAGCTGTAAGAATTGAATTTTTAGAAAACAATGCCGCACATTCATAACCAAATGTGCCCACACTGCTTCCGGTTAAAGTGGCAATATCAATTACGGTATCAGGTTTGTAATTTTTAATTAAATACGATAAACCATCTGCTAAAATCAACCTTCCTTCTGCATCAGTATCAATAATTTCAATAGTTGAACCACTATAACTATTAATTACATCGCTTGGTTTGAATGCTTTAGAATCAACAGCGTTTTCACAACAAGGAACAATAGCTGTTACTTTTATATCTACATTTAAAGCTGCTATCAATTGCATTGCTCCAAAAACAGCTGCTCCACCTCCCATATCGCATTTCATGTGGACCATTCCTGCTGTTTTGATATTTAATCCACCTGTATCAAAAGTTATTCCTTTTCCAACTAAACCAACATGTTTTGTTGTAGCATTCATTTTTTTTGGGCTATATTCCATAATTACAAATTGTGGCTCCTCG
The DNA here is from genome assembly GCA_947453885.1 of Flavobacteriaceae bacterium. Classification (GTDB taxonomy): domain Bacteria; phylum Bacteroidota; class Bacteroidia; order Flavobacteriales; family Flavobacteriaceae; genus Flavobacterium. The sequence goes on from CANGIF010000006.1 coordinate 26,789, forward strand.
ATACTTCCCTGACCCACTGCTAAAAAAGCAGCCAATCCTTTTGATTTACATGCTTGTAGATTTAAAACTGTGGTTGTAAATCCATTTGCTTCTCCCGACTCTATAGCCCAATTTGCTAAATAAGTAGGGGTAACTTTATTTGGAGGTAAATCAACTAACTTGAATGTTTCCAACTGTGCACTAGCAATTTTTACAGCCCGATCAACTACTGCATCGTACGCTTTATTTGTCAGTAAATGCAATTCAAAATTAGTGTCTAAAAAAGGATGTTTGTCTTGCTTTTTGTAATGTCCAAGTTCATACGTTCCTAAATTTAAACCTACAATAATGGCTTCAACTTGTTCGTTAGTAAATGATTCTAAAACATGAAATGCTAATTTTGAAGTAAAAAGTGCCTTGTTTTTGGAGGCAATTCTTCTAAAATTGTTTTGTAACTCTTTGTAGGATGGTGCTTTCCCAATTCCTATAAAAAGGTACGTTTTGTCGTTTTCGTATACACAGTAATGAGTATCTTTTTTGCCATAAAACACTTTTGATGCAATTGAAATGTCTTGAAAACTAATTCCTACTATACTTTTAGCGTCAGTTTCAAAACATGGGATTAAAAATACAGTTGCATCACTTCTATTTTGACTATTCTTTATTTTCATTTTACCTATTATTTAGAATTAAAAAACAACCATTCAATTGCTTTTGGAAACTCATCACTCCAATAAGTTTCGTTGTGCTTTCCTTGCATATTGATACTGAGATTTATTTTCATTTTATCTGTTACAAATTCATTTTTAATCATTCGCTTTTTAAAATTCTTAACATGCTGAATCATGGTTTCACTTTCATCACCACCTGCATACAGATATATTTTAGTATCACCTGGCTCTGAAAAATCAATTGTAGAAAAATCCATTTTAGGAATTACCCACAAAGAAGGGGAAAAAATCATGAGTTTTCCATACACTTCGGGATACATCAAACCACTAAAAATACTTACTAATCCACCCATTGAACTGCCTCCAATTCCCGTAAACTCTCGTTCAGGTTGCGTCCTAAATTCTTTATCTACAAATGGTTTTAATGTATCAGTTATAAATCGGATGTATTTTTTTCCTTGCCCAACTCCTAAAATTGTATTACCAACGTTATACTCTTTTATTCGATCTTGTTCGGCATGTTCAACCGCTATTATGATAATTTTTCCAATTTTGTACTCTGACATTACCGCCAGTTTTTTGTCAATTTCCCAATTGCCGTATTGTGCTTTTTCGTTGAATAAATTTTGGGCATCATGCAAATACATTACAGGATAACGCTCTTCAGAAGTTTCATAATCATGTGGCAATAATGCCCAAACTCTTCGGGTTTTGTTTAATTGAGGTATTTCAAATTCTTCAGAAATTAAATGCACTTTTGGTAAAAAATTGGGTTTAAAAGGCAACCAGTTTTTCCGCCACTTGTCAACATGTTCTTTTTTAACTCCTTTTTGTTGAATACATTTTCTATTTTCTGTACGGTTCCCGTATTTGTCAATTTCAACTTCGCTCCAATCGCCTTTAGTAAATTTATACAACAATTCTTCCGGATAAATAAAATTATGAGGAAATTTAAAATGATACAAACCATTTCCAATCTTCTCCATTTCAAAAAGCGAATCTTGCGTTCTCCATTTATTAAAAGTTCCAGAAATATAAACGGGTCGGTTGTCGTCTTCGTCGGTTGTTAACAAAATATTGAGTTGTGGCTCTTGTAATTCGGCTTCATTGAGTGTTTCAATCGCATGTTTTAAAGTATCCATAGTTTCAACTTGTAGGCTTGTGTCAATTTTAATTGGAGTAAAAATAGAAAAATCAAAATAGAAACAAAAGAAAGAGGCCAATTAAAATGCAACAATTATGAAAATAGCAAATTGAACTTCCGTTTATTAAACAAACAACAGTACAAAGCATTAAAATAAAGAAACTTCTCCAATATCAAGTTAGACAAAATAATTAAGCGACTTTTTTAATAACAACAGTTTGTTGTATGTAATTTTATGATTAATTAAAATAAAAAAGCTCAAATTAGTATTCACCAATTCAAGCTTTTTTTGTAATTACTTTTTTTATTTTTAACCTAATTGTGGTCCTGCAGCAACCAATCTTTTGCCTTCTTCTGTTGAAGTATATTGTTCAAAATATTTAATGTATCTGGATGCTAAATCTTTTGCTTTCATTTCCCAATCTTCAGTATTTTTATATGATTTTCTTGGGTCTAGAATTTCTTCTCCAACATTTTCTAATGAAATTGGGATTGTTAAATTTAAAAATGGAATGGTTTGTGTTGCCACTTGATCAATTTCGCTATTCAAAATTGCATCAATGATTGCTCTAGTATTTTTTAAAGAAATTCTTTTTCCTGTTCCGTTCCAACCTGTGTTTACCAAGTAAGCTTTGGCATCATTTTCTTTCATTTTTCCAATTAACGTTTTTGAATACATTGTTGGATGTAAAGTTAAAAAAGCTTCTCCAAATGCAGGTGAAAAAGAAGGCTGTGGTTCTGTAATTCCTCTTTCTGTTCCGGCTAGTTTTGAAGTATAGCCACATAAAAAGTGGTATTGAGCTTGTTCATCATTTAAAATTGAAACGGGAGGCAAAACACCAAAAGCATCAGCAGAAAGGTAAATTACTTTTTTTGCATGACCGGCTTTTGACGGTAAAACAATTTTATTTATATGGTAAATTGGATAAGAAACTCTGGAGTTTTCTGTAATTGAGTGATCGTAATAATCAATTTCTCCGTATTCATTTACAATTACATTCTCTAATAACGCATCCCTTTTTATTGCATTCCAGATGTCAGGTTCATTTTCCTGACTTAAATCAATCACTTTAGCATAGCAGCCACCTTCGTAATTAAATACACCATTTGAATCCCAACCGTGTTCATCATCCCCTATCAAATATCGTTTTGGATCGGCAGATAAAGTTGTTTTTCCCGTTCCTGAAAGCCCAAAAAATACCGCGACGTCGCCTTTTTCGCCAACATTTGCAGAACAATGCATTGAAGCCATACCTTTTAATGGCAAATAATAGTTCATCATGGCAAACATTCCTTTTTTCATTTCGCCTCCGTACCATGTTCCTCCAATAATTTGAATTTTCTCAGTTAAATTAAAAACAACAAAATTTTCTGAATTCAAACCTTGTTCTTTCCAATTTGGATTTGTGATTTTTGAACCATTCATTACTACAAAATCTGGTTCGCCAAAATTATCCAATTCATACAAGGAAGGTCTTATAAACATATTGGTAACAAAATGAGCTTGCCAAGCCACTTCCATTACAAAGCGAACTTTTAATCTTGTATCTGGATTTGTACCACAAAATGCATCTACAACGTATAATTTTTTGGAAGTAGAAAGCTGTTTTAAAACCAATCCTTTTAAATCTAAATATATTTCATTTGTTGTTGGAAAATTAACTTTTTCATCCCAATAAATAGTATCTTGTGTAATTGTGTCTTTTACAATATATCTGTCTTTAGGTGAACGACCTGTAAAAATTCCTGTTTTTACCGCAACTGCTCCTGTGTCAGTTAAAGCTCCTTTTTCAAATCCTTTGCGTTGATGTGAAACTTCAGCTTGGTACAACTCTTCATAAGAGGGATTGTAAGAAACTTCATGGTAACCTGTAATTCCTAATTGATGCAATTCTTGAATAATTTTAATATTTTTCATGGTATTAAATTTTAAAAATTTGTATTCTTTAACACTTCAAAAGTACACAATCAATCAAACTGAATTTACTGATATTTATCATAAAAAAAATAAATCTACGAAATCGATTTCTTATTTTACTGGTGTTTTGAAAGGTTACATGATAAAAATCAGTTGTCGGCATATTTTAAAATAGCTACATTTACACAAATAAATTTCACTATTATGTTTGATTGGCTTTATACTTTGTTAACCCCAAATGCAACACCTGATATTACGCAATCTTTAGTTGTTTTGTTAATTGCTATTAGTATTGGTTTTTTTGTGGGTAGAATTCGGATAGGCAGTGTTTCGCTTGGCGTTGCAGCTGTAATGTTTGTAGGTCTTTTTTTAGGTCATTATGGTTTCAGAATGGATGCTACTATTTTAGTCTTTGTTCGTGATTTTGGTTTAATCCTTTTTGTATATGGAATAGGTATACAGGTTGGTCCTTCCTTTTTTTCATCGTTCAAAAAAGACGGAATTTTATTTAATGCATTAGCTGTTGGTGCCGTTATTTTAGGTGGAATTATTACCTATTGCATACACGTTTTTACAAAAATGGATATGGATAATGCTGTAGGATTAATGTCGGGAGCGGTAACCAATACACCTGGTTTGGGTGCTGCCAAATCTACTTTGCAAGAAATTCAAACAAAATTTACTACTCGACAATTTAACGATCCTGCCATTGCTTATGCTATTACCTATCCTTTGGGCGTTTTTGGCATCATTATTTCAATTATATTTTCTAAATATATTTTAAAAATTGACTTGGTAAAAGAAGGATTGGTTTTTACTAATAAAGCAAATGATGATGCAACTACCATTATTCATGAAAAATGTAGAATTACAAATGAAGATTTGGTTGGAAAAAGTATTTACCAAATTTTTAAACAATTAGGAACTCAAAACATTATTATTTCTCGCCTAAAAAACAGTGGCTCTAAAGTAGTTTACGCTCCTTCATTAGATACTAAAATTCATCATAAAGATGTGTTAATGGTTGTTGGTTCATCTCAAAATGTTCAAAATTTTATAACCCAAACAGGAAAAATTTCTACTGATTTGTTTGTAGAATCAGAAGACGATGTGCAATCAAAAAACTTTTTTGTTACCGAAGCTTCCGCTGTTCATAAAACCTTAGCCGAATTAGATTTGCATAACAAATACGATTTAAAAGTTACCCGCGTCATACGATCTGGAATGGAGCTTTTGGCACAACCAACTTTAGAACTACATTATGGCGACAAACTATTAATTGTTGGAAATAAAGAAGCCTTTTCTGAAATTCAACAACTCATTGGAAATTCAGAAAAACGACTATTAGAACCTGATTTTTTATCTCTTTTTGGTGGTTTAATTATTGGAATTATAGTAGGGTCTATTCCCATTTTTATTCCTTCTTTACCCGTACCTATCAAATTAGGATTTGCTGCTGGGCCTTTGTTAACTGCGTTGGTCATTAGTAGATACGGAGGTATTGGTATCATTCATTCGTATATTAATACAGGTGCAGTACATTTTATGAAAGACATGGGAATTTGTTTGTTTTTTGCTGCAGTTGGTATCCATGCTGGTGAATCTTTCTATAGTAATTTTATCAAATTCAATGGATGGTTGTGGCTGTATTATGGTTGTTTTATTACTTTTATTCCGTTGCTAGTTATGGTTTTTGTTGGCAGGCTGTTTTTCAAACTTAATTTTTTCCAATTAGTGGGATTAATGAGTGGTACTTATACCGACCCTGCTGCATTGGCTTTTAGTACTAAATATTTAGATTCTGAAATTCCAACTCAAGCTTATGCAACAGTCTATCCAATGGTGACTATATTTAGAATATTCATTGCTCAATTGCTCATTTTGCTTTTTGTATAAAGCAACCTAAGCACTTTCTTTAAATTCTGAAAACATTTCTTTTTAATTTATTTAGTGAAAGGTTTGTATGGATTTGATTTCACTTAGTAACCAAAAAGCACAAAAAATGCTTTTTGGTTACTTTTTTTTTACAATGTTTTACCATTTCCTCAAATACAAAAAAAGAATTACTGATATAAAAGAACTCTGTTTATTTTGACTTAACAGCAATTCAACTTTTTTTATACATTTACCGCAAAATAAAGTAGTAATTATGAACAAAAAAATTCTTTTCCTTGTAGGATGCTTATTCGCATTTTCAGCATTTAGTCAAACCAAAAAAATTACGCTCGATGAAGCAGTTTTACAACAAAACAAATTGTTTAGAGCCGATAAACTTAGCTATTTTATGTGGATTCCCGCTACCAATCGGTACACGTATTTGATTGATGCTGGAAAAAAAATAATGACCGCAAGCACTACCGATGCTCAAGCAAAGGAACTAATTTCGTTAGCCGAATTGAACAGAGCGCTAGGAACAGATTTGAAAAATTTCTTTACACTAACTTGGAACGACGCCTCTAGTTTCATTATTTCAAATAACCAAAAATACTACACTTATAATTGTAGCTCAAAATTGGGTAAACAAGTTTTCGATTTGCCTGAAAAAGCCGAAAACGCAACCTTTACTTCTTCGTATTCAGCCGTTGCCTTTACTGAACAAAACAATTTGTATGTACTAAACGACCAACAAGAAAAAACAGCGCTAACCAACGAAACCAATAGTAACATCGTATCGGGACAATTTATAGCTCGAAATGAATTTGGTATAAAAGGAGGAATTTTTTGGTCGCCAATGGCTAAATATATTGCTTTTTACCAAAAAGACCAATCTGAAGTTGCTGATTATCCTATTCTTGACATAACTGAAACTCCCGGAAAATTAGAAAATATCAAATATCCAATGGCGGGTCAAAAATCAGAAAAACCGAAAGTTGGAATTTATAATTTGCAGTCCAAAAAAACCGTTTTTATTAAACCTAAAGGCAATGAAGACGATTATTTGACCAATTTAAGCTGGTCCCCAGACGAAAAATTTGTTGTCATAGCCGAATTGAATCGCAACCAAAACGACCTTTCGCTTTCTGTTTACAATGCTGAAACGGGTACTTTAGTAACTACTATTTTAAACGAAAAAAACAGCAATTGGGTAGAGCCTGAACATCCCGCGTTTTTCTACAGCAAAAATTCAAACAACCTAATTTGGATCAGTGAAAAAGATGGATTTAACAATTTATACTTGTATTCTATTGAAGGAAAATTAATCAAACAACTTACCCAAAACAAATTTCCTGTACGAGAAATCATTGGAAGTAACGCTAGCGGAACCGAAATTTATTTTATGGCTACTGGCGAAAACGGTATGAATATGTTGGCGTACAAAGTAGATTTAAAAGGAAATCAAACCCTAATTTCAAAAGATCTTGGTGTACATAGCTGCGTTCCAAACAAAGAAGGAACTGCTTTTTTTGATGAATATTCCAATGCCGAAACACCTTCAAAATCGTTGCTTTATGATGCTAAACTAAAACCAACTGTTGTGCTATCAAGTGCTAACAAATACGACGGTTACCAAATGGGTACTTCGGAAATCAAAACTATTAAAGCTGCCGATGGCACAACCGATTTGTTCAGTCGCTTAATTAAACCTAGTTTTTTTGATCCAACCAAAAAATATCCCGTTTTGGTGTACGTTTACGGTGGCCCTCACGCCCAATTGGTCACAAATTCTTTTCTAAACGGTGCCAGTTTATGGATGTATTGGATGGCAGAACAAGGCTATTTGGTTTATTCCATAGACAACAGAGGATCAGACAACCGAGGCTTTGCCTTTGAAAGCGTAATTCACGGCAGATTGGGTGTAAACGAAATGGAAGATCAAATGAAAGGAATTGAGTATCTAAAAACCCTGCCTTATGTTGACAGCTCTCGCTTGGCGGTTCACGGATGGAGCTTTGGTGGTTTCATGACAACCTCATTATTATTGCGCAAACCAGATGTTTTTAAAGTTGGCGTTGCCGGTGGTCCAGTAACCGATTGGAAATTCTACGAAATTATGTATGGCGAACGCTATATGGACACTCCTGCTGAAAATCAAAAAGGATTTGACGAAGCCAGTACCTTAAACTATGTAAAAGATTTGAAAGGAAAACTGTTACTCATTCACGGCACTAGCGACGATGTTGTGGTAATGCAAAATAATTTTGCTTTGGTAAAAAAATTCATTGAAGCTGGCAAACAAATTGATTTTTTCCCTTACCCAATGCACAAACACAATGTGCAGGGCAAAGACCGAGTACATCTAATGAAAAAAGTGTTGGATTACATCCTAGAAAACAACAAATAGTTCTAAAAAAACAGCCCCAGTTTAAAGCAATTTTAAACAGGGGCTGTTTTTTTTTAAATTGAAAGGTTTGACTTTTTGGGGAGTTTGTATAATAGCTATTAATGTTAACGGTACTTTTTATTCAGATAGTTTTGTAAACCAAGGATCATATTTTACTCCGTCATTTCTGTCACATCGCGTTTTTCTTTCAATTATAAGCTTACCGTCTTTATTTATTTCATATAGCCTATTATTTAGAAAATATAATTTTCCGCTAAAAATATCTTGTTCACCAATTGAAATTGGCCAAACCCCTCCTTTAATACTATTAAATGAGATTAATTGAGGTGTTTTCGATCGTGATAATCTCATAGAATCTTTTCTTCCAACTATTCTTATGGTATCATACGATGGAATTGCTTTATAAAATATTGTATCATTTTTGACTTTCCATTTCCCTTTTGACCAAGATGCTGAAATATGAACAACGGCAGTATATTCGTAGGTAGAATCTGAATTAAAAATAAATTCAGTTCCAAAATTATCTCTATATCTTCCTACTATTTTATTTTGTTGAAATGATATTACTAAGATAAATAGTGGTATAAAAAATTGTGTTTTCATTTTATAATTTTTTGTAAAGTGTCCATTTTAATATTTAAAGCTTATTTCCCACTCCTTCTTTACATACGCATTCTACTTTCGGGCATTACGTTCAAGAGTCTAGCTCGAACTCTCTCACTCTCAATTATTTTTTTCATTTTTCTCCCTAACTTGTTGGGCAGCTACTAGCAAGAGCATGGGGAGTTGGCACAGATTTGGCTACTGCTTCAAGTCTCGATAGTATACCACAAAAGTAACAATTGCACCTCCAAAGCACATACCTGTGCCAATGAGACGGACAATATCTACCCCTCGAATATTCGTCCAAGAGGGGCTGCTTAGCAAGGCTAAAAGGTTCATGACCCCAAAGAAAGTAAGCAAAAAGAAAATGCGAGAAAACCTGCGTTTATTGTTCATGGATTGTTCTTTTTAATTGTTCATCTTATTCGATTTTATCATATAATATTGCTTTGCTTGCGACTAAAAGTCGATGCTAGAACTCGTGGCGACACTACATCCTTTTACAATGCTATCTACAATTTTTACGATAACTCCATAGTGGTGACGGCATGCAATTCGGTGTAGACTGCCTTGCGCCTGTCGAAAGGTCCAACAAGAGTTGCATTGTTCGTGCTACGCACGCAACGAAACTCTAGCTGTTAACTGCTGGCATATCGTCGTAAATCAGTTTCAAATTCATTTTTTAAACTTTCTATTTTTTCTTTAGTTGTGGCTGTCAAACTGCTAGCATAAAGTAAAGGATACATTGATCCTCCTTCCACGATATTTGCATCTAATTCCGCTTTTGATTTTCTATACATTTCCCATTGCTGTATAGTCTTGTCAAATAACTTAACATTTATATCAAAATCTGAATTTTCACTTTTCGCTTCTTTAATAGTTGAAATTAAAGCTTTCAAATCATTTTCAATTTTTTCGAATTCATCAGAAGCTTGAATATTCATATCAGTTTGCGTTTCTGGTGCATTGGGATAAATTAAGTCCCAAACAAAGTCATTTGTCTGATTAAGAAAGAGTTTTGAATTGTTAAAGCATCTTAAAATTTCATCTTTGTCTATATGTAAATTTGTCGCAAACTCGTGGCAAAAAATATGTCGTAGCTCAAATGTTCTTTTAATGTCTGCAATTATTTGGTCACCATTATCTATGAACTGTTTTGAGTTGTCGTTGACGTGTTCAAAAATACTTTCTCGTTTGAATTTTTTGATTTGGTCTGCAAAGTCAATACTGCATAAAAGAGAAAAATTTTTATTAATGTCTTCAAAGTTGTTGCAAGGAAGTATATGAGAAACGAACTCTCCAACAGTTACCGTTTTTGTCTGTATGGCGTTAACAATATCAAAGTCAAATTTAACATTCTGTGCTTGATTGAATTTCACCACGTTGTCGCTGAATGGTTTTCCAAAGTCAATTAATTCTTTGTAAACTGAACGAAAAAACGCTTCAAAACAAGCAACTGTAGCAATAGGAATGTATTTTAGAAGTTCTTTGTTAAAGTCGCCATTGTAGTCTAAATTTTCCTGAAACGCATATTCAATGTCGTTAAGCTTACTGCTATAATCGTGTCGGGAATTGAATTCCGTTCGTGATTTTATCGCAGTTATTTCATTTATTAAATTTCGTTTCATTCAAGGTTCTCTTTTTCTGTTGTGTCGTCTTAATGCTTGCAGGTAACGGTTGCGTATATAAGAGGTACGCCACCGATATTGTGAATTGAAAAAATATGCTTCTGCGTATCTCTTATATACGTTGTTAGCAAATCGTTGTGGAAACTTAAAAAAAACGTAATTATGATAATATTAGCGCATACAGAAACTTATGAAGATTGTCCAAATCAATGTAAAGGACTTTCTTATTTGCACGATAACCAAGAAGAAAAGACTTGTGTAATTTGTAGCACAAAATGGAATAGGATAAATAACGAAAAAGTTCAATTTGCTATTCATTGCCAATGTGGTTGTAAAATTATGAATGATGAATTAATTAAAAAATTTGACAAATATTACTGTCCTAAATGTGATAGACTAATAACGTCAATTGGAGGCGATAAGTAACAATGTTTGCTAACTAGCTTATAGACGAAACAAACTTTCGCATATAAACCCTAAATCGGGTAGATTGGCGAAAGTTTGTTTCGCTTTATTCCTCAAATATACAAAAATCCTCCAATAAACTCATAATTCATAACTCATAATTCATAACTCATACTTCACAACTCACTCCTTCATCATCGCCTCAATTTCTGCCAGAGTTTTGCCTTTCAGCCATTCGGTTACAGTGGTAGGAACGGTTTCGTTACGCGTTTTTAGGGCGTTTAGGGCGTGGGTTTCGGGCAGGTCCATTTGGCGCCGTGCCATCAGGTCGTTGGGCGTGCAATTCAGGTGCAGGCAAAGCGTTGTGAGCTGTCGGAAACTCACCTGAACGGCTTCGCCTTTCAGCATTTTGTTTGCCGTATTACTATTAATGCCTATTTTAAGCAAGTAAGCAGAAGGATGCAGGATGTTTCTAGACAGTAGTGTCGGCTTTAAATCGAGCACTATCGAACTTTTGTGGGGCTTGAGTGTCCCTCTTTTTTTACGTCTTATCATCTTATTTGGTATTGGTTCGCCTTTACAAAATTAAAAATAAATTCTATACTACTGCACTTTTATATAGTAATAACACAACTTTATGTACTAATAACTCGACTTTATGCACTAATAACACGCCTTTATGCACTAATAACACGTTGTTATATACTAATAACACGACATTATGCATTAATAACATACCTTTATGTAATACTAACACTACTTTATGCATTAAATACACAAAGTTATATACTAATAGTAGTATTTACAAGTCACTGTACGTTATTTTTGCTTTAAGGATAGCTATTACTAGCCTACAGCTTCAAAAAAGTAGCGTACCGTTCAATAATAGTAAGGTGTTGCTTTATAAAAGTGCATCAAGATGGTTCATTTTTGATGTACCAATTGGTATTGTTAACCACCGGTTGATTATTAATGCATTATAGTAGTATTTTTTTGATTTTTGACGCTAAAAAAAGACCTCAATGTGTTTTGTGAAAAGAATAATTTATTATTTTTACCAAAAATCAAGTATAAACCCTTTAATTTAACACATTATGACAAAAGAACAAGAATCTTTTTTCGCTATGGCATTGAAAGTAAAGAATTTTTATGCCAAAAATACCGTTGCCATTAGTGCTTTGGCAGCAGTAGTGCCGTTTTACACCCAACTCAGCACACTGATTTCGCAACTCATTACTGTCGATATGGGCAGTCGTGCCGACATTTCGGGCTATGCCCTGATGAAAGCATCAAAACGCAAAGCACTGGAAGCTTTGGCTCAAAAAGTAAGTAATGGTTTAACGTCTTATGCGTTGATTCAAGGCGATATGGAACTTCAAAAACGGGCTGATTTTACGGCTAGCAGTTGGTATTTATGCTCTGAGGAAGCATTGGTAACTCAGGCTAGTATTGTATCGAATTTGGCTACACCACTGGCTTCAAGCTTGGTGCCGTATATGGTTACAGCTACCGATGTGACTAATTTGACTGCTAGTATTGCTACTTTTATAAGTGTCATTTCGGACCCCACTTTAGCTATTGACACTCGAAAAGAAGACAATGTGAATGTGGTGCTTAAAATTGATGACATCCGAACGTTGTTGACCGAAAAAATTGATGTTTTGATGCGTGGTTTTGAGTTGACTAACCCTACCCTTTTTGGGTTGTACGGTTTGGCTCGGGCCATAGACGTAAACGGTTCGGTAACGGCACCAACTAAGGTTGTGGATGTTGCGCCAGAAAAAGTGGTGACCATTGACAAAGCGAGTAGTTATGACCCTAACCGTTTTTATACCATTGAAAACAAGGGAACCCTGTCGGTTTTTTTCAGTCTTTCTACTTCGGAAGACGTGGCAGGAACGGAAGAGGTTTTGTTAGAAGCCGGGCAAACTCGGGTTCGTTTAGCCGAAAATTTAGACCCAACGGGGGTGTATTTTATTGTGAACAACCCGAACAATGTACCTATAACGGTGCGCCTTTGGGTGGAATAAGTGGTTGGCAATTAGTAGTTAGCAATTAGCAGTTAGCGAATTGAACTTTGTGTTTGGTTCGCTACTTTTTTTTAGTAAGGGGTTGGTTAGCGGTTAGTTGTTAGCAGTCCGCAGATTGTACTTACGTTCAGAACATTAGTATGCCCCTTTTAATAAGCTACTCTTTTAGTCCTTTTCCTTCAATTAGTTCTTTTGCCATTTTCCATATTTCTGATTTTCCAAACTCTCCAAGGCAGGAAATATAGTTCCCTTTTTTGTCAAAAATTACAGCACTAGAGCAAGGATAGTGGAACTGAAAGAACAATTTTTCGATAAACTGATTTTTATCTTTTTCCCATTTTACTTTTTTGGGATAATAATATTGTAAATTTTCATCGTCTTTATAAATCCAAAAATGAGAATAATTACTAATTTTAGTAAGTGTTTTCAAATAATCATAATCAAAAATATTCCATTTTGAATTCCATCCTATAGCATTGCATTTGTCTTTTCCTGGATAAAAAACTACTACGGTCAATTCATTAGTTAGCTCCTTATCCGGTGAAAGATTTTTTTGTAAACATTTAAAAATACTATCATTTAGATGTCCGTAGTTTATTTTTTTAACTAGTATTCCTGTAATAAGCGTGTCATTTTCAAAATATAAATCTAAATTTTGAGCATGATTTATATGATTAAAAAAAATTGTCTCCGTTACTTCTTCATCATTTTCGTTATAAAAAACTGCCTTTTTTTCTTGGGAAAAGTGCACGTTAAAACAAGCGATAACGAATAGAATTGAAAAATAGTTCTTCATTTTAGTCTTTTTTTGGGAATAATTAATGACAACTTATTTGCAGTTTTGAAAACAATTTGTCTTTTTATCCAAATTAGAATGTATGCTAGTAGTAATTCCGCTGTCAGCTAAAAGCTAACAGCTTTCCCCCTATTTTCCTTTTCTTCTGTTGCGTTCGGTTTTGATGAGGGTAAGTTCTCTACTGGTTTGACCCGCTACGGAGGTGTTTTCTTCTGCTCTTCTGATTAAGTAAGGCATAACGTCTTTTACGGGACCAAACGGCAAGTATTTTGCTACGTTGTACTTTTCATTGGCCAGATTGTAGCTAATGTTATCGCTCATGCCGTACAATTGTCCAAACCAAACTCGGTTGTCGTTTGTTGTCAACTGCTGTTCCGCCATGTAGTTCATTACCAAATAGGAGCTTTCTTCGTTGTGTGTTCCTGCAAAAACGGCCATTTTATCTAAATGTTCCATCATGTACTGCACGGCATTGTTGTAGTTAAGGTCGGTGGCTTCCTTTGATGGACAAATGGGCGTTGGGTAGCCTTTTTCGAGGGCTCTGTTGTTTTCTTTTTCCATATAGGCTCCTCGAACTAATTTCATACCGATGTAAAATCCTTTTTCCTTAGCCGTTTGGTGGAGTTTTTTTAAATAATCCAATCGGTCCCAACGGTACATTTGAAGGGTATTGAAAACAATAGGTTTGTGTTGGTTGTATTTTTGCATCATGAGTTCCACTAGGTCGTCGGCGGCAGTTTGCATCCAGCTTTCTTCAGCATCTATCAATAGGGCAATATCGTTGTCGTACGCTGCTTTACACACTTGTTCAAAACGGTTGGTTACGCGTTGCCATTCGTCAGTTTCGGCTGGAGAAAGTGTTGCTTTTTGTCCTACTTTTTCGTACAAATCGATTCTGCCAAAACCAGTGGGTTTGAAAACTGCAAAAGGAATTGCTTTCTTTTCTTTAGCAAAAGCAATGATTTTTAACGTCATTTGTAAAGCGTCTTCAAAATGGGCTTCGTCTTCTTTACCTTCAACAGAATAGTCCAAAACAGACGAAACGCCTTTGGTAAACATTTTATCCATAACTGGCATGCAGTCGTTTTCATTGATTCCGCCACAAAAATGATCGAAAACGGTGGCTCTAATTAAACCTTCAACGGGCAAATTTGCTTTTAAGGCAAAGTTGGTAACTGCTGTTCCAATGCGAACAAGCGGTTGACTGTCTATTAATTTGAAAAGAAAATAAGCTCTATCTAATTCGGTATCGCTTTTTAAAGAAAAAGCAACTTGAGTATTGTTAAATAATTTTTCCATAATGTAAAAAGTAAGATAATTCAGTACAATTAAAATGAATTTTATGTGTACAAAAGTAGGACAAATGTTTTGTTTTGGGATTGAAAAAGCACATAAATTAGTGCGCTCTAAACGGTTTCGGTTTTGTTTAATTTGCTGTTTTTTCTGCTGTAGCCAAAATAGATACAAAGTCCTAAAAGCAACCAAATTGTGAAATAAATCCAATTCCAAATGCTCAATTCCGCCATCATGTACAAACAACAAATTAGTCCAAGAAGCGGAATTAAAGAAAGATTTTGTTTCCATGACCACACTGCTAAACCAATGAGCGTGAAAAAGAAAATCCACATTGGAATTTTGTGTTTGAACAAGCTAAAACCGCTTTCGTATTTCAATTCCGTATTTATAGGTAACGAGTCAACTACGGCTTTGTACTGTGTTTCGTCTTGCTCAAAACTGCTCAACACTTGTTCCAAATCGCCCGAAACCAATGCCGGATTTGGATGGTTTTTTGCTACAAAATCAAACACGTTTTGAGTTTGTTTTTTATCCAATGAAGTAACTATTGTAGCTGGAGCATTAATTTGTTTTTCGTTGGTTAAAAAATGAAGTGTTGCTTTTTGATTGAATGTAAACGCAAAAATTAGCCCCAAAACCATTACAACAGGCATAATGAATTTTGAATTTACATAAGGCGTTTTGAATTTTCCTCTTGGAATGTTTGGTTTGTTTTGAAGCACTAAAACGCCGGCACACACTAAGACAAAAGCAAACAAAGTTCCAATACTGCACAAATCAGTAACCATGGTTAAATTGAGAAACAACGCAGGTATGGCAACAACAAAACCAGTAACTATTGTCGCAAAAGAAGGTGTTTTGTAGATGGGGTGTACTTTAGAAAACCGTTTAGGCAAAAGCCCGTCCCTACTCATACTCATCCAAATACGAGGTTGCCCCATTTGAAATACCAATAGCACACTTGCCATTGCAATTACAGCACTAACCGCTATTATTCCAGACATCCATTTTAAATGGAGTTTGTCAAAAACAAAAGCCAAAGGATCACCCACATTTAGCTCGTTATAATTTACCATTCCAGTTAAAACTAGTGCTATTATGATGTACAAAATTGTACAAATAATAATGGCCCACATCATACCTCGAGGTAAATCGCGTTGTGGATTTTTACATTCCTCCGCTGTTGTTGAAATAGCATCAAAACCAATATAAGCAAAAAATACGGCAGAAACTCCTTTAAGTATTCCTGCTACTCCGTTTGGTGCAAACGGATGCCAATTATCTGTATCTATGTAAAAAATACCAACGGCTATGACTAATAAAATAATACATAATTTTACAATTACCATTACATTACTTGCGTTTCGAGATTCTTTCATGCCTCTATAAACTAGTGCGGTAATTAATACAATTATGAACAGAGCAGGTAAATCAGCTACTAAATGAAACGATCCAATTTTAGGAGCCGTTGTCCACGCCATGTAAGCCGCTTTTAAGCCATCGGATAGGTTTTCATAATTTTTACCCCCTTGCATTAAGGCAGTTGCTTCTTTAAAACCGTTGGAAGCAGATAAATAATCCATTTGTACCCAATCAGCTAGATGGCGCAAATGCCAATCGTATTTAGAGTTTAAGGTATTAACAATTCCATCGAGCAAGCCTGTAAAATAATCACTCCAAGAAATAGCAACCGTAATATTACCTATGGCATATTCCATTATCAATGCCCATCCAATTATCCAAGCAATTATTTCACCAAAGGCAACATACGAATAGGTATAGGCGCTACCAGAAACTGGAACCATTGAGGCAAATTCAGCATACGCGAAAGCTGCCATACTACAAGCTATAGCAGTAAATAAAAATAAAAAAATTACAGCTGGACCTCCGTCAAAACTAGCTTTACCAATGGTACTAAAAATTCCAGCACCAACTATAGCCGCTATTCCAAATGCTGTTAAATCACGTGTGGTTAAATGTTTCCCTAAAGATCCATGTCCGTCGAGATTGTTTTTTTCAACTTGTTTTAAAATGTCTTGAACTGTTTTCTTACGAAATAAATTGGAAAAATTCATATTGCTATTTAAAGTTGCACGTAAACAAATACACTACCTAATCAATCGTTGTAGCAAAAACAAATATAGTATATTATTATATGTTTCAGCTAAAAATAAAAAGTTTGCATTAAAGCTAAGCAATTAAATAAGCAAAAATTATAGTTATATAAAAACTTATAATCAAATGTAATATGCTTTTGGATGATAATGTGTAAATTTGCTTAAGAAAAATTTATTAATTTAATTTCAATACAATTATGTCTTTAGTAGGAAAAAAATTCCCAAACATTACAGTTGATGCCATTTCATTTATGGGCGATAACTTAAGAATTAACGTTTTAGAAGAAGCAACAAAAAACAAAAAGAAAGTGTTGTTGTTTTGGTATCCAAAAGATTTTACTTTTGTTTGTCCAACAGAATTACACGCTTTTCAAGCTTCTTTACAAGAATTTGAAAAAAGAAACACAATGGTAATTGGTGCTTCTTGTGATACTAACGAAGTACACTTTGCATGGTTGAATACTCCAAAAAACAACGGTGGAATTGAAGGTGTAACATATCCTATTTTAGCAGATACAACGCGTAATTTAGCTGCTGCTTTAGAAATTTTGGATGCAGAATGGGTATATGATGAAGAACTAAATGATGAAATTTTAGAAGGTTCAAATGTAACTTATAGAGCTACCTATTTACTTGATGAAGATGGTAAAATTTTCCACGAAAGTGTAAACGATATGCCATTAGGAAGAAATGTTCAAGAATATTTACGATTGGTAGATGCTTATACTCATGTACAAACAAAAGGTGAAGTTTGTCCTGCAAATTGGGAAGAAGGAAAAGACGCAATGAGTGCTGATCGAAATAGTACTGCAAGCTATTTAGCTTCTCATTAATCAACAATTATAAGTGAGTTACTGCCTTTTTAGTAGCTCATTAATTTCTTTAACCTTTCAATACAAACAATATGTTTTCAGAAATAGAAAAAGATAATTTAGCGGCAATTATTGCAGAAAATCCTGTAGTAGTAGTTCAATTTGCTGCTTCGTGGTGTGGGAATTGTAGAATTATGAAGCCAAAATTTAAAAAATTAGCTTCTGAACATGAAAATATTCCTTTTTTGATTGTTGATGCGGAACTGTTTCCAGAATCAAGAAAATTGGCTAAAGTGGATAACTTACCAACTTTTGCAACATTTAAAAACGGTTTGCTTGTAAATCAAACGCAAACTAATAAATCAGAGGTATTGACTGATTTGGTTGCCGAAGTAGTTTAATAACTTATTATTTAATGAGCTGTATTTCAAAAAACAGCACTAAATACAGTAAAAAATGAAACTACCAATAATAAAACATTTGAATCAATTCATTGAAGCCAATGATCAAGACTACATTGTTGAAACATTAGAAGTATTAGAATCTTTAACAGAAATTCAATCCTTAAAAGACGAAGAATTAGAACTAATTGGAGAATTAATTTCTAATTTGTATGGTGCTTTAGAAGTTCACAAAATGGTGAAAAATGGTATGAATGAGAAAGAAGCATTAAATACATTTATGAAAAGAGTGTTAGGTTCTATTGATAAATAAAATTCTTTGAAAAATGCAAATAAAAAATGGGGTTAGTTAACCCCATTTTTTTGATTACTTTTCTTTACTTCTTAATAAAAAAACTTAAAAAGTACTTTTTGTAAATTAGAAATTAGTTTTTAACTAATTTCAACACTTTAGAACCATTATCAGAAGTAACTGTAGCATAATAAACTCCGTTTGCTAATTCAGATCCATTAATAGTAACATTAGTACTATTCGGATTTAAAACTTGAACTTGTTGCCCTAAAATATCAGTTAAAACAACAGAAGTTATTATGTTTTGATTTCCATCAATTTTCCAATCGTTATGTGCTGGATTAGGATAAACAACAAATTTAGCAATATCAAACTGTGAAGTACCTACTGTTCCTTTGTATAAATAAATATTATCTACATAAACAGTTCCTAAATTTGAAGTAATAATAAACTGAGTTAAATCTGTTCTTGTAGTATTGTTAGTCCAACTTGAAAAAGGAACATCAATTGACACCCATGTTCCTGGAACAATAGCTGGAGTTGTACCTGTATTAATATTTAATTCTAAAGCAGAAACTTCCGATGTTCCTCCACCCCATTGTGAAAATTTAGAATTGAAAACTTTTCCAATTAAATCGGTATTATCTGTCCAAAAATCCATGTGGAAGTTTGTAAATGAAGAAGCATCAAATCTATTAGTTATAAATTCTACTCCTAAAAAGTTTCCGAAATCAATTTTTTTAGTGTCGTTACCAAAAACCTGCATATCTGTATACGATGAATCATCCCATGTAGCTGACCAACTATCAATTGGAATATTAGTATAAGCATTACTAAATAAAGAAATTACGTCTGATGCATTTCTTGAAGGTGGAGTTGGAGCAGCAAAAGTTGGTCCCATTACAACATAATTAACAGTGTACGTTTTAGTTACACTACTATTTTGAGATGTAACAACTACTGTTGCTGTTCCAGGTACGCCTGTTGCTTGTGTAATTACTTTTGTAGCATTTGAATCGTTTGTTACTGCAGAAAGTTGTGGAACTCCAGTAAAACCTGCAGGAATACCAACCGTGTAAGCGTAAGTAGTTGCAGAGAAACCATTTACAGTTGTTCCATTAACTTGTAAATCACTTAAGAAAGCATCAGCACCAGCTACTGTAGCCGTTTTCCAAAAATACAAGTTGTCTAAAAAAATTGTACCACCAGTTCCATTATCAAATTTAAATTGAATAGTATTTGACAAACTTCCTGTTATTCCTGTAACAGGAATATCCAATGACTGCCATGAACCAGGTACACTACTGATTGCATGAGGTACTTCTGGACCAGTACTAATAACAAAAACTCTTGGAGCTTCAGAGTTAGTCCAAATATCTACGTGTAAATATTCCATTGTAGAAATATTTTGAGGTGTACTAGCCCAATCCGTTCCTTGATAGTTGAAATTAGCATATTGTAAGGTATTATTCCCTGCAATTGCAACTTCAGTTGTAACAGTATTTTGACCCCAGTTTGGATTTGTATTTACACCAGAAACATTAGTGTAAGCACTACCATAAATTGAAACAACATTAGCCGCACTTCGTGCAGGTGGTGTTGGAGCTGCTGTAGTTGGCGTTTGAGAAAAGCCAAAATTTAAACAACTCAAAGAAAATAAAAGAATAATTTTTTTCATACTATTTGATTTTTTAAGATTATAAACAAATTTATTCAATATTATAACACAATACGATAATCAAGCTATATAAAAACTATACAAGTATTCAGAATTAACAAATTAATCAATGCAAAATGCTACTATTAATAAAATAAAACTAGATTTTTTACGAGAACATGTGTCAAAAACACATTTGATGTACTAATGTTGAGGTGTTTCTTGTGATAAAACTATAAAAAACAATTGTCATAATTTAATTTTAGTTATTAAAAAATGTAAAGTATCAATTTATAGTTTAAATGATTTCTCCTTACGTAGTAAATAATTAAAGTGTTTTTAAGAATTAACATAAAAAAACTACACTATCAATTTTTATGGTTTTGCTTAATTTAATTCTTTTTTGTAATTTGCTCGAATTCTTATACTATAAATATTATGGCTGTTACACCTTTTACAAAACACCAACTGCTTCCTCAAGAGGAAAAACTTGAAATTACGAAACATAAATGTGAATTGTTTATTGGAATTCCAAAAGAAACTAGCTATCAAGAACGCAGAATTTGTTTAACACCTGATGCCGTAAACTCATTAACATCAAACGGACACCGAATAATGTTAGAATCAGGAGCTGGAGAAAGTTCAAGTTATTCTGACAAAGATTATAGCGAGGCAGGTGCTGAAGTTACTCAAGATACAAAAAGAGTAATGAGTTGTCCTATAATTTTAAAGGTAGAACCACCTACTATGGAAGAAATTGAAATGATGAACCCTCAAACTATCATTATTTCGGCAATTCAAATTAAAACAAGAAAAGCAGCCTATTTTGAAATGATGATGAAAAAGAAGATCACTGCTTTGGCATTCGAATATATTAAAGATGAAGACGGTACCTACCCTGCTGTTAAATCCTTGAGCGAAATTGCTGGTGTTGCTTCTATTTTAATTGCCTCAGAATTAATGATAAACAACCAGTTTGGAAAAGGCTTACTTTTTGGAAACATAACAGGAGTTCCTCCTACTGAAGTAGTAATTATTGGAGCAGGAACTGTAGGAGAATTTGCAGCAAAAACAGCTATTGGTTTAGGAGCAAGTGTTAAATTGTTTGACAATTCTATTACTAAATTAAGGCGCTTACAAAATAATTTAAACCAAAGTATTTTTACATCTACAATTCAACCAAAAGCGCTTTTAAAAGCACTAAGAAGATGCGATGTTGCAATTGGCTGCATGAAAGGTAAAAACAGATCACCAGTGGTTGTAACTGAAACTATGGTAGAGCACATGAAAAAAGGTGCAGTTATTGTAGATGTTAGCATTGATACTGGTGGTTGTTTCGAAACATCGGAAATAACTACTCACGAAAAGCCAACTTTCATTAAAAATGAAGTAATTCATTATTGTGTACCCAATATCCCCTCTCGCTATTCAAAAACAGCATCTCTATCCATAAGCAACATTATAACCCCGTATTTACTTCAAATTGCTGAAGATGGTGGAATTGAACATGCCATTCGGTTTCATAAAGGCCTAAAAAACGGTGTCTATTTGTACCACGGAATATTAACAAAAAAAGCTATTGGTGATTGGTTTAACTTACCTGAAAGTGATATTAATTTAATTGTTTTTTAACAACTAGTTATAGTCGTTTCGAGTTTCAAAAGAACTATTTTTGCACACTAATTTATATATATAAATACATGAAATTTACATACCGATTAGCCTATTATGCTTTTGGACTTTTAGTGGGTTCCTTATTTTTGAAAATGGTTTTAGATTTTACAGGAAAAAAAGGACTTGATTTTTGTTATTTACCAAATTGTAGAGTATTAAAAAACATAAGAAATAAACCTTTTGATTTTTCTCCAAATGCAGAACAAAAAATAAATGCTAAATTTATTGATACAGCAGAGATTAAAGCTATTTTAACTAACGGTGATGTTGATTTCAGCAAAAGTAATAAACCGTATAAAGGAGGAAAACTATACATTATTAACGGTATTAATAATAACAAGACTTCCATTAAATTGGAAGTTCTAAATTACGAAGAGAAAGCTGTATTAATTGATATTAAAAAATAAAATTCATGGCAAGATTTGAAGAAAATGATTTGCCTAAGGCAAAAATCACAGCTAATTCGCTCAATAAAGCCAAACAAATTTTTAAATATGCGGGTTCTCATAAATGGAAATTTTATGTAGGATTAATTTTTCTTTTGCTAACTGGTGGAACAGCTTTGGCTTTTCCAAAATTAATGGGGATTCTAATTGATTGTGTTAAAAATAACAATGTTGTTCAAGCAGATAACATAGCAATTGGATTGGTTCTAATTCTATTGTTCCAGTCCATTTTTTCGTTTTTTAGATTATCCCTTTTTGTTGATTTTACCGAAAACACTTTAGCTAATATTCGTTTAGAATTATATAGTAATTTGGTAAAATTACCAATGACTTTTTTTTCTCAAAAGCGTGTTGGCGAATTAAATAGCCGAATTAGTTCTGACATTACACAAATTCAGGATACTTTAACTTCAACAATTGCAGAATTTTTAAGACAATTTATTTTAATAATTGGTGGTGTCATCCTTTTAGCAAGCGAAAGTTTAAAATTAACATTACTAATGCTTTCTGTTGTGCCACTTGTTGCTGTGGCAGCAGTAATTTTCGGACGTTTTATTCGAAAATATTCAAAAAAAGTACAAGATCATGTTGCCGAAAGTCAAATAATTGTTGAAGAAACAATGCAGGGAATTAGCATTGTTAAAGCATTTGCAAACGAATGGTATGAAGTAGCTCGATACAACGGAAAAATTAAGGAAGTAGTTCAATTGGCAATAAAGGGTGGGAAATACAGAGGTTATTTCGCGTCTTTTATCATTTTTTGTTTATTTGGATCGATAGTAGCAGTTGTTTGGTATGGTGTTCGGCTGAGTATTAGTGGAGAAATGAGTGTTGGACAATTAATTTCTTTTGTGTTGTATTCAACTTTTGTAGGAGCTTCTTTTGGAGGAATTGCAGAATTATATGCTCAAATTCAAAAAGCAATTGGAGCTACGGAACGGGTTTTCGAATTATTGGATGAAACACCCGAAAAAATAAGTACACATTCAAACAGTATTACAATTTCTAAAATACAAGGAAATGTTTCGTTTCAAAATGTTCAATTCAGTTATCCTTCTCGTCAAGAAATTCAAGTTTTAAAAGATGTAAGTTTTACTGCAAACTATGGACAAAAAATAGCCATTGTAGGACCAAGTGGCGCAGGAAAGTCAACTATATCCTCCCTTTTACTTCGATTTTATAATATTGAAGGAGGATCTATTTTAATTGATAATAAAAACATATACGATTTCGATTTAGAACAACTCAGAGGCAATATGAGTATTGTTCCGCAAGATGTAATTTTATTTGGTGGTACTATCAAAGAAAACATTGCTTATGGAAAACCAAATGCTACAGATGCTGAAATTATAATTGCTGCAAAACAAGCAAATGCTTACAATTTTATTGATAGCTTTCCAGAAAAATTTGAAACTTTAGTTGGTGAGCGAGGGATTAAACTTTCAGGAGGGCAAAGACAACGAATTGCAATTGCTAGAGCATTATTAAAAAATCCAAGTATCTTAATTTTAGATGAAGCAACCTCTTCTTTAGACAGTGAAAGTGAAAAATTAGTACAAGAAGCATTGGAGGTTTTAATGGAAGGTAGAACTAGTATAATAATAGCTCACCGCTTATCTACTATACGTTCTGCAGATCAAATTTTAGTTTTAGATAACGGTATTATTTCTGAAAAAGGCACTCACGATGAACTATTAAAACTAGAAAAAGGAGTATACAAAAACTTAAGTAATCTACAATTTACAAATTCTTAAACACATTTTACAAAGTAGTTTTTTATTTTGTAAAACATAAAATCAACATACATGTCAAACATCTATTTAGGCTACCATTTCAATATTGAACCCAAAGAATTAGGATCTGAAATTTTAGTTGCAGAATTAGGAGAACTTCCTTTTGAAAGTTTTATTGAAACCGAATTTGGTTTAACAGCTTACATTCAAAAACAATTTTGGACCGAATCAATTTTAGAGGATATTTATATTTTAAATTCACCAGAATTTACTATCAGCTATACATTTGAAGAAATAGAACAAGTGAATTGGAACGAAGAATGGGAAAAGAACTTTAATCCTATAGATGTTGACGGTAAATGTCACGTTAGAGCACCATTTCATCCCAAAACTGACGCTGAATTTGACATTGTCATTGAACCTAAAATGAGTTTTGGCACTGGGCATCATGAAACAACACATATGATGATTCAACATTTATTAACCATGGAAGTAGCTGGTCTAAAAACCTTAGACATGGGTTGTGGAACTGCAATTTTAGCAATTTTAGCTGAAATGAAAGGTGCAAATCCAATTGACGCAATTGACATTGACAATTGGTGCTATTTAAATTCAATTGAAAATGCCCAAAGAAACAAGTGCACTAAAATTAGTGTTTATGAAGGAGATGCTACACTCTTAGTAAACAAACAATACGATTTAATTATTGCCAATATCAATCGAAACATTCTCTTAAGTGACATGAAATCCTATGCTAAAAGTTTACTTCCAAAAGGAACTATTTTATTAAGTGGTTTTTATGAAGAAGATATTGCTACTATTAATACTTCTTGTACTGAAAACGGTTTAGTATTTCAAAATAAACTTTCAAGAAATAATTGGGTAGCTTTAAAATACCATAAAGTATAACTATTAATAAACTTAATTCATGAGTACAAAAGAACAAGTATTAGAAAAGGTATTAATTAAAGAAAAAATTAGTACTAACAATGAAATTGTTTTATATAACGATGATGTAAACACATTTGATTATGTCATAGAAACTTTAATAGAAGTTTGTAATCATTCTGAAATTCAGGCGGAACAATGTGCAATTTTAGTACATTATAAAGGAAAATGTACCGTAAAAACTGGAAACTTAAAGGAACTTAAACCACAATGTAGTCAACTTTTAGAAGCTGGATTAAGTGCGGAAATAGTATAGCTTTAGCATGTTTACTATTCATAAAAAAAAGGGGGAAACTTAAATTATAAGTCAAACCCCTTTTTTTTGACACTATCCCAAAAAGTGTGTAAAGTTAAAAATTTTAAGACGATTTTTTTTCTTATTTAATGTTTGTTTCAATTAATGTACTTTGATTTCTAAACACCAATTGTCCAGCAAAACTATCCAGCAAAATGATGCTTTCCGTGGCAATATTCCCTGCAAGAATTTCTTTTGAAAGTTGATTTAAAACTTCTCTTTGTATCACTCTTTTAACAGGTCGTGCCCCAAATTGTGAATCGAATCCTTTTTTTGCTAAATACGATATTGCTTCTGGTGTTGCATCCATTGTAATGTGCTGTTGCGCTATCATTTTAATTACACTTTTCAATTGAATACCTACTATCTCTTTAATATCTTCCGCTGTTAAAGGAGAAAATAGTACTATTTCATCAATTCTATTAATAAATTCTGGTCTAACAGTTTGCTTAAGTAAACCCAGTACTTCTACTTTGGCTGCCTCGGTTACTGCTTCAATTGTTCCTCCTTTAAGGTTTTCAAATTTTTCTTGAATAATTGTACTTCCCATATTTGAAGTCATGATGATTATGGTATTTTTAAAATCAGCTAATCTTCCTTTATTATCAGTTAATCTTCCTTCGTCTAAAACTTGAAGCAAAATATTAAAAGTATCAGGATGTGCTTTTTCAATTTCATCTAATAAAATAACAGAATAAGGTTTTCTTCTAACAGCTTCAGTTAATTGTCCGCCTTCATCGTATCCAACATATCCTGGAGGCGCACCAACTAATCTGCTTACACTATGACGCTCCTGATATTCACTCATGTCTATTCGAGTCAAAGCATTTTCATCGTCAAACAAATACTCTGCTAAAGCTTTTGCTAATTCTGTTTTCCCAACACCAGTTGTACCTAAAAATAAAAAAGTTCCTATTGGTTTTTTCATATCTTGTAAGCCAGCTCTACTTCTTCTCACAGCATCACTAACTGCTTCTATTGCTTCTTTTTGACCAACAACTCTTTGTTGTAATTCTGCTTCCAGATTCAATAATTTTTCTCGTTCACCTTGTAACATTTTGGTAATTGGAATTCCTGTCCATTTAGCAACAACTTCTGCTATGTCTTCTCTTGTAACTTCTTCTTTAATCAAAGAAGTACCAGCTTGGTTTTCTTGTAACTTTTTTTGTAATTGTTCCAATTTGGTTTGTGCTTCTTTTATTTTCCCATATCTTATTTCAGCTACTTTTCCATAATCGCCTTCTCTTTCTGCGCGTTCTGCTTCGTACTTATAATCTTCTATGTCTTTTTTTTCAGCCTGAATAGCATCTACTACATCTTTTTCAGATTTCCATTTGGTAAAAATTTCATTTCGATCTTCTTTTAAATTAGCTAAATCCATGCCTAAAATTTTAAGCTTGTTTTGATCGTTCTCTCTTTTTATAGCCTCAATTTCAATTTCTAATTGCATGATTTTTCTATCTAGAACATCTAATTCTTCGGGTTTAGAATTAATTTCCATTCTTAATTTAGATGCAGCTTCATCTATTAAATCAATTGCTTTATCTGGAAGAAAACGATTTGTAATATAACGTTGCGACAGTTCAACAGCAGCAATAATTGCTTCGTCTTTAATTTGTACTTTATGATGCGTTTCGTATTTTTCTTTTATCCCTCTAAGAATCGATATTGCACTCTCTGTATCAGGCTCGTCTATCAAAATTTTCTGAAAACGACGTTCTAATGCTTTGTCTTTCTCAAAATATTTTTGATATTCATCAAGAGTAGTGGCTCCAATTGCTCTTAATTCACCTCGAGCCAATGCAGGTTTTAAAATATTGGCTGCGTCCATCGCACCTTCACCTCCACCTGCTCCCACTAAAGTATGAATTTCATCTATAAAAAGCACAATATCACCCTCAGATGCTGTTACTTCTTTAACCACTGCTTTTAAACGCTCTTCAAATTCTCCTTTGTATTTAGCACCAGCAATTAAAGCACCCATATCTAGAGAAAAGATAATTTTACCTTTTAAATTTTCGGGCACGTCACCATCAACAATTCTGTGCGCAAGTCCTTCTGCAATCGCTGTTTTTCCTACTCCAGGCTCACCTATAAGTATTGGATTATTTTTTGTTCTTCGAGTTAATATTTGCAAAACCCTTCTAATCTCTTCGTCTCTACCAATGACTGGGTCTAGTTTTCCATTTTTTGCTAAATTGTTCAAATTTTTAGCATATTTATTCAAGGCATTATAAGTCTCTTCTGCTGATGCTGAAGTAACTCTTTCGCCTTTCCTGATTTCATCAATTGCAGCAATTAGTTCTTTTTCAGTAACTCCTTGATCTTTTAAAATTTGTGCTACTTTACTTTTTGATTTAAAAATAGCTAGTAACAAATGTTCAATCGATACAAACTCATCATTTCTGTTTTTAGCAATAGCATTAGCTTCTGCTATAGTTTTATTTGCCTCTCTTGATAACAAAACATCACTTCCTGAAACTTTTGGAAAACTTTGTAAGGTACTTTCTAAAATTTTTTTGAAAAGTGCTACATTTACATTTAGTTTATTTAAAATAAATGGTGTAACATTTTCGTCTACTTCAAGAATACCTTTAAAAATATGCTCATTTTCAATCTGTTGTTGACCATAACTTTGTGTAATCAGATGTGCTTGTTGCAACGCCTCTTGCGACTTTATTGTAAAATTATTTAGTTTCATTTGTTTTTAATTTAGCTTTAAGTATTGTTTTTTTGAATGTTCAATTTACATTCCAACTTTACACATACGTCATTTTGTCCTTTAAATACTGATTAAAAAACTGTAAATTGTCAAAATGTCGCAATTAATTGAGCGTAAAACAAAAAAAATCCCCATTTGTGAAAATGAGGATTAAACAATAACTTTTATCTCTTTAAGGCAACCATTTCTTTTCAAAGTTAGGCTTCCTTTTTTCTAAAAAAGCATCTCTACCTTCCTTTGCTTCTTCTGTCATATAAGCAAGTCGAGTAGCTTCTCCTGCAAATACTTGTTGTCCAACCATGCCATCGTCTGTTAAATTCATAGCAAATTTCAACATTTTTATTGATGTGGGCGATTTAGCTAAAATTTCCTGAGCCCATTCAAAAGCAGTCTTTTCCAATTCATCATGAGGAACAACTGCATTTACCATTCCCATTTCAAAAGCTTCTTGAGCAGAATAATTTCTGCCTAAAAAAAAAATTTCTCTTGCTTTTTTTTGTCCAACCATTTTGGCTAAATAAGCCGAACCATAACCTCCATCAAAACTAGTTACATCGGCATCCGTTTGTTTAAAAATAGCATGTTCCTTGCTAGCCAAAGTCAAATCACAAACAACATGTAAACTATGACCTCCACCAACAGACCAACCTGGTACCACACAAATTACAGCTTTTGGCATAAATCGTATAAGTCGTTGAACGTCTAAAATATTCAAACGATGATAGCCATCTTCACCTACATAACCTTGATTTCCTCTTGCTTTTTGATCGCCTCCGCTACAAAAAGACCAAACTCCATCTTTTGAACTTGGTCCTTCAGCAGAAAGTAAAACCACACCAATTGATGTGTCTTCTTGGGCATCATGAAAGGCTTCTAACAATTCTGCAGTAGTCTTAGGACGAAATGCATTACGAACATCTGGCCTGTTAAAAGCAATTCTAGCAACACCATCACATTTTTTATAGGTAATATCTTCAAAAGATTTTACTGTTTTCCAATTTATCATAATCAAATTTGTATTATTTTAGCGTAAATTTACTACTTTTTAATTTTTAAGATACCAATCACAAATATTAAACTATGAAAAAAACATTATTTATTTTTTCTTTATTAGTTTTTACCAATTCTATATTTTCTCAAATCTATGAATTTCAAACTATTAAAGACATTGAAGGAACACCCGTTATTTCTCAAGATCAGACTGGTACTTGCTGGAGTTTTTCAACTACTTCTTTTTTAGAGTCAGAAATAATTCGATTAACCGGAAAAAAAATTAATTTATCTGAAATGTACACTGTTAGATCAATCTATCCAAAAAAAGCTTGGAATTATGTAATGAGACAAGGCAAAGCGCAATTTGGAGAAGGCGGATTGGCTCACGATGTAATCAACAGTGCTGTTGAAAATGGTGTCGTTCCTGAAAACATTTATACTGGATTAACTGAAAATCAAGCTACTTATAATCATGCCGAAATGGTTGCTGTTATGGAAGCTATGTTGAAAGTTTACATTACAAATCCAGGTAAAAAACTTTCGCCGCAATGGAAAGAGGCAATTGCAAGTGTTTTAGACGTTTATTTAGGTGAAATTCCAACCGATTTTATCTTTGATGGTAAAAAATATACTCCTAAAAGTTTTTTTGAAAGTTTAAAAATAAATCCAAATGCTTACATTACAATTTCATCCTTTTCCCATGAACCTATATACAAATCTTTTGTTTTGGATATTCCAGATAATTTTTCAAATGGAAAATTCTACAACTTGCCTTTAGAAGAATATGTTGAAAATATAGACAATGCATTAGAAAATGGTTATACACTTTCATTGGATTGTGATGTATCAGAGGCCACATTTTCTGGTAAAAATGGAATTGCTGTAATTCCAGCAAATGATGAAGATGCAAAGTTAATTTTAACTGAAATTAAACCTGAAAAAAACATATCCGTAGCATATCGTCAAGCTGAATTTGAAAATTTTGCAACACAAGACGATCATTTAATGCACATAATTGGAAAAGTGAAAGATCAGAAAGGAACGCAATATTATAAAGTAAAAA
Organism: Flavobacteriaceae bacterium; assembly: GCA_947453885.1. Lineage (GTDB taxonomy): Bacteria > Bacteroidota > Bacteroidia > Flavobacteriales > Flavobacteriaceae > Flavobacterium. The sequence goes on from CANGIF010000006.1 coordinate 56,694, forward strand.
ATTCATGGGGATTGAGTAGTAAAAACAAAGGTTTTGTTTACATGAGTGTTGCGTACTTAAAGCTTAAATCTATTTCTGTTTTATTGCATAAAGACGGCTTATTGAAAAAAACAAAAACAAATTTAGGACTTTAATCAAATTGTAAATGTCAAAGTATCTTTCATCAAAAAACATTTTTTCAACCTTAATTTTATGGGGGGTAGTGCTTTTTATGTGTACTATGCTATTTTTAGGAATATTAAAAGAGCAATTGCCATTAGCTCCAATTCTAATTTTAAGTTTGGTTATTGCACTTCTTTTATGGACTCTTTTAGATACACGATACGTAGTAAATGAAGCTTTTTTACTTTATAGATCTGGTCCGTTTAGAGGGAAAATTGCAATTCAAAACATTAAAAAAATAACTTATTTTTCAGGTTTCAACATTCCTGTAACTATGAAACCTGCATTGGATTACAAAGGTTTCATTGTACAATATAATAGTTTTGATGATGTTTTCATTTCACCTAAAAATGCGGATTTATTTATAGCCGAAATTTTAAAAATAAATCCAGAAATAGAAGTACTACCTAAAAAATAGGTGTTTTCAAATCTTTATGAAAAATACAATTAACAATTAATTTATAGAGACAAATACCTCTCAATAAAAACTTTTTGGTGGTGCTTTTGATGGCCTATTATTATAAAACCTAGTGCTCTTACAGATATTAAATTTTCAGAAGCAACACCATTTAATTTAAGTTGCTCTTGCGAAAAACTTTTAAATAAATACAAAGTTGCATATCGAACTGAAGAAAATTCTGTTAACAAATCTTGAATACTCCTAAAATTTGCTTCTGCATTCTTAACGTAACTATTTTCATCAAAACTAGGTAATGGTGTTTTGTCATTTCTTGAAATTCGAAGTGCCCGATAACTAAAAATTCGTTCAGAATCAATTAAATGTTGAATAATATCTTTAATTGTCCACTTTCCTTCGGCATACTTAAAATCATATTTCCCCAAAGGAATGTTTCGGACAAAATGTATAAAATCATGTAAAGAAATTTCTAATTCTTCAATCAAAGACATGTTTTCAACAGCCTGAATATAAGCTGCATAAAATTTTGCGTATTCTGAAACTGGAAGTTGGTTTGAATCCATTCGTTTTAAATTTAAGCTGAATTTCTACTAGCGTTAGTGTTTCCAAATAGGGATCGAGTTACTAATTTTTCGTAAATAGCAATTAATTGAAGATTGGGTTTTTGCTCTTTCTTTAATTCTTTTATTCTAAGCATTGCAAATTGTTGAATTGTTAACAATGGTAATACAATTTGTTCTCGCATTTGAATAGATGCCTTACCATCAGGATAATTTTCCATTAATTCTTTATGACCTGCTATTTTTAATAAAAATCTTTTTGATAATTGAAATTCATCAAATATAATTTGCCAAAAAGCTCCAAATTCTTGATCATCTTTCATGTAATTGGTTAAAGGAAAAAATGATTTTGCAAGCGACATCATACTATTTTCTAATAAAGTTTTAAAGAACAGCGAATTATTGTAAAGCTTCTGTACTTCTGACCAAGTTCCTTTATCTTCAAAATGCTTTAATGCTGTACCTACTCCAAAAAAACCAGGAACATTTTGTTTTAATTGACTCCAAGAACTTACAAAAGGAATGGCTCTTAAATCATCAAAATCTAATTGTTCAGTTGTGTTTCGCTTTGAAGGACGACTTCCAATATTTGCTTTAGAAAAATAATTTAACGTGCTCATTTGTTCTAAATAAGGTATAAACTTTGGGTGGTTTTTAAAACTCAAATATTTTTCATAACTTATTGTTGCTAATTCATCTAGTACTTTTTGATCTATATTAGACAAATGATTTTCGGATTTATTAAAAACTCCGTTGGCAACTCCAGCACTTAATAAATTTTCTAAATTGTATCGGCAAGAATCTAAAGTTCCAAAGTTTGAGCTAATAGTTTGTCCTTGAATTGTAATTTGAATTTGCTTGTGTTCAATTTCAGGTCCCAATGATGCATAAAACTTATGTGTTTTGCCGCCACCTCGAGCTGGAGGTCCTCCTCTTCCATCAAAAAAAAGTACATCAATTCCAAATTCTCTTGAGATTTTAGTAATTGCTTGTTTAGCTTTATAAATACTCCAATTGGACATTAAATACCCGCCATCTTTTGTCCCGTCTGAAAAACCAAGCATCACTATTTGTTTGTTGTTTCTGTTCTTTAAATGAATCGAATACTCAAAATCAGAATAAAGTTCTTTCATTATTTTTGATGCGTTTTTTAAATCATCAATCACTTCAAAAAGCGGTATTATATCCACCGTTGGATTTTGCCAACCACATAATTTAAACATTAAAAATGTTTCTAATACATTTTTAGCACTTTCGTTATTACTGATTATGTAACGATTACATCCAAACTCGCCATTTTTATCTTGAATATTCTTAATTGCAAAAATGGATTCTAAAGTAACCCGAGTAATTTCATTGGTGAAATCTGTTGGATTTAATTTAATATCATTTAAAAATAAACCTTGATTCGAAACAAAAGGGTTTGTAAATTCCTCATTTTTAATATTGTTTTTATTTATAAAAGTAAGAATATCTTTTATAACAAAATCATGTACTTTACTATTCTGTCTAATATCTAGAGAGGCAAAATGAAAACCAAATAAGGTTACTTTGCCAATTAACTGGCTTAATTCATCTAAATATAAAGACTGATGGTCATTTATTAAAATTTGTTTGATTTCGTTTAATTTCAATTTAAACTCTTCAAGTGAAAGGTAAATTGAACCGTCTGAATAAAAAACTGTACGGTATAATTTTGATTCAATTTCAGTTAAAATAGTATCAATATTGTAAAATGTTAATTTCCTTTTAAGATTTCTTATATCATTATAGTAACATTTTAAGATTGAAGTTCTCAATCTATTAGCAACATTCAAAGTGATTTCTGTAGTAACAAATGGATTTCCATCTCGATCTCCACCAGGCCAAAACCCCAAATTAATAATAGGATTTTCTATTCTTATACCTTCAAATATATGTTTCTGAAGATAATAGAACATTTCACCAGATGTTTGATAAAACACATTCTCTAAATACCATATCAAACTTACAGCTTCATCAAAAGGAGTTGGTTTTACTTTTTTTATAAATGGTGTTTTGCCCAATTGAGCCAAAAGCTCTTTAATTGAAACTAAATTATTATGCTTAATTGCTTCCGTTAAATCTGTAATTATCCCTAATACAGCACCTGGGTAGAATTGAGTTGGATGTGCTGTTAAAACTGTTCTTATATTGAAATTTTCAAGAAAATGTTTTAGCTCTTCTTTCATTCCTTTAATTTCAGATTTCTCTTTAAAATCTCTAACAGAGCCTCTCCCTTCAAGATTGTTTAAAATTGGAAACGCCGCGTCTTCAATTGCATCAAAAAGAACAATTTGTCGTTCAACATACTGTATAAAACGAAAAAGCATTTCTAAATTAGTAATTTCATCATCTGATTCGATGAATTTTTCTGTAAATTGTTTAACAATTTCACTTGGATTTAAGTTTTGTTTGAATCCATTTTCACACATATCGGCAAAAATTGGAAGTAAAACACCTGTATTACCTATAGAATCAAATGGTAAAGTAATAAAAATGCTGTTATAAATATGGTATTTAGAAAGCACATTTTGATTGAATCGTTCAATTTTAGTAGGAGTGTACATAACTTTAAGAATTTGGGCATTAAGATAATAAAAAAACCCTAAGCTTTCACTTAAGGTTTAATTTTTTTAGTTTTTATAATAACTTACATATTTTTAAATATAGTATGCATTAATCGTTTTTTGTCATTCAAACTTTCTTCTAATGAAATCATTGTTTCGGTTCTATACACGCCTTCTATATCGTCAATCATAAAAATAACGTCTTTTGCATGTTTAGTGTCTTTAGCACGGATTTTACAAAATATATTGAATTTACCTGTAGTAACATGTGCAACTGTTACAAATGGTATATCATTTATGCGTTCTAATACAAATTTAGTTTGTGAAGTATTATTAAGAAAAACCCCTACATAGGCAATAAATGAATATCCCAATTTTTCATAATCAAGCGTCAAAGAAGATCCCATAATAATTCCTGCATCTTCCATTTTCTTTACTCTAACATGAACAGTCCCAGCAGAAATTAGTAATTTTTTAGCAATATCCGTAAAAGGAATTCTAGTGTTATCAATTAACATATCCAAAATTTGGTGATCTACTTCATCTAATCTAAACTTACTCATAACTAATACTTTATAATTTTTACTGTTTTGAAATGGTTTTACTTACTAATTTTACCATTTACAATTTTTATTTTTTCTCCTATCCTAAAATTAGCCTTTGAATTTAAAGTTGGTTCATAACCTTCTTCAGAATTAAAATGTTCATTTTTAGCATCTATTGTTAGATGTCCGTAAAACCCATCTAAATCATCAATTTTAACAATATAAGAATTGAATTCAATAGAATTATCTATCAGTTCTTCTTTATATTGAGCTGCAAAGGTGATATTTTTTTTAATACTATCATAATTTATTTTGATGTTTTTACAAACAAAATCATAAAAAAGGGCTTTATTTTGAGGAATATTCAAATAATCCTCAATAACACTGCTAACTATATCGTTTTCGTAAATTACCTTTAAGCCTGAAATAAGCGCTATAAAAATATATTTTCTTGTAATTTCTCTTTCATAGTCATTTTGAAAATGTCCCGCTTCAAATAAAATAGTCGGAACGCCTTTTTCTTGAAAAAAATCCCCTGCACAATTAATATTAAAAGCATCATCAAATCTTCCAACCTGATTCGGAATTGTTTTTTGAAGCTCATTATTCATAGCGATAATTACTGAAACTGCTTTGGTTCTAGTTAAATTAAAACTGCATTTTTCATCAAAAGATGGAGCTAAAAAAGAAACTGTAGCAGGATTTCCAGTAGCCCCAACTCCAAAAATAGTCCTTTGATCGTGTAAATTATAACAATAATGTGGTTCAAACTCTTTAAACAATGTAAATAATGAAATACTTTCAGGTTGTGAAAAATTTTGAAAATCTCTATTTAAATCTATACCGTTAGCATTTTCTCTTGTATACACATCTGCTCCATCAGGATTTAAAATTGGAACAATACAAAAAGTAAATTTGGTTAATAAATAAAATCCTTCCTTAAGATCCGTATTTAGAAAATTAAGCAAATCAAAAATAGCTTTTGTAGTCGTGGATTCATTTCCATGCATTTGAGACCACATCAAAATCCTTATAGAACCCGTACCAATTTGAACGGAATAAATTGGTTTTTCCAAAACAGAATACCCAATTATTTTCAACTGATTATTTGAATTCAATTGACTTAAAAGTGGTTGAATTTTCTCTAAATTAATATACCTCCCAAAGAGAGTTGTTTCTTTATGTTTTGTAAATAAACTTTCAAAATCCATAGCTTGTATTTGATTTACAAAAGTAAACATCTTTAAATTAACATTTGTAAACAGGTAAAAACAATGCGTTAATTACATTTGTAAACATTATTAGGTAAAAACATAATTTAAATTATTTTCCCAAATTAAACTTCAATCTATTTAATTATTTTTAGTTGTTTAAACATTTATATTCAGTTATTTATTTAAATTTACTTAAACCTTATAATTAATATTTACAAGGTTTTTAAGTATATTCTCTTAGGAATATTTGTGTATTTACATTTGTGTATTTACATTTGTAAAAAAATAATTAACCGATATATTACAATGGTAAACATTGAAGATTTTATTAAACGATTGGAATTTCTATTGGAATATTACGCTCTTTCTGCCTCTGGTTTTGCTGATAAAATTGGTGTTCAAAGATCTAGTTTATCCCACCTGCTTTCGGGTAGAAATAAACCTAGTTTGGAATTTATATTAAAAATAAATGAAGTTTTCCCTGAGGTAGATTTGTATTGGATATTAATAGGAAAAGGGAATTTTCCTGTAAGCAATTCTGAATTAAAAATTAGTTCTGAATCTCCATTACTTACTCCTACTCCTTCTCCAATACAGAATACAAAGGAAATAAAAAGCGATCAAAATTTAAGTGAAAGTGAAGAATTAAACAAAATTCAACAAGATTCTTCAATAAACGAATTTAGTTCAACAGCAAACAAATGGATAGATAAAATAATATTTTTTTATAAAGACGGAACCTTTTCGGTTCATACTCAAATTTAATTTTTATTAAACTTCGTAGCTTAATTCTGGAATTTTACCTTTTACTCCCTTGAAAAATTGTTCAAGTATTTTACTATCCAAATTCCAATTTCCAGTCGGATAAAATGGTTTCCCAATTCCTATCGTTTTTTTACCAAAATTAAAAGCAACAGGGATAATTGGAACTTCAGCCATTACTGCAATGAAATAGAAACCAGATTTTAATTCCGTTACTTTTTTACGTGTTCCTTCCGGAAGAATTGCTAATCTAAAAGTTTCTTTCCGCTTAAAAATAGCTGCTATCGCCTCTACTCTATTCAAACCTCCTGTTCGATCTAATGGTTCCCCACCCATATACCTAAAATAAAAACCAAAAGGAAAACGGAAAAGTTCTTTTTTAGCAACATAATTCATCTCCATATTAAGAATTCCTCTTGTAAAAATACCTAAATAAAAATCATGCCAACTAGTATGTGGCATAACCATCATTACACATTTATTACAGTCTATTGGAATTGTACCGTCAATTTTCCAACCCATGAGTTTAAAAAAAACAAACTTGTAAAATCTTCTTTTCATTTTGAATTATTTAATGCAAATTTAATATTTATCTCTTATTTTTGATGAAATAATATTTTCATGCTAAGAAAAGTTTTAAGTTATATAATCCCTATAACTATTTATAAAAAAAAATCTAATATTAGTAAATCACTAGAAGTTACTTGGGTAAATGGAGAACTGGTACTTGATAGTGAAAATACCAATTATTCATACGGAAGTCTCCAACGTATATTAAAAAAAGGATTAAAATATATAGGTTTTAAAAGAATTAGAACGTTCAATAACATTTTGGTACTTGGAGTTGCGGGTGGTAGTGTTATTAAAACACTTGTTAATGAAATTAAATTTGAAGGGCAAATTACTGGCATTGATATTGACCCTAATGTTATTGAAATTGCTGAAACGTTTTTTAAACTAAATGAAATTTCAAATTTAGAACTTAAAGTAATGGATGCGTTTGAATTCATTTTATCTACTAAACTTAAATACGATTTAATTATTATTGATATTTTTCAAGACACTGTTATGCCAAACTTTTTATTTGAAGATTACTTTATTAATAGAATTAATTTCATATTGAATAAAAATGGATTTATTTTATTTAATACTATGATCACCAATGCTAAAGATGAAGAAAGAAATAATTACTACCGATCTAAATTCACTACAAATTATTCAATTAGAATGTACCCAAAGGTTGAAATTCACAATGAATTATTTACAATTAAAAAGTTAGTTTAAAGTATGGCCAATTTTTGTTTATAAAATTATATTTTAAACAAATTTAAAATTAATTTTGCTAGAACATTAATTGTTTTATACACCCAATAATAATGGAATTATTTATTTTTTTGTTTGCTGCACTTTTTTCGGTTTTAAATCCAATTGGAACGGTTCCAATATTTGTTGGATTAACACAAGATTATACTAAAAAAGAACGATCTAGAGTTTCATTATGGACTGCATTTAATGTTTTTGTAATTTTAATTATTTCCTATTTTATTGGTCAATATGTTTTAACTTTCTTTGGAATTACAATTCCAGCTTTAAGAATTGCTGGCGGTATCATAATTTCAAGTTCTGGCTTTTCACTTTTAAACGGGAAATTCAGTAAAAACAGAGGGATTAACAAACAAGTTGAACAAGATATCCAAAGCAGAAACGATATAGCTTTAACTCCTTTAGCAATGCCAATGTTGGCAGGTCCAGGATCAATTTCATTACTTATTGCTTTTTATCAAGAACATCATGCTGCTAATGAAATATTAATTTCATCAATAGCAATTCTTGCAGTTGCATTAGTAATTTTTATTGTTTTACACAGTGCACATTATTTAGCAAAAATTTTAGGTTCTTCTGGAATTGTAGCAATTTCAAGGATTATTGGCTTTTTGACAATTGCCATTGGAATTCAATATATTATTAGTTCAATTCTAAGCATAATAAGAGGAATTTAAAAAAAAAATAAGGATAAACAAAATGCTATTTTTACCCTTATTTTAATTTTGATTATTGTGCTGTTTTAGGTAAAAATATTTCTGCCATCATACATCTAGCACTTCCACCTCCACATGCTTCAATAGTATCTAAACTTGAACGTAAAATAGTAACATGTTCTTCTATTTGAGTAATTTGCTTTTTAGTTAAACACTTGTGAGCAGCGGCACTCATTACTAAATACTTCTTATTTTCAGAACCTGTAACTTGGAGCATATTACCTGCAAAATTATTAACTTGATCTTCTGATATTAGAATCACATTCTTGCCATCAGCTTTTAGGTTGTCAAGTACCATTTTTCGCTCTTTTTTATCATCTATAGCATCTGCACACAATACTGCAAATGTGTCTCCAATACACATCATTACATTTGTATGATAAATTAATTTACGTTCACCATTAACAGTTTGATATGCCTCAAAAATAATTGGTGCAAAATCAAAATCTTCGCAAAATTCTATTAAAAGCTCTTCATCTGCTCTTGGAGATAATGCACAATAAGCTTTACCGTTTGCTCTATCTAAAACTAAACTTCCGGTTCCTTCTAGAAAAAAACCATCGTCTTCAGCTGAAGTGTAGTCCATGATTTCATTAATTTCAAATCCTTTGCTCTCTAAAATATCAAAAATATCTTCTCTTCGTTCTAACCTTCTATTTTTAGCAAACATGGGATATAAAACAATGTCACCATTTTCGTGAAAAGAAATCCAATTATTAGGAAAAATACTATCAGGCGTATCAGGTATCGTGGTACTGTCCACTACAGTTACATCCACACCTACCATTCTAAGTTTAGTTACAAAAGCGTCAAATTCAGCTTGAGCTTTTTCATTTACAGTGCTTGGCGATAGTCCATCTATTACTTTCTGATAATAATTATTAACTGCTGTTTGCTCGTTCATTCTGAACGCAACAGGACGAATCATTAAAATTGAATTAGTAATCTGCTTCATATTTATTTTTGATTTTAATTTTTATGTTGCAACCACTTTATCTATTGTCAATGGTTGTTAAATATTAGAGTAATAAAAATAGTCTTTATTCAGTTAAAAAATTACAATAATTTAATAGTATAATTGTAACTAGTTTTAACATATTATCTATTAGTTCTTTCAAAAAAAATAAATTTTTAAATCTGATAAGTTAACAAAATAAATTGCCTATTTTGTTAGTATACAAACTATTGCTATTTTTTTTAAATTTTAATGAGTTCATTTTCAATTGAAATTCAAGTATAATAGAAAATACAAATTTAAAAAGTTAATCTCTAATCAAAGGTAGTGTGGAACATCGTAAAAGCCCTTCTTGTTTAGCTATTTCTGAATAAGGAATTTCCTCAACAGTAATCCCTTGATCTCTTAACCAATTATTTAATCGATAAAATTTTCTTTCAGAAACAACTACATTTGGTGCAATTGAAAACACGTTAGAATTCATATCATACATTTCGTCTCGTGTAATGTGAAATAAATTGTTTTTTCCAAAAAGATTGACTAAATACAAGTAATCCGATTCTTCTCTAAAACCACTTTTATAAATAATTCCTTTGTTAGTGCCAACAGGTTGAAAACAACAATCTAGGTGCAATGCATTGTCTCTAGCTTCTAACTTTGATTTAACCAAATCAAATTCTTTAACAATTTTATGAGGAAACAAATCACGAATATAAGCAACACCTTCCATATTTGTTCGAGCCGTAATGTATTCTTTATAATCACTTCCTTTATACGTTCCAATGAAAATATAATCATTCCAAACCATAACATCACCACCTTCAATGTGTACATTATCAGGAGGACGCACTACTTTTTGCGGATTAATTTGATCAATAATGTATTGAATAGCTTCTAATTCTTTGTTTCTGTCCGGCAAAATATTGGCTTTAATAAATGTATCTTCAATAACAAATCCAATATCTCTAGAAAAAATTTGATTGTAATTAACTATCATTTCTGGTCGATAAACCTTTACGTCGTATTTTTTAAAAACTGCATTAAAAGCTTCCATTTCATATACCATATCAGCTTCTAATGGATAAGTTCCAGCTAATATATGTTCTAATGATTTTGGATCGTATGCCTCCTCTATTGTTGGAGTTGGCCCATTATTTTCAGCAGCGCCTAATACTACAGCTCGTAATCTTGATGTTTCGTTTTTAATGTTTATGTGTAACATAAAATTCCTTTAGATTGGCAACAAATATAAAAAAGCTCCACCGATTTGCGAAGCTTTTGCTTGTAAGTATTTTTAATATTTATTTATTTTTTTGTCTTTATCTCAAATTGTTACCTATTTCGAATTGCCGTAGAATCAAATTCAGTTACTTTTTAAAATTATAGTATTTCTATTTTATTTTTAAAATTTGATAAAATCAAACTTTTAAGAAAATAAAAACCACTTTGTTGGAAATTTATGCTCAATAAACACTTTTTATAAACGAACCTATTACTTGTTTGCAAATTTATTTTAGTATTTGATTTTTTCAATAAATTAAAAAATGGTAGCTATTAAGTATTCAATTGAGATTTATATACAAAACGCCACTTTTTTTGAAAGTGACGTTCTAAATTATTATCTATTTTAAAAAATTATCTTTTGTCAATTGGTTGAAAATTCCTTAAAGCATATCCAGTATAAACTTGTCTTGGTCTTCCAATTGGTTCTTTGTTTTCTCTCATTTCTTTCCATTGTGCAATCCAACCTGGCAATCTTCCTATTGCAAATAAAACCGTAAACATATCAGTAGGAATTCCTAGGGCACGGTAAATAATTCCTGAATAAAAATCAACATTTGGATATAATTTTCTTGAAACAAAGTATTCGTCAACAAGTGCTGCTTCTTCCAGTCTTTTAGCAATTAATAAAATAGGATCGTCAACTCCTAAAGTAGTTAAGACCTCATCTGCTGCTTTTTTAATAATTTTAGCTCTAGGGTCAAAGTTTTTGTATACTCTATGTCCAAATCCCATTAAACGGAACGGATCGTCTTTGTCTTTTGCTTTCGCTAAATATTTATCTGCGTCACCCCCATCTTTTTGAATGGCTTCTAGCATTTCTAAAACAGCTTGATTAGCTCCCCCATGTAATGGGCCCCATAAAGCAGAAACGCCAGCAGATATTGAGGCAAACAATCCTGCATGAGATGACCCAACAATTCTTACGGTTGATGTTGAGCAATTTTGTTCGTGATCAGCATGTAATATAAATAGTTTGTCTAGGGCATCAATTACTACTTGATTTTGGGTGTAAGGTCCAGTAGGCAATTCAAACATTAAATGCATGAAATTTTCAACATACCCTTTTGTATTGTCATAATAGTTCAATGGATAACCCATCATTTTTCGATAGGTCCAAGAGGCAATTACTAAAAATTTACCCATAGTTTTACAAACAGCTTCATACATCTCTTTTTCATTGTCAACATTGACTACTTTGGGGTTAAATGCTGTTAATGCTGAAGTTAAAGATGACAAAACACCCATTGGATGCGCTGTTTTTGGAAAACCATCAATGATATTTTTCATTTCCTCGTTTACCAAAGTGTATTTTCTAATATCGGTTTCAAATTGCACTAATTGTTGAGAAGTTGGAAGTTCCCCAAAAATTACTAAATAAGAAACTTCAAGAAAGTTTGCTTTTGCAGCTAAATCTTCAATTGCATACCCTCTATATCTTAAAATTCCTTCCTCACCATCAAGAAAGGTTATTTTGCTTTCGCATGAGCCTGAATTTTTGTAACCAGGGTCAAGCGTTATTGCTCCTGTTAAATCACGTAATTTGTTAATATCGATTGCAGGTTCATTCTCGCTTCCTACAATAACTGGAAACTCGTACTTTTTGCCTTCGTATTCTAATATAGCTGTTTTTGACATAATGTAATATATAAATTTAATACTTTAAAAAATAATTTAACAAAAATAGCTAATTTGAAATGAATTAAAAAAGAAATAAAGGCACCAATTTGTTAAATATTCAATAATTAGTTCGTTTTTAATGGTACTTTTCAAAATTTAGAATTAAAAATAAAAAATCAAATGGTTTTCGATACTATATTTTTCCAATAGCACAACTTACATACGACTTTGCTTTAGTTCCAATAGAATTTGCTTCTCCGACTTCTGGGTAGCCAATTTTCATTAATGTTTGCTTAACAGATGCCAAATTTTCATCATTTTCATACTCAAAACTGACTTCACTTTCATCAATATTAACATGAATTGAGTAAATTAATGGTAGATTTTGCAATTTTGTTAAAATGGTGTGGGCACATCCGCTACATTTTAAATTCTGTATTTTTATTGTTGCTTTCATTTTAATTGATTTATATTTTACAAAGTAACATGAATTAAAAACAATTGAAAGTAACATTTGTCACCAAATAATTAATTAATGTGGCAAATTGTCTTTAAAAATACCATAAACAAATGTTCCAAATAAAGCTCCAATAAGCACTAAAATTACCGGATAAAAACCAGCTCCAATTAAAATAAAAATAGGACCCGGACATGCTCCAACTAAAGCCCAACCTAATCCAAAAAACAAACCACCAATCCAGTATCGAAAAGATCCTTTCTCCTTCTCTGCAATTACAATTATCTCTCCTTTACTACTTTTCAGTTTAAAGAATTTAATCAATTTAATTCCAACAAGTCCTGTTGCTACTGCTGTCATAATAATTCCATACATGTGAAAAGATTGGAATTGAAACATTTCGTAAATACGGTACCAAGAAACGGCTTCTGACTTTGTTAGCACTATTCCAAAAACAAAACCTACTAGTAAATATTTTATACTTTTCATAAACTAAAAAAATAAAGGTAATATGTAGTGAGACATTAGCAAACCTCCTACGAAAAAACCAATAACAGCTTTTAACGATTGTTTTTGTAAATTACTTAATCCTGCTATTGCATGGCCTGAAGTACAACCACCAGCATACCTCGATCCAAATCCAATAAGAAAACCACCAAAAATTAATATCACTATCATTTTTGGAGACTTCAAAGCTTCTTTACCAAAAAGCACATTGGGTTCTAATTTTGCACTTGGTGTATCAACTCCCAATTTTACTAATTGTTTAATTGTATCAGGATTTAAAGTAACGTTTGATGGATCTGCCATATAATTTACTGCTACTAACCCACCTAACATAGCTCCTAAAACTACTACTAAATTCCATCTTTGTGATTTCCAATCAAATTTAAAAAAATCAGTGTGTTTTCCTGCTCCTGCTATTGTGCATAATGAACGTAAATTAGAAGACATTCCGAAAACTTTTCCGAAATAGTTTAAAGTAAGCATAATTAGTGCTATTAAAAAACCACTTATCGACCAATGCCAAGTTTGAAAAAAAAAATTCATATCAAAAATTTTATATAAAACGAAAAAATATATTGATTTAATTTAAAACTATCATTTTAAAGGAATTTTGATGATACTCTTAAAATTAGTTTCAAATAAAAATAATACATGTTAAAAAACACCTTCTAAAGGTTTATTTGTAATACCAATTTTATTAGCATCAAAATTCATTTTAGATTTTAACAATGTTGCGTAAACACTTCTAAAATCAATTTCGTATTTCAAATCGCCTTCATCTAAATCATGTAAATTAGGATTGTTTCCTATTACTTTTCCTTTGTTATTACCACCAATAATAAAGACTGGTGCTGCAGTTCCATGATCAGTACCACCTCCATTTTCAGCAACTCTTCTTCCGAATTCAGAAAAAACTACTATAGTTACACTTTCTAATAACTTTGCTTCTTTTAAATCCTTATAAAAAGCGCCTATAGAATTGTTTACATCCAAAAGCTTCTTTTTATGTGTATCTTTTTGTCCTTCATGGGTATCGAAACCATTTAACGAAGTGTAATAAACATTTGAATTTAAATTTCCTTTAATTAGTTTTGATATCCATTCTAGTCTATTTCCAAACTCAGATTTAGGATATAGTGAAGTTAAATTCTTCGTTCTTTCAAGTGCTTTTTGGATTTCTGAAGTCCCTTCGGTTATGGAATTGGCCACTTTTCTTACAAAATCTAATTGTGGATTAGTAGAAGGAGTTAACTTGTTTTCTGATGATTCTACTGTTGTAAAACGTCTTGGATCTCTTATGGTTAGTGAATTTGGTTCTTTTCCTAAAAAAGCAAAATTATCATAAGCATCCATATTAATTCCAGCGGTTGGTGTATGTTCTTTACATTGAAGATCCAAAAATCTACCTAACCATCCTGAATTTAGATATTCTTGCTTTTGAGGTGCAGTTTGCCATATTTCTTGACTTCTGAAATGTGATCTTACTGGATTTTGATAACCAACATTCTGAATAACAGTTAAATCTCCATTTTGTTGCATAGTTGCAAAATCACTCAGAGATGGGTGAAAAGCCATTCCATTATTACCTGCAATAATTTCGGATTTTGTCACTGCTATAGTTGGACGAGCTTTGTAATACAATTCGTTTTCATAAGGTATAAAAGTATTTAATCCGTCGTTACCACCATTCAACTGAACAAATACTAAACATTGATTGGGATTAATAATCGAATTCTGTTTAGAAAATGAATGTAAAAAACTAGGAACTAAAAGTGTACCTCCAGTAAATGTGCCTGTTAATGTTAAAAAATTTCTTCTGTTCATTTTTACTAAATTAATTGAAATTCCGGTAGTTTCAAAATCGTATTGTATAATCTCATTACTGTATTTTCGGCATTTTCCGATTTAGGATCAAAGTCATATTTTAAAATAGTTTCCAAATCTTTTTTTAAATTTTCATCTAAATTAAAAAGCAATCTGTTCCCAAAATCATTTATGATTTTTTTTGAAGTATTATTTTTATTCCATTGAAGTTCTACTTTTAACGTATCACTTTTAATATTTTCTAATAATTCAACTTCTATTAAATTCATTCTCCTTTTTACAAAATTTTTTGAAGTACAAATTATATCTGCAATAGTTTCTCTTTGAAGAAAAGTTTGAGTGTTGATCCAAGCTCTTCCTCCGTCCCAACCTTTTACATTTACTTGATTGTACAAATTTAATCCTTGTTGCATAAGCAATTTGTTAACCAAAATTGCATCCGGATTTATTGAAACTTCATCAAATAATTGAAGAAAATAAACCAAAGGATCTTTTATTTTACTTCCAGCAGTTTTTTTAATAAATTCTTCAGTAAATATTTTAATTAACAATGGTTTAATTTCGAAATTAACAGTCTTGAAATAATTCCCATAATAAGTTACTAAACTTTCAGGTGGATTGTCATAAATAAACCATTTTAAAATTTTTCTTGTTAGTAAAAATGGAATTTTAGGTTGATCAAAAATTGCATCAACCATATCGTCAACTTTTAAATTTCCCTTTTTTCCTAAATATTCAAACGGCTCATTAACTTCCCAT
Organism: Flavobacteriaceae bacterium; assembly: GCA_947453885.1. Lineage (GTDB taxonomy): Bacteria > Bacteroidota > Bacteroidia > Flavobacteriales > Flavobacteriaceae > Flavobacterium. Next base: position 72,385 of record CANGIF010000006.1, read on the forward strand.
TTTTCTTGATATTCAGCATGTTCTTCACCTGGATATAATCCTGCTAATCCTTTTGCTCCGTTTTTTACATCATTTTCAGAGTAATTTCCAAGTCCAAGAGTAAAAAGTTCTAGTAGTTCACGGCTCAGATTCTCGTTATACTTGTCTTTTTTATTTAAATTATTATCTAAATATTGTACAATTGCATTGGTTTTTAAAATTGCTTTAGTGAGTGTTTTATAATTTCCAAAAGCATTTTCTCTTAGAATTGAATTGTGTTGATAAATCCAATAAAAAACTTTAACGCTCTGACTAGTTGCAACAAAATGATTGTGCCAAAAACAAGTCATTTTCTCTCGTAATGGGTACTTGTCGTTCCTCATTTTTTCAAGCCACCATGTTTGCATTTCAATACCTATTGCATCTTGCTCCTCGTTGAAAATTTTTCTTTCTTCAATATTGACTCTTCTTTTTCTAGTAGCCAAAATAGCTATTTCTTTAGATGTTTTTGGTATTTTATTCAAAAAAGCAGGTTCATTAGTATCTGTTTTTGAATTAAAAGATTGTTCCAAAAACGATTTTATACCTTGTTTTTCAATTAATGTTGCTTGTTTAGCTGTATATCCCAAGCGAAGTGACCAAAGAATATTGTTATCCATTATTTAGATATAATAATATTTAAATGCTAAAAATACTATAATAATGGCTAATGAATTTTAAAAAAAAATTATTTAACATATTCCAAATTGGTTTTTATCCTGATATGTTTTTTGATTATTGTTATATTTGTTTTTTATGTAGGTAATTTTTAAATTTAATGTTTAAAAAAATTAATGTTTTTTTGATTCTAATTGTTCTATTCTGTATTCAGAATGGAATTGCACAAGTAAATTTAAAAAAAACAGATACTACTAAAATGTATTCTAAAATTGAAAAATTTTCAACCAAACGAAAATTTACTCGTTTTATTTACAAATTAATTTTTGAACCAACAGCAAAAGAACCAATTGTTAAACATAAAAAAAAATATAAAAAAAAGAATTCAGTTTATGCTCCTTACGAATGTAAAATTATTCGTAATATTAATATTGTAACGCTCGATCCCTTCGGATTTTCGGAGGTGGATACATTAAAAAAGCCAAAACTTTATAGAGACAAACTTGGAAATTCACTTCATGCAAGAACTAAAAAATTCACTATTGCAAATTTATTGCTTTACAAAAAAAACAGTGAGTTGGATTCGCTTTTGATAAAAGAATCTGAACGTTTAATTCGAGGTCAAGATTATGTTAAAGGAGTTCAAACTACTGTTAAATTGGTTTCTAAAGCAAATGATTCGGTAGATATCACTATTAGGGTTCTTGATTTGTGGAGCATTATTCCTGATTTTAATACCTCAAACACAACTTCAACTTTTAGAATTAACGAAAAAAATGTTTTAGGTCTAGGACATGATTTTTCAAATACCTATAGAAAAAGTTTAACAACAAACAAAAGCGCATTTAGTTCTAGTTATTCAATTCCAAATATTTTTAAAACATATATTAAAACAACTTTAAACTATGATCTGGATGTTGATGGTAAATATGTAAAATACGTCAACTTTGAACGTCCTTTTTTCTCGGCTTATACACGTTGGGCGGGCGGTGTTTATTTGGACCAAAATTTTAAAAAGGTACTAATGGCGGATGCACAACAAGTACAGCATGAAGAGACTTTCAAATCAAATTTGCAAGACTTTTGGCTAGGAAGATCATTTAGAATTTTTAAAGGGAAAACAGAACAAAACAGAGCGACAAATTTGGTTGCTATTGCTAGATATTTAAATAGAAATTATCTTGAAAAACCTGAATTTCAATTTGATAGTTTACGCTATTTTTCAAATGAAAAATTTTATTTGGCGAGTATTGGATTATCATCAAGAAAGTTTACTCAGGAAGAGTATCTTTTCAAATTTAATGTTACCGAGGATGTAGCTTCAGGTTATATTTATGATTTAATTGGTGGCTATCAACAAAAAAACAATACGAATAGGTATTACTTTGGAGGTAGATTTGCTATTGGAAAGTATTTTAGTTTTGGCTATTTGAGTTCAAACTTAGAATGTGGTTCTTTTTTTAATAAAAACATAACTGAACAAACTGCATTTGTCGGTAATTTAACCTATTTTACTAATTTAATAGAAATTGGTAATTGGACATTTAGAGAATTTATAAAACCTCAAATAGTAATAGGCAATAATCGTCAAAATACAGCTTACGATCAATTAAATTTAAATGGAATTAATGGAATTCAAGGTTTTACAACTACTCCTCTAACTGGAACTAAAAAATGCATTATAAACTTTCAAACTCAAGGTTATTCACCATGGAATATAATTGGATTTAGACTAAATCCATATTTTAGTTATACAATGGGAATGTTAGGTACTAAAAATGAAGGTTTTAAAAACAGTCACATATATTCACAAATAGGATTAGGAATGATAGTAAGTAATGACTATTTAATTTTTAATTCATTTCAAATTTCATTTTCGTTTTATCCAAATATTCCTGGATATGGGGAAGATGTGCTTAAAACAAATTCTTTTAAGACTACCGATTTTGGATTACAAAATTTTGATATTTCAAAACCTTCTTCTGTACCTTATCAATAGTATTTAATACATGGTGTCTTTCTTTTTTATGGTTCTTATTTTAAGAAATGTATACATTATACATCTTGAACAAACCGCAGTTAATAGCGTATAGCTGCCTAAAATTATTAATAAATTCATCATCAATATATCTGAAAAAGTGTTTTTAACACCTAACATTATTGCTGCAAATCCTATTGCGAATCTAAAAATACGATCTACACTTCCAATATTTCTTTTCATATATAGCACAATTATTTAAAAAAAAATCAACTGAAAACTAATTAAAAAACTCTAAACTATTTCTTGCTAACCACAAGAATAGCAAATATACTATTTACTTTGAATAAATTACAAATTTTAAACAACTAAAAATAAGCATTTTAATACTCCCATTTTCTTTGTTTATTTAATTCTTGTTGCTCTGCTAACTCCTCAGCAGGTATTACTTTTAAAAAAGTAGGATGCTGTTCAATGGCAAATTCTACTTTTTCTACAATTTGTTCAATTGTATCATTTTCATAATCAATAGACAATGGTTGCTTTATAATAAAAGATTGTAAAATGCCTTTCTTTTTTAGCCGTAATCCTTTCTTATCAAACGATCGTCTAAAACCATCAATAACAATTGGAACTACAATGGGTTTATGCTGTTTAATTATATGAGCCGTTCCTTTTCGAACAGGTTTAAATGACTTTGTTGTGCCCTGAGGAAAAGTGATAACCCAACCGTCGTCTAATGCTATTCGTATGTTTTCCGTATCGTTCAAATTTACATCTCGCTTAACATCTTTTCCTTTTTCTCTCCAAGTTCTTTCAACTGTAATTGCACCTACATAAGCCAAAATTCTAGGTAACAATCCTTCAGACATAGTTTCTTTTGCTGCAACATAATATAAATTTAACTTTGGATGCCACAAATACAAAACATTTTCAATAGTATCCTCTCTCCCACTTAAACTTGCATTAAAAACATGAAACATTGCCACCACATCTGCAAAATAAGTTTGGTGATTAGAAATAAACAAGACATTCGTTTCTGGTAAATTTTTTATTATTTCAGAACCTTCTATTTGCAATTCATTAAATCCTCGGTATCGTCTGTGTGACAATATACCTAAAATTCTAATTAACCATTTTTTAATAATAAGAATATGACCAAATGGATTTCTTTTAATCAACCCCATAATTCATTTTTTTGACAAGCAACAAACATACAAAAACTTGTCGTTTAAAGTGCTTTTTTTAAAATCTCTTTCAACTCGCTCATCATCATTGCTGTTGCTCCCCAAACTAAATGTCCCTGTACTTTAAAAACAGGAACTAGTATAGCGTTAGAATATGAGGTATCCATTTTTATAAATTCAACAATAGCTTCGTTCATAAAATCCTCAAGTGACAGTTCCAACACATCAACAACCTCATTAGAATCTGGTAAAAACGTAATTTCTTGTTTACTATATCCTAAAAAAGGATGAACTAAAAAATTACTGGGTGGAATATATACAGTTGAAAAAGGCTTAATTACATTAATTTGATGTGGTTCTATTCCAATTTCTTCTTTTGTTTCTCTTAAAGCTGTGTGGAGCAAACTAGGATCGTCTTGCTCTTCTTTTCCACCTGGAAATGCAATTTGTGAAGAATGTATGCCAGGATAGGTATTTCTAACAATTAAAGCAAGATGCGCAATTTTATTTTTGGGATAAATTAACATCATTACAGCTGCTATTCTAGGTTTTAATTCATGAAATTTTAATTTTTCTAGAACTGCAGTTCGTTCAGGAGGAGACATAATTTGATGGGCTGCTTCTGCTAACAAGGGCTGCTCTTTAATTTTAGAAATTCCTTCAAGAAATAAATGAAAATTCATTTTAGCAACTTATTTTTGTGTCCAAATAATTTATCAATACAAGTGTAGCGAATTTACATATTTTAGTTGACAATTACTATATATTTATATAAAAACTAAGTAACTTAATGTATTCCAAACAAGAAAATCAAAAACTAAAGCAAGAATTCTGGCTTGAATTTGCCAAACAACACCCACACAAATGGATTCTATACAATACTAAAATAAAAGATTTTGCCTTTAAATTTTATGTTGATAACAAGAAAGCACAAGTATTGATTGATATTGAACATCGAAATAATGAAATTAGATGGGCTTATTTTGAAAAAATGGAAGCTTTACAAAATATATTAGAAGAAGAATTTGTTCAAAATTTAATTTTTTTTAAAGATTTTACTTTAGAAAATGGTAAAATGATCAGTAGAATATGGGTAGAAATAAATGACGTTAGCTTTAGTAATAAAATTCATTGGAACACAATATTCGATTTTTTTAATGAAAAAATGACCGCTTTAGAACAGTTTTATTTTGAGTATGATGAATTTATTAAGAATATCGAATAGTGTTCACTTTTTATTTTACTTTTAAATGAGTATTTTTGCATAATTGAAACAAAAAAACACAACTATTTTATGCTAATTATTGGAATTGCTGGAGGAACTGGTAGCGGTAAAACTACTGTGGTCCATCAAATAATGAATGAATTGCCCCATACCGAAGTAGGAATTATTGCGCAAGACTCCTATTACAAGGAAACAACCAATTTAAGCTATGAAGAACGAACTAAAATAAATTTTGACCATCCAAAGTCAATTGATTTTGATTTGTTAGTAACTCATTTGAAGGACTTAAAAGAAGGTAAAACGATTAATCAGCCTGTTTATTCTTTTATAACCCACAATAGAACCGACGATACAATTTCAACACACCCAAGAAAAGTAATGATTGTTGAAGGCATTTTAATTCTTTCTAATCCTGAATTAAGAGATCTTTTTGATATAAAAATATTTGTGCATGCAGACTCAGACGAAAGATTAATACGCAGATTAAAAAGAGATATTGCCGAGCGTGGAAGAGATATGGAAGAAGTATTAAACAGATACCAAAACACCTTAAAACCTATGCATCAACAATTTATAGAACCAACAAAAGCTTTTGCTGACATTATTATTCCAAATGATAAATACAATACAGTTGCTATTGACGTAGTTAGAGCTGTTATTAATCAACGTATTTTATAATTTTTTTATATCTTTATATCAATTTAAACAATCAAATTGATTTTTATTAATAACCCATAATCTAATAAAATTAGAATGTCAGACAAACTCAAAAGTAAACCATGGTTAAAATTTATGAGTAATAAATACGTTTTAATTTTACTATTTTTTGTTGTATGGATGCTATTTTTAGACAATTATTCTTACCTAGAACACAGATTATTAAACAAACAAATTGATGAATTGGATGATAACAAAAAATATTACCAAGAAGAAATTTATAAAGACGAACAGAATATTAAACTACTAAAAGATACTGATCAAATTGAAAAGTATGCTCGTGAAAAATATTTTATGAAAAAAGAAAACGAGGATATTTATATAATTGAATTTGAAGCAGATCGAATTAAAGACAGTATTGAAAGAAGTAAAAAATAATCTATTTAAATTCATTATTACTTTTTTTTATTGGTTTTCGTTTATCTAGAAGAATTTCTTGCTTTAATTTTATCTTTTTTAAATTAAAATTCATTTTTATTTAGCCCTATTTTAACTAATAATGTATATTTAATTAGCAAAAAAATTAATTAATTTCTTTCAATAACTATATTTTATAGTAAATTTGAAATTCATAAAAAGTATTAAATTTTGAACACAAACAAACTTTTTTCAGAATTTGAAGCTGTTACTTCCAAACAATGGAAACAACAAATTCAATACGAACTCAAAGGAGCCGACTATAACGAAACGCTCGTTTGGGAAAGTCCAGAAGGCATCAAAGTAAAACCATTTTACCATTTGGATGATGCTTCCGAAACAAAACTTACTATCAAAACGCCCGAAAATGCGTTTGCAATTCTACAAAACATTTTTGTTCATGACGTTAAAAAATCGAATCAACGGGCTTTAGATTACTTAAATCGTGGTGCCGAAAGCATTCGATTTACCATTGAAAACGAATCAATTTCAATTGACGATTTAATGCAAAACCTTCCTTTGAAGGACACTACTTATTATTTCCATTTGCCATTTCTCTCAATCGATTTCGCTGCTAAAGTAAGTGACTTTGCTGCTAAAAATCATGCCAAATTCATCATTTTAATTGACCCAATTGGGCAGTTAACCAAAGACGGCAACTGGTTTGAAAATATAGAAAATGATTTTAAGAAATTAAATACAATTGCAACATCTTCTACAAATTTCTTAAGTATCAGTGCTGGAATTTACCAAAATGCAGGTGCCAACATGGTACAACAATTGGCCTATACCATGGCTCATGTTAACGAATATTTCAACAGAATTCCAGCTATAAAACATCCTATAACCATTGAAGTTGCTGTTGGAACGAACTATTTCTTTGAAATTGCTAAACTGAGAGCGTTACGAATTTTGTTCAATACTTTGAAAAAGGAATACCAACACAATTTCGATTGCAACATCATTGCAACTCCAACCAAACGCACCAAAACGATATACGATTACAATGTAAATATGCTTCGTACGACAACTGAGTGTATGAGTGCTATTTTGGGAGGAGCTAATGCGGTTGCCAATTTGCCATACGATGCATTATACCACAAAGACAACGAATTTGGAGATAGAATTTCCAGAAACCAATTGTTGGTATTGAAACACGAAAGTTATTTCGACAAAGTCAACAATCCATCCGATGGAGCTTACTATATTGAAAATTTGACCGAACAATTGGCTGAAAAAGCATTGTTGTTATTCAAAGACATTGAAGCCAATGGTGGATTAATCTCGCAATTAATTGAAGGAACTATCCAAAGAAAAATTAGCGAAAGCGCCCAAAAAGAACAGGATTTATTTGATAGCGGAAAAGAAACCTTGTTAGGAACCAACAAATATCCAAACAAAAACGACCGCATGAAAGACAATTTAGAATTGTATCCGTTCGTAAAACAAAACCCACGCAAAACGTTAATCACCCCTATCATTGAAAAACGATTGGCTGAAAAATTAGAACAAGAACGTTTAGCACAAGAACAATAAATTATGTCTTTACTATTTATTATTTGCATCTTATTTTTCATTGCCTCATTTAGCTTTGGTATTTTTTATTTGATAAAAGTTATTTTTAATAAAGACTTCTATTATAAAAAATCTGGTCTGATTTGCTTTGGAATTTGTTTAGTTTCTATAGCTATTCCATTCTTTTCAGTTGCAGATATGATTGCTGAATCTTTTAGTAATTAAAACATTATGAGAAAAAACATCCAACATATCACTTTGGAAAATTCCAAAAAGGAAACTCCAAAACACAATAATTCAGCTACTTTTCACACCGCCGAAAACATTGAACTAAAACCCATTTACGCTCCAAGCGACATTGAGGGTATGGAACATCTTGGTTTCGGAGCAGGTTTTGCACCCAACTTACGCGGTCCTTATGCTACTATGTATGTACGTAGACCGTGGACCATTCGTCAATATGCAGGTTTTTCAACTGCCGAAGAAAGTAACGCCTTCTACAGAAGAAACCTTGCTGCCGGACAAAAAGGTTTGTCCGTTGCTTTCGATTTAGCTACGCATAGAGGCTACGATTCCGATCACGAACGTGTGGTGGGTGACGTAGGAAAAGCTGGTGTTGCCATCGATTCTGTAGAAGACATGAAAGTATTGTTCGACCAAATTCCTTTAGGAGAAATGTCGGTTTCGATGACCATGAACGGTGCGGTTTTGCCTATTATGGCATTCTACATCGTGGCGGCAGAAGAACAAGGTGTAGCGCCCGAATTGCTTTCGGGAACCATCCAAAACGACATTCTGAAAGAGTTTATGGTTAGAAATACCTATATCTATCCGCCAACGCCTTCCATGAAAATCATTGCTGATATTTTCGAATATACTAGCAAAAACATGCCTAAATTCAACTCCATTTCTATTTCGGGATACCACATGCAAGAAGCAGGTGCTACTGCCGATATCGAATTGGCTTATACACTTGCCGATGGTTTGGAATACATCCGAACGGGTTTGGCTACCGGAATGAAAATCGATGAGTTCGCTCCAAGACTTTCGTTCTTTTGGGCCATTGGAATGAACCATTTTATGGAAATTGCCAAAATGCGTGCGGGTAGAATGTTATGGGCAAAATTACTCAAACAATTCAACCCGAAAGACGAAAAATCGTTAGCCTTGCGTACACACTGCCAAACATCGGGTTGGAGTTTAACCGAGCAAGACCCATTTAATAATGTGGCTCGAACGGCTATTGAAGCCGCTGCGGCAGCTTTTGGTGGAACGCAATCCTTACACACCAATGCTTTAGATGAAGCGATTGCTTTACCAACCGATTTCTCAGCGCGTATTGCTAGAAATACCCAAATCTATTTACAAGAAGAAACCAAAATCTGTAAAACGGTTGACCCTTGGGCAGGTAGCTACTATGTAGAAACCTTAACCAAAGAAATCGCTGATAAAGCGTGGGCTTTAATTGAAGAAGTAGAAGAATTAGGAGGCATGACCAAAGCCATCGAATCCGGAATTCCGAAGTTGCGTATCGAAGAAGCTTCGGCGCGTAAACAAGCACGTATTGACAGCAGCCAAGATATTATTGTGGGTGTCAACAAATACCGTTTGGAAAAAGAAGACCCGTTACACATTTTGGATGTCGATAACCAAATGGTGCGCAAACAACAAATTGAGCAATTACAACATATCAAAGCTACTCGTGATAACGACAAAGTAAAAGCTTGTTTAGCAAAATTAACCGATGCTGCTAAAAACGCTAACGATAATTTACTATCTTTAGCCGTAGAAGCTGCAAGAAACAGAGCCACATTGGGTGAAATCAGTGATGCCTTGGAAGCAGTTTTCGGAAGATATAAAGCACAAATTAGAAGTTTTAGCGGCGTGTACAGTAAAGAAATTAAAAACGACGAGAGCTTTGAAAAAGCCAAACAATTAGCCGATGCCTTCGCTAAAAAAGAAGGACGTCGACCACGTATTATGATTGCCAAAATGGGACAAGATGGTCACGACCGTGGTGCCAAAGTAGTAGCCACAGGTTATGCCGACGTAGGTTTTGATGTGGACATAGGTCCCTTATTTCAAACGCCAGCCGAAGCTGCCAAACAAGCCGTAGAAAACGACGTGCATATTCTAGGCGTTTCCTCTCTAGCAGCCGGACACAAAACCCTAGTACCACAAGTAATTGAAGAATTAAAAAAATACGGACGCGAAGATATTATGGTTATTGTCGGTGGCGTTATCCCAGCACAAGACTACCAATTCCTTTTCGATGCAGGTGCCGTGGCTGTTTTTGGTCCTGGTACTAAAATTAGCGAAGCAGCAATTAGTATTTTGGAGGTATTGTTAGAAGATTAACAGCATTCCTGTCATTCTGACGAAACACTTTTGTCATTCTGACGAAGGAAGAATCTCAATAGAACATTATAAAACACCGACTTTTCAGTCGGTGTTTTTTTTATTTTAATTTTCTCAATTAATATTGAAGATATTTAATCACACACGCTTCATCCCAACAAACACTCAAAACAATTTTTACTTTTAAACAAATTACTTTTACTTTTTAATACATTTATTTTAATTTATAAAACAATATATATTATTTAAATTAAACTATATTTAATATATAGCATAGTAATAGCTATTTATATAAAACTAATTTTTAATTAAAATAAAATAGTTATAATTTTTTACACTATTATTTTAATTTATATCAACAATTTTACTATTTTTACCATAACAACAAATTGTAAAACAACAATAGTATGCTTTACTTAAACCTAAAACCCGTTTTAGAAGCACGCCAAATAGTAAAACCGTACGCTTTTCTTGTAAAAATTGGCATTGCACCTCACACCGCACATAAAATTTTAAATAACGACTCCCACGTCATGCGTTTAGACAACCTCAACCTCATTTGCAAAGCCCTCTATTGCCAACCCAACGACTTATTAGTTTTTAAACAAGACGCCAACAATCCTGTAAACGAAACACACCCATTAAACAAGTTAATTCCAAAAATAGAAGACAACAACTGGCAACAACAACTCAAAACAATGCCGCTAGATAAACTCAAACAAATCAGTAAACTACTTGACCAAACCGAAAATCAAGAATAAAAAATCGTATAGCGTAAGCCAAAACAATTAAAAACAAAATTGGAAAAGTAAAATTCTACATACAACATTTGTATCTTTGCCTCGCTAAAAAAAGAAACATGGAAATGATAACTGAAAATAAGCTACCCGTTGGAAAACCAAAATGGTTAAAAGTTAAACTTCCAATTGGTCAAAAATATACAGAACTTAGAGGTTTAGTTGACAAATACCAACTAAACACCATTTGTACTTCAGGAAGTTGCCCAAATATGGGTGAATGTTGGGGCGAAGGAACGGCTACTTTCATGATTTTAGGCAATATATGTACCCGATCTTGTGGGTTTTGTGGAGTAAAAACAGGACGTCCAGAAACTGTTGATTGGGACGAACCAGAAAAAGTAGCACGATCAATAAAAATAATGAAAATAAAACACGCCGTAATAACCAGTGTTGATCGTGACGATTTAAAAGACATGGGATCCATAATTTGGTATGAAACCATTCAAGCCATAAGAAGAATGAATCCTGAAACCACACTTGAAACATTAATCCCAGATTTTCAAGGTAATGAACGAAACATTGATCGAATAATTGCAGCCAATCCAGAAGTAGTTTCTCACAATATGGAAACCGTAAGAAGGTTGACACGTGAAGTGCGTATTCAAGCAAAATACGATAAGAGTCTAGGTGTTTTAAAATACTTAAAAGACCAAGGCATCAAACGAACAAAGTCGGGCATCATGCTAGGATTGGGCGAAACTGAAGAAGAAGTCATTCAAACACTACACGACCTTCGAGCCGCTAATGTGGACATTGTAACCATTGGTCAATACCTACAACCTAGTAAAAAACATTTACCCGTAAAAGAATACATTACTCCAGAACAATTTCTAAAATACGAAACAATTGGAAAAGCAATGGGTTTTAGACATGTTGAAAGCGGTGCCTTAGTTCGTTCCAGCTACCATGCTCAAAAACACATTTTATAAATCCAATATTTTCAAACCTCAGTAATGAAAAAAACAAGAATTGCTATTAATGGATTTGGTCGCATAGGAAGAACCCTTTTTCGTTTGCTCCTCAATCATAAAAACATTGAAGTGATTGCAATAAATGATATTGCTGATACACCTACAATGGCACATTTGGTAAAATACGATAGTATTCACGGTGTTTTGCCTTATAAAGTTACCTATAATCAAACGTCGTTGAAAATAGAGGATCATTCGTTTTTGTTTTTTCATGAAAAAGAAATTGGCAACCTCAACTGGGAACAACACAACATTGATTTTGTTATAGAAGCCACAGGAAAATACAAATCGTTCGAAAGTCTCAATCAACATATAATTTCAGGTGCTAAAAAAGTAATTCTAACCGCGCCATCAGTAGTTGATACTATAAAAACCATTGTTTTAGGCGTAAACGAATCTATTTTAGATGGAACTGAAACCATTATTTCAAATGCTAGCTGTACTACAAATAATGCTGCGCCTATGGTCAAAATAATTAAAGAATTATGTGGTATTGAACAAGCCTACATTACTACGGTTCATTCTTACACAACCGATCAAAGTTTGCATGACCAACCGCACAAAGATTTGAGAAGAGCAAGAGGTGCAAGCCAATCAATAGTGCCAACAACAACGGGAGCAGCAAAAGCATTGACAAAAATATTTCCAGAAATGGAAGGAAAACTTGGTGGCTGTGGTATTAGAGTTCCCGTTCCAGACGGATCATTAACTGATATTACATGTAATGTAGAACGAATTGTTTCAATAGAAGAAATTAATGCTGCTTTTCTTAAAGCTTCGCAAAACGAACTAAAGGGAATTTTAACCTATACCGAAGACCCAATTGTTTCAGTAGATGTAATTGGCAATACCAGTTCATGTGTTTTTGATGCTCAGCTTACTTCTGTGATTGATAAAATGGTAAAAGTTGTAGGATGGTACGATAATGAAATTGGCTATTCTTCTCGAATAATCGACTTAATTACCTATTTACAAAGCACAAAAACTACCCTTGTTTAATTAGTTCTTGTATCAAATTTCTAACGTGAGGTTCTGCTTTTTCGGCAGCCTTTAACACCTCTGCATGGCTAACTTCTTCAATGTTTTCTTCGTCACCCATGTCAGTTATAACTGAAATACCAAAACATTCCATTTCCATGTGACGTGCTACAATTACTTCTGGAACAGTTGACATTCCTACACAATCAGCACCAATTATTTTTACCATCTTATACTCAGCAAGAGTTTCAAATGTAGGACCTTGTAATGCCAAATAAATACCCTCGTGAACAGTAATACCTAGTGATTTTGCAATTACTTTTGCTTTTGCTAACATAGTTAAGTTATATGGTGCACTCATATTAAGAAATCGTGGACCAAACCGTTCGTCATTTTTTCCTCTTAAAGGATGCTCAGGCATCATGTTAATGTGATCTTTTAACAAAACAATTGAGCCCACTTCATAATTTGAATTTACACCACCAGAAGCATTGGATACTATTAATTTTGTTACTCCTAAATACTTCAGAACCCGAACTGGAAAAGTAACTTGTTTCATATCATAACCTTCATAATAATGAAAGCGACCTTGCATAGCTACTACCTTCTTAGTTCCAATTGTTCCAAAAACTAAGGCACCTTTATGTCCTTGAACTGTAGATGTGGGAAAATTAGGAATTTCACTGTAAGGAAGTGTAAATTGAATTTGAATATCATTTGTAAAACCTCCTAAACCAGAACCTAAAATGACTCCATACTCTGGATTAAAATTAGTTTTATCTTTTATAAACGCTACCGTTTCCTGAACTAGTTCCCACATACAATTTGTTTTTAGTTTGATTTTAAATATCCTATTTTATATGATTTACGTTGTATTTTAAAGTATAACGGAGGAAGTACACTTTTAAAAACAAAGCCACCAAAAATACACAAATAGTTCCTACTTCCAATTTGATTACAGCAAGTAATTAAGTTTTGAAATTTTATTTTATTATTAAAGTAAGAAACACTTGACTTTAGTCGTTCATAGAAATTAAAAATTCTTCATTGTTTCTAGTTTTCTTGAAACGGTCGTTGATGAAATCCATAGCTTCAATTGGATTCATATCTGCTAAATACTTTCTCATAATCCACATACGTTGTAATGTTTTTTCGTCTAATAATAAATCGTCACGACGTGTGCTTGATGAAGTTAAATCTATTGCAGGGAAAATACGTTTGTTGGCAATTTTACGATCCAATTGCAGCTCCATGTTTCCAGTACCTTTAAATTCTTCAAAAATAACTTCGTCCATTTTAGAACCTGTTTCAGTTAAAGCAGTTGCAATAATACTCAATGAACCACCATTTTCAACATTTCGGGCTGCTCCAAAAAATCGTTTTGGTTTTTGTAATGCATTTGCATCCACACCACCGCTCAACACTTTCCCAGAAGCAGGTTGAACCGTGTTATAGGCTCTAGCTAAACGTGTTATAGAATCTAAAAGAATGACTACGTCATGTCCGCATTCAACTAACCGTTTTGCTTTTTCGAGGACAATATTGGCGATTTTAACATGCTCCTGGGGTTCTCTATCAAAAGTAGAAGCTATTACTTCACCTCGAACACTCCTTTGCATATCGGTAACTTCCTCAGGACGTTCGTCAATTAACAATACAATTAAATAAACCTCAGGATGATTGGCAGCAATAGCATTTGCAATATCTTTCAAAAGCATGGTTTTACCTGTTTTTGGTTGAGCAACTATCATTCCTCTTTGTCCTTTTCCTATTGGAGAAAATAAATCAATGATTCGAGTTGAAATAGAACTGCCTCTTTCTGCTAATTTAAATTTTTCGGATGGAAAAACAGGGGTTAAGTGTTCAAATGAAACTCGATCTCGAACTACTTGAGGATCGTGTCCATTAATTTTTAAAACTCTAACTAAGGGAAAAAACTTTTCTCCTTCTTTTGGTGGACGCACTACACCTTTTACAGTATCGCCTGTTTTTAATCCAAATAATCTAATTTGTGAAGTAGATAAATAAATATCGTCAGGAGACGCTAAATAATTATAATCTGAAGAACGTAGAAAACCATAGCCATCAGCCATCATTTCTAGTACTCCTTCACTTTCAATAATTCCTTCAAATTCATAATCTGAATTACCAAAAGTATTTTTCTTATTTTTAAAATTAGGATTTTGGTTAGGGTTTTGTCCTCCATTTGTACTAACTACATTATTAGTGTTTGGGTTTGGTTTTGGGTTTAGATTTTTTTTCTGTAATTGATTAGGGTTTGTTTTTTTTACAAATTCTTTTGGTGCTTCCTTTTCAGTTTCCGATTCAGTAGTTTTTACAACTAAAGATTCGGTTTCTGCTTGTTCTACTTTTTGAATTTTTTCAGCTATTTTCTTTTCATAGTCTGCTTTTTTGAATTTCCCTTTGGAAGGTAATGGTTCTATTTTGACTGCATTATTTTCAACTGGTACTGATCCTTCTTCCTTAACTTTTTTTTCAGGAATTAAAACTTTTGCAACTGAAATTGGTTCAATAGATCCTTCCGTAAACAAAGTTGCTTCATTTGTTTTTTTCTCTATTCCTTTTTTAGGAGGAGCAATTCTTGTTCGTTTTGGCTTGTCTTCCGCAATATCATCTGCATTATTTTTATCTTTTGCTTCAGTTGGTACTACACTTTTATTTTGCTCTTCGAGAATCAAATTAATAAGTAAGTCTTTTTTTACTCCAGTATGTTTTATGGTTTTAGCTAATTTAGCAATTTCTTGAAGCTCAGATAGCTTCATTTCTTTTAAGGCAGAAATGTCAAACATGAATGTTGATCTAATTTAATTAATTTGGATAATAATCTAAAAATGGTAGGTGATTTTTTTTATTCTATGAACTATCCGAAGAATGAAGTACTTACGGATTTGTTATGCAATAATACGAATATTTTTTTAGGTTGCAATAGTATTTATTAAAAAGAAAATATATTTTTGTCAAAGAAATAGTAAAAAATGTTACAACGAATACAAACCATTTATCTTTTATTAGCTGTAATTGCTAGTGGCGCTTTACCGTTCCTTTTTCCTCTTTGGTCCTTAACCAATGGTAAATCTCAATTTTTTATGGAGGTATTTTTATATACTACTTTTTTTGGTTTGAGTACTACTTTAGCTATTGTAAGTATTATTTCTTTTAAGAAAAGACAAAATCAATTTGTGTTGAACCGATTGAATATGATTTTAAATTTAATTTTATTAGGATTATTTGTATATCATTCACTAAATGTATCTGGAGAGACAATTAAAGTTTCTGAGAAAGGTATTGGGATGTTTCTACCTATTATTTCTATCGTTTTTCTGGTTTTGGCAAACAATGCCATAAAAAAGGACGAAGATCTCGTAAAATCTGTGGATAGATTGAGATAAACCTATAAACTTAGTTTTATTAGTGCGAAGAAAAATCCTAACTCACGTTAGGATTTTTTTTATTTTAATGGAATTCTGAAAAAAGTTTAGTTGCTTCATTGTAACTACTTTCAAAACTCATAGGACTTGTTTGTAATACTTCCTTTTTGGCCGTAAAGAAAGACAATAGTTTTTCAGTTGGCATGTTACCTGTAAGATCATCTTTTGCCATAGGGCAACCACCAAATCCCTGAATGGCACCATCGTATCGTCGACAACCAGAATTATAGGCTGCTTCAATTTTTTCAAACCATTTATCGGGTGTTGTATGTAAATGTGCTCCAAATTCAATTTGTGGGTATTTCTGAATCAAATTTGAAAATAAATAAGAAATTACTTCAGGTGTTGACGAACCTATTGTATCGGATAAAGATAGAATTTTAACTCCCATTGCGGCTAATTTTTCAGTCCATTCTCCAACAATTTCAACATTCCAAGGATCTCCGTAAGGATTACCAAATC
Organism: Flavobacteriaceae bacterium; assembly: GCA_947453885.1. GTDB lineage: Bacteria > Bacteroidota > Bacteroidia > Flavobacteriales > Flavobacteriaceae > Flavobacterium. Next base: position 89,078 of record CANGIF010000006.1, read on the forward strand.
CCATAGACAAATAAGCTACAACTTCTTTATTAGATTGTGCTGCTATTTCCAGAATTTCTTGTAATGTATGTAATGATTCTGCAATGGTTTTATGCGTATTTCGCATTTGAAAATTTTCGGAAATGGAAAAAGGAAAACCTAAATATTTTATTTCATTATGAGTAGCTGCCATGGTAGCTCCTTGCGTATTGGCAATTATAGCTAATAATTTACTTGTTGTTTGCGACAAATCTAATTGTGCTAAAACAGCTGCAGTATCTTGCATTTGTGGAATAGCTTTGGGCGAAACAAAACTACCAAAATCGATGCTATCAAATCCAACACGAAGCAAAGATTGAATGTAGGCCACTTTACGTTCAGTTGGAATAAAGGGTTTTATTCCTTGCATGGCATCTCGTGGACATTCTATAATTTTAATTGCTCTCATAAGTCGCCAAATATAAGAAAGATTTGCTTTTTACGAAATCGATTTTTCTAAAATTTAATTCTGATATAAACTTAGGCTTTTATGTTTCTTAAAATCTTTTTATTAATGGCTTTTACAAGTTGTGGTCCTTCATAAATAAAACCAGTGTAAAGTTGAATTAAACTTGCGCCCGCTTTTAGTTTTTCAAGGGCATCATTTGCATCATGAATCCCTCCTACTCCAATTATTGGAAAAGAATGGTTGCTTTTTTCTGCTAAAAAACGAATTACTTCAGTAGCTCTTTTACACAATGGTTTTCCTGACAATCCGCCAATTTCATTTCTGTTTTCTGAATGTAAATCAGCTCTTGAAACTGTTGTATTGGTAGCTATTACTCCTGCCAAATTAGTTTCTAGTACAATATCAATTATGTCTAGCAACTGTTCGTTAGTTAAATCAGGTGCAATTTTTAATAAAATAGGTTTCGACTTAGGCTTTAATGCATTTTGTTTTTGTAAAACGGAAACCAATTTATGTAATGGCTCTTTATCTTGTAAAGCTCGTAAATCGGGCGTGTTGGGCGAGCTTACATTTATTACAAAATAATCTACATAATCATACAAAGCTTCAAAACATAATAAGTAATCGGAAACAGCATCTTCGTTAGGTGTCAATTTGTTTTTTCCAATATTACCACCAATAATAACATCTTTGTTTCTTTTTAATTGGTTAACAGCAGCTTGGACTCCTTTATTATTAAAGCCCATTCTGTTTATAATGGCTTGCTCTTTTTGTAATCGAAACAATCGTTTCTTTGGATTGCCTTCTTGTGGTTTTGGAGTTATCGTTCCTATTTCAATAAACCCAAATCCAAAATTAGAAAGTTCTTTATACAACGTAGCATCTTTATCAAAACCTGCTGCTAAACCTATTGGATTTTTAAATTTTATTCCAAATACTTCACGTTCCAATCGTTTGTCTTGTACTTCATAATAGGATTTAATGCAAAATCCAACGCCTGGTATTTTAGATAGCAATCGAATACTAGAAAAAGTAAAATGATGAATTGTTTCCGGATCAAAACAGAATAATAAGGGTCTAATAAAAATTTTATACATAAGAGTTTTAGTTGTGTCTTGCAAAAATAGTCAAATAAAACTAATTTTATTTTGAAAAATAGAACCCAAATCTTATTAAAGACAACCAAATAAATAAAACAAATTTCAGGTATCTCTACTTCTATTAAATATAGATAGTTCCAACTTTTAACAAATTAGAAATCCTTAGGTTGTCAAAATTTAATTCGTTTTAAGAATGCCATAATTACTTTTTATTTGATTTAGTGAGTCTATAATATGCGTTTTAATTTGAAATTGTTCAAATTGGATTTGAAAAAGTTGTATCCAGAAATTATATTACTTCATTTACATTTATTGCTTGATTTTAGGAATAGTATAATTGTATTTTGAACTTAAATTACCTTACATACAATACCTATTAAATAATACTTTATCTGCAACAAAAGTTAAGAAATTTGTAACATCCTTAAGAATTATTCTTACTATTTTTCAATTGAAATTTCAAGTATGATAAATATCATATTTTGTAAAACCCTCCAGCAGTAATTTTGTTAACTTAAAATTAGGATATGAGTGTCATTTATTTATTAATCTCTATTAGTATAGTTGTCGCAATAGGTTTTCTTATAGCCTTTATAAGAGCAGTAAAAACCGGTCAATATGATGACGACTACACTCCATCGGTCAGAATACTTTTTGACGATGAATTGAAAATTAAACAACCAAAATCAATACAAATAACAGAAGAAAAACAAATTTAATTATGGAAATGCAACAATTTTATTATGACAACAAAATTGTAAAGAAGTTCCTTTATGCCACAATAGTATTTGGTGTAGTTGGAATGTTAGTAGGGCTTATATTAGCTTTAATGTTTCTTTTTCCCAACTTAACCGAAGGTATTCCATGGTTAAGTTTTGGTAGATTGAGACCTTTACACACAAATGCAGTAATTTTTGCCTTTGTAGGAAATTCAATGTTTGCTGGGGTATATTATTCTTTGCAACGATTATTAAAGGCTAGAATGTTCAGTGATTTTTTAAGTAATTTAAACTTTTGGGGGTGGCAACTTATAATAGTGGCAGCCGCAGTTTCTTTACCATTAGGAATTACAACTTCTAAAGAATACGCTGAATTAGAATGGCCAATAGACATTGCCATAGCTCTAATTTGGGTAGTATTTGGAATAAACATGATTGGTACTATTATTAAAAGAAGAGAGCGACACTTATATGTAGCAATTTGGTTTTATATTGCCACATTTGTTACAGTAGCTGTTTTACATATCTTTAACAGTCTAGAATTACCAGTAACTGCTTTAAAAAGCTATTCTGTTTATGCAGGAGTTCAAGATGCGTTGGTTCAATGGTGGTATGGTCACAATGCTGTTGCATTTTTCTTAACTACTCCATTTTTAGGTTTAATGTACTATTTCGTTCCTAAAGCAGCTAATCGTCCAGTATTCTCATACCGACTATCAATCATTCACTTTTGGGCCTTAATTTTTATATATATTTGGGCTGGACCACATCACTTATTGTATTCAGCATTGCCAAATTGGGCTCAAAACTTAGGAGTAGTTTTTTCAGTAATGCTAATTGCACCATCTTGGGGTGGTATGATTAATGGTTTACTAACATTAAGAGGGGTTTGGGACAAAGTTCGTGAAGAACCCGTTTTGAAATTCTTTGTTGTAGCAATCACTGGTTATGGCATGGCAACATTTGAAGGACCAATGTTATCCTTAAAAAATGTAAATGCTATTGCACACTATACCGATTGGATTATAGCCCACGTTCATGTTGGAGCATTAGCTTGGAACGGATTTATGGCTTTCGGAATGATGTATTGGTTGATTCCTAGAATGACAAAAGGACCTCTTTTTTCAACTAAATTAGCTAATTTTCACTTTTGGATTGGTACACTAGGAATCATTTTCTATGCTTTACCAATGTATGTAGCTGGATTTACACAAGCATCTATGTGGAAACAATTCAACCCAGATGGTACTTTGATGTATGGGAATTTTCTTGAAACAGTAAAAGAAATTATGCCAATGTATGCTATGCGTGCTTTTGGAGGTTCTTTGTACTTAATAGGAATGCTAGTTTTAGTTTACAATATTGTAAAAACAGTAAAAGCAAATGCTGCAGTTGAAGATGAATTAGCAGAAGCTCCAGCACTTCAAGTTATTAGTAATGGAAGATTAAAAGGTGAAAAATTCCACCCTTGGTTAGAAAGAAGACCAATACAATTAACATTATTAGCAACTGTTGCTATTTTAATTGGCGGAATTATTCAAATTGTACCAACTATAATGGTAAAATCAAATATACCAACTATTGCTAGTGTAAAACCATATAGTCCATTAGAGTTAGAAGGTCGTGATTTATACATTAGAGAAGGATGTGTTGGTTGTCACTCACAATCCGTACGACCATTTAGAAGCGAAGTAGAACGATATGGACCACAGTCTAAAGCAGGTGAATTTGTTTATGATCATCCATTTTTATGGGGTTCAAAACGTACAGGTCCAGATTTATTAAGAGTTGGTGCTAAATATAATGATAACTGGCATTTTAACCACTTTTGGAGTCCACAAAGTATTTCGGCAGGATCAATTATGCCTTCTTACAAATGGTTATTCGACAATAAACCTTTAGATGTATCATTGACTGAAAAGAAAATGAAAGCTATGAAAACCCTTGGTGTTCCTTATTCTGATAGTGAAATTACTAATGCTCAAGTTGCTTTGAGAGCCCAAGCTGTTAAAATTGAAAACAATCTAAAATCTGACCCAGATTTTGTGAAAAGTTATGAAGAAAGCAAGAAAAAAGCTGACGCTAAAGGTGAAAAATTTGTACCAATGAATGAAAGAGAGATTGTTGCTATGATTGCCTATATTCAACGTTTAGGAACAGACATTAAAGTAAAAGATACTAGTAAAAAATAACAACTATGTTCGAGCAAATAAAACACAATATGGAATCAATTGTAGGAGTAGCTATCTATCCTATATTGTCCTTACTAATCTTCTTTTTATTTTTTCTAGTTCTTGGTATTTGGGTTTTTTCCTATAAAAAAGAAAAAATTGAAGAAATGAGTCAAATTCCATTAAACGATAAAAATTAAGTTTAAAATTCAAAATATATTAAAATGAAAAAATTAATTCCAGCCTATATAAGAGTACCACTAATTTTCTTTACAGTTTTTGGTGCAATGGAATATTTCATAGATTCAGGAGATCATCCTGCATTTATTAAATACCCAATGGTTTCAGTATTTCTATTTGTTTTTCTTTTTCTATTAATAGCAATAGAAGTAACAATTAGTGCAGTAGATGCTATCAGCTACCAACTAATGACTGAAGAACAAAGAGCTAAATTAGAAGATGCAAAAAGCCTTTCACTTTCAGACATACCATTTATTAAATGGTTTATGGGACTCATGATTAAATCAAAACCTGTGGAAAGTGAAGGTGAACTTTTACTAGATCATGATTATGATGGTATAAAAGAATTAGACAATGATTTGCCACCATGGTGGGTATATTTATTCTATGCTTGTATAGTATTTGCTGTAGTTTACTTGGTTAGATTTGAAATTATGGGAGGAGATAATCAAGAAATGGAATACCAAAAAGAAGTTGCAGCAGCAAAAATTGCAATTGAAGAGTATAAAAAAACCGCTCCAGATGTAATGGACGAATCCAAAGTTACTTTGTTAACCGATGCAACAGAAATTTCAAAAGGAAAAACAATTTTTATGGAAAAATGTGTGGCTTGTCACCGACCTGATGCTGGAGGAAATATTGGACCAAATTTAACTGACGACCATTGGATTTTAGGTGGCGGAATTAAAAATGTATTTCACACTATTTCAAATGGAGGTAGAGATGGAAAAGGGATGATAGCTTGGCAAAAAAACGGTTTAAAACCTACACAAATACAACAAGTTGCTAGTTATGTATTGTCGCTACAAGGCTCTAATCCAAAAGATGGAAAAGCAGCCGAGGGAGATGTTTGGGTTGATCCAACGGCGTCTAAAACACCTGCTACTTCCGCTGTTTCAGTACCAGATGTAGTAACACCAACAAAAAAATAGTGCCTAAAGATAAAATAAAGCTTTGTCAAATATAAGGTAATTAATTTGACAAAGCTTTTTAAAAACATACAATAAAATGGCTAAAGTACCTGATGAATCATTTAGAGATTCAATTGCAACTCTAGATGATGATGGAAAACGGAAATTTATTTTCCCTAAAAAACCAGCTGGTAAATTTTATGAATATAGAAAAATAATCAGTTATTTCCTTTTAGCAATTTTAATAGCCAACCCATTTATCAAAATAAATGGAAATCAATTCATGATGTTCAACGTTCTAGAACGTCGGTTCAATCTATTTGGTTTTCCTTTTTGGCCTCAAGATTTCTATCTTTTCGTTTTATTTATGATAGTTGGGGTAGTTTTTGTTATCCTTTTTACTGTAATTTTTGGAAGAATTTTTTGTGGCTGGATTTGCCCTCAAACTATTTTCCTAGAAATGGTTTTTAGAAGAATTGAATTTTGGATTGAAGGAGATAGAGGTGCACAAATTCGTCTTGAAAAACAAGAATGGAATTCAGAAAAAATTAGAAAAAGAACATTAAAATGGTTTACTTTTTTAATCATTTCCTTTCTTATTGCAAATGTATTTTTAGCTTATTTAGTGGGAAGTGATGAATTACTAAACATGATTGAAGATGGGCCTTCAAACCATTTAAGTACATTAATTTCATTATCTATTTTTACAGCTGTTTTTTATTTTATTTTTGCTTGGTTCAGAGAACAAGTATGTATTATAGCTTGTCCTTATGGAAGATTACAAGGTGTTTTATTAGACAATAAGTCTATTAATGTTGCCTATGATTTTGTTAGAGGTGAAAAAGAATTAGGTAGAGCAAAATTCAATAAACAAGAAGACAGAGCAGCTTCAGGAAAAGGCGATTGTATCGATTGCAAACAGTGTATTCACGTCTGTCCAACTGGTATTGATATCAGAAACGGCACCCAACTAGAGTGTGTAAATTGTACTGCCTGTATTGATGAATGCGATACTATAATGGAAGGAGTTGGCTTGCCTAAAGGGTTAATTAGGTATGCTACTGAAGACGAAATTGAAAAAAATAAGCCGTTCAAATTTACCACTAGAATGAAAGGTTACTCGGCTGTTCTAGGAATTTTAATTGGAATTTTAATTGGATTATTATTTTTAAGAACAGATGTTGAAGCAACCATTCTAAGGCTTCCTGGTCAATTATACCAGCATAAAGGAGAAAATATTAGTAATATTTACACTTTTAAAATATTAAATAAAACAAATAATGAATTTAAAGACATTCATTTTAAACTTGCAACATTAAAAGGAACAATTAAATTGGTAGGAAAACAAAATTTTAAAGTAGCTAAGCAGGGTATGGCTGAAGGTACAATTTTTGTTGAAATTAATAAACTTTTGCTAGAAAGTGATCGTACTAAATTGAAAATTTTAGTTTATGATGGTACAAAGCTTATTGAATCTACAACTACAAATTTTTTAGGACCACGAACATTTGAATAATAAATAAAAATTTAAGGTATGAAAATTAATTGGGGAACAGGAATAGTCATAGCATTTGTATGCTTTATGGCTTTCATTTTGTATTTTGTAATTAAAGTACAAACAGATCATAAATACGATAATGACTTAGTGGTTGAAGATTATTACAAACATGATGCTGCTTTTGGTTCAGAAATGGACAAAGTACAAAAAGCTTATGATTTAAATAAAAGAGTCACTATTAAAGCATCAAATGAACAAGTTACTATTCAGTTTCCTGAATCATTTGATTTTAAAAAAATTAATGGAAAAGTGTCCTTTTACAGGCCGTCTAACAAAAAATTAGATTTTGATACCCCAATTTCATTATCTTCTTCCAGTTTGCTCATACCTAAAACAAATTTGGTAGGCGGTCTTTGGGACATTTCCGTTATATGGACATACGAAGGCAAAGAATTTATCAGCAAAGAAAGTGTTTATATTAAGTAGAGATTAAATAGTTTTTATGTTATACACTGCTATATTATTTGGATTAATCAGTAGTTTTCACTGTGTTGGTATGTGTGGTCCAATAGCTTTGATGTTGCCAGTAGGAAAAAGTAAACCTGCAAAAAAAGTGATTCAAATTTTAACCTATCACTTGGGTAGAATAACGGCTTATGGAACCATTGGTTTTGTATTTGGATTACTTGGAAAAGGTTTTTATCTGGCGGGTATTCAACAAAGATTGTCCATTTTTATAGGAATTATTATTATTCTAATTGTTTTAACTCCCGAATCTGTTTTTGCTCAATACAATTTTTCTAAACCAATTTACAAGTTACTTTCAATTCTAAAGTCAAAATTAGGAAAACAATTTAGAAATAGTTCTTTTCAATCTCTTTTTACCATTGGACTCCTAAATGGTTTTTTGCCTTGTGGAATGGTATATGTAGCTTTGTTTGGTGCTATTGCAACACAAAGTGCTGGATTTGGAGTTTTGTACATGATTTTATTTGGAATAGGAACAATTCCTTTGATGAGTACAGTCATCTATTTAAATAATTTTATAACTGTTTCGGTTCGTACTAAAATAAGAAGAATTATTCCAGTTGTAGCTGTAATTATTGGACTTTTGTTTATATTAAGAGGTTTAGGATTAGGTATCCCTTATGTTTCTCCAACTAATATGAACTTGATTATTCAACAATATCCAAATTGTCATTAATAGTTTATTCTAATTTACCTTGTAGTGCTTTAATATCATCTCTCAGTTTTGCTGCTTGCATAAAATCAAGTTCCTTGGCTGCTTTCTCCATTGCTTTACGTTTTTCTCTAATTCGTTTTTCAATTTCTGGTTTTGCTAAATATTCGGTTTCTGGTTCTGCAGCTTTTAAAGTTGATGCTCCCAACTCGTAATCAATTAAAGGATTCTTCGTAAAAGCACTTTCAATTTTTTTGTTCAAAGCCATTGGAACCAAATTGTTAGCTGTATTGTAATTGATTTGTTTCGTTCTTCTGTAATTAGTTTCATCTATAGTTTTTTGCATACTTGCCGTAATTTTGTCAGCATACATTATGGCTTTCCCGTTTAGGTTTCTCGCGGCACGACCAATTGTTTGAGTCAAAGAACGATGGCTCCTTAAAAAACCTTCTTTGTCAGCATCTAAAATGGCTACCAACGAGACTTCTGGCAAATCCAATCCTTCTCGTAATAAATTTACACCAATTAGGACATCAAATAATCCTTTTCGTAAATCTTGCATGATTTCAATTCTTTCTAAAGTATCTACTTCCGAATGAATGTAACGACAACGAATAGAAACTTTTGTAAGGTATTTAGCCAACTCTTCAGCCATTCTTTTAGTTAATGTTGTAACTAAAACACGTTCGTCAATTTCTGCTCGTTGTTGTATTTCGTCAATTAAATCGTCAATTTGATTGAGGCTAGGTCTTATTTCTATTATTGGATCCAACAATCCCGTTGGTCTGATTACTTGCTCTACCACTACTCCATCAGTTTTTTGAAGCTCATAATCGGCTGGAGTTGCAGAAACATATATGACCTGGTTTTGCATGCTTTCAAACTCTTCAAACTTCAATGGACGATTATCCATAGCCGCTGGTAATCGAAATCCGTATTCAACAAGGTTTTCTTTTCGACTTCTATCGCCACCATACATGGCATGAACTTGTGAAAGAGTTACGTGACTTTCGTCCACAACCATTAAAAAATCAGTTGGAAAATAATCTAAAAGACAAAAAGGCCGTGTGCCTGGTAAACGTCCATCTAAATAGCGCGAATAATTTTCAATTCCTGAACAATAACCTAATTCGCGAATCATTTCTAAATCAAAATTCGTTCGTTCTTCTAGTCTTTTTGCTTCTAAATGCTTGCCAATCTCTTTAAAATAATTTACTTGCTTTACTAAATCTTGTTGGATTTCCCAAATTGCATTCTGCAACACATCAGGTGATGTAACAAACATGTTGGCTGGATAAATCGTTAACTTTTCGTAGCGCTCAATAACTTTAGCGTTTCTAACATCAAAACTTTCAATTTCTTCAATTTCATCGCCAAAAAAATGAATACGAAATGCATCGTCAGCATAACTTGGATAAACTTCAACTATGTCTCCTTTTATTCTGAAACTTCCAGGATTGAAATCTGCTTCTGTTCTTGAATACAAACTTTGTACTAAAGCATGTAGCACTTTTGTTCTTGAAATAAGTTGGTTTTTTTCTAAAGCAATTACGTTTTTTTGAAATTCAACAGGATTGCCAATTCCGTACAAACAAGAAACAGAAGCGACAACTAAGATATCTCTGCGCCCAGAAAGAAGCGATGAAGTAGTACTTAACCGCATTTTCTCAAGCTCTTCATTTATAGACAAATCTTTTTCTATGAAAACACCCGTAACTGGAATAAAAGCTTCAGGTTGGTAATAGTCGTAGTAGGAAACAAAATACTCAATAGCATTATTGGGAAAAAATTGCTTGAATTCCGAATACAATTGAGCCGCTAATGTTTTATTATGAGCTAAAACCAAAGTTGGTCGTTGTACTTCTTGAATAACATTTGCTATAGTAAATGTTTTACCAGAGCCTGTAACACCTAATAATGTTTGAAATCGTTCTCCTTCAAAAATTCCTTTTGCTAATTTTGAAATAGCTTGTGGTTGATCTCCTTTAGGCTGATAATCGGATACTACTTGAAAGTTCATTTTGAAAGAAGCTTGTTTTTAAAACAACAAAGTTAAGTACAATTTCATACATAATTCCTAAATGTTTTTACATTCGCTTTAGGACAATACTTTTTTTGATTTTTTCATAAATAAAAAAAGTTTATTGAAACGAATTCCAATAAACTATAATGAATAGTATTTTTTTTTAAATGTATATAACAGTGTTCAATTACCGTTTTTCGATACTTAATCAAAAAAATATTAATTGGCTACTGTTAAAAATTTGTTCGGATCGTAGCCAAAAAGGTGGTGTTTTTTAATGATTTCAGCTATACCTATTGGCAACATTGTTTCCCATCCACTTTGTCCAAGACTTATCATTTTTAATATCTCTCTTGAAAAAACCTCTAAATTGTGTGGGTTGAAATCTTCAATGTCCACAACTTTTCCGTTGAATTTAAAGAATTTATACAACTCTTTCATGCGTGGATGCACCATTAAATTTTCAGAATTTATAATGGCTCCTTTATCATCAAGCATTGGGTATAAAAACACTTTCATGTCTCGGTAAAACAATTTTCCAAAGGCTTCCAATATGCCTCCACTTAAATGACGGTAGTATTTTTCGTCAAAAATATCAACTAAATTGTTTACCCCCATTGCCAATCCCATTCTGGCTTTGGTATAATTTGAAAAATATTCAACTACTCTGTAATATTCTTGAAAATTAGAAATCATTACCGTTTGTCCTAATGAACACAGCAATTCGGCTCTGTCCATAAAATCACGTTCGTCAATTTCGCCTTCAGTACGCAAGTTTGAAAGTGTAATTTCAAAGATGACAAGTGTGTTTTCTTCTTCAACTTTACTTTCTTCAAGAAACATTTTAAGTGATTTTTCATACATGTCCATATTTACACTTGTAACAGGTCGAAAGCTTCCTCTAAGTGCCAGTATATTTTTTTTGTATAAAATAGCTGCAGGCAAAATGTTTTTACCACTTGGATCAAACATAACGGCATCGGTCATGCCATTTTTAACCAACTGTAAACTCATCAATCGATTGTCAACATCAGCAAATCGCGGTCCTGAAAAATTAATCGTATCAATTTCCAACTGGTCTTTGTCCAAATGATCGTACAAATAACGAAGTAGTTTTTTAGGATAATTGTATTTGTAATAAGCACCGTAAATTAAATTTACTCCCAGAATCCCCAATGTTTCTTGTTGCAAACGGGCATCTGTTTCTTTAAATCGAATGTGTAAAATAATTTCGTTATAATCTTCATCAGGCTCTATTTGAAATTTAATTCCTACCCAACCGTGCCCTTTAAATTGTTTTGCAAAATCAATTGTAGCTACCGTATTGGCATAACTAAAAAACATTTTGTTCGGATGTGTTTCTCTGCTTAATCGTTTTTCAATTAAATTTACTTCATGCGACAGCATTTTTTTTAGCCTACTTTCCGTAACGTACCTACCGTCTTCTTCAACTCCATAAATAGCATCGCTAAAGTCTTTATCATAGGCTGACATTGCTTTTGCAATTGTTCCAGACGAACCACCAGATCTAAAAAAATGTCTAACCGTTTCTTGCCCAGCTCCAATTTCAGCAAAAGTTCCATATATATTTTCGTTCAAATTAATACGAAGTGCTTTGTCTTTAATTGAAGGAATTTGCTCTATTATTTTATCGCCCTTAAGTTTTATTCCGGTTCCCATTTTTACTTTTACATTACTATTGCACAAAGTTAACAAAATAGGAATGCAGAAAAAGATTTTTAATTCTATTTTTGTTAAATATGTTTTTAAACACTTCTTTTATGAAAATCTATTTTTTAGGAACCGGAACTTCACAAGGAATACCCGTAATTGGAAGCGATCATCCGGTTTGTTTTAGTACTGATCCAAAAGATAAAAGACTGCGCGTTTCCGTTTGGATTTCATGGGAAAACGCTTCTATTGTAATTGATTGCGGTCCCGATTTCAGACAACAAATGCTGGTTGCTACCTGTCCAAAAGTAGATGCCATTTTGTTTACACACGAACATTCCGACCATACTGCTGGTTTGGACGACATACGGCCTTTTTATTTTAAACAAGGCGCAATTCCAATTTATGCCCACCAAAGAGTGCTGAATAATTTAAAAAAACGTTTTGATTACATCTTTGAAACTCAAAATAAATACCCTGGAGCGCCACATGTTTTGACTTATGAAGTTAAAAACAACCACCCTTTTACGGTTGGAAATAAAACAATAGTCCCTATAAATGCAAGCCATGCCAATTTACAAGTTTTTGGTTATAGAATAGCCGATTTTGCCTATTTAACCGATGTAAAAACCATTGCATCTTCCGAAATTGAAAAACTAAAAAATTTAAAAGTGTTAGTTGTGAATTGTTTACGTGACGAAGCGCACCATTCTCATTTCAATTTGAAAGAAGCTTTAGATTTTATAACTTTGGTCCAGCCTGAAAAAGCCTTTTTAACACATATAAGTCATACTTTTGGCTTTCATAACGAAGTGCAAAACAGGCTGCCAGAAAATGTTTTTTTGGCCTATGATACACTTGAATTAACACTATAAACTATTCATAAAATGAAAAAATCAATAATGCTCTATCTGCTAATTACAGCGGTTTTGTTAAACGTTTTTACCTACAAGTTTTACAGTCTTCAGGTAGAAAGTGAACAAAAAAGGTTTACCAAATTCGAGAAAAAAATGACCGATAGTTTGGTGGCTGTTTCCTCAAAACTCCAAGATGCCACTTATTTTTCTTTAGAAAAAAATCAAAAGGCGCAAGAGTATTTTGAAAATGCTACTACTGGTAAATTCATTCCGTATGAAAAATTACTACCGTATGTACAAAATAAATTAATGGATTTAAACACCAATCCCAACGGGAATCCTTATACGGGTTATGACAAAATTGACGGCAAAAAATTCATCATCAACAAGATTAACGTTTTGAATCACCGTTGGATCATTGCTGATTTTAACAATGGCGACATTTGGGGCGAAACCCTATTGAAATATTTCATCAATGACGACGAAACGGTTTCTTTTGAAGTAATCCAATCCTTAGTTTATCAGAAATAACTTGGAAAGTTGCCATACAACAATCCTTTTTATGCGTACATCGTTTTTTGAAAGGATAGAATAATAGCACAGTCAAAGTCCCATTTTTCTGCAATCCAAATCCCAACAACCCCAACAAAAAAAGCGTGAGACACCAAAATCGCACGCTTTTTTTATCTAATAAACACAACAACTAATTGTCAATTTCTATTTCATAACTACCTTCGTTAGTCGGGTCGGTGTTTAGAACAATTAGATTGGTAGCCCCCGAGTTGAGTTCGCTACCCGATTTGGTAATGGTTGCGCCACCGCCAATTTCTATTTTTATACCCTCAATGTCGTTTGTAGAAGACAAACAGAATATCAAAGGCACAATGCCCGTGTTCTTGAAAGCAAAAACATTTTCGGGCAAAAACGGCACGTTGCCCGCATTTTTGGTGCTGTTAGCCGCTACAGTGCCTGTAAAAATTAGATTGTTTGTAGCCGGCGAGGAAAGATAAACATACTGATTTTGTTTGGCAAAATCGGTTTTAAAAACCATTTGCGCCGCTTGATTCACTTGTGTTACAAAAGAGTAGCACGTGTTCAAAATAATAATGCGGTCTTCGGTCAATTTTGGACGTTGTTTCTTAAACACTTCTTGGGCACTATTGGCAGTCAAAAGTTCGGTTCTAATGGTTTGAATTTCAGCAATAGCCGCTGCGTTACACCCATTGGCTAACAACTGCGTTTGGTATTTTACACAGGCTTTGCTCATTTCGTCCAGAAACTGCACCATTTGTGGCGCATTTCTGCGTGCTTTATCGTAATCGTTAATACCAAATTCGCCTTGCGTGCCGGGACTGTTGGGAAACGTTTTTTGAGCAAAATATTTCACATCGGCATATTTGGATTTGGCTTTTTCCATAGCCGCCATGGTGAGTTCCGTTTTTTGCACCTGTTGGTCTATTACCGCCGTGTCGGCAACCACGGTTTCGGCAGCCACCACAGCCGCAAGAAACTGAGTAGCGAAGGCAGCCGTAATGGTGCTGTCAAAGTTGGTAAATTTAATTAAATCGCTCACTAATAGCGCTTGAATAGTTCGAGCCGTTTCCGTCATATAAACGTCCGAGCCCTTGTAATTTCTGATGATTTCTTCAGGATTCATGTTGTTTTATTTAGAATTAGGTTATAAAAATAAAAAAAATAATTATACAATTTATTTTTTTAATAAAAATTCAAAATAACACCAATTGTCCATTTCAATTTGCATCTTGTCGCTTACGGTTTACTTCTTGCTGTCAGGTTTTTGGTTCTTGCTGTCAGGTATTTGCCTCTTGCTGTCAGGTTTTTACCTCTTGTCGTTACGTCTTTATAACGATGCGCTAGCGACAAGAACCAAAGACGCAACGACAAGAAGTAAAGACGCAACGACATTAATCAAAGTAGTAGCGACAAGAGGTAAAGAAGTGACGACAAATACTAAAGAAGTAGCGCAAAGAGCTAAAACGGGGATGCAATGGTATATACTAGAATAGTATAGCCAATATATACAAGAAAAGAAGACTACAAACAAAAGCCCTTTTGGTGATTTGTAATAAAAAAATAATATATTTGAAAAATAAATAATGCGAAACAAACCTTCGCCAATCTACCCAATTACAGGTGTATACACGAAGGTTTGTTTCGCCTATAAACGAGTTATCTACAACTTTTCATTCCACCCTCCCATTTGCACTTAAAGTGCCGTATTCATTGACATTGTGAAATTAGTAAAAGCAGAATAAAGCACAAAAAAGCAACGAAAT
>CANGIF010000007.1 GCA_947453885.1 Flavobacteriaceae bacterium
AACAGAAAAAGAAGGCACTCGGCACTAAATTACAAGACAATTAATGAATTTAATAATCAAACAAATAATTATAAAAATGTCGCTTAACTAAAACTCCACATTTTATTTGCATATCCAGTTACCTTTTTAGTTTTTAAGTATAAACAGTTGTAGGAGGAAATGAGACTCCAATTTAAAGCAAATTCAACAAACTTAAAAACAATTATCATGGGATTATTCGACTTATTTAAATCACCAGAACAAAGAAAGCAACAAGAACAAATTAATCAGTTGCGAAAACAAATATTTCCTGGAGGAAGACAACAACAAGAGCAAGAGGTTCAAGAAGTACGTCAATTATTAAATTATAAATATTCTAAAGAAGCAACAGAATATGCCTATAGTTATGCGGTAGTATCATACTTTACCTCAAATTTCACCAATGGCAATGAATTAACTGATGTAATTCTTAGAAATTCAAAATGTACCGTATCAAGAGAAGATGCAGCAAAAATAGCGCAGTTTGCGGTATTAAAAAGACATTATAACTCTAATGATTCATTAGTTCAAACATTACATAAAAAATCTGATGGTGAAAAGTTATTTATGGTAGTTTTTGGCGGTATCGTTGAGATTAAAAGGGCCTATAAAGATTTGACAAATTTTGGAAAATTTGAGGTGATTTTATTTAATTCAGTGGTTGCGTTTTTAGAATATGAATCTGAATATCCTGGTAAATATCAAACCATAAAAGATGATTTATTCGCAAATATATTCAAACAAGCAAGAGTATATAATATTCCTATGACAAATATGGAGCTTGCCCAATTTGTGAATTCAAGATTTGAAACGTACTTGGAAGCAATACTTAGATTTTTTGATCCAGAAGAAGAGGGATATATGCTTTTGAAAACCTACACTCTTTTTTATGAACAACCTTTAGAACCAAATCCAGAAACAAGTTTTGACTTATTTGAATATGCTGCATTTCTTCCTGCTTTAATGCAAATGAGAAACTATGTTATAGAGAAAACGTTCACTACTACATAGATTAAACTTAGAATAATCATTCATTAAATAAACAAAGTTATGCTTCATAAACTACTAATCCTCTTTGTTCTTTTTCCGATAACCAATTTCAGTCAAACTAAATTCATTAGTTCTAAATACAACTATTCTTTTATCATTCCGGATGGATGGCATGTAAAAGACAAAATATTTAATCCTGATGTGGATGCTAAAATTGTAGATGGCAAAGGTAACTCGTTTATTGTATCGATAAAAACGTTTCCAACAGCATCTCAACTTACTGCAAAACAAGAAATGGAATCTACCACTAATCAGGAAATGGAAGAACAGTTTAATGCTGTTTATGGAACTGCAAAAGTAGTTAAAAGAGGAAGTGTTTTTGTTGGCTTGAAAGAGTGCTATTACATTCATCTTTTGACTCCTTTTCAAGACGGATTGCAATTGTATCATAAAGAATTTTATTATAGTGAAGGCTATAGGGTATTATCGATTGATGCTTGTTCTATCGAAACCTATTTGGATGAAACTACGCCTGCCTTTGCACTTATGATTGACACTTTCCAATTTTCGAACCTAAAGAATAAAAAATATAAGTAAATTTTACTATTCAAGGGTTACCTTTTTCCTTTTTGGCTATTAACTAATAGTAGCAAGAGAAAGATTTTCTACAAAAGAATTTTCTAACATTAAAAATAAAAAACACATGAAAACAATTATTGGTTTTGGATTAATAATCCTTGGTTTAGTTTCCTTATTTCGTTATCCTAATTTGGGTAGTGATGGTGCAGAAACATTTGGAGCTCTTATCGGATTTGCAATTATTATTATTATTCCAGGTATTCTGTTGGTGAGAAGTGATAATAAAGAAAAAAACAATAGACATGAAAAGTAAAACTATTATTCTAGCATTATTACTGTTTGTTTCAGTTCACTCTTTTTCACAAAAATTTTATTTAGGAGATCGATTAACTCCAAAATCCACCCAGTTTAAACTACTAGGCATTTCTTCTGCAACAGGTGTTCATACTTATAAATACATTGGTGCAATTACAGATAAATACTTTTTTAATAGAAGAATCGGTGAAATTATAGTAGGTATTAAAAATGGTGTTATTGTAACCACCATCTACAACTTAATTCCTGAAAACGGCGATGTAGGCGTGCCTCAATCTACCTTGGATTTGGTACAAGCAACCATTCCTTTTCCGTTAGCTTATCGCAATGGATTATATGGAGCCAATATTGATGATATGTCCATTTCATTGAGTAGAAGCACGAATGCCATAACATTTTATAAAGACCGTATTATGTTTATGACTTCGATTAAAAATAGTCTTTTGAGACAGTAATATGACTTATTTAAATAAATTTATAGAAGCTCAAAAAGATACTTTTGAATTAGCACTTTCTGAAATTAAAAATGGGAAGAAAGTATCGCATTGGATGTGGTATATTTTTCCTCAAATTAATGGTCTTGGACAGAGTGAAATTTCAAAATTTTATTCTTTAAATACTATTGATGAAGCTAAAGGTTATTTAGTACATCCTATTCTTGGTGCCAGATTAATAGAAATTTCAACCTTATTATTACACTTGAATGAAAATGATTCTTATGAAATATTTGGGTATCCGGATAATTTAAAATTAAAATCAAGTATGACTTTATTTTCAATAGCGGCAAATGATGAAATTTTAATTTTTAATGAAATCCTAATAAAATATTTTGGAAATGAGAAGTGTAACGAAACACTTTTGATAATTGACAATGGTGAACACTTTTGATTAAATTAAAAGATTATGAATACTGAACAAAAAAAACTTTTAAAACAATTGGCTCAAATGGGTGAGGTTATTTTAATTACCAATGGAAATAGAATTAATTTCAATGATATAGGTGAGATTGCATTGAAGACACAAGAAGATGCTGTATTGTATTTTTTGCAGCGATTAGATATTGCTATGGTTTCAGGTGTTTTAGATGATAATCTCACCTATCAAAATTTTGCAAAGCCTTTGTTTATTAAGAAATTGGATTATGCACTTGATGAATTTATTGAATCAGGTGATACTTATCTGAATAGATATAAGGGTTCGTGTAATTCTAAAAGTTGTAATTATAAATGTAAAGGGTATTCTTTTGTTGGAAATAATTCCGGGAATTATTTTGATTTAATCATTGATGTTAAAGATGGAGTTGTAAATGATATTTATGAATGTTTCAGTTTTAAATGTGAAGACGAAGGAATTCATAAAAATGAATATATAGTAGTAGACAAATCTGATGATCCTTTTTAATAAAAAATAATTATGAAAAATATATTCGGAATTTTGATTGGTTTGGCCTTTATATCAATTTAAATTTTTTTTAATGTAATATAAAAAAACGCCACTTTAGGATGAAAGTGGCGTTTGGTTTAATTAGCAATGGTTTCGATCATCATTGTTCCAACGGATACAAAACTCAGTGCTTTAGAGTAGTTTAAAAGAAAAGAAACTGTTTCTTTCTTTGGGTTTAATTTTTTAGACCGTTCCGTCTGTTTAGAGTAAATTTTTGCCATAGTATTTCTTTGAATTTATACTATAACGATGTTGTTTTGCTTTTATTGCTAATGCGTTAAAATAATTTTATGTTTTGCAACTACTTTTCTAATATTTAAAATGGCATATCTCATACGTCCTAAAGCGGTATTGATGCTTACTCCCGTTTGCTCTGATATTTCTCTAAAACTGAGATCATGGTAAAAACGTAGCATTATTACTTCTTTCTGATCTTCAGGTAACTTTTCAATCATTTTTTTTAAATCGACAGCTATTTGTTCAGTAATAATTTGATTTTCTACTGACAGAGTTACATCTTTCAGTATTGAAAAAATTGAAAATTCTTCAGAATCTCTTTGAAAGGGCATTTTTTTTGAATTTCTATAATGATCAATCACTAAATTGTGTGCAATTCGCATTACCCAAGGCAAAAATTTTCCTTCTTCGTTATACGATTTTGATTTTAGAGTTTTAATTACTTTTAGAAAAGTATCTTGAAAAATATCATCGCAAATATCTCTATCTTGTATTTTACTGTATATAAAACCGTAAATTTTAGATTGGTGTCTTTTTATTAAGGTAGCTAAAGCATCTTCATCACCTTCTACATAAAACT
The DNA here is from genome assembly GCA_947453885.1 of Flavobacteriaceae bacterium. Classification (GTDB taxonomy): domain Bacteria; phylum Bacteroidota; class Bacteroidia; order Flavobacteriales; family Flavobacteriaceae; genus Flavobacterium. The sequence continues at coordinate 4,163 of CANGIF010000007.1, forward strand.
TAACCAAAACAGCGTCTGAGAGTTTAGAATTAGCCATATAATTACTTTTTTAATTGTTAATAATGTAAGAGAAAATCTCAAAAAAAGTAATGTTATAATATAGGCTGCTGTTTTTTAAATGTTAAATAATAGCCAAATATATTCAAATAAATAATTAAAATCCTAATTTGAATTGAAAATTTAACAAAAAAGTACAATTCAAAAACTGACTTGAAGACAAAAACTAATATTTTTTGTTTTAAAAATGTGTAGTTCTAATATAAAAAATATATAAGAAAGGTCAATAAAGAAAAATTGATGAACTACTATTGAATTCATTTTACAACTTTTTTTAAAGTTCTAAAAAACTGTTCATTCTATTTTTAAGTTACACTTTTATCATGGTGAATATGCAATTGACTTGGCGATTCAATTACTTTACCAAGGTAGATTTAAATGTTGTACTTCTTTTTGATAAAAATCTTCTAATTTTTCAATAAGTTTTTTAGAAATTGGTTTTGAAATACTTTCTAAATTGTTGCTTAGTTGATTTATAGTTGTATTTCCTGGTATTACCGTTGAAACAGCATCGTAAGCTAAACAAAACGATAAAGCTGTCTGGGTTAAATTGTTTTCCTTTCCAATACAATTTTCTAATTTTTGGACCAATTCACCTCTGGTTTTAATATCTCTTATTGACCATCGATTTCTAATGTCATCAAATGTACTTTCGGTATTGTATTTTCCTGTAAGCCAACCAGAGTCGAGTGGAATCTTAGCTATTATACGCACTTCATTTTCCTTTGCTAAATCAAAAGCTAAAGCTGCGTCTTGATGAAAAATATTAAAAAAAGCTTCAATTACAGTGCAATTTGTGGTTTCCATAAAGAGTTTCATTTCTTTGTAACTGTCCAAAGATGCTCCATATCCAAGAATTTTTCCTTCAGCCATTAAACGTTCTAATATTTCATAATGTGGATTTTTATTTCCATCTAAATATTCGATAGGAGGATTGTGTATGATGACTGTATCAATAAAATCTACTTGTAATCTTTTTAGACTTCCTTCTATGGATTTTTGTATTTGATTGGCATTAAAGTTGGTTTCTCCAGTTTCAGAATGACCAAATTTTGTATTTAGAACAAACTGATTTCTGTCGTAACTTTTGAGAGCTTTCCCAAGTCTAGTTTCACTTGTTCCATGACCATATATTGGTGCTGTATCAAAAAAGTTAATACCTGCATCTATACATTTATTAATCATTTCAAATGCCTCATTTTCACTCATGGATTTCCAACCAGAGTTTTCTCCTAATTGCCATGCTCCAAGTCCAATTTCTGAAACTTGTGTTTTATTTATATATTTTCTGTATTGCATTGTAGTTTATTTGTTTTCTAATTTTAAATTAAAACAGTTTTTAATAAAGTGTATTGTTAAAAAAACATCTTTTAAATTGTTTACTTTTAAAAATGATTCTGAGCCAATAAATTTGATTTCAAAATATTGAAGTAAGAAAAATTAGGGTATTTTAGAAATTTATTTTTTCCTTGATTTTAATTGTTCTGATCTAATTGCAGTTAAATCGACTTTTGAACATTCGGCTAGTAATTCTCGAAGGGTATTCAAAGGAAGGTCGTTTTCGTTTAAGAAATTGATACATCCCTTTTGAAAAGTAGCTTTGGGAAAAAGAGTTTTATATTTTGAATGTAAATCAATTGAACAATAGATAGGCATTGCATGAAGTGAAATGTGTTTTTTTATACTGGATAGACCATATTTAAAAGAACCTGGAGTATTGTAAAGTATCATTTCTTTTCCCATCATTGTTCCAATTTTAGATTCAACACTTTTGTCTTCAGTTGAAATTAACAAATGGATTTTAGCCAAAATATCCTGTCTATCTTGAGGTTGTATAGAAATAAATTTTGCTATTGTCATGTTTTACAATGTTTAAAGAATTATTTTTAATTCCCTTCGTAATTAATTTTTAGCAATATTTATTTTATTATGGTATTTATAGGATAGTATTAAAATACCTAACACTATTAAAGGGAAAAAGGTTTGACCATTTAATCCATCAACAGCTCCGTGGCTAATAGAAGCAAAAATAAAATCAAAGGCAAATCCTGCGTAAGCCCATTCTTTGATTCTTTTAGGAACTTGTGGAGTGACCAATACAAGAACACCAAGTATTTTAAAAACAACTAAAGCGTTTCCAAAATATTCAGGATAGCCTAAATGTTTAAGTCCTTCTTTTGCAAGTTCCGTTTGTGAAGTTAAAGCTGGCATTACGCCTTCAAATAAAGCAATTAGTAATGTTGCAGTCCAAAATACTATTTTTTCTTTTTTCATATAGAATTATTAAATACCGTTTTCTTTATTTTAAATTATCCATATATGCTTTAGTTGTAAGGAATATATTCAGTTATTTCTAATCCATATCCAATCATTCCAACTCGTTTAGATTGATAGGTATTGGTTATTAATTTAATTTTAGAAATATCTAAATCGTGTAAAATTTGAGCTCCAATTCCAAAATCTTTTGCATCCATTTTAATTTGTGGAGCATTGATAATTCCTTTTTCTTGTAATGCTTTTAGTTCAACTAATCGATTTAATATATCTAATGATTGTACTTCTTGATTGATAAAAATGACAGCTCCTTTTTTTTCGTTATTGATTAAATTAAAAACAGTATCCAGCTTTTTGTCTGTATCATTTGTTAAAGTTCCTAAAATATCATTATTTATTTGAGTTGAGTGAATTTTAGTTAAAACTGTTTCTCCATCGTTCCAACTTCCCTTTGTTAAAGCAATGTGAACTTGTTTGTTAGTAGTTTGTAGATAAGCTCTTAATCTAAATTGACCAAAACGGGTTTCGATTTCAAAATCTTCTTTTTTGACAATTAAGCTGTCGTGTTGCATTCGGTAAGCAACTAAATCTTCAATTGAAACTAATTTTAAATTAAATTTTTTAGCTACCGCTACCAATTGAGGTAATCGAGCCATGGTGCCATCATCATTCATTATTTCTACAATAACACCTGCCGATTTGAATCCTGCAAGTCGAGCAAAATCTATTGCAGCTTCTGTGTGGCCTGTTCTTCTTAAAACACCACCTTGTTTGGCAATTAAAGGAAAAATATGACCAGGACGCGCTAAATCATGTGGTTTTGTATTTTCATCAACTAAAGCCGCTATAGTTTTGGCTCTGTCCGAAGCAGAAATTCCAGTTGTAACTCCGTTTCCTCTTAAATCAATAGAAACTGTAAAAGCAGTTTCCATTGGATCTGTGTTATTTTGAACCATGACATGAAGCCCTAATTCTTTACAGCGACTTTCTGTTATTGGCGCACAAATTAATCCTCTACCGTGAGTAGCCATAAAATTTATCATTTCAGGTGTAACTTTTTCAGCAGCAGCTAAAAAATCGCCTTCGTTTTCTCGATCTTCATCGTCAACAACAATAATGACTTTCCCTTGTCGAATATCTTCAATAGCTTCTTCTATTGTATTTAGTTTTATGTGCATTTCAGACATTTAATCTCCTTTTTTAGATGGAATAAATTTTAAAAAAAACTTTTGAATTGGCATTAATATGTTTTCTAAGTTGAACAATCCAATATCATTTGTTGCTCTATAGGTCAAAAGAAATGCTAAGGGTAAAAGTACCATTGTTGACATCCAACAGCCTAAAAAAGGATGTATACCATCTTCTTCGGCTACTTTTTTCCCAAATGTATTTATAAAATGAAAGATTATAAAAATTAAAACAGCAAAAACAATTGGCAATCCAAGCCCCCCTTTTCTAATTATTGCTCCTAACGGGGCTCCTATAAAAAACATTAGAATACAGGAAAATGAAATTACAAATTTATCATTCAACGAAATTAAATGGCTATTTATAATTCTTTTTTTAAAATCTATTTCCATTTTCGAACCATCAATTGAAAAATTGGTACTAGTAATAGTATTAATTGCAGCATTGACAATTTCAATTTTTTGTTGTTTGTTTAGTTCTTGAAGTACATCAGAATTTATTGTATTAATAATTGCATTTTTTTTGATTGTTGTGTTAACTCCAGTTCGTTGGTATATATTATCACTAAAAGATAGAATCTCTTTTTTGTAATTTTTATTTAAAGAATCTAGTGTGTATATTAATTGATTAATATTAAGCATATTATCAGTATTTGTTACACTTTCGTCGTTGATATCAACATTGTTAAGCTTGTTTAAATCAATATTGATTACATCAGTTTTAAAATTAGCTTTAGCAAATGGATATTTATTTCGATCTGCATAATTTTTTGGAATAACATCTTCGTAATAATTACCGTCATGTAGAACTAACTTCAGTAAATTAGTGTTTTCGTTACTCACTAATTCACCCGTTTTTGCTTTAATTACAGTTTTATTTCCTTCTCCTATGGTTGATTTTTTATGAATGGTTACGCCTTCAAGAAAATTTCCATTTTCTCCTTTTTTTTTCTCCACTTTTATAGAATAAAATCCAACAGTACTAAATTGACCTTCAACTATTGCCAAAGCTGGTTTTTTCTGAGCAATATTTTTTCGAAAATTTACAAACTTGTATTCTGCAAAAGGAATAATATTGTTAGCAAAATAAAAGGTTGCTATGGTCAATATTAATATAAAAATTGTTGAACTGTGTAAGGCTCTTTTCAATGAAATTCCAGATGATTTCATAGCAGCAAATTCATAATTTTCTGCAAAATCACCAAAAGTCATTATAGAAGATAATAGTACAGAAAGAGGTAATGCCAAAGGAACAAGACTTGGCATTTTGTATAATAAAAACTTTAAAATTAATAGGATATCCAAATCTTTACCAGCTAATTCAGCAATAAAAAGCCAGACAGTTTGTAAAATAAAAATAAGAAAAAGTATTACAAATACAGTTAAAAATGTAGTTGCAAAAGTTTTAACAATGTATTTATCAAGAATTTTCACTCCAATTAATCTAATTTATTGATGTAGTAATGAGGATATTTACTGGCAACAAATGTAAATTGATTTTTTGACAAAGGTTGATTGGTTTTAAAAGAATTAACAGTCAAAGTTGTTTTAGTACCTTTTTTTCCAATTTCAATTAAGTTATAAATATTTTTTGTCTGAATATCAATACCTAACAAAATTTCTTTTCTTTGGTCTTTTGGATTAATGGGAGCTAATTTTATATATTGAATTTTTCTTCCTTTTATGTCTTGCAAAATATCCCATGTGAATTTATAACCTGAATTAAAAAAAGTAAGCAATTTTGAAGGTGTAATTATGGATTCGTCTTTTTCATTTAATTTAGAAATTGTAATTTCCTCATCTTCTGGATTTATGGTATATATTTTCTTTCCATCAAATATTTTAGTTACCCCCATGAAACTTAAATAATATTGGTTATCCATCATTATTACGCTTCCTTTACTATCTTGATTTATATTCTCTTTAACATTGTTCAAAGTATATTTAAAATCAATAGTTATGTTTTTATAGGTTTTTATTTTTGTAGTAACTTGATTTAAAAGTTCTTTTGCTTTTTTATCCTGAGCATTACTATTTGTTTGTCCTACAAATACTACAATTAAAAAAAGCAATGTTGAAATACTTTTTTTAAAGTACTCATAATTGATTGCATTCATTTTAAGTTTATTTTTCTTCATTATTAAAAAAATGATCAAGGGCAACTAAGTCAGGAATATTGACACTTCTTGCTTTACTTCCTTCGAATGGCCCAACAATTCCAGCCATTTCAAGTTGATCAATTAGTCTTCCTGCTCTATTATACCCAAGTTTCAGTTTTCTTTGCAATAATGATGCCGAACCTTGTTGAGCTGTAACAATTATTTCAGCAGCTTCTCTAAACATTGAATCTCTATCTGAAATATCCATTTCTAATTTTATACCGTTTTCATCAGCATCGCCTATATACTCAGGTAATAAATAGGCATTTGGATATGCTTTTTGCGAACCAATAAATTCAGTAATTTTTTCTACTTCTGGGGTATCAACAAATGCACATTGTACTCGAACAACATCATTTCCATTGGTATATAACATATCACCTCTACCAATCAATTGATCTGCTCCTTGTGTGTCTAAAATTGTTCTGGAATCTATTTTAGAGGTTACTCGAAAAGCAATTCTTGCTGGAAAATTTGCTTTAATTAATCCAGTAATCACATTTACGGAAGGTCTTTGTGTAGCAATTATTAAATGAATACCAATTGCTCTGGCTAACTGTGCTAGTCTTGCAATTGGAGTTTCAACTTCTTTTCCCGCAGTCATAATTAAATCTGCAAATTCGTCTACAACAAGTACTATATAAGGCAAAAACCGATGACCATTTTCAGGATTTAATTTTCTAGATTTGAATTTTTCGTTGTATTCTTTAATATTTCGAACCATTGCATCTTTTAACAAGGTATAACGATTGTCCATTTCGACACAAAGCGAATTTAAAGTATTAACTACTTTGTTATTATCGGTAATAATAGCATCATCAGTATCAGGAAGTTTTGCTAAATAATGGCGTTCAATTTTATTAAATAATGTAAGCTCTACTTTTTTAGGATCTACAAGTACAAATTTTACTTCTGCTGGATGTTTTTTATAAAGTAACGATGTTAAAACGGCATTTAAACCAACAGATTTTCCTTGACCAGTAGCACCAGCCATTAACAAGTGTGGCATTTTAGCAAGATCAACTACAAAAGTTTCATTTGAAATAGTTTTACCCAACGCAATTGGTAGTTCCATTTCAGCTTCTTGAAATTTTGCCGAACCTATAACACTTTTCATGGAAACCATGGTTGGATTTTTATTTGGAACTTCAATACCAATTGTACCTTTTCCAGGAATTGGTGCAATAATTCGAATTCCTAATGCAGATAATGACAAAGCAATATCATCTTCTAAACTTTTAATTTTTGAAATTCGTATACCCGCTTCAGGAACTATTTCATATAAAGTAACCGAAGGGCCAACTGTAGCTTTTATTTGTGCAATCTCTATTTTATAATTTCTTAGTGTTTCAACAATATTATTTTTGTTGTCTTCCAATTCTTGTTGGTTAATGGTTATACCACCACTAGAATATTCTTTTAATAAATCTATTGTAGGAAATTTGTAATTCGATAATTCTAAGGTTGGATCAAAAAGTCCAAAATCAGCTACTAATCTTGAGGCTAAATTGTCTTCAATAATATCTTCTTCAACGGCCTTTTCAATTACAAATACTTCTTCATGAATTTCTACTGCTTCAGGATCAATAACATCTGTTTCATTAATGATTTCCAATCGTGTATTTCTAATACTTGGATCTAAATTGATTTCAGAAGCAGAATTTATAGTCGGTTTTAAAGATTCTTTGTTAATTTCAAATTGTGAAGGTTTTTTTAAAACGGGCTCTTCAAAGTCATCATCATCTTCATCATTTTTAGGGTTGAAAATTTGTTTGTTTTCAAATTCCTCATCTTCCTCATCAACAGCAAATTCTTCTAAATTATATGCGCTATCAGTTGCAGGCAATTTAGTTTCTTTTAAATCTTCAGCTATTTCTTGTTTCTTTTTTTCAAAAAACGATTTTATTGCTTCGGGAGAAATTTTAATTTTGAATAATAAATACGTTATAATTCCAAACAACAGCACTAAAAAAGTACCTGTTTTTCCAATATAATCTTGAGCAAACAAATTCATTTCAAAGCCAATTATTCCACCTAATTCGGGTAATGCACCTGCAAAAAAACCTAAAAATATGGATAAGACAATAATTGCAAACAAATCCCAAAACCAAATTGATTTTAATTTTTTTAAAGAAATATCGAAAATTAAAAACGAACCAGTTAGAAAAATTAACCGAACAAATAAGAACGATGCTGCTCCAAATCCTCTATAAATAAATACATCGGCTAAAAAAGCTCCAAATTTACCTAGCCAATTATTTACTACCTCTGTTCTATCTAATAGGGCAGTAGCTGCACTTTGGTCTTCATTGCCGTAAATAAAAAAAGAAATGAAGGAAACTAAAAGTCCAACTGAAAAACAAACCAACAAACACCCCAAAAGCACTTTATGTTGACGTGTTATTTTAAAAGGTTTTTTGGCTACTGTTCCAGACTCTTTATTTTTATCAGCTAACTCTTTTTTAATGGTTTTTGCCATGTTTGATTTTCAATATTTTTGATTTGAATAGTAAATTTAGGTAAACTTGGGAATATATATTATCAAACCAATTAGTAGGGCAGTAATTGCAGCAAAAAATACAGATCCCGCAGCAATATCTTTAATAAAACCAATTTTTTTATGGTATTCAGGATGAATAAAATCCGCAATTTTTTCTACAGCAGTATTTAACCCCTCAATGCTTAAAACCAAACCACTAGCTAATATTTGAAGCATCCACTCTTCGCGAGAAATTTTAAAATAAAATCCTGCAAAAACTAAAAGTAGTGCAATACTGCTTTGAACCATTATACTGTGTTCGGTTGTAATTAATTTTACGGCACCTTTAACAGCAAATCCCATACTTTTTAATCTACCCGTAAAAAAGGTGGTATCTTTTTCAAATTCCATTCTTGTGCTTATAAAGACGCTAATGCTAATTCATAATTAGGTTCGTTTGCTATTTCAGCAACTTGTTCGGTATATTTAACTATACCATTTTCATCTAAAACTATTACTACTCTAGAATGCAAACCTGCTAATGGACCGTCAATAATTTCTAATCCATAATTTTTACCAAATTCACCCGTTTTAAAATCAGATAAATTTTCAACATTTTCTAATCCTTCTGCACCACAAAAACGTTTTTGAGCAAATGGTAAATCTCTCGAAATACACAAAACTTTTGTGTTTTCTAATCCACTAGCGCTTTCATTAAATTTTCTAACTGAAGTAGCGCAAGTTCCTGTATCAATGCTTGGAAAAATATTTAAAACTAATTTACTTCCCAAATAATCAGCTAAACTAACAGTAGCTAAGTCATTTTTAACTAAATTAAAAGCTAGGGCTTGTGTCCCAACTTTTGGTAATTCACCATTTGTATTAATTTTGTTTCCACCTAATGTAATCGAAGCCATATCATTTATTTTTAAGATTCCAAAAGTAGTAATTTTTTTTAGGATTTTAGAAACTAGTACTAATTGAATTTTTATTTCTAATTAGTACAAAAAAGATACTACTAATTAATTTATATATCGTAATATTGCAATATAAAAATATACTACCTTATGGGAGCATCAAAATCAGGGGCATTTTCAGCTGATCACAATGAAATGGCGACACTGTTTAAGGCTTTATCACATCCAGCTAGAATTGCTATAATTGAATATCTGATAAAAGTTGATAGTTGTATTTGCGGGGACATTGTAAACGAATTGCCATTAGCGCAACCAACCGTTTCTCAACATCTTAAAGAACTTAAAAATGCAGGTTTAATTAAAGGGAACGTTGAAGGAACTTCTATTTGTTATTGTATAAATGAAAGTAATATTGAAAAAATCATGCATTTTTTTCAAGCCATTACTCAGCATCTCGAAATCAAGAAAAAACAATGTTGTTAAAACTAAAATCATAATTATCATGAATTTATTAAAAATAAAAGAAATTTTAAAAACCGTTGAATCAGTTAATTTTCAACTCCCAAACGGAAATTTAGTACCTGAACATTTTCATGTTACTGAAGTAGGTATAATAACTAAAAATTTTATTGATTGTGGAGGAACTGTTCGAAACGAAACAGTTGTTAACTTTCAATTATGGAACGCAAACGATGTGGATCATAAACTAAAGCCTCAAAAACTTTTAAATATTATTGAACTATCTGAACGAAAATTAGGAATTGGCAATTTTGAAATTGAAGTTGAATACCAAGCACAAACTATTGGTAAATACGATTTAGAATTCAACGGATTAAATTTTGAATTACTAAACAAACATACTGCTTGTTTAGCACAAGACCAATGCGGAATTCCTAAAGAAAAACAAAAAATAAATGTAGTAGATACAATTGAAGCGTCTTGCTGTACTCCTGGAGGAAATTGCTGTTAAAAAATTTAATTTAAAGATTTAATATAGATGATAACTACCAAAAAAACACTTCTTTCTGAAATTGAAAAAACAATCAAAGAATTAAATTTCGAGTCGATTACCGAGGAACGTAAACTAATTTTACAGCCACTTGTAGCTTTTATTCAATCAAAAGTTGAAAACCATCAAGAAATCAGACTTAACTTAATTTGTACTCACAACTCAAGAAGAAGTCATTTGTCACAAGTTTGGGCACAAACAGCAGCTGCATTTTACGGTATAAAAAACGTATTTTGCTACTCTGGTGGAACTGAAGCTACAGCAATGTTTCCTATGATAGCTAAAACTTTATTAAAGCAAGGCTTTCAAATTAAAACAATTGCTAAAGGAACTAATCCAATTTATGCCATTAAATATGCTGAAAACGAGTATCCTATTATTGGTTTTTCTAAAACGTTTGATGACAGTTTTAACCCCAAAAGTGAATTTGCAGCAATTTTAACTTGTTCTTCTGCCGATCAGGGTTGTCCATATATTGCAGGTGCTGAAAAACGAATTCCAATTACTTTTGAAGACCCAAAAGTGTTTGACAATACGACACAGCAGGTTGAAAAGTATGAAGAAAGAAGCATCCAAATTGCTACTGAAATGTGCTTTGTATTTTCACAAATAGCTCTTTACTATGGCATCAAATAATTGTACTCCTGTTGTTGGAAGAAAAAAGTTGCATTTTTTAGACCACTATTTAACACTTTGGATATTCCTTGCAATGGTAATTGGTGTGGCAATAGGAAATTATATTCCATCGAGTAGCAAGTTTATTAATTCTTTTTCAAACGGAACAACCAACATTCCACTAGCAATTGGATTAATCTTAATGATGTATCCACCGCTGGCTAAAGTAAATTATTCCAAAATGAGTGAAGTGTTTAAAAACACAAAAGTACTCGGCGCATCATTACTACTTAATTGGATTATAGGTCCAATAGTAATGTTTTTTTTGGCATTACTTTGTTTAAGTGGTTACCCAGAATATAGAATTGGTATCATTCTTATTGGTTTAGCAAGATGCATAGCCATGGTAGTAGTTTGGAATGATTTAGCAGAAGGAAATCGTGAATATGGAGCTGGATTAATAGCACTAAACAGTATTTTTCAGGTATTGCTTTACAGTGTTTATGCCTATTTTTTTATTACCGTTTTGCCTCCTTTTTTTGGTATCAAAGGTTTTGAAGTAAACATTAGCATAGGGCAAATAGCAGAAAGTGTGGGGATTTATTTAGGAATTCCGTTTGCTTTAGGCAGTATCAGTCGGTATGTATTAATTCGTTTAAAAGGCGAAGAATGGTTTCAAACAAAGTATGTCCCAGCAATTTCCCCTATAACTTTAGTAGCGCTATTATTTACCATACTTATAATGTTCAGTTTAAAAGGTGCCTTAATTGTAGCAATCCCTTTTGATGTAGTACGAATTGCATTACCGTTAGTGCTCTATTTTATAATAATGTTTGTTTTGAGTTTTTTTGTTGGAAAACATTTTGGTGCAGATTATTCAAAAACAACGGCTATAGCATTTACTGCAACAGGAAACAATTTTGAGTTAGCAATCGCAGTTGCCATTGGTATTTTTGGAATCAATAGTGGGCAAGCATTTGCAGGTGTAATTGGCCCATTAGTAGAAGTTCCTGCTTTGCTACTTTTAGTTAAAGTTTCGTTTTGGCTGCGTAAAAACTACTTTAAAAATGAAGCATAACTTAAAAATATACTATTAGCCATAGTTAAAAAAAAGGAAGGCATTTCATGTTTTCAAAAAGGTACTTTAAGAGATTCATTGTAGGTAGTATAAAATCAAAAAATACTTAGTTGTTGAGATGAAATTTTACTCAATTACCATTTTTTGATTAGTTGTTTTGCCTTCGGCGCTAGTGATACAAACTAAGTAGCCTCCTTTTTTTAGCCCTGTTTCTAGTAGTGTATTTTCACTTTGGAGGTTCTTTTTTGTAAAAACAAGTTGTCCAAGTAGGTCATAAATTACTATACTACAATTTTGAACAGTGTTAATGCTAAAACTCCCAGTATTGGGGTTAGGATACAATTGCAAACTATTTTCAACAAAATTGTCAGTACTTAAAATAGAGGTGATTTTTCTTATTTTACATGGTCCAAACTGACAAAAATATATAATATCATTTGCAGTGATTCCAATACCTTTGGGATCTGATAATAATGCTAGGTTTCCTTCACCATCAACTGTTGCATAAGCACCAGTTAAAGAACCCACATAAGTACTTACGACATTATTTGTTAAATCAATTTTTCTTATCCTATCATTATCTGTAACATACAAATTATTATTACTATCTATACAAATACCATTTGTTGTTGAAAATTGTGATGTTAGTGCTATTCCATCTAAATAACCATAAGTTGATCCTGCAATAGTTGAAACAGTACCATTGGGTTCAATTTTTCTTATTTTTGCATTGTACGTGTCTGCTACAAAAATAGTATTTTGAGCATCCGCACATAGTGCCATGGGGGTAGCAAATTTTGCAGCTGAGCCCACGCCGTCTGCAAAACCATTAATACTACCTGCAAAAGTAGTTACTTGCCGTGTTGGCGTTATTTTTCGGACTACATTATTACCCCATTCAACTACATATAAATTGTCGTTGCTGTCGATACAAATTCCTGCTGGGTTATTGAATTTGGTACTGGTTCCCGTACCATTTGCAAAACCTTGGGTAGATCCGGCAAAAGTACTGACCATGCCTGTGCTTACATCAATTTTCCGTATTTTATTATTACCTCTATCTGCTACAAATAAATTGCCAGCACTGTCCATACAAATACCACCTGGACTATGAAATTGTGCTGTTGCCATGCTACCATCCGCAAAACCTTGAACAGCAGTACCTGCAAAAGTACTGACTACGCCTGTTGAAAAATCAATTTTTCGAACACAGTAATTGTTACCATCGGCTATATAAAGCGTACCTGTAGGGTCAGCGCAAATACCAATAGGACCACTAAATTTTGCATTTGCCAAAGAGCCATCAACATAACCAGCCCCAGCAAAACCTGAAACAGTGGTAACTTGTTGTGCAGTTACTATGCTGCAAACAAATAGTACTAAAAGTATTTTTTTCATTTAAAAGTTTTCATTTAGATGTAAAACAATTAAAAAGGTTGCGTCTTTTTTTATAATAATTTGTTGTTATTGTAATAAGTATGTACAAATAATCACTATTATATTAGAAACCAATTAAATATAAAATATTTTAGTAGAAATTACTCGTTTCAGTTCATTATAAAAATTAGAATCAACTTGGTTCAATTTGAATTTTTCCAATTAATAATTGCTTAACTAAAACACTAGTACTAATTTAGGTTTTAAATGATTTTATTCAAAAATACCTGAATTTAGGCAAATTTGTTTGTTTTGGAGTATTTTTATCTGAAATTTAGAGAATACTGTTGTAATAAATTGAGAAACGGTTAAAGTTACCGATAGTGTAATAGCCTCTTGCCGTCGTTTAGTAAAGAAAGGTTGATTACCGTATGGTTTTCTGGAATTAAATTTGAAATAATGGTTGCCCACTCAATAAAACACCAATTTCCAGAATACAAGTAATCGTCAATGCCCATATCCAAGGCTTCGGTTTCCTTTTTTATCCGATACAAATCAAAATGATAAATGGTGTGTTGAGCAGCTTGGTATTCGTTTACCAATGAAAAAGTAGGGCTACTTGTTGCGTCCTGTACCCCTAATTGTTTTGAAATTTCTTTGATTAAAGTGGTTTTTCCAACGCCCATTTCGCCATTAAAAAGTATTATTTTAGCGGGGACTTGTTCAATAATTTGTTGTGCCACTAGTTCAATTTCGGGTAATGAAAAAACAATTTCCATAAAAAAACGTGTTGTTTAACTTTGTTTAGGGGTAAAAACCAAAAAAGGAATGATCATTTCTTCTAACGAAATGCCGCCGTGTTGGTACGTGTTTTTATAATAGCTTGCATAATAATTCATGTTGTTTACATAAGCCAAAAACAAATCGTTTTTTGCAAATATATAGGAGCTACTCATGTTTATGGACGGTAAACCAATCTTTTTTGGATCTTTAACGGCATATACGTCTTTATCTTCATAGGACAAACTTCTTCCTGTTTTGTAGCGTAAATTCAAGCTAGTGTTTTTGTCACCAATTACTTTTGAAGGATTTTTTACATTTATGGTACCATGATCGGTTGTAATAATTAGCTTAAACCCCATTTTTTGTGCTTGTTGTATAACTTCCAATAAGGGAGAATTTTTGAACCAACTTAACGTTAATGACCGATAAGCTTTATCATCTGAGGCAAGTTCTTTTACCACATCCATCTCTGTTTTTGCATGAGAAAGCATGTCAACAAAATTGTAAACAACAGTAACTAAATCATTGTTTTTTAATGATTTAAAATTTTCAACCAATTTTTTACCACCTGCTAAATTGGTAATTTTAAAATAATCTTGTTTAATGTTTAAACCTAATTTTTTTAAATGAGCAGTTAAAAATTCGGCTTCAAAAAGGTTTTTACCGCCTTCTTCAACGTCATTTTTCCAATATTGGGGAAATTGTTTTTCCATTTCAATTGGCAATAAACCTGAAAATATTGAATTTCTCGCATATTGTGTTGCAGTTGGTAATATAGCGTAATAGGGTACTTCTTTTTCTAATTTATAATGATTGGCAACCACGCTTTCAAATGATTTCCATTGGTCGTATCTTAAATTGTCAACTACAACAAATAAAATAGGCATGTCTTTTTTAACCAATTCTGGGACCACTAATTCTCTGAATAGCGTATGCGACTGAATGGGCTTGTCTGCTTTTGGTTCAAACCAACTGGCATAATTTCGTTCAATAAATTTCCCGAATTGAGAGTTGGCTTCTGCTTTTTGTGACTCTAAAATTTCAACCATGCTTTGATCGTTGATAGTTTCAAGTTCAAGTTCCCAAAACAGTAGCTTTTTGTACAACTCAGTCCATGCATCAAAGGAATTGACCATAGCCATATCCATTGCAATTTTTCTAAATTCTTTTTGATAATCTAAAGTAGTTTTTTCAGAAATTAACCTAGAGTGATCCAAATTTTTCTTTAAGCTAAGTAGAATTTGATTTGGATTTACAGGTTTAATTAAATAATCGGCAATTTTGGAACCTATTGCTTCTTCCATAATTAATTCTTCTTCACTTTTAGTAATCATGATGACAGGAATTGCCGATTTTTTTTCTTTCATTTCTGAAAGTGTTTCAAGTCCGCTCATTCCAGGCATGTTTTCGTCAAGAAAAACAATGTCAAAATTATGTTCTTCAAAAACATCGATAGCATCTCTACCGTTGTTACAGGTGGTTACGTTATAATTTTTCTTTTCTAAAAAAAGGATATGCGGTTTTAATAACTCAATTTCGTCATCTACCCAAAGGATTTTTATTTGATTCATGGTGTGAAGTGTTTTGGAATGTGCTAGTATAACGAAATAAAAACATTAAAATTATACGTGTTCAAATTTATTTTCTAACAAAAGGAGGAAGTAATTTTGAGGCAACTTCACCAAATCCAATTCGGACATCACTGTGTTTGCAATACCCTTTAATTGTGACGGTGTCGTTATCATTAATAAATTTACGTTCGGTTCCGTCTGCCATTACAATTGGATTTTGACCGCCCCAAGTTAATTCAAGCATAGAACCAAAACTGTCAGGAGTTGGCCCAGAAATTGTTCCAGACCCCATCATGTCGCCGGAATTAATTCTACATCCGTTTGATGTGTGATGGGTTAGTTGTTGCGCCATAGACCAATACATGTATTTAAAATTTGTTTTAGACACTACTTGTTCCTCACAATTTTCAGGCTTAATGGAAACCTCTAAATGAATGTCAAAAGCGTGTTTTCCTTTTTGTTGTAAATAGGGAAGGGGTGTAGGTTCTTGTTTTGGACCTTTGGTTCTAAAAGGTTCAAGCGCATCTATTGTTACTATCCATGGAGAAATGGAAGAGGCAAAGTTTTTAGCAAGAAAAGGGCCTAGTGGGACATATTCCCATTTTTGAATGTCTCTTGCGCTCCAGTCGTTAAGCAACACCATTCCGAAAATATAATCTTCGGCTTCGTTAATGGGAATATTCTCGCCCATTATATTGGCATCGGTTGTAATAAATGCAGTTTCTAGTTCAAAATCAACTAATCGAGAAGGACCAAAAACTGGCGTAGTTTCTCCATTAGGTAACGTTTGCCCCATTGGTCTGTGAACTGGAATTCCACTAGGAACAATTGTTGAACTTCTTCCGTGATAACCAACTGGAATATGAAGCCAATTTGGTAATAATGCATTTGCTGGATCTCTAAACATTTTTCCAACATTGGTGGCATGTTCTTTACTTGAATAAAAATCAGTATAGTCGCCAATTAAAACCGGCAATTGCATTTCTACATCTTCTATATTGAAAATAACAATATTTCTATGATTGATATTATCTCTTAATTTAGGATTTTCTTTATCAAAAAGTTCAGCTATTCTATTTCTCACTAAGCGCCAGGTTTTTTTACCATCAGAAATAAAATCATTCAGGGTATCTTGCATGAACATATCATCAGTTAATTCAATTCCTTCAAAATAATTTAATTGTTGAAGCGCACCTAAATCAATAGCAAAATCACCAATTCTCGTACCAACAGTAACCACAAATTCTTTTGTTAAAAAAACACCAAAAGGTATATTTTGAATTGGGAAATCACTATCCTGAGCAACAGTAAGCCAAGATTTTCTTTTAGGATCGTTTGCAGATATTAACATAATTGAAAGTTTATTGATTTGAAAAAATTCAGTTATCAAATATATTATAATCTGTTTTGTTTCCAAACGTTTTTTGTATTTTTGTAATCAAATCATCAAAAAAATTAACTATGCATCAAGATTCTATTATTTTTGACTTAATATCAGACGAACAAGAAAGACAACAATTAGGAATTGAACTTATTGCTTCAGAGAACTTTGTAAGTGATCAAGTACTAGAAGCAGCGGGTTCTTGTTTAACAAATAAATATGCAGAAGGATATCCAGGAAAAAGATATTACGGTGGCTGTGAAGTAGTAGATATTGTAGAGCAAATTGCTATTGATAGAGCAAAAGAACTTTTTGGAGCTGCTTATGCAAATGTTCAACCACACTCAGGGTCGCAAGCAAACACCGCAGTATATTTTGCATGTTTGAAACCAGGAGATACTATTTTAGGTTTTGATTTATCTCATGGAGGTCATCTTACACATGGATCACCTGTAAATTTTTCAGGACGTTTATACAATCCAGTATTTTATGGAGTAGATAAAGAAACTGGAACAATTAATTACGACAAATTACAAGAAATAGCTTTAAAAGAACAACCAAAATTAATTATTGCGGGTGCTTCTGCTTATTGTAGAGATATGGATTTTGCCCGTTTTAGACAAATTGCAGATAGTGTAAATGCACTACTTTTAGCTGATATTTCGCATCCTGCCGGACTGATTGCAAAAGGATTAATGAACGATCCAATTCCGCATTGCCATATAGTAACAACAACAACCCATAAAACATTGCGAGGACCAAGAGGAGGAATGATTTTAATGGGTAAAGATTTTGAAAATCCATTTGGTATAAAAACTCCTAAAGGCGAAATTAGAATGATGTCCTCATTGTTAGATTTGGCTGTTTTTCCAGGAAATCAAGGGGGGCCATTAATGCACATAATTGCTGCAAAAGCGGTAGCCTTTGGGGAAGCATTAACCGATCAATTTTTTCAGTATGCACTTCAAATTCAAAAAAATGCAAAAGCGATGGCTCAAGCATTTATAGCAAGAGACTATCATTTAATATCGGGTGGTACAGATAACCACATGATGTTGATAGATTTGAGAAACAAAGGAATTACGGGTAAAGAAGCTGAGAATGCTTTAGTAAAAGCAGAAATTACAGTTAATAAAAATATGGTGCCTTTTGATGACAAATCACCATTTATAACATCTGGTATTAGAATAGGAACACCTGCTATTACTACCAGAGGTTTAGTTGAAAGTGATATGGAATCAATTGTTGCACTTATTGACAAAGTTTTAACAAATCACACTAATGATGAAATTATTGAAGAAGTAGCCAATCAAGTGAATGAATTGATGGGCGATAGAGCTATGTTTGTTTTCTAAAAATACAATTTGTTTATAAAAACCTTCAATATAACTAAATATTGAAGGTTTTTTTAGTTATTACAATTATGATACAGATTTATAAAGTTGATAGTTACAGTATTTCAGAAATTCAATCTTTAGCCATTCAAATTTGGCCTGTTGTTTACAAAACGATTTTAGAAAATCATCAAATGGAATACATGCTTCAATTGATTTATTCAGAAGAGGCCTTGAAAAAGCAAATGTTAAACAATCAAGATTTTTATTTGATTAAATATCGTAACACTTCCATTGGTTTTATGTCATTGGAACATAATTATAACAAGGAAGCAACTACTAAATTACACAAACTGTATTTACTTCCAGAATTACAAAAAAAAGGTTTTGGTCGATTTCTTATTGAAAAAGCGAAAGAGTTGACCTTAGATAATAACAATAATACTATTTTATTAAATGTAAACCGCTTTAATAATGCTAAATATTTTTATGAAAAATTAGGATTTATAGTTGTTTTAGAAGAAAAAATTGAAATTGGAAATGGATACATAATGGATGATTTCCAAATGAAATTATATATCTAAGATTTAATTTTTAATAAATTAAATAAATCTTCAGACATTTCTAGCGCAACAGGAAGTTGAATCCCAGAAAAGAGTTCGCATGAAACACCATTTTTTTTGATTATTTTTTTTATGTAATTAATATTAACAATAAAATTAGTGTGAATCTTACAAAAAAAATCGCTTGAAAGGGA
Source organism: Flavobacteriaceae bacterium (assembly GCA_947453885.1). GTDB lineage: Bacteria > Bacteroidota > Bacteroidia > Flavobacteriales > Flavobacteriaceae > Flavobacterium. The sequence continues at coordinate 23,141 of CANGIF010000007.1, forward strand.
ATTTTCAAACGAACTTAGACTTTTTTTAGAAATTATTTTAGTTCCATTAACCAAATAAAAAATGGTGTATTTATTAGAAAAAGTACAATAAAGTAAAGTATTTGTTTTTATTAACTCAATAGAATCGGGTGTGTGAATTGTTATAGTGTCTTTAATTTCAGACTTATTGTTTTTAGGAATTTCTATTTCCCTTTCTGAATTTTTAGCATTTTCTTTCGAGTGTATTTTTTTTATTACTTCATTAACTTTTAAAAGGGTAGTTTCTAATTTAAATGGTATTTCAATTTTAATCAAATCTTGAAAAGTTTTCAATTTACTGAACGTTTCTTCAACTCCAAGTAATTGTACAATTTCAATTTTATTTTTACTAATTATGTCATTAAATAAAATGAAATTATCATCAGTAATTCTTGTAAATAGTACGTCAGGTTTTTTTGAGTTTATTATTTTTTTGATATTCTCGAATGAATTATTCGAATAAATAATTTCGATACTAGGACAATAATTTTTAATTAATGTATTAAAAGCTGATATGTTTTCAAAATTTGAATCTAATATGAAAGCTTTTATTTTAAACATAAAACAATTATATATTTTTAAGGTGGCGTATAAAATTAGTTTATTTTTTTTTAGCTAATAAAAAATTAAACTTAAGTATTGCTTAAAATTAACAGTTATTTATTTTTTAGTTCCTTTTTTTCAAAAATTATATAGGTAATTATGTGAAATTCATTCGAATAAAAAGTAAAATTATTTAAAATTATTTTCATCAACATCATGTAGAAAAGCAATTAGACCAGGAAAATAATTTTTTTGATCATCGTATTGTGAACAGTGACTTCCATTTGGACAAAATAAAAAGCGACCATTTTTTACTTCTTTGGAAATCCATTCCATGTGCTTTGGATCCATAGTATCGTATTTTGCACCTATAGCTAATGTAGGAACGGTAATGTTTTTTAATTTTGAAGTAATATCCCAATCTTTTAAAGTTGCATCTCCAGTAATTCCGAATTCACTTTGACCTTGCATAAACACATATACGTTTGCATTTAAATGCTTAAAAGCTCTATTTATTGATTCTGGCCATTGCTCGAACGGTAAATGAATAACATGTTGGGTATAATAATGTTTGAATAATAATTCATTGTATTTTGGGTTACCGAAATCTTTTTTGCGTTCAATTTCTTTTATTTGCGACAAAATAATTGGATCCATCTGAGGTCCTAGTACTTCTTCTGCATATTTATTATAAGCAGGAGCACTTGCCATCATATTAGAAATAATGAGTCCTTTTAAGTTTTTTTGGTATTTTAACGCATATTCCATTGCTAAAATTCCTCCCCAAGATTGACCTAACAAAAAGAAATTGTTTTGGTCTAACTTTAAAGCTTTTCTAACTTGTTCTACTTCCTCAACAAATCGAGGAATTGTCCATAATTTTTTGTCATTTGGCTGGTCACTGTAATAAGAACCTAATTGGTCATAATAGATATATTCAATACCTTCTTGAGGAAAATAGCCATCAAAACTTTCAAAAAATTCATGTGTTCCTCCAGGTCCACCGTGTAATAATAATACTTTAATTTTCGGATTGTTTCCTACAGTTTTAGTCCAAACTTTAAATGTACCTACTGGAGTAGTAATTGGTATCATTTTAATACCTCCTGTAAACTGGTCGTCCCTATTTTTAAAACTTAAATAATTTGTTTTTATTTTTTGGTCAACTGTTTCATTATTTTTACAACCTAAAAAGACAACTACAAGTGAAAGAATAAAATACAATTTTAAATTCATTTTTATTGATTTATGATTGATATATTTTTGCATATAATTGAGCGTATTTTTCAAGAATTATTTTACGTTTCAGTTTTAAAGTAGGAGTAAGATGACCTCCTTCAATAGACCAGATATCGGGAGTTAATTCAAATCGTTTGATTTGTTCCCAATTTCCAAATTTTTTATTTAATCGGTCAATTTCTTCTTGAATTCTTTCAATTACAAGTAGATTTTTGACAATTTCATCGTTTGAAATTCCAACTTTTATTCCATGAATCTTTTCCCATTCTTTAATAAAATTAAAATTTGGTTGAATAAACGCAGCAGGCATTTTTTCTCCGTCACCTATTACCATTATTTGTTCAATAAATCTAGATTGTTTCATTGCGTTTTCAATTAATTGAGGTGCAATGTATTTACCTCCAGAAGTTTTGAACATTTCTTTTTTTCTGTCTGTAATTTTCAAAAAACCTTCTTCATCAATAAATCCAATATCACCTGTATGAAAATAACCATTTTGAAGGGCTTTAGCTGTTTTTTCTGTGTCTTTGAAATAACCTAACATGACATTGGGACCTTTGCACAAAATTTCACCATCTTCAGCTATTTTGACCTCAACATTATTTATTACTTTGCCTACTGTTCCTACTTTAAAACCTTTATTTCTCATGTCATTCACAGAAATTACGGGTGATGTTTCTGATAAACCATATCCTTCCATTACAGGAATTTGAGCAGCAGCAAAAACTCTTGCTAATCTTGGTTGTAAAGCAGCACTTCCAGATACCATTAAATCTAAATTGCCACCTAAACCTACTTTCCATTTACTAAAAATTAATTTTCTGGCTATTTTTAATTGCAACTCATACCAAATACCGTTCGCGCCATAAGGAGCATAATGTAAACCTAAATTAATTGCCCAAAAAAACATAGCTTTCTTAATTCCTTTTAATTCTGCTCCTTTAGCATATATACTTTCATAAACTTTTTCTAAAAGCCTTGGAACTGCGGTTATTACATTTGGTTTAACCTCTTTTATATTTACCCCGATTTTATCAATTGATTCTCCAAAATATACTGATACACCATAATATTGATAGAGGTATAAAATCATTCTTTCAAAAATATGACAAATGGGTAAAAAGCTTAAAGCGACACTGTTTCCTGCTTCAAATGGAATTCTAGGAGCACTGTCTAATACGTTTGAGACAATGTTTCTGTGACTCAACATTACACCTTTTGGTTTACCTGTTGTTCCTGAAGTGTAAATGATTGTTGCTAAATCGTCAGTAGCTACTTCTTTTTTGCGTGTAATTACTTCATTTTGATTGCTTTCGTTTTCTCCTAAACGTAAAAGTTCGGTCCAATTTTTGCAGTTAGCAATTTCATTAAAAGAATAGATTTCTTTTAAATTGGGAACATTTTTTTTAATGTTATTTAATTTAGTAAATACTTCTATATCAGAAACAAAACAATAAATTGCTTCAGAATGATTTAAAATATACTCGTAATCTTCTTCAGCAATTGTTGGATAAATAGGGATTGTTTGTGCACCAGTTTGGAGTATTCCAATATCAAGTATATTCCATTCAGTTCTATTAGAAGTAGAAATTAATGCAATTTTATCATTTTTTTGAATGCCTAATCGTAATAAAGCCCTAGAAATTGAATTCGCGTTATCAATATATTCTTTAGTTGATGTTTTTTGCCAAACACCATCATATTTGGTAACTAAAGCATCTGATAAATTGTATTTTTCTAATTGATAATATGGAAAATCGAATAATCGAGTAATAGCAATCATTTTTTTGACTAGTTTATTTAACGCAAATTAAGTAATTAAATATTAATTACCAATAATTAAATTTGATTCAATTGTATTTAGTAATAAAATTTTAATTTAACATCAAGTACGACTAAATAATAAAGTAGTCATCAAAACTTATATCAACTTTGATTTTAAAATAATTTTAAAACCAATCAGCACTCATTGAATAGTAAACAGCCATAACCCCAGAAAATAAAGCACTTGCAAGAAAGCGATAGGATAAAGGAGTTTTATTTTGAATGAGATAATTAACAATCATAGAAATGGGAATATTCACTAAGAATGAATAAAAAGCAATTGTAAATAAATGCTCATTAATTTGTATAAATGTTCCAGAAAATACATTTAAAAGTGCCAAATGTCTATAAATCCATATAGGATTAAAGTACAGTAACGCCATTATTGTTTTAAGTAGGGCTTTTTTTTGGGGGGAATATTTTTCCAAATAACGTTCTATCCAATTGAAATACCATTGAATTTCAATAGCATATACAACGGCTCCTAAAGCAAATACACATAAGGCTCTAAAAAAGCTGAAATTTCCTGAAATTAAGGTAGCAACAATATCACCAGCCATATAAAGTAGGCCACCGACAAGGTTTGAAAAGAAACGATTTTTTGTTATATTCATAATTGTAACGAATAACGAATTTGTTTTCAAATAAAAAAACACTAACTTTATTCTCAATAAATTAAAAACCTATTTTGTTGTTAATTTATCCAAATAAGTAGTACATTTTTTATTAGATTTCATATTTTTATAAAAAAATACTTCTGATTCAGAATTTAATATTCAATTTTAGAAATACTTTTAGACCAAGCTTCAAAAGCTTTTAGCGCATCGTCACGCATAATTTGAACTGTTTCTAATTTTCTATTTTGGTACGGAAGTTCAAGTTCTTCATAAATAAACTGGTCATCAAAATGTATGTCAGCTGCATCTTTTTTTGAATTTGCAAAATACATTTTGTCAGGTCTTGCCCAATAAATAGCTCCTAAACACATAGGGCAAGGTTCACAACTAGTGTATATTTGACAACCGTTTAATTGGAAAGTACCAAGTTCTTTACAAGCTTTTCTTATAGCTACAACTTCAGCATGTGCTGTTGGATCGCCGGAAGAGGTAACTTCATTAGCACCTCTTGCAATTATTTTTCCGTCTTTTACAATAACAGCACCAAATGGGCCACCTTTTCCGCTTACAACATTTTCTATCGACAGGTTAATAGCTTCCTGCATAAATCCTTTTTCTTGTATTGAACACATAATTTTTTAACTATTTTTTGCAAATATAATGTAAAGATAAGTCCAAAAATAAATTGGATTTAAATAAAAATGAATTAATAGAATTGGAGAAGTATTTAAATTTAAGAAAAAATAGTTACTAACATCTCTCGTAATAAATCCGAATTTGGTAATGAATTTGCACCTACACCTTTGCTTTTCATATCAATGTCTCTAAGTTTTGTAATGATTTGACTTACTTTTTTCATAGGATAATTTTTTAATGCAATTTCATAATCTTTTACAAAAAAAGGGTTTATTCCTAATGAATTTGCAACATTTTTTGGGTTATGATCTTTCAAGCCATGATACTTTAATAGTTTTATAAAAAAACCAAAGAGCAAACTTGTAGTAACAACCATTGGGTTTTCTTTAGGATTTTCAGAAAAATAGTGCGCTATTTGATAAGCTTTTAATTGGTTTTTTGTGCCAATTGCGTTTTGAAGTTCAAAAGTATTGTAATCTTTACTAAACCCTATATTAATTTCAATGTCTTTGGCAGTAATTAAACTGCCTTGCTTTAAGATAATTTGTAATTTTTCAAGTTCGTTGTTAATTTTACTTAAATCATTGCCTAAAAACTCAACCAACATGGCATTTGCTTTAGGTTCAATTGTAAAATTTTTACTTTTCAAAATTCGGGTAATCCATTGTCCAACTTGATTTTCATAAAGTTTTTTACTTTCAAAAAGCAAACCGTTTTTTGCTAAAGTTTTGGTAACTTTCTTCCGTTTGTCAAGTGTTTTATATTTATAGCAAAAAACCAAAACTGTTGAAGGCATAGGATTTTCTGCATAATTTTCAATTTTGTCAATCGTTTTAGATAAATCTTGAGCTTCCTTAACAATTACTACTTGTCGTTCGGCCATCATAGGATATCTTTTTGCTGTTGCAATAATATCTTCAATTGTTACATCTCGCCCATATAAAATGGATTGATTAAAACCTTTTTCCTCTTCAGAAAGTATATTCTGTTCAATGTATTCAGAAATTTTATCAATAAAGTAAGGTTCTTCACCCATTAAAAAATAGATGGGACTTATAGTTCCGGACTTAATATCGTTTACAATTTTTACTACTTCGTCCATATTAAATTAAAAAATAGAGGGTGAATATTAATACTACTTATTTTATACATTTGTAGCTATGCAAGTATTGAATTTTCCAAAATATACCTTTCGCTTCAAAAATAGTGAAAATAAAGTGGCTATTTTCGATGAAATAAGAAAAAAATTTATTCAACTAACTCCAGAAGAATGGGTACGTCAACATGTAATTCATTTTTTAATTTACCAAAAAGGTTATTCAAAATCGTTAATTAATGTTGAAAAGTTGCTAAAGATAAACGGATTAACTAAAAGATATGATTTAGTAATTTATAATTCAGATGGGACTATTTTTTTACTTGTAGAATGTAAAGCACCAACAATTAAAATTGTTCAAAGTACTTTTGATCAAATTGCTAGGTACAATCTAACATTACAAGCTAAATATTTAATGGTTACTAATGGTTTGAATCATTACTTTTGTGAAATGGATTTTGTAAAAGAAGAGTATATGTTTTTACAAGATTTACCCGTAAAATAATAATCAGAATGAAAATTGCAGTTGTAATATTAAATTGGAATGGCAAAAAACTACTTGAACAGTTCTTACCTTCAGTTGTAGCTTTTTCAAAAGAAGCAACAATTTATGTAGCTGATAATGCTTCTGATGATACATCAGTAAACTTTTTAAAATCCCAATTTCCTGAAATTAAAATAATTCAAAACAAAGCTAATTATGGATTTGCAAAAGGATATAATGAAGCATTAAAGCATATTAAAGAGCCTTATTATGCTCTAATTAATTCTGATATTGAAGTAACAGAAAACTGGCTCATTCCAATACTGGAAACTTTTGAAGAAAATTCAAAAATAGTAATAATTCAACCAAAAATTTTAGACTATAAAAATAAGACTTGTTTTGAATATGCTGGAGCTGCAGGTGGATTTATAGACCAATTTGGCTACCCATTTTGTAGAGGTCGTATTTTTAATACAATTGAAAAAGATAACTTGCAATACGATACAAAATGTTCTATTTTCTGGGCATCAGGAGCCTGTTTTTTTATCAGGAAATCTACTTTTGAAAAATTAAATGGTTTTGACACCGACTTTTTTGCACACCAAGAGGAAATTGATTTATGTTGGCGCTCCTTTAATTTAGGGTTTGAAATTTTGTACCATCCAAAGTCTGTTGTTTACCATGTTGGAGGAGCTACTTTACAACAAGGAAAACCTTTAAAGACATTTTTAAATTTCAGAAACTCATTGTTAATGTTGACTAAAAATTTACCTGGTAATAGAGTATTCCCCATACTTTTTATTCGACTTTGTTTAGATGGTCTCGCTGGAATTCAATTTATGGTTCAAGGTAAATTCAGTCATTGCTGGGCAATTATTCGAGCTCATTTTGCTTTTTATTTACTATTTATTCAAACATATAGAAAAAGAGGGAAATTTCAATCAAAGAGTTATTTTAAAACAAAAAGTATAGTTTGGTTGTATTATATAAAAAATGGCAAGGTATTTGAAAAGCTTTTTTAACATTAGTTTAGGTTAATAAATAGAGACAGCATATTCATTATACCTAAATTTGTAATTCATTTAAATTATTATATTATATGAAAAAATTAATCATAGCATTTTCTTGTTTAATGCTTTTAAATTCTTGTGTTTCAAAAAAAAAATTCACTGAATTAGAAAACAAAAACAAAGAGATTCAGGATTTATTAAATTCTGCAACTGTTAAATTAAATTCTTGTTTGGAAGAAAAAGCCGGTGTAAGTGCAACTTTAGCTGCCTTGAAAGAGCAAAATGATCATTTAAAATCAAACAATCAAGATTTGATTAGTAACACCAAAGATCTTACCGTTTTAACAAAAAAAGGAGCAGATAATTTAGAAAAATCATTAGAGAGTTTAAAAGAAAAAGATTTAAAAATCACACGCTTACAGGACGCTTTAACTAAAAAAGACAGTGTAACTTTAGCAATTGTAACAAGTTTAAAAGGAGCCGTAGGAATAAGTGATCCGGATATTGAAATAAATGTTGAAAAAGGTGTTGTTTTTATTTCAATAGCAGACAAATTATTGTTTAAAAGTGGAAGTTACACCATTACAGATAAAGCTAAAGAAGTATTGTTTAAAGTAGCAAAAGTTATTAATTCAAAACCAGATTTTGAATGTATGGTAGAAGGACATACAGATAATGTCCCTTTTAATGGAAATGGAATTTTAGTAGATAATTGGGATTTAAGTGTAAAAAGATCAACTGCAATTATAAGAGTATTAACAAAAGAATTAAGTGTAAACCCAGCTCAATTAATTGCTGCTGGTAGAAGCCAATACGTTCCTTTAGTAGATAATAATTCCATTGAAAATAAAGCTAGAAACAGAAGAACTAGAATAGTAGTTATGCCTAAAATAGATCAATTTTATGACATGGTTGAAAAAGAAATGAAAAATCAAATAAAAAAGTAACATCTTAAAATTAAAAAACCGTCTCACATTTTTAATATTGAGACGGTTTTTTTACACAACAATTTTATTTTGAATAAATTTATTTTAAAATTTGAATAGCATGTTGTTTTGTTTTTACATCTTTTATAACATCTAAAATTATACCATTTTCGTCAATTACAAAAGTTGTTCTATGAATACCATCATATTCTTTTCCCATAAATTTTTTTAGTCCCCAAACACCAAAAGCATTAATCATTTCTCTAGATTCATCAGCTAGTAATGGAAAAGGAAAGCTAAATTTATTTTTAAAATTTAGTTGTGCTTTTTCACTATCAGCACTAACACCTAGTATTGCATAATTTTTGGATTGAAAAACATCAAAATGGTCTCTTAAATCACAAGCTTCCGCTGTACAACCTGGAGTATTTGCTTTTGGATAAAAGAAAATCACTAATTTTTTTCCTAAATAATTTTCTAAAGTATGTAGAATGCCATCTTGATCTTTGGCAAAAAAGGCAGGTGCAATATCACCTATTTTGAGTGTTGTCATCGTAATATATTTTAAAGTTTGAAATTACTAAAAGATTTTTGAAACAATTGTTAAAGTTTAATTTTTGTTTTATATAAAAAAAAAGTCTCGAAATTTTCGAGACTTTTTTGAATTATAAAAATAAGATTAGAATCTTCTTCTATCCTTAATTTTAGCTTTTTTACCAGTAAGATCTCTAAAATAGAAAATTCTAGCTCTTCTAACGTGACCTGTTTTGTTAATTTCAATTTTCTGTAAAGCAGGTAAATTAACTGGAAAGATACGCTCAACTCCAACAGAACCTGACATTTTACGAATTGTAAAAGTTTCTGTTGTTCCAGAACCTCTTCTTTGTATAACTACTCCTTTAAAAAACTGAGTTCTTGTTTTTTCACCCTCTTTAATTTCGTAATACACTGTAATAGTGTCACCAGCTCCAAAAACTGGAAATTCTTTTTTTTCAACAAATTCGTTTTTAACGAATGACATTAAATCTGCCATGATAATTTTATTTTTTTTGTTATACTAAAGCAACATACACGTTTTTCGTCAGAGGTTGGTTTAAATTTGGCTGCAAATATAGTTATTTTGTTAATAAATACAAATTATTAAAAAAAACTTCTTTTTTAATAATTTATTCGTTTAGTAAATCAGGACGACGATTTTTAGTATGTTCATACGATTTTTCATCTCGCCATTTGTCTATTTTTGCAAAATGGCCACTTGTTAATACTTCAGGAACTTTCCATCCTTTATAATCGGCCGGACGTGTATATATTGGACCAGATAATAAACCGTCTTGGAAACTATCTGATAATGCAGATGTTTCGTCACTTAAAACTCCTGGAATTAAACGTATAATTGAATCACAAAGCACCAACGCACCTAATTCTCCTCCAGAAAGCACATAGTCTCCAATAGAAATTTCTTTAGTAATAAATTGGTCTCTAACTCTTTGATCAACACCTTTGTAATGACCACAAAGAATAATAAGGTTTTCAAACATTGACATAGAATTTGCCATTTTTTGATTTAAAGTTTCACCATCTGGAGACATATATATAATTTCGTCATACTTTCGTTGACTCTTCAAAAAACTAATACAATCATCAATAGGTTGAATTGTCATTACCATTCCAGCTCCTCCTCCATAAGGATAATCATCTACACTTTTTTGCTTATTTGTAGTATAATCTCTTAAGTTGTGAAAATGTACTTCAACTATCTTTTTTTCAATTGCCCTTTTCATTATTGAAGCTTCAAATGGACTCTTTAATAATTCGGGTAAAACGGTTATAATATCTATTCTCATTGGGCAAAGATAATATTTAGTTTATTAAAGTTGAAATCGAATAACGAATGGTATATAATTAAACACCAAATTGATTTAAATGATGGTCTAAATGTTTCCACATTAATATATCCCATTCTTCATAAGTCAATTCTCCCCAAAATGGATGTTTCAAAACTTTGATAGTTTGTTTCCCTTCTGTAGCAAACCGACTAAAATTTTGTAGTAAAGTTGTTTTTACACTATCAAATTCAAAATGCTTTGTAACAATAAATTCTTTTGCAGTTGGACTATTTTTCCGCATTTCTTTACCATAAAAAACTTTGTTTTTAAGTAACTTACCTAAGATTCTCATTGCAAAATTTATTTTCAAATCCATTTCTCCAAATGCAACTCTTATTGCATTGTCACAGTGAACACACATTTGATCTGCTGTCATGCTTCCCCATAAAGGTTTGGTGTTTTCTGTTATTTTTGAAATTCGAGCTTGCATGAGTTCATTAGATGCTTTGTCAAAAATTGAATTCATAACTATATAGAATTAATTTGTTTATATTCTACAATTATACTGATATTCTTTAATATTATTTTAATTTTGCACTACAAATTTTAAAAACACTATTATGGAAAATGGCATATATGCTAAATTTAATACTTCTAAAGGAGTTATTTTAGTTAAGTTAACACATGATTTAACACCTGGAACCGTTGGAAATTTTGTTGGATTAGCTGAAGGAAATTTAGAAAATAAAGTTAAGCAACAAGGAACTAAATATTACGATGGTTTACAATTTCACCGTGTAATTCCAGACTTCATGATTCAAGGAGGATGTCCTCAAGGTACAGGAACGGGAGGTCCGGGTTATAATTTTGATGATGAATTTCATCCGACTTTGAAACACGATCGTCCAGGTGTTCTTTCAATGGCTAATTCAGGACCAGGGAGTAATGGTTCACAATTTTTTATTACTCACGTTCCAACGGAATGGCTGGATAACAAGCACACGGTTTTTGGACATGTAATAGAAGGGCAAGATGTTGTTGATACGATTAATCAAGGTGATACAATTGAAAGTTTGGAAATTGTTAAAATAGGTGAAGAGGCTGAGAAATGGAACGCCATTGAGGCATTCCGAACATTTGAAGGTTCTAGAGAAAAAAGAGCAGCCGAGGAAAAGAAAGCTGCTGAAGAAGCATTAGAAAATTTAGCCGCTGGATTTGAAAAAACGGAAAGTGGATTACGATATAAGTTTGTTCAAAAAGGTTCTGGAAAAAAAGCTGAAAACGGTAAAACAGTTTCAGTTCATTATTCAGGATCTTTAGAAAACGGAAAAGTTTTTGATAATTCATACTCCAGAAAAAAACCTATTGAATTTCCTTTAGGAAAAGGGAATGTAATTGAAGGTTGGGACGAAGGAATTGCATTATTGCAAGTGGGAGACAAAGCTAGGTTTGTTATTCCTTCATATTTAGGATATGGTTCTCGAGGTGCTGGTGGTGTAATTCCTCCAAATGCAACTCTAATTTTTGATGTGGAATTAATGGATGTAAAATAAATTTTTATTTATAATAATATAAGCTATTGTAACGAAATATCGTTTATAAAGCAATATTATTTTAAAAATGATTATTGAATTCAAAGTACAATTTAATATAAAAAAACTGCTGATAAAAAGTAAAACACTTTTTTTGCAGCAGTTTTTTAGTATAATATAACAGGATACCTTAGTTGTATCTACTTTTTTGAATTATTATTTAGTTTCAAACATTTCAACTTCAAAAATAATGTTTGCATTTGGAGGAATAACATTTCCAGCTCCTCTCTCACCATAGCCCAAAGCTGCTGGTATAAATAAAACAATTTTATCACCAATTCCCATGAAGTTTAATCCTTCAATAAAACCAGGAATTAGGCCGTCTTTTTTTCCAAATTGAAATGGAAAAGGTTGGTAACCATTTTGTGAGGCTCTATTAGCATCAAATTTTCCATAGGCTTTGTTAACATCTTCATAACTACTGTCAAACAAACTACCATCTTCTAAATATCCAGCATAATGAAAATAAATTGTAGTTCCATCAATTGGTTTTTTTCCAGTACCGTTTTTAATAATTTTATATTGTAATCCAGATGTAGTTTTATTTGCCGTTGCTTTAATTTCATTAAAACTAACTACTTTTGCAGCCATAACACTACCATACTTTTCTACATATTCTTTTTTCTTCGCTGCATCTGCTTCTGCTTGTTTTCTTTTTGATTCTGCTTCAATTGCTGCTTGCTTTTTATCATCTTCTCCTTTGTTAGCATAATAATTTGAAAATGTTTTTACTGCATCAAATGCTTTTGCTGCTGCTCCAACTCTTTTAATAGTAACTTTTTGCATAACATCATCTTGTGCGATTGCATTTACTACATCCATCCCAGAAGTTATATAGCCAAAAATTGTGTGTTTGCCATTTAACCATGACGTTTCTTTGTGAGTAATAAAAAATTGGCTACCATTTGTAGCTGGACCAGAATTTGCCATTGCTAAAATACCACCTTTATCAAATTTAAATTCAGGAACAATTTCGTCTTTAAAAGCAAAACCAGGACCGCCTGAACCGTTACCTAGAGGATCGCCACCTTGAATCATAAAGTCTTTAATTACTCTGTGAAATTTTAAACCATCATAGAACGGTTTTCCTTTAAATTCGTCTTTTACAAAAGGATTTTTTCCTTCAACTAAGGCTACAAAATTACCTACAGTTATTGGCGCTTTTTGGTATTCTAATTGGATAATAATCTTACCTTTTGTAGTTTCAAATTCAACAAACATACCCTCTTTTGAAACAACTTTTGGAGCAGTAGTAGTTGTTTTTAAACTTGGTTTTACTGAATTTGCTTTTTTTGCTTTTTGTCCATAAACGGAAGTAATTCCTATAAAAAGCAACATTAAAAATTTGGTTTTCATGATTTCTATATTTATTTATTATTAATTAGTTGGTATTTTATCTAGTAACTCTACTTCAAAAATAATGTTGGCATTTGGAGGAACCACATCGCCAGCACCGGCTTCACCATAAGCCAAATGTGTGGGTATAAAAAGAACTGCTTTATCTCCAATTCCCATTTTACTTAAACCTTCGTTAAAACCGGGTATAAATTGATAGCTACCTGCTTGACAAGGAATTGGAGTGTATTGATGGGCATCAGCTCTACGTTGATCAAATTTTCCAAAATCTTTAGCAATAGTTTCATAACTTGTGTCAAATAAAGTTCCATTTTCTAAAAATCCTGCATAATGTACAAAAACAGGCATACCATTTGCGGGTTTTTTGCCACTTCCCTTTTTTATTATTTTTAGAGACAATCCACTTTGAAGTTTGGTAGCACTTGCTTTTATTGCAGTAAATTCAGCTACTTTTCGTTCTTGTGCTACTTTAGCTTTAGCTTCGTTTACTTTTTGATTTTCAGAAGCAAGTGCAGCTTGTTTTTTTTGGTTTTCAGCTTCAATTGAAAAATAATTAGTAAAAACTTTAACTGCATCAAACTTTTTTGCCGCAGCTCCTTTTCTAATTATTTTCACAGATGTTATCTTATCCCCAACAACAATTTTATTAACTACATCCATTCCTTTTTCAATTACATGACCAAAAATAGTATGCTTCCCATCCAACCAAGGTGTTGCAGTATGTGTAATAAAAAATTGACAACTATTTGTACTAGGCCCACTATTTGCCATTGCTAAAATACCACCGGCATCAAATTTTAAATCACTTGTAAATTCATCTTTAAAGCGGTAACCTGCATCACCAGTTCCGTCTCCGTTTGGATCGCCCCCTTGAATCATAAAATTCGGAATAACTCTGTGGAATATTAATCCATCATAAAAAGGTTTTCCTTTGTAAGTTTCGTTTACATAATTGTTTTTACCTTCAATAAGCATAACAAAATTAGCTACAGTTATAGGAGCTTTTTGATATTCTAGTTGAATAAGCAAATCACCTTTGTTGGTTTTAATTTCGGCATACAAACCATTTTTTAGGTTTTTATTTTCTTCTTTGCAGGAAAATAAAGCAAAAAAGAGAAGTAATACTAAGGGTGCTTTTTTCATTTTTATTTTAATTTAGTTATTCTGTTTTAGTGCAGTTTCTGGTTTAAAATCATTTAGTGTAACGGTACAGATTAGCGGAATATTAACACCAATTCTTTTATTGTCGCCGTGATAACCATATCCCATGTTTGATGGGAAAAGAAAGATTACTTTTTCTTTTTTATGCATTAATTTGATTCCGTCTCTTAGTCCCATAATAATGTTTTGCTTGTCCACATAATAAACTTGAGGTGCTAATTCTTCTTTAGTATAAATTATTTGACCATCAAAAGTTTTAATTTCGTAATCAAAATAGGCAATATCACCTTTTTTTGGTTTCAGAGTATCAAGTTCATTTTTTGTTTCATAAGAATACCAATAACCTTTTTTTGATGCAACGTAATTGTTTTCAGGATTTTTTTTCATGATAGAATCAATACGTTTTTCTTCTAAAGCAACTAATTTTCTATTTCGTTCAGCAGATTCTTTCATAAAAGTGCCACTTTTTTGAGAAATTGGCTTTCTAGCTTGTTGTTGAGAGCAACTGCAAATGGAAACAAATACAAGGAAGAACATAAATATTTTAAATTGCATACTATGGATGATTTTGAATTAAAATTGTTTTAAATTTCGCAACAGTTTCACTTAAACTTAAAGTTGATTTTCCACCTGCTGCATTGATATGGCCACCACCATTAAAATAAGTTTTTGCAAATTGGTTCACGTCAAAAGAACCTTGAGAGCGAAATGAAATTTTTATACATTTTTCATCTTGATTTTCAATAAATATGGCAGCTAAATCAATTCCTTTAATAGTTAAACCATAATTTACAAAACCTTCGGTATCTCCTTTTTGGTAATTGTAAGTATTTAAATCATTTTGAGAAACTACCATATAGGAGGTCTTGTATTCAGTAAGCACTTCCATGTTTTGCAATGCTTTTCCCATCAATTTTAATCTATCAAAGGAATTATTATCAAACAGTAATATAGGAATTTGGGTATTTTCAGCGCCAAGTTCTATTAATTTCGCCACTATTCTGTGCGTTTTTCCAGTAGTTTTAGGAAATTTAAACCCTCCAGAATCTGTTAATATTCCAGTATATAGGCAAGTAGCTATGTTTTTATCAAGTAGCGCTTCCTGTTTTAAATTTAAAATAAAATCGTAAACCATTTCACAAGTAGATCCATAGTTTGTATCTGAAAATGTATAAAGTGCATAATCATCTGGACATTGATGATGATCAATCATAACAAACGGTACTGTAAGATTTTTAAGTACATCTTCCATTTCACCTACTCGATGTAGTGCATTAAAATCCAATGTAAAGACAAGATCAGCTTCTTGTAAAATTTGTGTCGTTTTTAACTTGTTTTTTTCAAAAATCAAAACCTTATCGGTTCCAGGCATCCAAGCTAAAAAATCAGGAAAATCATTGGGAGCAATTACAGTTACATTATGATTAAGTTTTTCTAAAAAATGAAACATTCCTAATGATGAGCCCATAGCATCTCCGTCTGGGCTTCTGTGAGGCAGTAGTACAATGTTTTTAGGAAATGCCAACAAAGCATTTAAACTAGTAATGTCAAATTCTTTCATAGGTCGCGAATTTACATTATTTTATTTTAATGTAGAAAACATATTTCTAATAAAGAGAGTAGGAAAAATCTTATAGGAAATCCAAAACTATAGTTTTAAACTTTTTATACATTTTAATTTTAGGACCATTCAATATTTGAGCACTGTAAATTCCTTTTGTTCCTGAAGCAAAGTAAGCAATACTGCATGATACTAATACATAAAAAAACGCATCAAATCCAAAAAGTTCCAAACCCATTACAGCACATGCAATTGGTGTGTGTGTAGCTCCTGCAAATACAGCTACAAAGCCTACTGCCGTCAATAAACTTATTGGCAAAGGTACAAAAACAGCAAGTGCACTTCCTAAAGTTGCTCCGATGAAAAATAAGGGAGTAACTTCACCACCTTTAAAACCAGCTCCTAAGGTTAAACTTGTAAGACCTATTTTTATTAAAAATGCAAATGGATCTGCAGGAGTATAAAAAGCACCTTGAATTTGTTGTATTCCCAATCCTTCATAAGATTGTGTATTTGTACAAACAATTATTATAACTAATAAAACACCACCTATCATAGGCCTATATGGAGGAAATGCAATAGTTTTACTAAAAAATAGATTCCAAAAATGGGTTGCATGAGCAAAAAGTAAAGCGACTAATCCAAACAAAATACTTACCAATGCAAGCCATACAAAGTTTATTATATTCCATGTAAAATAAGTTGGTATTCTATAATGAGTATGTGAAACATTCCAAAAGGAAACTGTATATGCAGCTATATAGGCAACAATAAAAGACAAAACAAGACTTTTTTTTGAAAAAGCACTGTGAAATGTAATCTCTAAAGCAAATAAAGCTCCTGCTAAAGGAGTTCCGAAAACAGCTGCAAAACCAGCACTAATACCTAATAATAAAATAGTTCTACGTTCGTTTTCAGTTAAGTTAAATAAATCAGAAAATTGGTCTGCTATTGCGCCTCCCATTTGTACAGCGGTTCCTTCACGTCCTGCAGAACCCCCAAAAAGATGGGTGATTAGTGTACCGATATAAATAAATGGTACCATTTTTAAAGGTATTTTCTTTTTGGGTTTATCGTATTCTTCAAGAAGTAAATTGTTGCCCTTAACGATATCTTTTCCTTTATAATGATATAAAACACCAATTAATAAACCACCAATTGGTATGCAATAAAGTATTTTAGGGTGAGTCATTCTAAAAATTGTAACCCAATTCAAAGTGGTAAAAAAAAAAGCGGCCACTGTTCCTGATAAAATACCAACAGCTAAACAGATTATCATCCATTTACTAAAAGTATTTTGAACTATTTTATTGGTTTTAAAAAAATTTAAAATAAGCATTATTTTGTTAGTTTAATAGCATTAGTTGCATAAAAACGGTATCCAACCAACGATTAAATTTGAAACCGGTTTCTTTTAAATAACCAACTGTTTTGAAATCAAAATTTTTGTGAAAGCGAATACTACTTTTATTTTCGGCATCAATTACAGCAATCATAGTGTGATAGTTTTGTGCTTTTGCTTTTTCTATAAGTGCAGAAAGTAATTTTTTACCAATACCTTTTCCTTGGCTTTCAATGCTAACATAAACAGAATGTTCAATTGTATTTTTATAAGCTTCTTTAAATCGAAAAGTTCCAAACAAACCAAAGCCAACCACAAAACCGTTGTTTTCTGCAACAAATACAGGAAATCCATTCAAAAGTTTATCGGCTAAAATATTTTGTTGTTGTTCAAGAGTTCTAGGTACATATTCGTATAAAGCTGTACTATTTAGAATAGTATAGTTAACAATTTCTAAGATTGAGGTACAATCTTCAATCTTATAAGGTCTAATTATAATTTCCATATTTTAAATTACATACCAAAAATAGTAAAAAGTTAGTTAAACGAAACTATAAAAAGTATTTAAGTTACTAACTTTGTAGCATAGAAAAGTAAATAATGACCTATCCTAAAATACCTTTAGCTCAAAGTCTAATAGAAATATGTGCTTTAAAAGGAATAAATAACATCATCATCTCACCTGGATCTCGGAATGCTCCCTTAACCTTAGGTTTTGTTGGAAGATCAGAATTCAATTGTTTTAGCATCGTTGACGAAAGGTCAGCTGCTTTTTTTGCACTAGGAAAAGCACAGCAACTTAGAGAACCTGTAGCTTTGGTTTGCACTTCTGGATCTGCACTTTTAAATTACTATCCTGCTGTGGCGGAAGCTTTTTATAGTGAAATTCCATTACTTATAATTTCTGCAGACAGACCTTTGTCTAAAATTGACATTGGAGATGGTCAAACAATAAGACAACAACATGTTTTTGCTAATCACATACTATTTAGCGCTAATTTATCGGAAGAAGTATCAGTTGAAAATGATTTTCTGATAAACAAAGCCATTACTATTTCTAAATCTCAAAAAGGGCCTGTACATATAAATGTACCATTTGAAGAACCACTTTACCAAATGACTTCAACACCTTCCGTTTCAGTTACTAATATTGAAATTGGAATTGAAAAAAAAACAAATCAAATTGAAAATTTTGATGAATTAGCAGCTATTTGGAACCAAACATCTAAGAAATTAGTGCTAGTTGGAACCTGTTTTCCAGAAACTATTGACGAATCAAATACCACTTTTTTAGCAAATGAAAGCTCTGTTGTAGTGATGAATGAAACGCTTTCAAATTGGAATCATGAGAAGTTTATTACAAGTATTGATACTTTAATTACACCTTTTAACGAAGCTGATTTTGAAGCTTTTCAACCAGAATTATTAGTTACTTTTGGTGGAATGCTTGTATCCAAAAGAGTAAAAGCAATGTTAAGAACCTATACTCCTAAAAATCATTGGCACATTGATACGCTTAGGTTTTATGATACTTTTGGATGCTTAACAGCTTCAATTATAGCAGAACCAAATGATTTTTTTGCTAAGATTAAAGAACAATCAGTTCCATTGAAGAGCACATACAATTCATTAGCTCAAAAAATCAAACAATATAGAAATAGAAAGCACCAAGAATATCTTCAAAAAATGCCTTTTTGCGATTTTAAAGCTTTTGAACTGATAATTCCAAGTTTACCTAAAAACATTCATTTACAGTTTAGTAACAGCTCTGCTATTCGTTATGCACAATTAATTCCTATAGATTTTTCAATTCATGTTTTTTGCAATAGAGGCACAAGTGGCATAGACGGTAGCACGTCAACAGCCATTGGAGCAGCAACAATTTCAAAAAGACCAACTGTTTTTATAACAGGTGATATTGGTTTTTTTTATGATTGTAATGCACTTTGGAATGCTTATATTCCTAAGAATTTTAAAATAATTATTATCAATAATGGAGGTGGTGGTATTTTTAGAATTTTGCCGGGTCATAAAGACACACCAGTTTTCAATACTTTTTTTGAAACTGCACATTCAAGAACTGCGGAATATTTTGCAAAAATGTATGGATTCACTTATTTAAAAGCATCGGATGCAGCAACATTACAACAGTCGTTACTTTCGTTTTATAATCAAAATGACCTTCCTGCTATTTTGGAAGTTTTTACACCTATGCTAGAAAACGATGCTGTTTTAAAAGAATATTTTAATTTTGTGGGCTAACTTTTATTTTTTAAAAAGTAAATAATTTAATAAGAATAAATCCGCAAAAGAAATTCATTTTTACTTTTAAAAATGGAATAGATTTCATTCTTTTTATTTTTTAGTACTTAGTCATTTTACAAGCTTTAAATTAGATCAAATAGGGGTACTAAATTTCAGGAAAAGTGAATTAAAATACTCTTTGGCAATAACAGATTTTTTTTGTACTTATTGAAGTATAGAACTCAAATTTTTTGGTTTTGATTAATATATTTGGAGAATAAATTTATATACTAATCAATTGCTTACTAATCAATCTGAGTTTTATAATTTATATATTTGCAAACCATTATTAGAAGTAATTATGCAGCAACATTTTAGATTAAAGGAATACAAAGTTTTAGCATTTAGGCTTTTGTTAGCATATTTGTTTTATTTTTTTGCACGGTTGTTATTTTACTTTTATAATTCTGCATTATTAAAAATTGATTCACCTAGCGATTTTTTTGTAATAAGTTACTATGGGTTAGCATTTGACACTACTGCAATTTTATATTTGAATTTATTATTTATACTATTTTCAATTCTTCCATTATGGAATAATACAACAAAAAAGTACCAACTTTTTTTATTTTATTTGTATTTTACAACCAATCTATTAGGCTATGCTACTAATTTTATTGATTTCATTTACTACAAATACACCTTTGCAAGAACGACAATCGTAGTAAAAAATGTTTTGGAACACGAAACAAATAAATCAAAATTATTTTTAAGTTTTGTAGTCGATTATTGGCATGTTTTTGTGCTGTTTTTACTTTTTTCATTTTTATGGGTTTATGTATATAAGAAGGTCGCTGTAAAATATGAATTACCAACTAAAAAAATGCATTATTTTGGTTATTCAGTTATTCAATTTTTAATAGTTGCTGTATTAATAATCGCAGGTATAAGAGGAGGGGATTTAAGTAAAGCAACAAGACCTATTAATTTATTAGATGCTAGTAGGCATGTAAAAAAAGGTGCACATGCAGATTTAGTTTTGAACACTCCTTTTGCAATAATTAGAACTATGTTTAGTAATAATTTTGTTAAACCAAATTATTCGGATGTTACTGAGCAAATTATAGCCACTAAAATTCAACCTATTAAGGAGTATCATAATAATGTACCTTCACATCCAAATGTTGTGGTTTTTATTTTAGAAAGCTATGGTAGAGAATACAGCGGTGCTTTTAACAAAAAATCAGGAATTCCAAATTTTGTTTCTCACACTCCCTTTATAGATTCTTTAGCACAGCATAGTTTTATTTTTACCAATGCGTATGCAAATGGAAGACAGTCTATTCACGGAATGTCATCTGTTTTAGCTGGTATTCCTTCTTTTAAAGATGCTTTTACATCTTCGCCTTATCCTAAGCAAAAAATAGAATCTTTGGTGTCTACATTAAAAAAGGAAGGCTATTCCACTTCTTTTTTTCATGGAGCGGCAAACGGTTCTATGGGTTTTTTGGGTTTTGGAAACATTTTAGGAATTGACTCTTATTATGGAAGAACAGAATTCAACAATGATGCACAATTTGACGGTTTTTGGGGAATTTGGGACGAACCCTTTTTTCAATTTATGAAACAAACATTGGATCAAAAAAAGGCACCTTTTTTCGCTTCTATTTTTAGTGTTACATCTCATGAACCGTACAATATTCCCACAAAATACAAAACTACATTTAAAGAAGGAACACTTCCAATTCATAAATGTGTAGCTTATACAGATTTTGCATTAAAACAATTTTTTAAAACTGCAAAAAAACAAACTTGGTTTCAAAACACCATTTTTGTTTTTGTAGCAGATCACTGTAATCAAATTTATTATTCAGATTACCAAAAAGGAATCAACAGATTGGCGGTTCCTATTTTAGTGTACCAACCAAATAGTAAATATGTTGGTATTGATGATGATTTTGCACAACAAATAGATATTTATCCTACAATTTTAGACATGATAGGATATCCAAAACCATTTAGAAGTTGGGGTAGAAGTTTGTTTGATAAAAAATCGAGTCAACCGTTTTTCATTAATTCCGTTGGAGATATATACCAAATAGGAAAAGGGAATTATATTTGTACCTTTGATGGTAAGAAAGCAATTGGGTTTTATGATAAAACCGATAAAGGTTTAGAACATAATTTGATTGACCAAAGAAATGCTGAAATGGATGATTTGGAACTTACATGCAAAGCATTTATTCAGGATTATATGAACAGAGTTATAGATAAACGTTTAACTTCAAAAAAATAATATGAAAAAAAAGATAGTATATATAGTTTTACTTGTAGCAATTGTTTTAGGAGGTCTAAAAATATACGATGTTTATTTTAATTATAGATTTATGGAAATTACTCCTGGAAAAGTATACAAATCAGGAATTATACCTCCACATAAAATAGAAGGCTTTGTAAAAAAATACCACATCAAAACTATAATTGATTTATTAGGTCCAGTTACTACAGATACAATCAATAACCCTGAAATGCCACAAGATATTTTAAACGAAAAAATAGCTTGTAATAAAATTCAAGGTTTAAATTGGTATAACATACCTTCAGATCAGGTACCTAATCAAATAAATTTAAAAAAGTTTTTTGAGGTTATGGACAATAAAGAAAACTATCCAGTACTTATTCATTGCTATCATGGAATTGGAAGAGCTCAAATTTATTCTGCTATATATAGAATAGAATATGAAGGATTTACTGGTGAAGAAGCCAGAAAAAAAATAGTATTTCCACTTCTTTTTAGTTCTTTTGACGATGGAACTCCTAAAGGTGAATACTTAAAAGCATATAAATCTAGAAAGCAAATAGCTGCAGAAAAATAAATAAAACGCTTTTAAGTATCCAAACTTTAATAAATTTTAAAATAGATAATTACATTTTTTCTAAAAACAATAACTATTTTCGGCAACTAATTTTGAAGTGATTGTTTCTCTCAATCCTACAATATTAGGCATGTTGGTATATTTTGTAAAACGTCTTAGTCCCATAAGCATCATACGTTGTTCGTCGCCTTCTACAAAGGAAATGATGCTTTCTTTTCCTCTTGCAGCAACTATATCTACTGCTTTGTATAAGTATAATTTTGCCATTGCAACTTGCTCTTGAACTTTAGCTTCGCCTTCTTTTTTAGCTAATTTCTCAGTTCTTAAAATGGTACTTTCTGCCATGTAAATTTCAATTAACATATCAGCAGCAGCCATTAACAATTGTTGGTGTGCGTCTAAATCCATTCCGTATTTCTGAACGGCAGCACCTGCTACCATTAGAAATGCTTTTTTCAATTTGCCTACCATTTCTTTTTCTTCCGAAAATAATTCTGAATAATCTGGAGTGTCAAATGATGGAATTCCCATTAATTCTTCTTGCACTTTCATTGCTGGTCCAATTAAATCAACGTGACCTTTCATGGCTTTTTTGATTAACATTCCAACCGATAACATTCTGTTGATTTCGTTAGTACCTTCATAGATACGAGCAATTCTAGCATCTCTCCACGCGCTTTCCATTGGTGTGTCTTCTGAAAATCCCATTCCTCCGTAGATTTGGATTCCTTCATCAGCTGCATTTTGAACATCTTCTGAAACGGCAACTTTCAAAATAGAACATTCTATTGCAAATTCTTCAACTCCTTTTAATTCAGCTTCTTGATGTGAAGTTCCTTCGGCAACTCTTGCATTGATTCTATCTTCGATGGATTTTGCTGCACGATAGGTAGCACTTTCTCCAGCATAAGCCGAGGTAGCCATTTCTGCTAATTTATATCTGATAGCACCGAAACTTGAAATTGGTGAGTTGAACTGAATTCTTTCATTAGCATAATGTACTGCATTTGTTGTCACACGTCTTTGTGCGTCCAAACAAGCGGCTGCCAATTTGATACGTCCAACATTTAAAGCATTCATAGCAATTTTGAAACCTTCACCACGACCAGCTAACATATTTTCTACTGGAACTTTCGTTTCATTAAAGAAAACCTGACGCGTAGAAGAGGCACGAATTCCTAATTTGTGTTCTTCTTCACCCATTGTAATTCCATTACTTGGATCATTTTCTACAATGAAACCAGTAATGTTTTTATCGTCTTCAATACGAGCAAAAACTATAAGTAGGGAACAAAATCCTGCATTAGAAATCCACATTTTACCTCCTGATATTTTGTAGTGTGTTCCGTCTTCAGAAAGTATGGCTTTGGTCTTTCCTGAATTGGCATCAGAACCTGCTCCTGGTTCTGTCAAGCAATAAGCTCCAAACCATTCTCCTGAGGCTAATTTAGGTACGTATTTCTGTTTTTGTGCTTCGGTTCCGTATAAAGTAATTGGCATAGTACCAATTCCGGTATGCGCTCCAAATGCTGTTGAAAACGAACCAGTAGCACCCGATATGTAATCACATACCAAACATGTATCTACAAATCCCATTCCCATTCCGCCATATTCTGCTGGAACTGCTACACTCAAAAAGCCCATTTCACCAGCTTTCTTCATTACCGCTTCTGTGAAAGCATAATCTTTACTTTCAAAACGATTTTTATTAGGCCATATTTCTTTATCAACGAATTCTTTTACAGAATCACGCATCATGATTTGCTCTTCCGAGAAATCTTCTGGTGTGAAAACGTCTTCACATTTGGTTTCTTTAACTAGGAATTGTCCTCCTCTGGTTATATCGCTCATTTTTTTATTTTTTTTGAGAAAAGAAGAAAGATGCAAGAGAAAAGATTAAACGTCCAATTTACTGATAAAACCAGTTGTCATTTTTTGGAATTCGATAATCTTATTTTCTATTTCTATCGTTTTTTCGTCGGTTATATATTTATTTTGATTTGCTATTAATAATCGTGTTTGTAATTCAAATGATGAACCTAAACTTATATTTAAATAATGTTTAAAGTGTATATTTCCTCTATTTGATCCTTCAGCTATATTTGAAGGCATTGAAACAGCAGCTCTATTCATTTGACTCACTAAACCATAAACTTCATTCTTTGGAAACTCAAAACATATTTTATGAATATCTGAAGGGATTTCCATTGAAAACATCCAAATTTTAAGATTTTTAAAGTTATGTTTCATAAGTCTTGCTTCTTGTTTCTTGCCTCTATTTTCTATAGCAATTCATATATTCCCGCAGAACCTTGACCTGTTCCAACACACATACTAACGATTCCGTATTTTGATTTTCTTAATCGCATTTCGTCAAATAATTGAACTGATAATTTTGCACCAGTACAACCCAGTGGATGCCCTAAGGCTATGGCACCTCCATTTACGTTTACGATATCAGGGTTTAAGCTTAATTCTCTTACTACGGCTAATGATTGTGAGGCAAAAGCTTCGTTTAGTTCGATTAAGTCGATATCGTTTAAGGATAATCCAGCTTGTTTTAAAGCTTTTGGGATGGCTTTTACTGGACCAATTCCCATGATTCTTGGCTCTACACCAGCAGAAGCAAAGTTTACTAATCGTGCGATAGGAGTGATGCCTAATTCTTTCACGAGTTCTTCACTCATGATTAATACAAATGCGGCACCATCACTCATTTGTGATGAGTTTCCAGCAGTAACACTTCCGTCTGCTGCAAATACCGGTTTTAGTTTTCCTAAAGCGGCTAAATTGGTATCTGCTCTCGGACCTTCGTCTTTAGTTACGGTATACGATTTGGTTTCTTTTTTGCCATTTTCATTGATGAAAGTTTGCTCAACAGTAATTGGTACGATTTGTTTGTCAAATTTACCTTCTGCTTGTGCTTTCAACGCTTTTTGATGCGAGTTAAAAGCAAACTCATCTTGATCTTCACGAGAAACATTGAACTGTTTAGCAACAGCTTCTGCTGTTAATCCCATTCCCCAATAGTAATCTTCATGACCTTCTTTTGCTACAGCGTAATCTGGTGTTGGTTTGTAACCACCCATTGGAATGAATGACATACTTTCTGCACCACCAGCAATGATGCAATCAGCCATGCCACTTTGGATTTTAGCAGTGGCCATTCCGATGGTTTCCAATCCAGAGGCGCAGTATCTATTCACCGTAACACCTGGAACATCGGTAACTTTTAATCCCATTAAGGAAATTAATCGTCCAACATTTAACCCTTGTTCTGCTTCAGGCATGGCGTTTCCAACCATAACATCGTCAATTCTTGTTTTATCAAAATCTGGAAATTGTGCCATCATGTGTTCGATGGTTTCTGCTGCTAATTCGTCAGGACGTTTGAAGCGAAAAACTCCTTTTGGTGCTTTTCCAACTGCTGTACGAAATCCGGATACTATATAGGCTGTTTTCATATTTTATATTTTTTGAGAGGAAAGAAGCAAGAGATAAGACCGCTTCGCTGAAAGATTGTTTCTGTCTTTCTTCTTTCTTCTTGTTTCTATTTTCTAATTTCTCAGCGGTTTTCCTTTTGTTAACATAAATTGGATTCGCTCCAACGTTTTTCTTTCTGTACAAAGCGATAAAAATGCTTCACGTTCGATATCTAATAAGTATTGTTCACTTACTAATGTTGGTTCTGATAAATCGCCTCCTGCCATTACATAAGCTAGTTTGTTGGCAATTTTCAAATCGTGTTCAGAGATGTATTTTCCAGCTACCATTTGGTTGGTTCCTACTAAGAACATTCCTAAGGCTTGTTTTCCTAATACTTTAATGTCAGTTCTTCTAACCGGTTGTGTGTAGCCTTGATCTGCCATTTGTAAAGCCACTTGTTTGGCAACCGCTATTTGACGGTCTTTGTTTACTACCACAATATCTTTTCCTTTTTGTAAAATGCCCAAATCGAAAGCTTCATAAGCTGATGTGGCTACTTTTGCCATTCCGATAGTTAGGAAGTTTTCTTGTAATACATTCAACTCCACATCGTTTTTACGGAATAGGTCAGAAGCTCTTAAAGCCATTTCTTTAGAACCACCACCGCCTGGAATTACACCAACTCCAAATTCTACCAAACCAATATAGGTTTCTGCAGCGGCAACAACTCTATCAGCGTGCATACTCATTTCGCAACCACCACCTAAAGTCATTCCATGAGGTGCCACTATTACTGGAATTGCAGAATAACGAACACGCATCATAGTGTCTTGGAACATTTTGATGGCCATGTTCAATTCGTCGTATTCTTGCTCGACTGCCATCATGAAAATCATTCCGATGTTGGCTCCAACAGAGAAATTTGTTCCTTGATTTCCAATGACCAATCCGCGGTATTCTTTTTCTGCTAAATCGATGGCTTTGTTGATAGCGGTTAACACACCACCACCAATGGTATTCATTTTAGAGTGGAATTCTAAGTTTAAGATACCATCACCTAAATCGAAAACTGTGGCATCTGAGTTACCCCAAACTTTGTGGCTATCTCTAATGTTATCCAAAATGATAAAGGCATCTTGACCTGGCTTTTCTTCTTGTGATTTGGTTGGAATGTTATAGAAACACGTTTTACCATTTTTAACGGTATAAAAAGACGTATTTCCTGAAGCTAGCATATCCGTAACCCAGGATGCTGGTTTATAACCTTCAGTTTCCATCATGGCGATTGTTTTTTCAACACCTATGGCATCCCAGATTTCAAACGGACCAGTTTCCCAACCGAAACCGGCTTTCATAGCATCATCAATTTTGTAGAATTCGTCAGTGATTTCAGGAACTCTATTCGAGCAGTAGGCAAACATTGCCGAGAAGTTCTTTCTGTAAAAATCGCCTGCTTTATCTTTTCCTTTTACTAAAACTTTGAATCTATCGATTGGCTTATCAATGGTTTTGGTTAATTCCAATGTAGCAAACGATGCTTTTTTAGCCGCTCTGTATTCTAATGTAATTAAATCTAAAGATAAGATTTCTTTGCCTTCTTTTTTGTAAAAACCTTGTCCGGTTTTGCTTCCCAACCATTTGTTTTCCATCATTTTGTTGATGAAATCGGGTAGTTTGAACAATTTGTGCGCTTCGTCATTTGGACAGCCTTCATATAATCCGTTGGCCACATGAACCAAAGTATCCAATCCAACTACATCTACTGTTCTGAAAGTGGCTGATTTTGGGCGACCGATTACAGGTCCTGTTAGTTTGTCTATTTCTTCAATGGTCAATCCCATTTCTTTTACCAAATGGAACAAACTCTGAATTCCGAAAATACCAATACGATTTCCGATGAATGCTGGAGTATCTTTGGCTACGACCGAAGTTTTTCCTAAATATTGCGAACCGTAATTCGTCAAGAATTCTAATACTTCAGTTGACGTTTTTGGTCCTGGTATGATTTCGAATAACTTCAAATAACGTGCAGGGTTGAAGAAGTGCGTGCCACAGAAGTGTGCTTGAAAATCTTCGCTACGGCCTTCGTTCATGAACTTAATCGGAATTCCCGAAGTATTTGATGTCACTAATGTGCCTGGTTTACGGAATTTGTCGATTTGTTCGAATACCAATTTCTTGATGTCCAAACGTTCTACGACTACTTCAATAATCCAATCGCATGTAGCAATTTTGGACATATCGTCTGTAGTATTCCCAGTGGTGATTCTGGTAGCGAACTTCTGACTGTAAATAGGCGATGGGTTTGATTTTAAAGCATTCGCCAAATGGTCGTTTACCACGCGATTGCGAACTACTTTACTTTCTAAAGTCAGTCCTTTTTTCTCTTCAGCTTCGGTTAGTGCATTTGGAACGATGTCTAAAAGCAACACTTCCACACCAATGTTTGCAAAATGGCATGCAATTCCAGAACCCATGATTCCAGAACCTACTACTGCCACTTTTTTGATTATTCGTTTCATTTATTTGTTATTTTTTGAAGCAAGAACCAAGATACAAGAGCCAAGACTTTTTTGCAAATGGTTTTCTTTCTTCTTGTTTCTTTCCTCTATTTTCTAAAATATTTTTTTTTCTGTTATCAAATCATTAATTATTTCGGCAACTTCCATAAAGTGATTGAGTTTTTCTTCAGAAATGTTTTTCTTGACACTTTCGTTAAATTTTAAAACCGTTTCTTTCGATTGGGCGCGCATTTCTTTGCCTAAATCGGTTAAAGATATTAGAACGCCACGACCATCTTCAGGGTTTTTCTTTCGGGTAATTAATCCTTTTTCTTCTAAAGTTTTTAAGGTTCGAGTTAACGAAGTGGGTTCCATTCCCATTCGGTTACTGATGTAGGTTGAAGGCGTGCCATCTTCTTTGTCAATGCTTAATAAGGCAAATCCGATGGCCATTGAACCATCAAATTTCGAGGCTTCATCGTTGTACATTCTGGAAACGGCTTGCCAGGTTGCACGAAGGATATAGTCAATAGTTTTATCTTTCATATTAGATGAATCGAAATGCGATATCGATTTAGTTTCTGTATCAAAGATAAATAAAAAAATACTATGCGCGCATAGTATTTGTGTTAAATTTTATGCACGCATAGTATTTTTTAAATATTTTACGTTCTTCTACTTCAAATTTAGATCAAAATTATAGGTTTAATTTATTGAAAAAGAAAATGTAAAGTGAAATCAAAAAATAATTTGAAATTGGATATATTTGATTTTGAAACACGAATATTGGTTTATAATAAAGTTGAAAAATCAACTTCACTTTTGACATAAATTCTAAAAAATATCTGTGATAAGTTGGATTTTATTTTTTTTAAACAGGAAGAATTGTCATAAAAAATAAGGGTTTAATTACAGCTCATAAATTAGTAAACCACTTCTAAATTTAGGTTCAATATAAGTACTTTTAGGTGGCATTATCAAATCATGATCTGCAACTGCTTTTATTTCATTTATATCTGATGGGAATAACATAAAGCCAACTTCAAATTCACCTTCATCTATAACTTCTTTAATAGTCAAAATAGATTCTTTTCCAGGAATATAATCAATTCGTTCATCATTTCTTAAATCTTCAATGCCTAATAAGGGTAATAAAACTTTGTCATAAAGAATTTGAGCATCTAAATTAGTCAATATAGAATTTAATTTTGTTTCATTCAAATCATGCTTATAAAAAAGAGCATAAAAATTACCTGCTAAGTACATTCCAAATTCAAATTTATTTTCAGGTTTCCAAAGTTCTTGACCTTTCGGTTTAATAATAAAATACTCTGATAATTTAGAAATAAAATCATCTTTAGTAAAGCCATTTAAATCTCTTACAATTCTATTAAATTCATATATCTTGATTGAACTTTCAGCTATAAGAAAACTCATAAAATAATTTAAATTCTCATTTTTGGATTCCTTATATTCATCGTATAATAATTCTGCGGAAGCAGATCTATGATGACCATCAGCTATATAAACTTCAGTAATAGAATCAAATTTACTTTCTAGCCATTGTATTTCATTTTCGTTATCTATAACCCAAAGTGTATGCTTTTCTTTGTTGGTTGTTGTGAAATGATAAGTTGGATTTGTTTTTTTTATTTCAGCAATCCATGAATTAATTGCTAAATCATCTGGATATGTTATTAAAACTGGTTCTGTGTTAAATTCGGTTTGATGTAAATAATCTTTAAATAATTCTACTCTATACTGTAGAGTGTCTTCGTGTTTTTTAATAATGTTTTGTTTGTAATCTTCAATTGCTGTTCCTGCAACTATGCCTGAATATGTTGAATTCTTTGTTTGAATTTCATATAAATAAAAGGCATTTTTTTGCTCCTTAATAAAAATATTTTCGGCTTTAAAATCATGGTATTTTAAAGAAACTCCTTTAAATCTTTTATCAAGTGTTATCTTTTGTGAGTGAACATAAGCAGGGTTAATAACATGTAAAAATGAATAAGGATTGAAGTTTAACCATGCTGCTAATTCAGATGTGCTATAATCATCATAAGATCTACAGGTAACTAAAGCTACTTTATCAATACTTGGTCGAACTGCTCTAAAAGGAATAATTTTAGCCATTATTTATGTGAAATAAAAAAGTGATTAGTAAAGCATTAAAATACACTAATCACTTTTATTTTATATGTTTACTTACTAAATTGTATTGAAACTTTTTCTGCTTTTTTGCTTGTTGAATAATCATAAAAACCTTCTCCCGACTTAACGCCTAGTTTTCCCGCCATGACCATGTTAACTAAAAGGGGGCATGGAGCATATTTTGGATTTTTAAACCCATCATACATTACATTTAAAATTGAAAGGCAAACGTCTAATCCTATAAAATCTGCAAGTTGCAATGGCCCCATTGGATGTGCCATACCCAATTTCATTACTGTATCAATTTCATATACTCCCGCTACACCATTATACAATGCTTCTATTGCTTCATTTATCATTGGAAGTAAAATTCTATTTGCTACAAATCCTGGATAATCTTTAACTTCAGTTGGGGTTTTACCTAATTTAATTGATAAATCCATAATAGTTTTCGTTACTTCGTCAGAAGTAGAATAGCCACGAATTATTTCTACTAATTTCATTATTGGAACTGGATTCATAAAATGCATTCCAATAACTCGCTCTGGATGTTCAACATGAGAAGCAATTTGGGTAATAGAAATTGATGATGTATTAGTTGCTAAAATTACGTTGTGATCACATAGTTCACTTAATTGTTTAAAAATATTGAATTTTAATTCTACATTTTCAGTTGCTGCTTCAACAACTAAATCGCAACCTGCCAATCCATCTTTTAAATCTGTATATGAAATAATATTTGAAATAGTATTTTGTTTCGTTTCTTCACTTAATGTTCCTTTTGCAATCATTCTATCAAGATTAGAGACAATGTTATTTATTGCTCTTTCGATATTTTGATCATTTTTATCGATTAATTTTACGGTAAAACCACTTTGTGCAAAAGTGTGAGCAATTCCATTTCCCATGGTTCCAGCACCTATTACTGCAATTGTTTTCATATATACTTATTTTATAATTTATGATGTTTCTAATTTTTCTTATTTTGAATGCATTGAATCGATAATCATATAAGCTATTCGCAATGCCTCAGTTCCATCTTCAAGAGTTACAATTGGAGTCGAGTTATTTGTTATTGCTTCAGCAAAAGTTTCCAGTTCGTCTAAAATGGCATTGTTTGGAGCAATTTCAGGATTAGCAAAATATATTTGTTTTTTTTCGCCTTCAGCATTTTGCAGAATCATATCAAAATCACCTGGAATTTCAGGTGCATCTTTCATTTTTACCACTTCACAAATTTTATCTAAATAATCAACCGAAATATATGCGTCTTTTTGAAAGAAACGAGACTTGCGCATATTTTTCATTGAAATCCTGCTGGAAGTAATATTAGCAACACAACCGTTTTCAAATTCTATTCTGGCATTTGCTATGTCTGGCGATTGACTCAAAACAGAAACACCACTAGCATGAACAGCAGTAACTTTTGATTTTACAACACTTAAAATGGCATCAATATCGTGAATCATCAAGTCTAAAACTACAGGAACATCTGTGCCACGCGGATTGAATTCTGCTAAACGATGCGTTTCTATGAACATCGGACTTTCAATCATGTCTTT
Organism: Flavobacteriaceae bacterium; assembly: GCA_947453885.1. Lineage (GTDB taxonomy): Bacteria > Bacteroidota > Bacteroidia > Flavobacteriales > Flavobacteriaceae > Flavobacterium. Next base: position 55,135 of record CANGIF010000007.1, read on the forward strand.
CACAGCAATAAAAGCAGGATTGAATCGTTCAACATGACCAACTTGCCCTTTTACATTGTATTCTTTGGATAAAGCGATTATTTCTTCAGCTTCTGTAACAGTTGTAGAAATAGGTTTTTCAATAAAAACATGTTTACCTGATTTGATTGCTACCTTTGCACATTTGTAATGGGATAATGTTGGTGTAACTATGTCAATAACATCTACTGCGTGGATTAATCGTGAAATAGTATCAAATTGTTTGTAGCCATATTCAGCTGCAATTTTAGCCCCATTTTCTATATTTTCATCATAAAAACCGACTAATTCATACTTTGAAGATTGTTGTAACAATCTTAAATGTATTTTTCCTAGATGTCCAGCTCCTAAAACGCCTACTTTTAACATAATAATGAATTTTCAACAAAAATACATATTTGTTTCAAGTTTTAACTTTCAAGTTTCAAGTTTTTTTGGAAATTGTTCCTTGTTTTTTGAATAATTATCGGTTATTTTTACAAAAATAAATCAAATGTAACTTTGAAAGATACTGCCAAACATCAAGGACTTAGAAATCAATTAGTAAAACTGTTAGTTGAAAAAGGAATTTCGGATAAAAAAGTTTTAGAAGCAATTGGGAAAATTCCAAGACATTTATTTTTAAATTCAAGTTTTGAGGATTACGCCTATCAAGACAAAGCATTTCCTATTGGTGCTGGACAAACCATTTCACAACCTTACACCGTTGCTTTCCAAAGTCAGTTATTAGAAGTAACAAAAGATCAGAAAATTCTTGAAATTGGAACCGGTTCTGGATATCAAACCGCTGTTTTGTTTTTTTTAGGAGCAAAAGTATATAGTGTTGAAAGACAGAATGAACTGTTTAAAAAAACAGCTAATTTATTACCAAAACTTGGCGTTAGACCCAAGCACCTTTCTTTTGGAGATGGTTATAAGGGATTAGAAAATCATGCTCCTTTTGACAGTATAATTGTTACAGCAGGAGCACCAATTATTCCAAAACCTTTAATGGCTCAATTGAAAATAGGAGGTAGGTTAGTAATTCCTTTGGGTGAAAAAAATCAGATTATGACTCTATTGATTCGAAAAAACGAAACTCAATTTGAAAAACATGAATTTGGCGATTTTAAATTTGTTCCTCTTTTAGAAAATAAAAGTTAGTTGATGAAAAAAAGCTTTTTTGTTTTAGTTATAACAGCATTTTTGTCTTGTAATAATAAACAGGATGAACTAAGAAAACCTGATTTTAGTACAATTAAACATCAGAAATTAGAGATTTCTTATGATATACAATCGATTATAAAAAACACTACTTTATTGAAAGACACTTTAGTGACTATTGAAATGGATCCGGTTTATCATAAGAAGAAAGTATTTCAAGCTATTGATGCAATACAATTCTTAAAAACTTCAAAAAAGTATAATCAATTAATCACTTCCCAAATTAAAATTATTTTTGAATGTGAAGATGGCTACAAACCAGAAATGCCACTAAATTTATTTGTGAAATCCCATCCATTTATTGCATCCAGAGATTTAGAATTTTCAGAAAATGTAAAATGGGGCTCAATTTTAAAGCAAGGTGTTCTCAAAAAGTTGGCACCTTTTTATATCGTTTATCCTAAAGAAAATCCAAATAACACTTTGCTTAAGTGGCCTTATAATTTAATCAAAATTCATTTGGAACCAATCTCTATAGAAAATGATAAGTTGTATCCTAAAAATAAAGCTAATATTGTAGGCTATAAATTGTTTAAAAATTATTGCATAACTTGCCATGCCATTAATGGAATTGGCGGAACATTGGGACCTGAATTGAACCATCCTAAAAGTGTAACGAGCTACTGGAAAGAAAATGATTTAGTCAACTATATTTGTAATCCAGCTTCTTACCGTGATAATGTAAAAATGCCAAATCTAAATTTAAACAAGTTGCAATCGAAAGAAATTGTTACTTATTTAAAAGAAATTTCTGCTAGATAAATTAATTATCAATTAGATTTTAACTTAACGTTCAAAAAGACCTAAAGTACCGCCTACCCAGTCTTTGTCTTTATTAAATTTCACTCCAATCATTTCACCTCTGCTCAGTCTTACTAAGTTGCTAAGAGGAGTTGGTTTACTTGCTCCTTTTTGCCAAATGTATAACATTCTTACTTCTGCCTTTACTTTTCCATCTGGTGATTGAACAATTGGTTGGTAATGCACTTTTTTCTGTAAAATATATAATTCTTTATCTTTAACAGCTTCTATATCTTCTCTTTTTACATGGAATATAACGCCTGTTCCAGAAAAGGAAAACAATGGTTTTAAAACATAATTTTCTAAATCGCTTGGAATTGCTTTTAAATCGCTAAGTAAAGTAGTTTCAATAAAATATTTTCCTTTTAAGTAAGGCAAAATATACTTACTAATTCTAAAAAACCAATTAGGATGACCAGCCCATTCTACATCTAAATCATCTTCAAAGTTAAAATTTAATTCTAAATCGGTACGCAATTCAAGTTCGTCAAAAATTACTCTATTGTAAATTCTTTTAACTAGAATCTCATTTCCATTATTGTCTTTATAAAAAAGTTGCTTCCCTTTTTTTACTAGTTCAGTAACACAAACAATAGGAATTCCTATGTCTCTTTTACAATAATAAAAATCAATTTTGGTGTTTTGTTTTTCAGGTTCTATTTCCAAAAGAATTACATTTTCTTTTGGATGATTATTACAAATAGCAGTTTCCAAAATAGACAAATAGTCTTCTTCTGAAATCCCATTAACATAAGGAGTAAGTTCACTCAAAAAGGGATATTGCTTTAGAAATTTGGTATATAAAACACTTTGATAATTAAAAAGAGATGGAAATCCTTGAACTTCAATTAATTTTGGAATGGTGGCACCGTTTTCTTCGCAAATACCAAAATCAATTGCTAAGAAAGTAGTGTGTTCGTCTTCATTTGGAACTTTACTATTCAAGTCTAATGATTTAGCAGTAAGTTTTTTAAAATCTTTATCTAGAATTAAATCGATAACGGCATTGCAACCTTCTAACAATTGACTTTTTAATTCATTTGAAATAAAAAATGGGGATTCGGCCATTCTGAATGTAGGAAGATAATCAAAATCACTTGCAATGCTGTTTTGAAATTCCAAATAGTTTTCATCTGAAAATAATTCATTGAATTGGGTTCTGTATTTTGAAATCATACCTTACTTTTTTCTAATTGGTCATTATTTTTTTTGTTTTCATCAAATCATTTACAGCAATTTTTATAAAATTTGGCAAAATTGTTTCGTTTGTTTTATAAATTTTTTCTTCATCTAGTAAATCTTCTAGCATGTTTCTAAATTTATGTTTGCCTTTCATTTTCTTTATTTTATCTCTAGTTTCAGCTTTTTTTAAATTAGCAATAAAACTAATTGGATCTGCTTCTGGATGAAATTGAGTACCTACCATATAATCTGAAAAACGAACAGCCATTATAGCGCGCTCGTATTGCACATAATCCCTAATTTTTTCTAATGAAAGTATAGTAGCTCCTTTTTTAGTAAACATACTTAACTTAGGTTGAACAACTTGGTAATCTCTAGAATCAACGGCATAAAAAGGATCTTGTAAACCTTCAAAAAGTGGGTCTTGTAAACCTTCTTTTGTTTTATGAACGGTCATTACTCCAAATGAAGTGTCGTTTCGTTTCGTAATTTCAGCTAAACCAAAATGCTTGCATGCCATTTGAAACGAATGGCATATAAAAAAAACATGCTTTTTAATTGTGTTTTCATGATTCCATTTTGTTAATTCTTCAATAAAGGCATAGTATTTCAAATCCCAATTACCATCTCCAATCAAAGGATTTCCAGGGCCTCCAGTTGAAATATAGATATCAAAATTTTTAAGATCCGGAAATTCAGATTTTCCCCTAACGTCAAAAATTTTAAAACTAACTATTTGATTAAAACGGTTGAGGATGTCGATTATACAACGCATTCCTTGATTGGGTTCGCCATTGTACATGTCTAATATTGCAATTTTAAAAGTTGATTCAGCCATAATTTATTTTGCATTAATTTTACACAAAGATATTTTTTTCGTGTTAATTGACTAACAATAAAGTAAAAAACAATTACAAACCTTTTGTAAATTCATGTGTAATGAAATCTACAACTTTAGTCAAATCGTTCGTGTGTTCAAAAACAGTTAATTGCTTATCGGCTCCTGTTCCATTGTTTAAAATGGTATGCACAAAATTTATTTGTTCTCTGCTTCCAAGCTCATCAACTACATCGTCAATAAAATCCAAAAGTTCTCCAATTAACATTTTGGTAGCTACTTCTTCTTTTAATCCAAAATCAATCATATTACCGTCAATTCCATAACGTGCGGCTCTAAATTTATTTTCTTTAATAAGCGCAATTCGGTAGATATTAAACGAAGTATTCTGCATTGTTAATTTGTATAATTTTGCAACAATAGCTTGAATAATTGCTACAATACACATTGCTTCATCAACGGTTAAACACATATCGCAAATTCTAAATTCTATTGTGTTATAGAAAGGATGTAAACGTAAATCCCACCATATTTTTTTAGGATTGTCTATACATTTTGTTTTTACTAATGTTTCTAAATAATTGTCGTAGGATTGCACACTGTCAAAATACTCTGGCAAACCTGTTCTTGGAAATTTATCAAAAACTTTGGTTCTAAACGATTTGTAACCTGTTTTTCTTCCTTCCCAAAATGGAGAATTGGTTGATAACGCAAAAATATGAGGTAGAAAATAACATGCCTGATTCATTAATTGCAATCCAATTTCTCTATTTTCAATTCCAACATGGCAATGCATTCCAAAAATTAAATTGGAACGAGCAGCATCTTGTAATTCGTTAACTATATGATGGTATCTTGGATCATCTGTTATGGGTTGGTCTTGCCATCTTGAAAACGGATGGGTACCCGCACCACCAACAACTAAATTTTGTTTGGCGGCTAACTCTACAATTTTGCTTCTTAAAAAACGTATTTCGGCTTTTGCTTCTTGTACATTATTACAGATATTAGTACCAACTTCTACAACAGATTGGTGCATTTCGGCTTTTACCTGTTCGTTCAAAATTACTTTAGCACCGTCAACAATTTTAGACAAGTGCGATCGCAAATCTCGTGTTTGTGGATCTATTATTTGGTATTCTTCTTCTACACCTAAGGTAAAAATGGGGAGTTTTTTGGACATGATAATTTTTTAATATTGTCTTACATTTATTTTTTGTTTTCAGTATCAATTTTATACTAAACTTGAGATGTTTTTTAATAACCTGTCAGATTGTAAACCGTAACTTTCAGTTTTTTCAGTTGCGGCAATAATGTTAGTAAAATAGTTTATTCATTGTTGTTCATTGTGCAAACAGCAGTATACTACAGCGAATTTTTTAACACTCTTTTATGATTAAAATAAATCACAAAATTTTAATCATAAAAAACTTTATTGCAACTTACAAGCACATTTCTCACATTAAAAACCAACAGCTAAACGCTAATAGCTATCCACTATTTAGCCGAATCTTTTATAAATCCGCCCCATGTCAAATTAGAAATGCCTGGTTTTTGTTTTTTAGCAGCAGCAATAGCCATTTTTGCAGCTTCTTCCACAACCCATTCAAAATTTTCGACACCTACCGAAGTCAGCTCAGCGTCTGGAGCAGGATTTCCAAAATCAATAGCATACGGAATGCCATCGCGAACGGCAAATTCAACAGTATTAAAATCATAGCCTAAACCTTTACACAAGCGCAAAGTGTAGTCTTTAATGGTAGCCATTAATTTTTTATCCGTATTTGGATTTTCAACAACATACCTTAAATGATGTGGATTTCTTGGTTCGTAGGGCATAATTCTAACTGCTTTTCCGCCTAAACAATACACTCTGTAGTAGTCATCAAACACAATTTCTTCTTGTAAAAGCATGACCAACTGCCCAGTTTCTTGGTGTTTTTGCCAAAATTCCTCTTTGTTTTCAAGTCGGTACACGTTTTTCCAACCGCCACCAGCGTAAGGTTTCATATAAGCAGGAAACCCTATGTAATCAAAAATTCCTTCCCAATCTAAAGGGAATGCTAAGTTTCTAAATGATTTTGCAGTAGTATCAGTTGGATGCTCTGCAGACGGTAGAATTACGGTTTTGGGAAGTGGTACGCCCAATGTATCTGCCAGACAATTGTTGAAAAATTTATCATCAGCGCTCCACCAAAAAGGATTGTTGATTACGTTTGTACCCGTAAGGGCTGCATTTTTTAAAAACGCTCTATAAAAAGGGACATCTTGCGAAATTCGGTCAATAATAACAGCATAGTCGCAACTTTTGTTTTGAACTACTTTGTCAATCAAAACGCGTTCGGCAATGATGTCTTTTTCGTTTTTCGAATTTACTCTGTCAATAAAAGCTTGAGGGAAAGTATCTTCCATTCCAAATAAAATTCCTATTTTTTTCATTGTAATTTAATTTATAAAGGTTTAATTTTTTAGTTTAATAAAATTTGATTCGTGATAAATAATGAGGAAACATTTCGCGCCAAACAGGCCAGTCGTGTTCACGGTCGGGTCTAATATCCAACCAGTGAGATACATCTTTGTGAGCCAAAACACGACTTAGTTTTAAATTAGCATCAAAGCAAATGTCCCAATTGGAAGTTCCTAAAACAATGTCCATATTCCACAATTCATGGTCGTTCAATCCTGGTAAATAATCTTCAGGGCTGTTATAAAAAACAGTATCATCGTGAAAACCGTCCATAAAACTTTTTATAGAAAAAGCACCACCCATTGAAAAAACATGGCTAACGTAGCCCGGATGACGAAATGCGAAATTAGCAGCATGATAACCACCAAAACTACAACCCGCAACGGCTACTTTTCCAGCACCAGTATTGTTTTTTACACGTTCAACAATTTCATGGCAAATCATTTTATCGTACCAAGAGTGGTTTTGAATTCGATGTACAGGATGAATATTTTTATTGTAAAAACTATCTTTATCAATACTGTTGGGGCAAAAAATTTGAACCAAACCTTGTTCAATATACCATCTTGCCGATTCTATTAATCCTTGATCTTTATTTTCGTGAAAACTTCCCATTGAAGTTGGGAAAAGAATTAGGGGGTATCCTGCATGTCCAAATACGAGCATTTCAATATCCCTATTTAAATTGGGCGAATACCATTTAAAATACGCTTCTTTCATAGTTCTATTTTTTTAACAATTTTAATGAAAATAAATTACATGACACAAGATTTGTATAGTAAAAGCCTTATTTTTATTATTATACAACTAAAAGAATAGTAATTGTAACTATTTTTTAAAATTAGTGTTTAAAACGATAGAGAAATTAAAGTATTGCTAAATTTTTAATTTTGAAGAGTTGCTTTTGTAATATAATTGAAGTAAATTTTATGAAATAATGTATCTAAAATGTGCTATCCATCGATTTATTCCATTGTTTGCTTCAACTTGGAAATAAAAATAAACATTTAATCCAATTAAGTTATGATAAAATAGAGGATGTAATGATTCTTAAAATCCGCGTTGGCGTTTGGCTTCAAAAATTAATATGGCAGCAGCTACTGATACGTTCATGCTGTCTATTTCTCCTTGCATAGGAATAATAATGTTTTGGGTAGCCGCATCGCGCCATGCAGCTGAAAGCCCCGTTGCTTCTGTACCTACTACGATAGCTGTTGGTGTTGTAAAATTTTGGGTGTGATAGGAAACAGCGTTTTGAAGAGTTGCGCTGTAAAAAGCAATGTTGTTTTTTTGCAAAAAAGCAATGATTTCTGAAGTTGTTCCAGTTGCTACTTGGTTAGTAAACAGCCCGCCAACACTTGAACGAATGATGTTGGGATTGTACAAATCACTTTTTGGATTCGCAATAATAACGGCATCTAAATGGGCAGCATCAGCTGTTCGGAGTAAAGCTCCAATATTTCCTGGTTTTTCGGGTGCTTCTGCTATCAGAAGTAAAGGATTTTTAGACAATAGTAATTGTGAAAGGGCTAGATTTTTAGTTTTAGCAACGGCCAAAATACCTTCGGTTGAATCCCTGTAAGCAAGTTTTTGATACACTTCAGGAGAAATTTCAATCATCTGACAGTTTAAATTTTCGAAATACTTTTGTTCTGTAAAGGAAAGTAGGTTTGGCAAAAACAAAATAGTTTCCAATTGATAATTGCCTTTCAAAGCCAACTCAATTTCGCGTTTGCCTTCAATTAAAAAAGTGCCGGTTTGTTTGCGTACTTTTGCCTTTTCTTGTAGTAGCAATAACGCTTTAATAAAAGGATTTTGAGCAGAACTAATTTGTTTCAATGGGTTTCAAATTTATGGTGGCTAAAGTAATTCCTTTTTTAGGCAAATCAAAATATAGCCAATAGAAAACCCCTATCTTATTAAAAAAAAATAGGGGTTTCAGTTGAATTAAGTAACCATCTTAATAATAAGTAAAGCGTCTAACTTTGGCAATATACTTGGCAAGTCGAATCACTTGATGACTATAGCCGTATTCGTTATCGTACCAAATATATAAAACGATGTTTTTCCCATCTGCCGAAACTATTGTAGCGTTACTGTCGTAAATGGCAGGAGCAGTTGTGCCAATAATATCGGAAGAAACCAATTCATTGTTCAAAGAATATTTAATTTGTTCTACCAGATCACCTTCTAAGGCATATTTTTTCATGATGGCATTCACTTCCGGTATTGAAGTTTCGGTTGCAACTTCAAGATTCAAAACAACTAACGAACCATTCGGAACAGGCACTCTAATAGCGTTTGAAGTTAATTTTCCAGCCAAACTTGGTAATGCTTTTGCAACGGCACTTCCAGCCCCAGTTTCGGTAATAACCATATTTAGAGCGGCAGCACGACCTCTTCGGTATTTTTTGTGCATGTTATCAACCAAGTTTTGATCGTTTGTATATGCATGAATAGTTTCCAAATGACCTTTAACGACTCCTAAAGTATCTTCAATTGCTTTTAAAACAGGCGTTATAGCATTAGTTGTACAAGAAGCAGCAGAAAAAATTGAAATTGCATCTGGATTGTATTCATTTTGATTGACTCCGTGTACAATATTTGGCATTCCTTTACCAGGTGCGGTAAGCAACACTTTCGAAATTCCTTTTGAAGTTAAATGTCTTGACAACGCTTCTTGTGTAGTAAATGCTCCTGTGTTGTCAATCAAAAGCGCGTCGTTTATGCCGTACATTGAATAATCTATTTCTTCTGGATTATTAGCTGTAATTACATGAACAGTTGTTCCATTAATTAATAAAGCATTGTTTTCAATGTCTGCTGAAACCGATCCTTGAAAATCACCATGAATGGAATCATAACGCAAAAGTGAGGCTCTTTTCTCTAGCGAGGAAGCATCGTTTTTATCTCGTGTAACAATTGCTCGCAATCTCATTTGATCGCCTTGCCCCATTTTAGACATTAATTCACGTGCTAGTAACCGACCAATTCTTCCAAATCCATATAAAACAACATCTTTTGGTTGGATTTCAGTAGCACTTTTTGCATTTTTCAATTTGTTTACAACAAATGATTTTGCATCGTTGTATTTGTTTTCTTCCAAATGAAATTCATACGTCAACTTTCCAATATCCAATTTAGAAGGTGGTAAATCAGACGTAAAAATTGCTCTAGCAATTTCAACTGAATCAAAAATGGAAATAGGTTTACCTACAAACTCGCCCGCATATTCATGCAGGTTCATAATTTCACTTACATTTTTATCAATCAGTTGGTTTCGGAACAAAACCATTTCAATTGATTTTTCGTACCAAAGGTCACTTACAATTTTAATAAATTCAACACCAGCTCTTCTTCTGTCGGCTTGAAAGGTAATTTCTTTTTCGTATTGGGAATTAGTAGTCATTTTAAAATAAATTAGAAAATGTTGTTTTTTAGTTTTTATGCTGCAAAAATAGTATTTTGTTTTAGTTACGAAAACGATTTCGTTAGTTTTTTTATAAAAAAAGAAGCCAGCTTTTTTGGAGCTGGCTGAAATCCTATTTAAGACTACTTTTTCTTTAAATGATCAATCGAATGATTTGTCCTTTATTAGTAATCATTTCAATTTGGACACTTTGATTTTCATCTTTATTTGAAATTATTTTTGAGGCAGTTTCAATATCAGTTGTTTTGACATTGTCAATACTTAATATGATTCCTCCATTCAAATCTCCGATGTAGTTGTTTAATTTTTCGTTTTTAATATCTTTTATTTTTACTCCATAGTCAATGTGAAACTTCTTTTTGTCTGCACCTTCAATGTTTTCAAGTTCAATTCCTTTAAATTCGGTAGTGCTTAAATCGTTTTTAGTTAAAACAACTGGAACTACTTGCGTTTTTCCGAGTCGAATAAAGGTTACTTGAATTTTATCATTTGGACGTTTGGTATTAATATAGCCTGAAAGTTCTGCATAACTAGAAATAGTTTGTGAATCTAATTTTACAATTACGTCTCCTTTAGTCAAACCTGCTTTTTCAGCACCTGAATTTTTAGAAACCTTTTTAACATAAAAACCTTGCGTTTCTTTAATTCCTAAATCTTTCGATATCGTTCCATTTAATTCAGCACCTTCAACTCCTAAAATACCTCTTTGTACATTTCCAAATTCCATAATATCTTCAATTATTTTTCTGGTAATGTTAGAAGGTACTGCAAAAGAATATCCAATGTAAGAACCTGTTTGTGAGGAAATCATAGTGTTTATTCCAATTAAATCTCCTCTAGTATTTACTAAAGCACCACCACTGTTTCCAGGATTTACAGCTGCATCTGTTTGAATAAAAGATTGCATGCCATTGGTGTCTAAATTTCGTGCTTTTGCAGAAACAATTCCGGCAGTAACTGTCGATGTTAAATTATATGGATTTCCTACAGCAAGAACCCATTCACCAACTTTTACTGTGTCAGAATCTGCAAAAGTGGAATAAGGTAGTTTATCCTCAGCATCAATTTTTAGTAGTGCAATGTCCATTTTTGAATCAGTACCTACTAATTTTGCTTTGTAAGTTTTTTTATTATTTAAAGTAATTTCTATTTCTTGTGCGTCTTTAATCACATGATTATTGGTAACAATATAACCATCTTCTGAGATTATAACTCCAGAACCAGTTCCAACTTGCTCTTGTTGTTGTCCTCCTCTATAGCCATAAAAGAAATCCATAATTGGATTTGAAACCGTAATTCGAGAAACATTTTTCACATGGACTACAGTGTGAACAGCTTTGTCTGCCGCAACAGTAAAATCGGTTCCTTCTGAAGATAAACTTACATTTTTTAAATTTGATGAATCTGCCAAAGTAACAATTGATTTACTTTTGGAAAATAATCCCTCATTTTCAAATAATAACTTATAGGCACCTAAAGTTGTGGCACCACTAAGTAAGGAAACTAAAAATAAATTTGAGAATCTTTTCATGTTTTGATGCTTTAATGATTAATAATGATGTAAAATTATTTAAAAAAAATATTCAAAAAATGGGTTTAACGCTCGTTTAACATTCTTTAACGTAAGATTAATAATTGTACTTTTGTGTTTTAAATCTATAGTATGACAATTACTTTTTACAAATACCACGGCACAGGAAATGATTTTATATTGATAGACAATAGATTAGAAACTTTTCCGAAAACAGATCTTGTTTATATTGAACAATTATGCAACAGAAGATTTGGAATTGGGGCTGACGGTTTAATTTTACTTGAGAACGATGCTACAGCTGATTTTAAAATGGTGTATTTCAATTCTGATGGAAATGAGAGTACAATGTGTGGAAATGGAGGTAGGTGTTTAGTTGCATTTGCTAAAAAGTTAGGTATTATCAATGAAATGGCACTTTTTAATGCAGTTGATGGCAAACACAATGCACATATAGCCCAAAACGGGATTGTTTCTTTACAAATGAAAGATGTAAATGAAATTGAAATAGCACCTAATTATGTATTTCTAAACACAGGTTCACCACATTATGTTACTTTAGTTAATGATTCTTTAACTCATTTTCAAGTTAAAGCTTCCGGTGCAGCCATCAGATATTCTGAACAATATAAAGATGGAGGTACAAACGTTAATTTTGTCAATCAAATTTCGGAAAATCATTTCCGACTTAGAACGTATGAGCGAGGTGTTGAAGATGAAACGTTATCATGTGGAACAGGCGCTACAGCTACAGCTATTGCAATGAATGTCATAGGTAAAACAAATAGTAATACAATTCAATTAGATGTTGAAGGCGGAAAATTAAAGGTTGTTTTTGATAAAGACGGCTCACAGTTTACAAATGTAAATTTAATTGGACCTGCAAGTTTTGTTTTTAATGGTAGTGTTAGTTATAATAAAAACTAATTGAATTTAAAAAATTTAATTTCAATATTTTAAAACACATCATTTTGCACAATACATTAATAAAAATAGTAGGTAATGATTACACTTCAAGGAAATTCGATTTATTTAAGAGCTTTAGAACCGGAGGATTTAGAGTTTATTTTTGAAATTGAAAACAACGAATCGATATGGGAAGTTAGCAATACACAAACACCATACAGTAAGTTTTTAATTCGACAATACCTTGAAAATGCCAATCAAGATATTTACGAAGCCAAGCAATTGCGATTAGCAATTTGTAAAAACAGTACATTTAAAGCAATTGGATTAATTGATTTATTTGATTTTGATCCAAGTAACAATAGAGCAGGAGTAGGGATCATAATTTCAGAAGAAGTTTCTAGAAATCAAGGTTTTGGTTCACAAGCATTGGATTTAATTATAAATTTTTCATTTCAAAAATTACATTTAAAGCAACTTTATGCAAATATTGGTGCAGAAAATGAAGCAAGTTTGCAGCTTTTTACTAAATTTGGTTTTGAAAAAATTGGGATTAAAAAACAATGGATTTTGATTGAAAATGAATACAAAGACGAGATTTTATACCAGTTGATAAACAATAAAAAATAACAATTTTGAACACTAAAATAGTAAATAAAAGAAATTTAGGAATTGTAGGCGCACTTTTTACACTGCTACTTGCAGTTGGCTATTTTAATTATTTTACATCCAATACAACCTTTACGGAAGCAGAAGTGTACATCAAAATTCCAACTGGTTCAACATTTGATCAAGTCAAAGCAATTCTCAAACCTTATGTAAAAAACACAAACCATTTTGAAACAATGGCTGCTTTGCGTTCGTATCCAGAACATGTAAAACCAGGAAGGTACTTGTTTAAAAAAGGAATGAACAGTTTTGCTATGGTTACATCTTTAAGACACACTATTCCAGTAAAATTGGCTTTTAATAATCAAGAACGATTAGAGGATTTTGCAGGTAGGGTTGGAAGCCAAATTGAAGCTGATAGTCTTTCGTTACTCAGAGTGTTTAAGGACACAACTTTTTTGAAAGTTAATGGATTTTCAGAAGAAAATGTTTTTGCAATCCTTATTCCAAACACTTACGAAATGTATTGGAATACATCGGCAGAGAAGTTTCGCGATAAAATGTTGAAAGAATACCAAAAGTTTTGGAATGCAGACAGAGTTTTAAAAGCTAAAAATCAAAATTTAACACCTATTGAAGCTACAATTTTAGCATCAATTGTGCACAAAGAATCTGTAAAAAAGGATGAAAGACCTAAAATTGCCGCAGTATATTTAAATAGATTAAAACTGGAAATGCCATTACAAGCGGATCCAACCGTAATTTATGCTTTAAAAAAACAATCAGGTGATTTTACAAAAATAATCAAACGCGTGTTACCTGAAGATTTAAAAATAAATTCACCTTACAATACCTATAGTAAAGTTGGATTACCTCCCGCACCAATAGCAATGCCTGACATTACTGCACTTGAAGCGGTATTACAACCGGATAAAAATGATTTCTTGTTTTTTTGCGCTTCTGTTGACCGATTTGGTTACCATGAATTTGCCAAAACATTTGCCGAACACGTAATTATTGCCAATAAATACAGAAAGTGGATAAATGAACAAGGAGTAAATCGGTAATTTTGTTGAAAGTAAAACTTTTTACACTACTTTTTATAGGAGTATTGGGTTCAAATTCGGCTTATTGCCAAAAAGTAACTCCCTCTTTTTTTACTCCAGCAGACACTTTAAATCACAAAAGACACGTTTTTGTACTAACCTCAGAAACGACACTTTTAGGTACCACTCTAATTGGTTTAAACCAAATTTGGTATAAAAAATACCCTCATGCTAATTTTCATTTTATTAATGACAATTCAGAGTGGTGTCAAATGGATAAAGTTGGACATTTTTACACAACCTATCAATTGACAAAAGTAAGTGCCAATGCCTTAAATTGGGCAGGACTTTCTAAGAAAAAGCAATTACTTTATGGCGCCTCAATTAGTTTGGCTTTTATGACAACCATTGAGGTTTTTGACGGCTATTCCGCAGAATGGGGTGCCTCTACAGGCGATTTAATTGCAAATGCGTCTGGAACTACTTTATATGTAACGCAAGAATTACTATGGAAGGAGCAAAGAATACTTCCAAAATTTTCTTTTCATACCACTTCATACGCAAGTCAACGACCAACACTATTAGGAAGTACTTTGAACGAACAATTGATAAAAGATTATAATGGGCAAACGTATTGGTTATCGTTTAATTTGCATTCGTTTTTTAAAAAATCGCAAATTCCAGTTTGGGCCAATTTAGCAATTGGATATGGAGCAGAAGGAATGTTGTACGGAAATCCCGATAATTGGGCAAATTCTACACAAAGATACCGACAATTGTACCTAAGTTTTGACGTTGATTTGAATAAAATAGACACAAAATCACATTTTTTAAAGACTTTATTTGCGGTTTTAAATACAATAAAAATTCCTGCACCCACACTAGAAGTAACACCTAACAGCGGTTTCAAATTCCATGGGTTGTATTTTTAACAAAGTTTAACTACCTGATTAGCAATAGTATTATTTTTGTTTGTATATTTGCACCATAGAAATTTCTTGAAGTGACAGTTTAAGAAGAAATAAAATATATGTTTAAAAAATGGATTTATTATGTAAGTATTCTTGTATTAGTTGGATTTTTCACTTCTAGCTTTACCTCCGAAAGTACCGTGGCAGCTTATCTTTCTTCTGCTAAAAAAACAAAAGAGTGCGTTTACAATTTGCCCTCTAAAAATGCTTTCGATTATTACAGTTCTTCATTTCCATTTGCAGGAAAATTCTTTATTGGTTTCAAAGAAGCAATTGCTTTCAAAGAGTCACAAGGTCATTATAACAAAGTAAATACACTTGGTTATATGGGAAAATACCAGTTTGGTTCTGAAACACTTAAACGTGTAGGTGTTCAAAATCATTCTAACTTTATGGCAAACCCAAAATTGCAAGAAAAAGCTTTTTTAGCCTTATTAAAACGCAACAAATGGGAACTAAGAGCTGAAATAGAAAACTATTCAGGAAGAATTATTAGTGGTGTAAAAATTACAGAATCCGGTATTTTAGCAGCAGCACATTTAGGTGGTGTAAATTCTGTAAAACGATTTTTAGAATCAAACGGTAAACGAAAATGCAAAGACGAA
Source organism: Flavobacteriaceae bacterium (assembly GCA_947453885.1). Taxonomy (GTDB): domain Bacteria; phylum Bacteroidota; class Bacteroidia; order Flavobacteriales; family Flavobacteriaceae; genus Flavobacterium. The sequence goes on from CANGIF010000007.1 coordinate 70,742, forward strand.
TACGGTGCTTCTATAAAATCATACATGAGAGATTTTGCAAATTTTGAAACAAGAGGAATTATTGCCGACAGTAATGCAACGGTAAAATAAAACGAAATTAAAAAAAATAGAAGTCTGGTTGAATGTCATGTTCAACTAGACTTTTTTTATTTTGTTAAAGTTGTGAATAATGTAGAAATCTATTTTATACTTTTGCTTTCTTTTTAAAAGTAAACCCATTCCCTATGAAACTATTGTATTCCTATTTACAAAGACACAAACTTTTATTGTTTTTTGCACTAATAATGGCTGCTGTCAACATCTGTTTTAGTTTGTCAGATTCTGTAATTACAGGAAAATTAATGCAAGATTGTGGCGTAGGCATTGGAAAATACAAAGGACAGGAATTCAACTTTATCAAATCAGTAGCTTTTTGGCTTGGTTTGTCATTAACTGCTGCCATGATTTCTAGAGTATCTAAAAATTTCCAAGATTATTTCACCAATATAGTCATTCAAAGAACGGGTGCCGAAATGTACACCGACGGAATTAAAAAATCGTTAGATTTACCTTACGAAGACTTTGAAGACCAGCGTAGTGGCGAAACCCTAAGCAAACTTACCAAAGTACGTTCAGATTCAGAAAAGTTAATTACACTTTCAATATCGTTAATTTTTCAAACAGTAATTGGTTTTGTTTTTGTAATAGTATACGTTTCTCGAATTGATTCTCGAATAGCAATCATTTTCTTAATTACAGCCCCAATTATAGCTTTTATTAGCTCCTATTTAGGTAAAAAAATTAAAATTGTTTCCAGAAAAATAGTCATGCAAACCAATTCACTTGCTGGATCAACCACTGAAAGTTTGCGAAATATTGAGCTGGTAAAAAGTTTAGGATTGACCTATCAAGAAGAAAAAAGATTGAACTTAAATACCTTAAAAATTTTACAACTTGAATTAGAAAAAATCCGATTCATTAGAAGTTTGAGTTTTATTCAAGGAACTACAGTTCATTTTTTAAGAACCTGCGTAGTTTTTACTCTCTACTATTTCTTATTTGACGGAAAAATCATAGTGGGTGATTTGTTGACAATGGTATTTTTCACCTTCTTTATTTTTGGACCCTTACAAGAATTGGGTAATTTTATAATTGCTTTAAATGAAACCAAAGTTTCAATGGAAAACTTTAAAGAGTTATTAAGTGCTCCAACTGAATTCCGACCAAAAAATCCAGCAACTATTGGAGGTATAGAATCCTTACATTTTAACAATGTTAGTTTCAAACACAAAACCGCTGCTCATTATGCCGTTGAAGAAATAAATTTTGACATCAAAAAAGGAGAAACTGTAGCTTTTGTAGGGCCTTCAGGTGCTGGAAAAACCACTTTGGTAAAACTGTTGGTTGGCTTATACCCTCCAGCCAAAGGGCATGTAAAATACAATTCCATTGATTCCACTCAAATAGACTTGTTGGAATTAAGAAAACAACTTGGTTTTGTAACTCAAGATGCCCAATTGTTTTCTGGAACCATTCGCGAGAATTTACTATTTGTAAAACCAACAGCTACTGACGAAGAACTATTAAATGTACTCCATAAGGCCAGTTGTAACAAGCTTTTAGAACGAGCCGAAGACGGATTAAACTCCACAATTGGCGAAGGAGGCATAAAAGTTTCAGGAGGCGAAAAACAACGATTATCAATTGCCAGAGCCATTTTAAGAAACCCAAATTTATTAATCTTTGACGAAGCCACTTCTGCTTTAGACTCAATTACCGAAGAAGAAATCAATGCAACCATCCGTAACATCTCAGACACAAATCGAATAACGGTTTTAATTGCACATCGATTATCTACAGTAATGCATGCCGACAAAATTTTTGTGTTAGAACAAGGTCGTATCATAGAACAAGGCAAACATAACGACTTGCTTTTAGAAAAAGGCTTGTATTATGCCATGTGGCGACAACAAATTGGAGAGCGTAAAAAGGGAGATTAAAACAACTCTCTACCATTAGAATTATCAGGTTTCTAAGACAATGTTGTTCTTATCGGAAGGGTGGCTTCGAGAGCCTCAGCCATCCAAAAAACGTAAATTTTATAACGTTGCCTGAGGTTCTCGAAGACAATGTTATTACCCTCAAAAACAAAACATTTACTTAAACAACATTTTCCAAATACTAGCACCAATTTTCCGTTCCATACCACTTTTGGTGGTGGGAATCCCCGTTTTTCTTGCAAAGCGTTGTTTGGCTTGCGTAATACCCAACAGCCTGTTCAACGAAAAGGATAATCCAAATTTTCCCATGAGTGTATGTGTTGATTTATATTTATTTTTCTATGTATCATCCCTACGGGATTTTTATGTATTGCTATCTTATATTCAACGGATTAAAATCCGTTGTTACAAAAGTAGTCGTTCCTACGGAACTTTTCATAGCCTATTAGAGCCATCGGCTCGACTTATCTTGTAAGGATGGACTTCAGTCCAGTCGGCATAACAGGTATCCTCTCTCCTAAAGAGCCATCGGCTCGCCCCATCATATAAGGCTGGACTTCAGTCCAGTCGATAAAACCCAACACCAGTAAAAAAGTGCCGTAGGTACGATACATTTTATTCCATCTCACCAAAAATATACCTTTCATCAAAAGGCACTTCATACTTATCTAAAATTGCCAAATATTCCTCTTTGAATGTCTGTTTATGATGATGTTGCTCTTGGTTAGCCACATATTTATAGACACTGTCAACATGTGACTTGCTATATGAAAACACCCCGTAACCTTCTTGCCATTCAAATCTGTCTAATAACAACTTATTTTCATTGATGTATTTAGACGATTTTGCCTTTACGCTTTTCATTAATTCCGATATAGATACGGTAGGTTTCAATCCTAAAAAACAATGAACATGATCTTCTACGCCATTCACAATAATAGTTTTACATCCTGTTTCATTTATTAAATTTCCTATAACGCCAAACACGGTTTCGCGCCATTCTTTTTCTAATACTGCTTTTCTGTATTTTACAGCAAAAACAACTTGTATATACACTTGATGATAGGTATTTGCCATATTCACTATTTATTTTAATAGATTAAAATCTGTTGTTATTATATATATCATCCCTACGGGATTTTTGTACTTAGTTAGCTACTAAGCAACGGATTAAAATCCGTTGTTACAAAAGTAGTCGTTCCTACGGAACTTTTCATAGCTTAATAGAGCCATCGGCTCGACCTATCTTGTAAGGCTGGACTTCAGTCCAGTCGTTACTATGAGATAGCATATCTCACCATGACTACCCAAGAGCCATCGGCTCGACTTATCTTGTAAGGCTGGACTTCAGTCCAGTCGGCATAACAGGTATCCACTCTCCTAAAGAGCCATCGGCTCGACTCATCTCATAAGGCTGGACTTCAGTCCAGTCGCTACTACGCGATAGCATATCTCACCACGACCACCAAAGAGCCATCGGCTCGACTTATCATGTAAGGCAGGACTTCAGTCCAGTCGGCATAACAGGTAACCACTCTCCTAAAGAGCCATCGGCTCGACCCATCTTGTAAGGCTGGACTTCAGTCCAGTCGATAAAACCCAACACGAGCAAAAAGAGCCGTAGGCTCGACCCATATTAAGCCCTCCACTCACTAAACTGACCTTCTGCCTGCTCCATAATCTCTTGTAGAATACCATTCAATTCAGAAATACTTACTTTGCCTCGCAATTCCTTTTTAACAGCTAATCGGATAGCAGCTTTGGCATCTTCTTTATTCATCCAGTCGATTTGCAGATTGCTTTTTACTGCTTTAACTACGCCATGTACCACATCTTGAATTAAGCCACTTTCGTTGATGATTTCTTTTTTAGAAGCGAGTATATCGTAAAATGCTAGTTCCTCATCACTCAAACCCAGTTCTTTGATTCTGTGGTCTTCGTCTTGCAATTGTTTGGCACGTTCAATAAGTTCGGCAATAGTGGTATAAGAGTCAATGGCGTTGGCGTGGTAGCGGTCAATGACTTTTTCTAGTTCTTCTTTTAGTGAAGTATATTTTTTAATATTCTTGTGTAAGCGCAATTTCACCTCATCCATTAAGATGGAGCGCAGTAATGCAATTTTAATATCGATGCTGTCTTTTTCTTTTTTCGATCCTAAAAGGAACTCCTCGTTCAATATCGAGATATCAGCTCGTTCTAATCCTGCCATAGCAAATACATCAACAATATCTTCCGATTCAATGCTGCGACTGATTAGTTCTTTTATTTGGTCTTTTTGATTGCCTTTTCCAGTTCTAACCGATTTGGCATTTCTAATGGCTTTTGATAAATGTTGCATGAACAAGACATCTACGGCATATTCTTGTATTTCAGGTTGCGATTTCACTATAGACAACAAGCCCGTCAATTTCTTTTCTTCCAACATAAACTGGTTGGAGGGCTCGTCATATTTAATGATTTGGTTCAATGCTTTTCTAACCAACAACACTTTATCGCCATCACGCAATCCTTTCCAATTGCTGTAATTTATGACTTCTGGTAATAACGACTTGCATACATCTACTTGACTGTAAAACATATTCAAAGCTTGCGTCATATCAATGGTTGGTTTGCCTTTTCCACCACCGCCAGTATATTTGTTGGTGGCTGTTTTCAATTGGTCGCCAATACCAATATAATCCACAATAACTCCCGATGGTTTGTCTTTAAACACCCTATTGGTTCTCGTTATGGCTTGCATCAAATTATGACCTTTCATAATCTTGTCCACATACATCGTATGCACACAAGGGGCATCAAATCCTGTCAACCACATATCGCGAACAATAACAATTTGCAAAGGGTCTTCGGGCTTTCTAAACCGTTTTTTTAATGCTTCGGTCGCATCTTGGGTTCGCAAGTGTTCATTCCAAGCTATTGGGTCGGTTGAAATATTACCTGTCATGACCACAGCTATTTCTGGACAACCTTCAATGGCTTTTAGCGCATCAAACATTTTCACACTATTTCTTCGACTCATACACACTATCATGGCTTTGCCGGGCAAGGTTTCGGTGCGGTTCTTAAAGTGCTTCATAATGTCTTCCGCTACTTTGGCGACGCGCTCTGCCGAACCTGCTGCATCTTCAATGGCTGCCCATTTCAAACTGCTGTCGTCTTCTATTTCAGCGGTAATCGCATCTACTTCGGCGTCTAGGTTTTCGTTCCACAAATGCAACTTGGCTAAGCGTGGTTCGTAGTATATTGGCACGGTAGCCTTATCGTCAACCGCTTGTTTGATGTCGTAAATGTGAATCGTTTCGCCAAATACTTCTTGGGTATCGGCATCTTTGCCATCAACTGGTGTTCCTGTAAAACCGATGAAAGACGCATTAGGCAACGCTTTCCGCAAGTTAGAAGCAAAACCATCCAACAAACCATATTGGGTTCGGTGGGCTTCGTCTGCCATCACAATAATATTTTCTCTTTCCGATAAAATAGGATGTTCCGTTTCGCCCAGTTGGTCGTCGTTCCCCATTTTTAAACGGAACTTTTCTATGGTCGTAAAGACTACGCCACCGCTTCCGGTAGATAACAATCTTCGCAAATCATCGGTAGAGTCGGCATGTTGCACATCACCCACCAAGTCTTTTGCCAAGACAAAGTTCTCATACAACTGAAAATCCAAATCACTTCTATCGACTTGCACCACAATCGTTGGGTTTTTCAACTCAGGCAAACTGCGCAGTATTCCTGCATAAATCGCCATTGAAATACTTTTACCGCTTCCTTGTGTGTGCCATATTACGCCAATGCGACCGTCACCAAATGGTTTAATCGCTTTCTTGGCAGCCTCAACGGCAAAGTTCACTCCAAAGAACTGATGGTATTTAGCCCCTTTTTTAATCAAAGTGCCGTTGTGGTCTTCAAAGAACACAAAGTTCTTGATGTAGTTCAGCAAGCGGTCTTTAGGAAACAAGCCTTTTATTAAGGTGTGCATTTGCAAATCATCCTCTATGATGGTCGTGCCGTCAATGCTTTTCCAAGCGGCATACCATTCGGAAGTAGCGTTGAACATGCCGTGTTGTGCTTCGTTACCGTCGCTCACTAGGGTTAGTGCATTGTATTCAAACAATAGCGGAATGTCTTTTCTGTAATGCTGTATTTGGTTGTAGGCTTCGTCAATCGTCGTGTTTTCGTCAAACCAATTTTTTAGCTCAAACAAAACGAGCGGAATCCCATTGATGTAAATAATAATATCAGGGCGGCGTTTGTTTTTGCCTACAATACTAAACTGATTGACTACCCAAAAGGTGTTGTGCGTTGGATTTTGAAAATCAATCGGGTAGAGGTGCACCGCTTTATCGTTGCCATAGGCATCTTTGTACTCATAGTCCAACCCTTTGGTCAACTTGAGATGAAAACTGCGGTTTCTATAATCAATATCGGCACCCTGATTGTTACAAAAGTCGGCTACTGCCAAGTGTTGTATTTCTTCGGGTAAATGCGGATATTGTTTTTGTACAAACGCTAACAATTGCCCTTTCAAGATAACCGCATTGGCATTTTCTGGCAACTCAGTACCTTTAATGTGGCTATATCCTAAATCGGTGAGCCAATCTATAGTGGCTTGTTCTATTAGTGCTTCTGTGGTCATTTTTTATGCTTTTAGTTTTCTCTAAACTCTTTTAACCGTACTTCACCACTTATTAATTTAGGCAATAGCGTGTCGCGGAGCTGGGTTAACGTTTGGTTTTCTTCAATTAAAGAATTTTGTTGTGAAATATATAGTTCAATCTGTGTTGAAAATTCTTCTATTTTAATATTTTCCCCAATTGGAATCAGATAATTATAAATATCTGTAAGCTTAATGCTTGCCTGATTTGCGCTGCCTTGCGCACTATTTACGATATATTTCAAAAATCGTTCATTTTTCAAAGTACAATACAATAAACCTTGTTCGGTTTTATCATTAATAGACATATTTAGAATTACTGCATTTTGATTAAGTAAAGCACCATTTGCAGTAATTGGTACTCTAATAACTTTCCCAACAACAGATGCATAATTTGGAGGCCAAGAACCAACAGTAGCTATTACAACATCGTTTGTTTTTAAAGAATAATTTTGATAGTTTGAAGCCAATTTAGATGAAATTCTTTCACAAGATTTAATATCTATAGAATTATGGGTAGTGTCACTAACTCTCACTACAATTTCACCTAATTGTTGATACCAATTTGATTTAAAAGCAAAACCTTTTTTATGTTTTATAAAATCACCAATCTTTTTCACTTCCCAACCTTTAGGAATCAACCCCAATTCACTCTCTACAAATTCACCATCTTTGAAAGGTCCAAAATCCACAAACCAGTGTTTGTATAGTGCCATTGCCATTTCTTCAAGGGTTTTGTTGATGGCAAGGTTGTTTTCTATTTTGTCGTCTATGGCGGAGAGGATAGAAGCTATGGATTGTTGTTCTTGGTATGTTGGAAGTTTTAATTCAAAGCCTTCAATCATACTTTTAGTAATTGCTTGTCTAGTTGCACCAGCACTTGCTAAAGATAATAACGCATTTTTATTTGAAGTTTCAAGCAATGAATATTTTAGATAATTTGAATTAAGTGTTTGTTTATCTGCTCTAATAATTGCTACGTGCTGATTAACTCTTGCAGGTAGAAACTCTTTAGGAACTTTGCAAACTCTTGCTACTGAATCACCTGTTATATTTAATAAAACATCATCTTCTTCTAAAATTACATTACTTAATTTTGAAGCTTGGTCATCGTCAATAAAAGCCAAACCGCTTGTAGAAAAAGAAAAATCTAAAATATTCTGACTTCTAATCAAAGAAATTCCAGAAGATTTATAGGCTTCTTGTCCACCTCTAGGAGTTGCACCACTTCCTATTTTAGTTGTTACTTCCGAGAGTTTATATGTTTTCCAGTTGTTGGGCATTTAGTTATCGTTTATTCCTTTTAATATTAAGGCTAAAATTTTAGTTGTTTCTTCTATGGTTTTGTCTAGGTTTTTAGCAAAAACAATTTCTAGGTTTTCGGTTCTAGGTTTTTCTTTTATAGCGTTTTCCAAAATGGAGGTTATGGTTTGTTTTAGTTTTGAATTTAGCTCAAGTATGGGTTTCATTTTTCTTCCTATTATTTGAGCCGCTACTTTAGTTTGTTCAAAATCTTCATCAAACAAATCGAGATGGTTTTCATAAGCTTCGTTTTCATAAATATCCCATCCATTCTTTAGTAAAAAAGCAATGTCTTCTAGATCTTTAATCCTGCTATCTGGTTTATCATTCCATGCTACCAATTTTAATATCATAATTCCTTCGATTGGTGAAACTGGAAGGTTATAATTTTCCCATTCAGGAGAGAAATTTTCAGTATTTTCGCCTACTTCTCTAAATCCAAGTACCGAAAGTGTTAGGTTTCTTTCTGTAAAAGTTACAGTATAATCTTGTTCTATTTCACCATAGGGCATAAAGTCAATAACCGTGTCTGTCTTGTCATAAATCATTCTGTATTTTTCGTGTACTTTTCTAAATCCATGTTCCACTAATGCCTCAAACAAGTCATCGTAGACCTTAAAATCGGGAACCATTACTGCAAAATCAATATCGGCTGTTCCTCTAGTTGGTTTTATGCCTGCCTTATATAATTGTACATCACGCGCATTAGCTCCCACTAAATAATATACAATACTAAACTGCGCAAACACTTTTTGTAAAATGTTGTACACTTCTCCATGATGCGCAAAAGAATAGTCTTTATAAGTTGGGCTGGATGTACTCATCATAAATAATTTTAGCGGTTTCTATATTACGATCATTACCGTCGTACATCAGTTGAGCATATACTAATAAAGGATGAACAGTTTTGTTTTGTGTATCGCTTTCATTCCAAAAAGGTTCATATACAGTTATATTTCCATGATTATCTGGCAGTAAACCCGCTTTTTGAATTAATTCAATTTTATCTAAATTGGTAAATAAACTGAATTTTTCGGGGTTCAAATAGTTCGTTAGTAGTGCTGCTCCAGGTTCTCCTGCCCATTGTATGGCAGCATTTATATTTTTCCATTCGTTTTGCCCATTTCTTCCAAACATATACTTTCCTTTCTTACAAGTTGGTAACACTTTTTCATTAATCAAAGTAATCCATTTATCAAGCAACACTTCTTTCCTAATTAATTCTACAAATGTTTTATTAGTCGCTATGATATAGCCTTCATTCTGTAGGCCTTTCATTATTTTGCTAACACTTCCTAATGAAATATTACAGGTTTGTGCTAGCTCTCTATATGTTTTTGTATTAATGCTCTCTGGATTTTTTAATAACTCAAAAAGTAGTTTTGCACCACTAGTTGTAAATATTTCGTTTGTTCCTTTTGAAATGGGTTTAGCATTACCTTTTTCAATATATACTTTTAAATTATCTAAATTAAGATACGCATTTCCGAAACTGTCTATATAATTTATGAGATGTTCTTTTAATTTTTCTTTTGCACTCGGTGTTATATAATCAGCAGCTAGTAGCATATTAGAATTTGGATTGCTAAATAGGGAGTCCATAAACGCCAATGTTCTTGGTCTAACTTCATTTTTTATTTCAACTAACAACTTTTGATTATTGATATTTATGCAATAATCAAATTCTTTATTGTTATTGTTGTTTTCTATCTTGAATTTTATATTAAAATCAAGATTTTTAAAATAATTTTCAAGGTCTTTAATATTATCCATGTTCATTTATTTTATACGTTCATGTTTTATGAACAAGCAAATTTATTGAACAATTTTTAAAAACACATACTTTTGTTCATTTTTTTTTAATGTTCATGTAACATGAACAATTTTTTATTATGAACAAAGAGGTTATAGCTTCTCAAAATTCTCCAATATCTTTTGTTGCAACTCATTCCCTTTAGCAAACTGCTCTTGTAAAGTTGCTTGTAAATTGGCCATTTTATCTTCAAACAAAATACCATCGTCTTCCACTTCTTCGGTACCTACATAAATACCTGGCGTCAGTTTGTAATCTTGTTTTTGTACTTCGGCTAGGGTGGCGGAGTAGGAGTAGCCGTCAGTATTAGTATAAAGCCCCTCGACTGCGCTCGGGGTGACATTACGCCATGTGTGGTAGGTGCCTGCTACTTTGTCTATATCGGCATCGGTAAATACGCGCAGTTTTCGGCTTTCCATAGTGCCCATTTTACTGGTGTCTATAAACAAAATTTCGTCAGTACGTTTGCGGTGCTGTCCGTCTTTGCCATCGCGGTTTTTACTCAATATAAAAATACAAGCGGGTATGCCTGTAGTCAAAAACAATTTATCGGGTAGGCGCACAATACAATCAATCATATTGTTATTCACCATAAACTCCCGCACATTCTTTTCGCCTTTGTTGTTAGAGGTCATTGCGCCATTTGCCATAACCACACTAGCCGTTCCTTTGTTGCTCAAATGGCTCCAAAAGGTTTGCATCCACATGTAGTTGGCGCTACCATCGGTAGTAAATTCTTCTTTGGGTCCAAACAGGCGTGGGTCGTTTTCTGGCAAGTCTTCTGGGTGCCATTGGCTCACGTTAAACGGTGGGTTTACGATGATAAAGTCGGCTTTCAAATCAGGAAATTTGTCTTGCAACAATGAGTCGCCCAAGCGCACATCAAAAGACAAATCACGCAAGGCAAGGTTCATTTTGCATAGTCGCAACGTACCATCGTAACGTTCTTGTCCGTAAATAGCAATGTTGCGTTTGTCACCACCATGGCTTTCCAAAAACTTCAACGATTGTACAAACATACCACCAGAGCCACATGCGGCATCAAAGATTTTGCCTTCATAAGGTTCAATCATTTCTACCATCAAACGCACAATACTTCCAGGCGTAAAGAATTGCCCAGCACCAGAGCCTTCAGCAAGTGCAAACTTACCAATGTAGTATTCATAGACACGCCCTAAAATATCGCTTTCAGGGTTTTCTTTTTGAGAGAGTTTGGGATTAGAAAGTAAGTTAATCAAACCGCCCACTTGTCGCGCCGTCAATTGACTTTTAACAAAAATACGAGGCAAGATGCCTTTTAAGTCGGGTCTAAACTTCGCTAGGGTAGCGTCAAGCGTATCAAAGGCATCATCAACAATCACTTTAATATTGTCCTGTTCGGCATTGGCTTTTAAATAGTCCCAAGTAGCTTCCTTTGGGATAATATACACGTTTTTAGATAAATATTCATCAGCATCGTCCAATACATAATTAATCTCTACTTCATCGGTAGTAAAATAACTAGAGTTTTCATCTTGCACCAAATGTACTAATTCCGCCTTGCGCATTTCAAAACGCTCCGACATGTGCTTCAAGAATATCATCGGCAAGACATAGTCTTTGTATTGATTCTCTGCGACGGCGCCACGCAATTCGTTAGCGGCTTTCCAGAGTTCTTGTTCAAAATTAATATCGGCTTTTACAGTAGATTTAGACATGCTTTGTTTTGTTGAGGTATTTATTTCCAAACTTAACAATAATCTCCCACACTAAAAAATATATTTGCTAGGAAAAATCGCCTATTTACTAAAAATGAACCCTCGAAGGGTTTGGAACCCTTCGAGGGTTACTAATTACAGAACAGTTTATCACCTCGTCCCTTCGAGTGTTTCCTAAAATGCGATAGCTTTTTAGGAAATGTATCGAGAAGCATTTTAACTTTATGTTTTTCATAGGTTCTCGATACAATTTTCAATTCTAAAAACTAGCGTTTTTAAAACAGAAAATCACTCGAAGTGACGGTAGTTGCAGTTTAAAGTGGAGAGTTTGTTAGTTACGTCTCTTCGAGTGTTTCCTAAAATGCGATAGCTTTTTAGGAAATGTATCGAGAAGCTTTTAGTTTTCTATTTTCACAAGTTCTCGATACTATTTTCCGTTATAAAAACTAGCGTTTTTATAACGGAAAATCACTCGAACAGACGGTAGTTGTAGTTTATTATATTTAGTTTTTGATTTACGTCTCTTCGAGTGTTATTTATAAAATTGCGATTAGCTGTTTTATAAATAATGTATCGAGAAGCATTTTACTTTCTATTTTCACAAGATCTCGTTACAATTTTCTCTTTCAAAAACTAACGATCGCCATAAATAACAACACAACAAAAACCAAGTACACCCAAAGGATTAGAGTTATTCTTTTTCTTTTAACCAAGCAAACAATCGTAGTGCGTCTTCTTGTTTAAACAATTGTGTACCTTCATTCATCGTAGCTGCCGATCCACAAGCCACGCCCCAACGAATAACGTCCTGTAACGATAGGTTTTGAGATAAAGCCCAAACCATGCCACCAACCATACTGTCTCCAGCACCAACCGTACTTTTTTTAACAACAGTGGGAGCAGGGACAAACACATAGTCCGTTGCCGTAACCAAAGCAGCCCCTTGCGGACCAAGTGAAACCACAACAATGGCTACATTATTTTGCGAAAGGAGTTGTCTAGCTGCAGCCCGAACTTCTTCCAGTTCCAGTCGTTCAACACCAATAAGTTTTGCTAATTCGCCAACATTTGGTTTAATCAAATAAGCACCAGTTGCCAATACTTTTTGCAAGGCTTCGCCTGACGTATCTACTATTAATTTCGATGAGTTTTGACTAGCAATTTGTGCTATTTTTTGATAAAAAGTAGTGGACAAGCCTTCCAGCGTACTACCGCTAAGTACAAAAAAGTGAGGCTGTAAAGCAGCAATGGTAGTCAACAAATTCGCTTCTTCTAATTCTGAAATGCTACCACCTGAAAAACCAAAACGATATTGTAAGTTCGTGTTGTCGTCCACCGCCACAAAACTTTCTCTTGTCCATGAAGCAATGGGAACTGCTTGAAAAGCGATGGCTTCTTTATAAACCAATTCTTCCAATAGTTTACCAGTAGGACCACCAGAAGTAAAAACTGCCATCGAGTTGCTTCCCAAACGCGCAATTGCTTTAGACACATTGATTCCACCACCTCCCGCATCAAAGCGTGGGGTGTTACAATGTATTTTTTGTTCGGGTACCAATCCTTTAAAATGGGTACTTTTGTCCAAAGCAGGACTAACGGTTAGGGTAACAATTTTTACAGAATCCATTGGCACTTTTTTTAAATATAAAGGTGCAACAATTAAAGCATAAAAACAATAAGAAGATTGCTTTTAAAAGCAAAAGTAGGTTCTTACAATCAAGAATAAAAGATGGTAAAATTAGAAAAGTTTAATGTAGTACCTAATGGATACTAATGAAGTTGTTCTTTTTGAACCATTTTATATGTCCAAATACCTAAAAACATACCTATAATTCCTAAGGTACCCATAAAAATCCAGTTAGCAGTATAGCCCCAAGAGTCAATAAGTGCCATTCCAACTTTTGCACTCAAAATATGAGCCATACTATAACTCATTGTAAAAATAGCCATGTACCTTCCCTCGTGTCCTTTAGGAGCTCTACTCATGGCAAAAGAATTGGAAAACGGAAAAACAAACATTTCAGCAAAAGTCATGAAAACCATCATGATAATTAAAATTTGAACCCACGAGGTAATCAACATCAAAAACAAGCTGATTCCCATGAAGAAACAGCCAAGGGAAACTATTTTTACTTTGTTGATTTTTTTACGTTCCACAAAGCTTACTATAGGCATTTCGAGAAAAAAAATCATAATCCCGTTGAGCGTTAACAGCAAACCGGTTTGAAACTCTGTCAAGTCAAACTGTTCTTTATGGTACAGCGGAATGGTAGTAAACAGTTGAAAAAAAAGAATTCCGGAAATGACACAAGCGCCTAAAAACACCCAAAATGGGCGGTCTTTAAACACTGATTCATGTTGTGTTATTACTACAGTTTCATGGGGTAAAAGTGCCGGTTTTTTCTTTTCTTTTACTAAAGCCCAAAACAAAGAAATTGCTAGTATACAGGTGGCACCATCAACCCAAAACAAACCTTTGTAACCAATACCCATAATTAGTAATCCACCAAGAGCCGGTCCTGCAGCAAAGCCTAAATTTACAGCTAATCGAACCAAAGTCAAGGCTCGTGTTCTGTTTTCTGGTTTTGCATACGTGGTTAGGGAAACAAACATGGCAGGTCGAAACATGTCGGCAATTATCATTAAACCAAACATACCCAAGCAAAGTAATTTGAAACTTGTAATGTATTGCAGAAAAAACAACAGTATTCCTGAAGTTAGTAAACTGAAAATCATGATACGGTAGAAACCTATTTTATCAGACAATTTTCCACCTAGCCAAGAGCCAATCAAAGACCCTAATCCAAAGCTGACCATCACCCAACCAACTTGAGTGTAGGTAAATCCCAAATCTTCTTTTAAATATTTAGATAAAAAAGGAAGCACCATTGTGCCTGCTCTATTAATAAAAGTAATGAGCGTGAGTATCCATACTTCTCTTGAAAAGCCTTTATAATTATTGAAATAACGTCGAAGTGCGTTTTTGAACATAAATGGAGGAAACAGCTGCAAAGGTAAATAAACTTTATGGCTTCATAACTTTGTGCCTTTATACTTTTAAACTATTTTTGTAAAAAAAATAATGAAAAATCTTCAATTTCTCGTTTTAGCAGTTTTTCTAAACCTACTTTCAGCTCAGGAAAAACAAATTGTAGAAACGGCTAAAGAGTTTCAAAACAATTTAAACGTAACTTTTAAAAACGAAGAGAAAAGCCCTTTAACAGTTAAAGATTTTAGAGATTTTAAAAGTTTGAATTTTTTTCCAATTAGCGATAAATACATAGTAAAAGCTACTTTTGTAAAAGCAAAAAATGAAAAAGTATTCCAAATGAAAACCTCTACTTCGCGACAGCCGGAATACATTAAATACGGAGAATTGCACTTTGTTTTGGAGGGAAAAGAATGCAAATTAAACCTGTATCAAAACTTGGAACTCATTAAAAAAGCGGGTTTTGAAGACTATTTATTTTTGCCATTTTCAGATCAAACCTGTGGTAAAACCAGTTACATTGGAGGTCGCTACATCGATTTTAAAATTCCAAAGACAACCACTGTTACTCTTGATTTTAATAAAGCCTACAATCCATACTGTGCCTATAATTCAAAATATTCTTGTCCCAAAATTCCACTTGAAAATGATTTGGAAATCGAAATTAAAGCCGGCGTAAAAAAGTTTCATGAATAATTTCTATTTTAATTTACATACACACGAACCTATTGTTCAAGATGCTGTTGTAGCGCTTGTCAATCAATACCCGTGGGAATTTGATGCTACTCTAAATCATTATTCAATTGGTATTCATCCTTGGTACATAAAAGAAGATAGAATTGAACGCGATGTAGAAAAGATAGAACAGGCACTTCAGCTAAAGGAATGTAAAGCACTTGGTGAATGCGGTTTAGACAAACGAATTGCAATACCAATAGCGCTGCAAATAGCAGTTTTTGAAAAACAAATTCAATTAGCAGAAAAGTACAAAAAGCCTTTACTAATTCATTGTGTTGCCGCTTTTGATGAACTTATACTGTTGAAAAACAAACATAAAATTACGATTCCAATAATTATCCACGGCTTTTCAAAAAACGAACAACTAGCAACGCAACTGCTAAAGAATGGCTTCTACCTTTCATTTGGTAAATACCTACTTCAAAATCCGGAATTGAAAGATGTTTTTAAGGCACTTCCACTAAATAGAATTTTTCTAGAAACGGATACAATTACCAACTCTATTCAAGAAGTATATGCAATTGCAGCAAGCTATAAACAACTATCGGTAGCCGATTTACAGTCACAAATACAAACTAATTATTCAAAAATATTTATTTAAAAAAGTACAACTATGGCAAAATGGCAAGAGCGAGCTGCGCTTTTATTTAAAAAAGAAGGATTACAAAATTTAAAAAACGCAACGGTTTTAGTAGTGGGCTTAGGAGGAGTTGGCTCTTTTGCTGCTGAGTTTCTGGTAAGAGCAGGCGTGGGGAGTCTTACAATTGTTGACGGCGATGTTGTGGACGTTACCAATATCAACAGACAATTACCTGCATTGCATTCTACAATTGGAATGTCAAAAGTTTCAGTTGTTGGAAGTAGGTTATTGGATATAAATCCAGAACTAAAGCTTACTATAATGGAAGAGTTTCTTTCGCCGGAACGCGCTTTTGAAATTGTAAACAACCAATTTGATTATGTTTTGGATTGTATTGATAGTATAACACCCAAATTAAATTTAATTGTTGCTTGTAAACGTAAGAGAGTAAAAATAATTAGTAGTATGGGAGCTGGCGGAAAAATGGATGCAGCTAAAGTTAAAGTTGCCGACATTGCCAATACAACCAATTGCTATCTAGCCAAAACAATACGTCGAAGGTTAAAAGAATACAAAATTGATAAACTTAAAGTGGTTTTTTCATCAGAAATTCAGGACGAATCTAGTTTAAAAATGACCGATGGGAGCAATTTCAAAAAATCGTTTTATGGAACCAACAGTTACATGCCTGGATTGTTTGGTTTATTCGCTGCTGAAACAGTAATTCGCTATTTGCTCAATAAAAACACAATTTCTAAATGATACAAACCGTTATTTTTGACATGGATGGTGTAATTGTGGACACAGAACCCGTCCATCATTATGCCTATTACCAACTTTTCAACCAATTGAACATTTCTGTACCAGCAGCAGTTTACCAAACGTTTACTGGGAATTCTACTAAAAATATTTTTGAGCGATTAAAAAGCACTTACAATTTAGAAGAGGACGTAGCAACCTTAGTTGAAAGAAAAAGAACCCTTTTTAACGAAGCTTTTGATCACAAAGAAGACTTGTTTTTATTGGATGGCGTTTTGAATTTAATTGAAGAATTACATGACAATAAAATGCAATTGGTTTTAGCCTCGTCTTCGGCACACGTTACAATTCAACGAATATTTAAACGATTCAATTTGCATCGTTATTTTACCCATATCGTTTCGGGAGAGGATTTTCCAAAATCAAAACCAGATCCAGCAATTTTTATAAAAGCAGCTCAATTAGCAACTACCCCAATTGAAAATTGTATTGTTATTGAAGACAGTACAAACGGAATCAAAGCAGCTCATGCTGCGGGTATATATTGTGTTGGCTACAAAAGTTGGCATTCAAAAGGGCAAGATTATACATTGGCCAATACAATTATAGAATATTTTAACGAACTGGATTTTGTAAAAATACAAAAGCTACAACTATAAAATTGTAGCTTTTGGTAACTAACTTTAAGGAAACAATAGTTTTTTTATTTTTTCTTATCTGAATTCATCATCAACATAATCCCTCCAATTAATGCAGCAACGACTACACCAAATACAATTATCATAATAAAAGAACCGTTTTCCCAAGAATAAAGAGCAACATTTTTCATAAAATGAATTTTATAAAACAAATTTAAAGAGGAAAAACCTTATTAAGTATGATATTTATCACTTTAAACTCTTTTTTATAAAAATTTTGTTATGATTTCTTTTGGCGGAAGTAAACATGTTTCGCTTTTTCCAAACCACAAATACCTGTTTCGAGCAACATAGTTGTACAGATATTTTTGCATTGATTTTGGTAAAATAGTCACTAATGAAAGCAAAGAAAAAAGACCACCTATTTCTTTGCCTATGCGAGCAATAGCATTCATTTTTGTGTAATAAGCCACTCCGGGAATATACAATACAACACTATTCAAATCATGATTGGGAATTCCAATATATTGCAATACTGCTTTTCCTTCTTCTGATTGTAACGCTGCAAAACGAAACACATCTTTGTTATCTTTTGCAATGATTTTTAAAATCCAGTCATTACAAAAGAAACAGACGCCATCGTATAAAATTATTTTTTTATTTTCGGGTAATTCCATCATTATTTAGTTGGTTTAAAAGCCTCTACCAGTTCCAATAAATCTACACTTACTTTTGAAGTAAACAAACCATAGTTTACAGTAGCTTTATTTCTTTCTATACCGTCAATGCTGCCAATAGCCTTACCATCAAACATTCTAACACGGTCTCCAACTTTGAGTACAGCTTTGGGTTTAACGACAACTTCTTTGGCTTTTAGTTTTTTTTCTTTCTTTTCCGTTCGTATGGCATCAACTTGTTCAGAAACTTCTTCAATAACGACTTTCTTTTTTTCGGCCACTTCTTTTTGTTCTTTTGCAGTTGCTTTTTTTCGCTTTGAATTTTCTATTTCTATGATTTTTAAAAAATCACCAATCAATACTTTTTTGTTTTTGGAATTGAAATAATGGTCTGAAAGTTCTTCTATTTTTTGCCCAATATAGATTAGTTTCTGATTGCTGTCGTATAGCTCTTGGTAGTTTTCAAGTTTTTGTTTGATTTTGACATTAATTTGTTCCATTTTTTTGCTTTCGGCTCTTGCTTTCAGCTCTTCTTCCTTTAAATTTTGCGAAGTTTTTTCCATTTTGGAACGCTCTTTCTGTAGGGTTGAAATGGTTTTGTCAAAACGGACTTTACTAGTTTCTATTTTCTTTTTAGCTCTGTTTATCAAGCCAAAAGGAATACCGTTTTTTTGAGCTACTTCAAATGTAAAAGAACTTCCAGCTTGTCCTAACACCAGTTTGTACATAGGTTCCAATGTTTTTTCATCAAACAGCATGTTGGCATTAGTAGCGAAAGGCAATTCATTAGCTAAGATTTTCAAATTGGAATAATGGGTAGTAATAATTCCAAAGGCTTCTCTATGGTAAAATTCTTCTAAGAAAATTTCAGCCAACGCGCCTCCTAATTCAGGATCGGAACCCGTTCCAAACTCATCAATTAAAAAAAGTGTTTTTTTATTGCATTTTTTTAAGAAGTAATTCATGTTTTTTAATCGATAACTGTACGTGCTCAAATGATTCTCTATCGATTGATTATCGCCAATATCCGTCAAAATTCGATCAAAAAGAAACGTTTCACTTCGTTCGTGTACCGGAATCAAGAGGCCACTTTGTAACATCAATTGCAATAAACCAACAGTTTTTAATGAAATTGTTTTACCGCCAGCATTTGGCCCCGAAATTACAATGATTCTATTATCCTGAAGCAGTTCAATGGTTTGCGGAAAAGTGATTTCTTTTTTTTCTAAATTATGCAACAACAAAATAGGGTGGAAGGCTTCTCGAAAATACAACCGTCTTTCATCGTTTATGATGGGCAAAACAGCATTTAATTTGCGAGCATATTTTGCTTTTGCTGCCAGTAAATCAATATCGCTTAAAAATTCTTGGTATTCAATTAGCAAAGGTAAAAAAGGGCGAATTTGATTGGACAATTGCTTTAAAATTCTAGTAATTTCTTCCTTTTCTTCGTATTCCAAATTGGCCAATTCGCGAGAGTATTTCAAAGTAGTTTCGGGTTCAATATAGGCAATACTTCCTGTTTTTGAACTGCCTAAAATGCTGCCTTTTACTTTTCTGCGGTACATGGCCAGTACCGCTAAAACCCTTCTGTTTTGTACAAAACTTTCTTTTATATCGTCTAAATAGCCTAAGCTATTGTATTGCGTTAAAGCCACTCCAAAACTTTGGTTTACTTTTCCCCGAACTTGGTTCATTTCTCTTCTAATATGAAGCAAATCAGGCGAAGCGTTGTCTTTTATTTCGCCGTATTTGTCAACAATGTCATCAATCAAACGCGAGATTTCTTTGGTAAACGTTACTTTTGAAGCCCGTAACTCAATTGTAGGATAGTATTCGGTGAATTTTTTTAAAAAAAGCAGTAAAACATTCACGGTTTCTGAAAGTGTGGCAATTTTTCTAAAGCTGCCCACTTCTAAAAAACTATCTTCTATGGCAAGAAACTTAATCTCGTGTTGAATAGCGTCAAAACCATGATTGGGAATTGCATTGTTGTTGTCAAAAGACGAGCGGTATTCTGCTGTTTGATGCAATGCGGTGAGTAACGTTGCTTTGTCGCTAAAAGGTTGAATGGTAAGTGCTTTTTGCTTCCCTAATTCTGTATTACACTTTGATGCAATTGTTTCTTGTATGGTAGCAAACTGTAAATCTTGTAGCGTTTTAGTGGTAATTGAAATCATTTAAGAAATTTAATAGCCAAAGTTACAAA
Organism: Flavobacteriaceae bacterium; assembly: GCA_947453885.1. Classification (GTDB taxonomy): domain Bacteria; phylum Bacteroidota; class Bacteroidia; order Flavobacteriales; family Flavobacteriaceae; genus Flavobacterium. The sequence continues at coordinate 90,777 of CANGIF010000007.1, forward strand.
GATTAAAAATAGTTTGACGAAAAATGTTGTGCGAAGCAAAGGATTTATTAAAAATAGTGCGGCTCCTAAACCATTGTAGTTTGAAATACCAAAACTTGGTTACATTTGTAAAAAAAAGCAACAAAATGAGGACTAATTTAGCAACTTCTTGGCAAACTGTTTTGGCACCTGAATTTGAAAAACCTTATTTTCAAGAGCTCCAAGCGAAAATTGAATTCGAATACCAAAACCATACTTGCTTTCCTCCAGAAACTGCCATTTTTGCCGCTTTTAACCACTGTTTGTTTGACGATGTAAAAGTGGTAATTATTGGGCAAGATCCGTATCATGGTGCAGGCGAAGCCAATGGATTGAGTTTTTCGGTAAATGATGGAGTAGCCATTCCGCCCTCATTGCGGAACATTTTTAAAGAATTGAGTTTGGATTTGGAAACTGTTTTCATGCCCACCTCTGGCAACTTGACCGCATGGGCAAAACAAGGTGTTCTATTGTTAAACAGTACGTTGACCGTTAGAAAAGACCAAGCCAACAGCCACAAACAATTGGGTTGGGCTACATTTACAGATGCCGTAATTACAGCACTTTCAAATCAAAAAGAACATTTAGTGTTTTTGCTTTGGGGCAATTTTGCACAAAAAAAAGGAATAAAAATAGACACCACAAAACACAAAGTTATCGTTACGGGGCATCCCTCTCCACTAAGTGCCAATCAAGGAAAATGGTTTGGAAACCATTGTTTCAGCGCAACCAATAGCTATTTAAAATCTGTTTCAAAAAAAGAAATTGATTGGATTTTGTAATCGTTTGCAACGTTTTTTATGGTAATGTTGCTAGGTTTAAATCAAATCTACCGCTTAAAATATCTACTTCATCTGTGCCATTTAGCAATCGTAATTTACCACTAAAATTTCCTGAAACAATAGTGTTATCGTTTGCATATTTAGTAATTGTTACTTTTCCAGAGTTTTCATAAGAGCCATAATACTGCCATCCATTTACTGCCGGATTGTATATTTTAGCATACACATAATTTTGCATTAAGCCATCTATGCTTGAATGAAAATTGGATTCATGCCATATATAATCGCCAGTTTTTAGCTGGTCTAAACCTTGTAGATGAATCATCATGGAATTAGCAGGCATTGCATCCTGAAGATTCCTAATTTCTATTTCATTGTAATTACCATTTCCTTGAGGATCGCTTGGGTCCCCCCAAAATTTGATTCCTTTCCCTCCTGGATTAAAAAGCGTACTTGTTCCATCGCGAGGATAAAAAACTTGACCATTGATAAGGCAACCAAAGGTGTTGGCGCCAACTTGGGTCTCAGCAGGTAGTTTTGCTAAAGGGTCTTCGGCGGGGTCGCTTTTGCTACAGCTTAGTAATAGAAGGAAAAAAAATAGGATTGTGTTTTTCATAGGTAGTGTTTTATAATTTGTAATGGAGAGGCGACTGCAAACGCCTCTTTTTTTTATGGAAAAATTTTATCTCCTAAGCCCGGTCCAATATCAAATCTACCGTTTACTATTTCCAATTCTTGCGTTCCATTCATTAATTTTAATTTTCCGCTAAAATTTCCAGATATTATATTATTGCATTTTGTTATTGTTAGTTTACCAGAGTTTTCATACGAGCCATAATACTGCCATCCATTTACTGCCGAATTGTATATTTTAGCATACACATAATTTTGCATTAAGCCATCTATGCTGGATTGAAAATTGGATTCATGCCATACATAGTCGCCAATACCAATTTGGTCTAAACCCTGTAAATGAATCATCATGGAATTGGCTGGTTTTGCATCTTGAAGATTCTGAATTTCAAGTTCACGCCATGTGTAAGGTGGTCCACCAGGAGACACCCAAAATGTAAATCCTTTCCCACCTGGATTAAAAAGCGTACTTGTGTCATCGCGTGGATAAAAAACTTGACCATTGATAAGGCAACCAAAGGTGTTGGCGCCAACTTGGGTCTCAGCAGGGAGTTTTGCTAAAGGGTCTTCGGCGGGGTCGCTTTTGCTACAGCTTAGTAATAGTAGGAAAAAAAATAGGATTGTGTTTTTCATACGTAGTGTTTTATAATTTATATAAATAGTGTTGTCTTGTTTGTTTTTCTAATAAGTTAACTGTAGCATTTTTTTCTGTTTTTAGATTATTTTAGTTTTAATTTTTCTTTAACTAACATAAAAAAAAGACCTTCCAACTACGTACCAAAAACCTACTGTTAATTTTTTACTAATAAATATGGTTTTTCTTTTAAATGCTACAAAAAAAGTTGTGTTTTTTCATTTGAATAAATAAATGTAGCTTGTTTTGGAATAAGTGTTGTTAATTGAATAATAAAAAGAAATTTTTGCTTTATTTTTAAGTTTGTTATTGGTACAATATATGATTTTTTTAGTTAAAAAGTTTGATTATAGGGCT
>CANGIF010000008.1 GCA_947453885.1 Flavobacteriaceae bacterium
AATTAAAAATGGAAATCAAAGAATATATAAACTATTATAATAACGACAGAAGTAAGTCTAATTTAAACAAAATGAGCCCGATAAAATATCGAGCTCATTATTATCAAAATTAATTATAAATTTGTCCAAACTTTTGGGTTCAGTCTAAAAAGTAAGACGTTTTTTAATTACTATTTATGGGCGCTTTTGTAATCAGCAAACGGTGGAATGACCACTATAAATTTGTGTACACATCACGAAAAGGAAAAGCAATTTTCACCAGTATATCATTTGAATTAAAATTTGAATGCGAAGCAGCGATTGCTTTTTTTAAAGAAAATTATACCAAATGTGAGTTTCCAATTACAAAAAATCCAGCTGGAAAATACTTATTTAGAATTGTGCTAGCAACAGAACAAATTGCAGTTAGCAGAAAATTTTCAACTGAATTGCGAGCCATAAAAGGAATTGACGAAATTAAAAAATACGCAATGCAATCAGAAATACTAGATTTTTCTGTCAGTGACTTTATTTTTTCAGACGAAAGTTAGTGTTATTAAAGAGAGGTTGATTCTCTTTCAATAACAGATGTATTTAGCTCAATAATTTTTGGCTTGAATTCCCTTAATTCCTTGTTTGCATTTATTTCTTCTAATAATAAATAGAAAGCTTGATAGCCCATTTCAAAACTAGGTTGTTCAACCGTGCTTAATTTAGGAGAAATAACTTGTGACATGAACCAATTACTAAAACCAATAACTTTTACTTGATCTGGAACTTTAATATTGTTGTCATTAAAAAAAGCCAAAACACCTACTGCAACTAAGTCTGTTATTGCAAATAAACCATCAACATCAGGGTGGTCAGCCATAATTTGTTTGGCAAATGCAATTCCTTCTTCAAAAGTTACATTTACACAAGTATACACTAATTTTGAGTTGAATGGAATATTGTTTTTTTCAAGTGCTTTTTTATAACCTAAAAAACGATCTATTGCATTTTGTGGATTTTCAGGTCCTCTAATATGTGCAATTTTCTTACATCCTTTAGCAATTAAATGTTCTACCGCTTCAAAAGCAGCTTTTTGGTCGTTAATAATGACTTTTGAACTTGGAATTAGTTTTGAAATTTTGTCAAATTGAACAAAAGGAATTTTTCTTCTAATAATTTCTTTTATATGGTCATCATCATTTGATTCGTTTGAAAGAGAAAGTATAATACCATCAACTCGTTTGTTGAGCAAAAGTTCGACTTGTTTTTTTTCAAGTTCAATTGATTCATTCGACTGAAGAATAATAACAAGATAACCGTTCTTTTCAGCTTCTGCAATTATTCCATTTACAACATTAGAAAAGAAATGATGCACAACCTCTGGAATTATTAATCCAATGGTTTTGGATTCCTTAGTTCTAAGATTAACTGCAAATGAATTTGGAGTATATTGCAAGCTGTTGGCAAGATCAAAAACTGCTTTTTTGGTTTTCTTACTTACATCTGGATAGTTTTTTAAGGCTTTTGAAACAGTAGTAATTGAAATACCTAAAGTTTCTGCAATTTGTTTTAAAGTTGCTTCTTTCATGTAACAAAAATGATAAATAATTATTCAAAATCAAAATCGAAAACGTTTTCGGTATAATCGAAAACGTTTTCGATTTTAAATTCATAAAAAATTGATAACAAATAATATAATTTTGAAATATTAATCAACCTTTTTTATTAATCATACAAATAAAAATACAATGAAGAAAATTACTAGTGTATTAAAAAAATCAATGCTATTTATAGCGCTATTGCTTTTTAGTTATTCATTTGGTCAAAATGGTGTTTTGTCTGGAAAAGTTTCAGACAGCAAAGGATCAGTTATTAACGGAGTAAATGTGGTTATAGGTGTAAAAAAAACAACCACAAATTCAGAAGGAACTTTTAGCGTTGTTGGAATTCCAAATGGAACTGTAACAGTTACTTTTACCTGTATAGGGTATAAAACAAGTAACAAAGAAGTGCTTATTAATGGAAATACAACATTGGATTTTCAACTTCAAGAAGATACTTCAAACTTAGAAGAAGTTGTAGTTACAGGTGTAGTGAATCCAAAAGCCAAAATTAAGTCGAGTGTGTCCATTACTACTTTGGATGTAAAACAAATTGAACAATCAGCACCTCGATCTACCGCAGAAATATTTAGAACAATTCCAGGTATTCGTTCAGAATCATCAGGAGGAGAAGGAAATGCAAATATTGCGGTACGTGGTGTTCCAATTTCATCTGGAGGTTCAAAATATTTACAACTTCAAGAAGACGGACTTCCAGTATTGCTGTTTGGCGACATGTCATTTGCAACGGCTGATATTTTTACAAGATTTGACGGTAATGTTGCAAAAATTGAAGCAATAAGAGGCGGTTCAGCATCAATTTTATCTTCAAATTCTCCTGGTGGAATTATCAATTTTATAAGTAAAACAGGTAAAACAGAAGGAGGTCGAATTGCAACTGGTTTTGGATTAGATTACAACAGTTTTAGAACCGATTTCGATTATGGTACAAAAATAGGAGAAGGATTGTATTTCCACACAGGTGGCTTTTATAGAACAGGAGAAGGTGTAAGAAACACAGGCTTTACAGCAAATAATGGTGGGCAATTTAAATTTAATGTTACAAAAGAGTTTGAAAATGGAACAATTACGGTATATGCCAAATTTTTAAACGACAGAGCAGCTGCGTATATGCCAATGCCAATACAAGTTTCAGGAACCAATTCAAATCCTAATTGGGACAATATTAATGGATTCGATGCAACTCATGGAGCTTTACAATCTAATAATTTGCCTTATAATATTGGATTAGGTGCAGATGGAGAGAAAAGAAGAACAGCAGTGGCTGACGGTATGCATCCGATAACAAAATCAATTGGTGCAAGTGCTAATTTCAATCTTGATAACGGTTGGAAAGTTTCAGAAAATGGTAGGTTTTCATTGAATAATGGTGGCTTTATTGCTCCTTTTCCAGCAGAAGTTGGTACTGCTGCATCTATAGCAAATTCATTTGGAGCTGGATCAACTCTATCTTATGCTGATAATGGAGCTCCTTTTAATTCTCCTAATGGTTTAGTTTCTAGAATACACATGTTTGATACCCAACTAAACAATTTTAATAACTTTATGAACGATTTAAAAGTCACTAAAAAATTTGAAAATGTATCTTTAACAGCGGGTTATTTTAAATCTTTTCAAAATGTTTCTATGTCATGGACTTGGAATTCATACTTACAAGAAGTGTCGGATAACAATCCGAGACTAATTGATGTAACAAGTGCCGGAGGAACTCAACTATCACAAAATGGGCTGTATGCATACGGTGTTCCAGCTTGGGGAAACTGTTGTACTAGAAATTACGATACGCAATACAACGTTTCCGCTCCTTATGCAAATATAGCTTTTGAAGCAACCCAAAAATTATCTTTAGAAGCAGGTGTTCGTTATGATTATGGAAAAGTTTCTGGGTCTTTTGCTGGCAGCACACAAGCGCCACACGACATAAACAATGACGGTATTATTTCCGCAAATGAAACAAGTGTTTCTGCAATTGATAACGCACACCCAACCGCAGTTCACTACGATTACCATTACACATCTTATTCAGTTGGTGCAAATTTCTTGTTGTCAGCCAAACAGTCAATTTTTGCTAGAATTAGTAGTGGCGCTTCTGCAAAAGCGGATCGTATATTGTTTTCTGGATTGAATTATTTAGATGGATCTAAAATTAACTCGCTTGATTTTTTAACCCAATCAGAAATAGGATACAAACATAAGTTTGCTAAAGGGTACATGTATGCTACTCTTTTTAATGCTAAAACAGACGAACAAGGAGGTTATGAAGCAACAACCAATAGTATAATAAAAAACAACTATAAATCGTATGGATTAGAATTGGAGTCAGCGTATAATCTTACTTCGAATTTCAATATTAGAGGTGCCTTAACTTATACTAAAGCAGAAATTACATCCGGAGTAAATCAAGGGAATCAGCCAAGAAGACAGCCGAAAGTTATGTATAATTTTATACCTTCTTATAAATTTGGTAAAAACAACAATGCTTTGGGTCTAAGTTGTATAGGACAATCAAAAGCGTTTACTCAAGATGAAAACAAATTAGTAATGAAAGGATTTGTATTAATAAACGGATTTGTTGACTTCAATGTAACTAAAGGTTTATCATTGAATATTTCGGGAAACAATTTATTTAATACGTTAGCCATTACGGAGGCTGAAGAAGGAAGTATTGCCGAAAACACTGTAAATTATATTAGAGCAAGACCATTACCAGGACGATCAGTTTCAATGGCAATTGCCTATAAATTTTAGAAAAATTCATACTTCAATTTGTTAGTTAGTAATTCCTGTGTCAATTTATTGATGCAGGAATTGTTTTAATTAAATTTATCATATAATAGTAAAATGAAACAATACTTTTGTTTAATTATAGTGCTACTTTTTCAAGTTGTAAATGCACAAACTACACCAATTACTAAAGTACAAAATGCCAAAAAAGCTACTATTATAGTTTATGGAAGTGCATCTTGTCACTTTTGTTTGGAAACAAAAAAACAACTGACGGAAAATAAAATTACTTTTACTTTTTTTGATATAGATACTGATAATACAGCATTAGACGAAATGTTGTCAAAATTAAAAAAAGCCAATATAAGCACTAAAAATCTTGGAATTCCAGTAATTGATAAAGAGGGGGAAATTTTTTCTAATAATACAAATTTTGAGGATTTTCTAAAAAAACTACTACACTAAAAATGAAGTTTAAAAAACCAACTTTGAGTTTTTGGCAAATAATCAACATGAATGTTGGTTTTTTGGGTATCCAATACAGCTTTGGACTGCAACAAAGTGCTGTAAATCCAATTTACGATTTTTTAGGCGCAAGTCCTGATCAATTGCCGTTATTAAATTTAGCAGGACCTTTAACAGGATTATTCATTCAGCCCATAATTGGCGCTTTAAGTGACAAAACGTGGCTACCAAAATTGGGTGGAAGAAGAAAACCTTTTTTCTTTATTGGTGCTTTAATTTGCAGTATCGCTTTGTTTTTATTTCCTTTTAGTAGCTCATTGTGGATGGCTGCTGGATTACTTTGGATTTTAGATGCTGGAAACAATACCGCTATGGAACCTTATAGGGCATTTATTGCTGATAAACTAAACTCGCAGCAGCAAGCAACAGGATTTCAGGCTCAAAGTTTTTTTACAGGTTTAGGGCAAACATTAGCTAACTTTTCGTTATTTATTTTTCCAATTATTTTTATTGGTACAACAGGAAAATTACCAACATGGGTTTTTGCCTCTTTTATTCTTGGTTCTTTTTGTTCTATTGCTTCGGTTTGGTGGAGCTCTCATACCACTAAGGAAATTCCCCCATCGGAAGAAGAATTAAAACAATTAGTGTCCGAAAAAATTAAAGTTGTTTCTCCATTTTTAGATATTATAAAAGCCATCCGAAGCATGCCCTTAGTCATGTGGCAATTGGGTTTGGTTTATTTATTTCAATGGTATGCATTGTTTTGTTATTGGCAAAATTCATCTAAAAGCATAGCACTTTCTGTTTGGAACACCTCGCCTCAAAAAAATATAACTTTATATGAGAAAGCAGTGGAATGGACAGGACTAGTTAACGGGTGGTATAACGTAGTTACTTTTTTATCAGCATTCCTTTTGGCCTATTTTGCCAAAAAATATTCCCCAAAACGGGTTCATTTTATTTGCTTACTTTTTGCAGCCAGTGGTTTCTTGTTTTTTCCACATCTTCAAAATAAGTATTATTTATTTATAGCCATTACTGGCTTTGGTATTGGGTGGGCAAGTATGATGGGAATTCCGTATTTAATGGTAGTAGCAAACATTCCAAAAGAACGCTATGGAGTTTACATGGGTATTATAAACATGATGATTGTAATTCCAATGTTTATTCAAACACTAACATTTGGTTATATATTAAAACATTTTTTAAATAACGATCCCAGAAACGCAATCACTTTTGCAGGTTTTCTGCTTCTAGCAAGTGCGGTTTGCACTCTTTTAATTCAATCAAAAAACAAAGTAAAAACACAAAATCGTGACTAATTCAACGTATTCAAAAGCGATACAATTACTACATGAGGTTGCAACTGCTAATGGGTTTTTAGCTAGTGCAGAGGCTACTTCAAACTACAATAGAGTGTGGGCCCGAGATGGTGTAATTTGCGGATTAGCAGCATTAGCTTCTGGTGACGAACAATTAATTCTAACCTTTAGAAAAACGCTAGAATCTTTAGCACAACACCAACATCCTATTGGAACAATTCCATCAAACATTTTGTTTACTAATTCAAATGCAAAAGTTAGTTATGGCGGATTAGCAGGAAGAGTCGATGCTGTAACTTGGTATGTAATTGGAGTGTGCCACTATGCCTTTCACACAAAAGATAGTGAATTTTTTTATACCCATAAAGTAACAATTGAAAAATGTTTTGCACTTTTAGAAGCATGGGAATTTAACAACAAGCACTTACTATATGTTCCTCTTTCTGGAAATTGGGCAGATGAATACCTAACAGATGGCTACGTTTTATACGATCAATTGTTACGAATATGGGCTTTAAAGAGCTACAATCATTTTGTAAATGATCCTTTAATTACTCAGAAAACAGAAGCCATTACGAATCAAATAAGAATTAATTTTCTTCCAAATTCAATGGGTGAAAAATACCATGAAAGAGCTTATAAGGCAGTTAATTTCAAGTCGTATTTGCCATGTGCTTTTTCTCCATCGGGATACAAAACCCAATTTGATGCTTTTGCCAACTCATTAGCATTGTTGTTAAACATAAGTTCGGTTACTCATCAAAAAGATTTGGTAAATTACATGACTAATTTGGCTTCTGAAACTAAATTAGGATTGGTTCCTGCTTTTTGGCCACCCGTATTTGAAAATGACGAAGAATGGCATTTATTAAAGAACAATTGCAAATACGAATTCCGAAATTATCCGTATGAATTTCATAACGGAGGAAGCTGGACTATGGTAAATGGTTTTTTTGGAATCGCCTTAAACAGTATAGGAGAACTTGAAAAAGCTAGGACGATTTTAGAAAAAATCAATGCTGCAAATGCGTTACACAATCATGCCTTTTATGAAAATTTCAACACACAAACACAGGTTCAAAACGGAGTAACTCAATGTGCTTGGAGCGCTGCAGCAACAATAATGGTGCATCAATCTGTTTTTAAAAAATTTAAAATTTTACTCTAATGGTACACCCAACAATAGATATTATAAGTATTGGCGAAGTCCTAATTGATTTTATAGGACACGAATTAAATACTTCAATTAACAGAACAAAAGACTACCATCGTTTTCTTGGCGGATCTCCAACCAATGTAGCTGTAAATGCTTCAAGATTAGGATTAAAAGCAGTTTTAGTAGCCTCCTGTGGCAATGATGGTTTGGGAGAGTATGTCATTAGAAAATTAAATGACAACCAAGTAACTACTTCTCAAATTAAAAAAGTAGCTAATGTACCTACTTCGGTAATTTTTGTTTCAAAATCAACCAACACACCCGATTTCATAGCTTACAGACAAGCGGATTGTCAATTGTATGAGGAACAATTACCCGATCAACTAATTGCAAATGCAAAAATATTCCACACCACTTGTTTTGCATTAAGTAAAGAACCCGCTCGAACAACTATTTTGAATGGTGCCAAAAAAGCCAAGAAATTTGGTTTACAACTTAGTATTGACATCAATTATTCGGAACAAATTTGGCCAGAACGAGCAATAGCTCAACAAACTTTAAAAGAATATCTTTCCAATGATCCTTTGGTAAAAATCAGCGAAGACGATTGCTTCAGGTTGTTTGGCGAACATAAATCCGAGCGATTTATTTTTAACTATTTTCACGAACTTGGGGCTTCAACAATTTGTTTAACAAAAGGGAAAGACGGCGTTGTAATGTCCGATAAAAAAGAAGGATTGATTACTAAAAAAGCACTTGAGATTGCGGTAATAAAAGACACAACGGGAGCAGGAGATGCTTTTTGGACGGGATTTTTATATGCGCAATTGAATCAAAAAAGCTGGAGCGAAAGTCTAGATTGTGCTCAAAAATTAGCGGCAATCAAACTCCAAAGTATAGGAAGATTACCCGACAATACAAGCCTTAGTGAGTTGATAAAATAAACCCTAAGTTGAAAACACTACACAGTAATAAACGCAAATTCAAATGGGAAACCACTTTTTTTAGGTTTTTTAATCTGTATTGTTTTTGCGTTTCCAACATGGTATTATTTTAAACACCTGAATGAACTATTTAAAAAAAATCAAATAGCTAAAGCTTCCAAAATCATCAAAAACAAAAAGCCAAAACAGTTCAATTTTCCAAACTATTTTATATAGATTTATTTAACCCCCAAATGTTGTAAAAAAGCAGCATATTTTCTTTTGGAGATGAGCAAAAAAACATCGGTTGCTAACTCAACCCATTGAGTATTTTTAAACACGATACCTTCTAAATACTTTAAATTAAGGCAATGTACTGAAAAATAGTTGGTGGATTAGGATCATTAAAAAACAGATAATTGATAATTTCAAAAAACCTACTTATCTCGGGCATAACTTTTAATTTTCCAAGACAAATATACAAAAATCATGTTAAAAACAATTGCCTCTAAAATTTCTCCCCATCCATTTTGTCCTTCCGACGAAGCAGGAATCGCATAACGACCTCACAAAAAAAGGACACCTCTCAATGTCCTTACTTAATTAATAGATTCAAATTATAATTACGCTTTTTACACAACTTCAAATCTTTTTCAAACCTATTGGTAGTGTAAATCTTATACATTTAAAACTTTCTTAAATAAATCGTTGCTGTTTTTATAAAAGTTAATTTTTCCTTTCTTCTCCTCTTCCAATGAAATAGCAATAGCACTTTTATGTGTTTGGTTTATAAAATTATTTTATAAAAATTGGAAGTTAAAAAGTAATTCTTGAAATTATAGGAAATTAAAACCCATCATTTTTATTGTTTTTATAGGCTTTTATAATAAGTACATTTTGAACCCCTACTTTGTATCCTTGGTAAGTTGAAGACAAGTTCATTGCTACTTTCGCACCAAGCCAATAATCATCAATTTTTCCTTCATTGGTATTAGAATTGCTTTTTATTGGTTCCCCAAACTCTTCAACTATTTTGCCTTTAATATTGGAATATTCTTTGAGCTTATATGACACATCTGTAGCATTATTATTATCAAACATCAGTGTTATTGTAGTTAACTTATTGTTGTCAAATTCTAAAGCAATGCCATCAATTTTAACCCCCATAAAACTTTGACAGCAATTACCTTTGTAATTGTATTGGCTAATTCCATTTGAATTTCTAATAATTATTAATTGTGATGCCCAAGCACTATAAGGAGTACCGAATTTAAATTCTCTAAAGCCATTCTTTTCATCTAATTTGTTAATGGTTTGAGAATTAATATTAAAAGAAAACAATAAAAGAGTTAATAATATATATGCTTTTTTCATAAAAATTTTTATTTTTTAATTGGTTAATAATAGAAATGTTATCATTAGTGATAACCAAATTATACAAAAATAGAACAAATTTTGAGTTATCAAATACTACAACTCAAAAAAGTTAAATGTCAAGTAATTAATGTTTATGAAACCACTAATGCAATTACTATTTTGTGTTTTTTTCCATATTTCTCTTTGAAAATATTAGTAGTTGGAATTAAAAAAGAATTTCATCATCATTTTGAGTATGAAATTTTTGAGGAATAATTTCCCCTCTATATTTTGCTACATAATAGATATTATTCCAAAAATGTTCTTGAAATGCGTATGAATATTTGAACTCTATTACATCTGTCATTATGCCAATTTGAGGTGTATTATAAATATTGGAATAACCTAACTCCTCGTTTTTAATTACCCAATCAATAATAGCCCTTTTATTGTTATCTATAAGTTTGTATTCTGCTACTATTTCTTTAAAAATCGGCTCATTTTTATGCAATTCAATTATTGCTAATAAACCATTATAAGCAGACATAAAATTACAACCTTGTCTTAAATCAGGATTGTTACAAGTCATTAGAACTCCCATTATACAAGCTTTTCCATTTTCTCTGCAAAAGGTTACTTTTTCGTAATAGTCAAAAAGAGATTTATATTTTTCTAACCATTTTTTAATTTTTTCTACTTTAGTTGGAATATCTGGATGCTTTTCTCTAAGCTCTAAAAGTGCGTCAAATTCGTCCATTACATTATACTTTTTTTATAAATTTATTTATATTTTGCTTACTTTTAAATACGAAGTTCAAAAAAATGCTTGTCTATAAATAAAGAATAGGATTTCACACCCTTTCTGTCAATCTTAAAATTATAACACTTTTGAATACTGATGTAATTATTCTCTGTTTCTCGAAAAACCAAATTAATTCCATTTTTAGAGTGCTTACCAACAAATGAAAAACCTACACATTGTCCTTCATTATTAGAACAATTATCTGCATTGCACTTTCCAGTATAAGGTGTTAAAATCATGTCTTTGGCTTTTTTGAACTCATCAAAAACATTGCTAATTTTAACTATAAATTCATCTTTTGTAAGATTTAAAGGATACTTTATATCATCATCTAAAGTCACTTCTAATAACGAAACATTCATTTCAGAAAATGCTTTAACAATAAATTCTTTTTTGGTAGCCATTATTTATCGAATATTTAAAATTTAAGTTAAAAAGACAAATCTTCTTCTTCTTCTAGTGTATCAAAACTTTGAGGATAGTGGGATTTTCTATCGTATAAATCGGTGAATTTATGAACGATATAGAGTTCTTTCGATTGATAAAAATTTGTATGTTCCTTAAACCTGTGTTTTTCATCACAGATAAATTCAACAAAAGTATTACCAGAGATTAATTTACAGGTAAAAATATATAAATGTTTTTCAATCCATTCCTGCTCATCTATTGTATCGTATTCATTTAAAGCTTCTTCTGCTAAAGTATAATTTAATATTAGCCTTTTGTCCCAATCCCGACATTCCCATAAATCAACAAATTCTTCTAAATATTTAATGTTTTCAATTATTGAAACATCATTATTTTCATCATTAAGTTCTTCATACAAGAATTCATATTCACTCAGCCAATTTAGTATTAGTTCTGTGGTAAGTATTTTATCTTTGACTAAATCAATAGCTTCTTTACATTTTTGTTGTGTCATAATAAAATCGGTGCTTTTTACAAAACCAATTTCTTCATCCTGATATATTCTAAAACAAAAAGGATTGTGCGAATCGCTTTTCTGTTTTCTAATAAATGAAATAATAGAACCATTGTTTTCTTTAACTAGTAAGGAGTTTTCCCAATATCCAGTGTGCCAACAAAAGAACTCGATACAATTAGGGTTTTTTGGAGACCTTTGAACGGCTAGGGTTTTATTATTTAGGGAAGTATTATACTCAAAAACATCTCCTAATTTTTCTAGAAACAATTTTTTTGAAATCCCGCAATAGGAAATGTCTTCGGTTAGAATATCGTTTAACATAACAATATCCATACGTATTAAGTAATATATAAATGCTTGTAGTTGGTTCATGTTAATTAATATTAAACACTTAAAATTATTCTATTTTGGAAACCATTATTTATTGAATAATTAAAACTTATGCTAAAAAGGCAAATCCTCATCATCTTCCTCTTCTGGTGATTGAAAATTTTGAGAAGTGGGAATATTTGTATTTGCGAGGGGTGTTGATACCGAAGAAGCCGTTTCAATTTTCCACGCTTTTACATCTGTATACCATTTGTTGTTGTATTCTCTGCTTTCTAATTCGTAGAAAATAGTTAGCACATTTCCAATTTGAAGTTGGCTTTCGTTTATCTTATCTCCCCAAATACTCACACATATTTTTTTAGGATATTGCCCATCAGTTGAAACGATAATGTCTTGCTTTTTCCAAGTGCCATTTTTGGATTCTCCTGATTGTATTTGTAGAAGTTGGGTTAAAGTTGCGGTTAGTTGCATTTGCGAATTTTATTTCAGCAAATATAAAGGCAATAATGATTGAAGTTTGAGAGTTGCAAATTTGCAAGGCAAAAATTTAATTTTTTTTCTAAAGACATTTATTGTTCAAAATAAATCCAATTATAAGAGTAACAACTTTCCGCAAGTTCTTCACGGATTGTTATTTTAGATTTTGCATCAATTTCGAAATGAATAAAATTGTCTTTAAATTTTTCTTGTTTAAAGACAGGTGTAAAACCATCTTCAAAAGATTGAACAAAAAACCTGCCCATTTGGCGAATCATTCTCCTTTTGCCAATAAAATCTTCTTCTGATTGATATTGAACAGGATTTATCATATAACTTTGTTCTATCTCTAAAGGTTTACAATTAAATAGTTTGGCTTCATTTGTAGATGTTATCTTTATTTCTTTTGGACAATTAAATATCCAAAAATGACCGTTTTGTTCATCGTCTATACTATCATTAACTGCAAAAAATAACGCGGTATTCATATCTACTGTAAAATCTATTAATCGTGTTTTATGTTTTAAATGTTGAGCTTGAAATAACCAAAACCATTCTTTATGAAATTTTAAATTAGAAGAAAATGGGTCTTGAACTTTAATTTCTTTTGATGCAGTTTTTTGTTTGAATACATTAAAATATTCTCTTTCTCTTTTTTGTAATTCGTTTATAGATAATCCATCTGCATTTCTATAAATCCCACTCATCATAGGGGTGTCATAACATCTTGATTCTCCTCTATAGAATTGTAAAGCACCAGGGTTTTGTTTGTATTGTTCCAATTCTATTATTGATTTTATCGTTCTCATAATAAGTAAATATTAGTTAGAATTGATAAAGTTGAAATTAATTTTTTTTTAGATTGTAATTTCAAAAGGTTTTTAATGAACCAACATTAATATGGATACCAAACCTGTTCAAATGTAATCTTACAGTCAGGTAATGATAATCTTAATTTTTTTTGCACTTCTTCTGATAATTTACAATCTAAAAGTGATAAAATTTTTAATTGTCTCATTTTACTTAATGATTCAACATCAATATTTTCATTTCCATCTAAATATAAATCCGATAAATTAAACAGACTTACAATAGGTTTTAAATCAATTTCACAAATCATTTTTCTTAATTGTATTCGTTTTAGGTTAGTTAAATTTTCAAGAGGATTTAAATCTTCAATCTTATTTTCACTCAAATCTAAAATTTCTAACGATTTTAAGTTACAAATAGATTCAATCGTTCTAATATCGGTTTTACTTAAATAAAGATTCTTCAACAGTATTAAAGTTGAAATTTTTGCTAAATCAACAAATTTTGTATTACTTAAATTTAATGAAGTTAACCTTGAAAAATTTTCAAAATAATAAAAGTTTTCAAGACTTTTATTATTTGACAAATTTAGTTTTTCAATATTGGTAAATCTCCAAAGTTGCTTAATATCATTTATCTCATTCGTAGCTAAATTTAATTCTATTATGTTTTCATAGTTGCTTAATCGAGGAATAGACCTTAAGTTACAAGCAATTATTTTTAATCTTTCTAATTTTGTATTTTCCTGTAGCGAATGAAAATCTGAATATATAGTATAGCCACCACTATCTAAACTCGTTAAAAAAGTTATCGATAGTTGTTTTAAATTGTACAAATATTTTACAGGAGATATGTCATTTAATGTGAAACTTGACAATTCTAATTCTTCTAAATTAGATAAGTAGCTTACAGGATTTAAATCAATTGGATTACAATAAGTTATATCATGTTTTGAATTGCCATAGTCGTCAAAACCATGTAATTCTTTTAATTTTAAACTTGTTAATTTAGTTAAATATTTTAAAGGTTCTAGATTTTCTATAGAATCTACTGATAATTCAATCTTGTCATTTAATATATTTAATAGTTCTTTGTAGTATTTAACATTATCTAGTCCAATATTATTTCTACAATTTTTGTCCAAACTATCAAACCATTCCTTTCTGGCCCTAAATCCTCTTAAACTATTCTCATAAAGAACATTTTTAGAAATAAACTCTGCAACATCTTTATTCTTTGAAGCATGTATCAGATTTTTGACAACATCCTTTTGTTGTTTAATTTCTAATGTCAAATTATAATTACTAGTTTCTAATAAATTGATTTTTATCTCTAGTTGCTTTGTATTATAACTATCATTAATATTTATTTTATTATTTTCTTCGAGAATTTCATTTTTCCTAAGTTGTTCATCCAACTTTTGTTTTAATTCGAAATTTTCCTTTTCAATACTTATAAGAGAAGCTTTAGATTCTTCATATACACCTCTAATTTTTTCAAAATTTTGATATAACTTTTCATGCTTTAATTTATAAGCTGCCAACTTATAGGCTGTTACAATAAAGTATTTTCTAAATGCATCGCTTTCAATATCATTTCTGAATTTTATTGCTTTTGTAAAACTATTGTAAGCCTCTTTGAAATTTAAATTTTTTATGTCTTCACTTGCTTTACGATAGTAATAATCTGCCTTGCCAGAGATTAATTCTTCCACAATAAGTGTGTGCGGTGTTTCAGTTTTGGCAAATTCAATTACTTTTTTATTTGTAGTAATTCTTTCCCGAAGTATTTTAGATTTTAAAACAAGTCCATTTAATGATGTGCAACGACTTAAAGCAACATATATTTGACCATCTTCGAATGCAGCTCCTAAATCGGCATAAACTTTTTCAAATGTCAATCCTTGACTTTTGTGAACGGTTATCGCCCATGCTAATCGTAAGGGATATTGTGTAAATGTTCCTATTTCATTTGCTACAATATTTTGCTGGTCTTTATTCCAAGTATATTGAATATTGCTCCAATTTGCTTTTTCAATTTCTACTTTACTTTCATCATCAAATTGCACAATTACAGTATTTTCTTCTAATGAATCTATTTTGCCAATCTTACCATTAAAGTACTTTTTAACATTAGCTGCATCATTTTTTAAGATCATTACTTGCGCGCCAACTTTCAGCTGCAAATTTATTTCTGTTGGCAGTACAAAATCCCCTTTACTATCTTTTGGGAATACACCTGTTAGTTCACCTTGGTACATTTTTGCTATAGTGTCTAATTCATCTAATTTAGTTGCATTAGTTTTATTTACTTCATAATTGGTTGTGGAGAGTATAATATGATTGTCTGTGCTACTTGAAATAAATGAAGGATTATATTTTTTATTCAATTCATTTAGCTCTATCTCATTGATTTGATTTGTTCTAATTTTATTCAATAAATCAATAAACTCTTGTTCTTTTTGCCTGTATATTTTTTTAAACTCTATATAAATAGGCTTATTCTCTATAAAAACCTTTGAACTAAAGAAAAATGGACTATCATAATTGTTTTTTAATATTTCCCATTGTTCAAATTTTGCAATAGGTGGTAGTTGGAAAGTATCACCAATTAATATTACTTGAACTCCACCAAATGGTAAAAACATTTTTTTTCTAAAAACTCTTAATATTCGATCGATAACATCAAGCGTGTCACATCTAACCATTGAAACTTCATCAATTATTAAAAGTTCAAGTTGTTTGATAATGTGCTTTTTATCATCCTTATATTTGAATGTACTGTAAATAGTAGTATCATTGGTATCGTCTATCTCCATACTTATTCTTAATCTTTTATCATTCAAAACAAAAGGTGCAAAAGGCAACTGGAAAAAGGAATTAATTGTTTGTCCATTTGCATTTATTGCTGCAACTCCTGTTGGAGCTAAGATTATAGTTTTTTTTGAAGTTGACTTTTGTAAATATTTTAAAAACGTTGTTTTTCCTGTACCTGCTTTACCTGTTAAATATACAGTCTTGTCCGTATGTGATACAAACTCTAATGCGGATTTAAATTCCTCATTTGTTTCATCCAGTGTTATATTCTCAATAAATGAATTCATTATGTAATTGTTAGTTGTTATTATTAGAAGTTTCAATTTTAAAATACATCAATTTTAATTAGATAAAAACTCTTATAAAATAAATCATTTATTTGAAAACCATTTTTGTCGATTAATTTCCAAAAGTATAATCATATTGAATTGACTTTAAATCGTTGCAAATTTGCAAGTCTACAAATCAAAAGTAACGTTGGGATGAAATTCTTTTTCTGGGTCAATTTTGTTTTTTAATATTGGAATAAATTTATAGTCATTTCCAAAATTGGCACTGGTTACAATAAATTTATCAGCAAATTTGTAATCCATTTGTTTGTAAAATGCTGCTTTTATTCTTGATATATGGGTGTAAATTGCTTTGCTATCGGGTTTAATCAAATCATCAATACTTTGAAGCATTTTATCATAGTCCAACTGATTGGAAATACCTGCGTAAATAGAAATTATTTCTTTTTTATAGGCATAAAGGTTCTTGATATTTATGCCCTGTGGATTATTGTAAAACAGTACATAAATAGCTTTTGTTAAATGACTTAATTGAATTTCAATGTTATTAAAATTGGGCAAAAGTAATCTGAAATTTTCATCTATCACTAAATTGTTTTCGGAGTCAATGTCAATTGTATTGGTTTCGTTTTCAAGTAATTCTTTTAAAACGGGCAGAGCAAAAAGCAACTGACCATTTTGTTTTAATTCTGATAATTGTTTTTGAATTTCTCTAATTTTGGTTAACGCGTCTTCATCAAGATTTTCATAATGATTAGGTGGATTGCAGATCATATAATCAACTTGTTCCTCTTCTTCCCTTGCTGTTTTGAAATACAAAAGTAAATCTACAAAGAAACTATCTTGATTGTTTTTAAGTGTCAAATCGCTACAGTCGATACAATATGCATTACAATAATCAAAAAATAGTAATCCACATTTTATATCTTTACTATATCCAAAATAATCTAAAATGTTTTGATAATCCGTTTTGTAACTAATTTTAGGATCATCGCTAAAAACTTTTCCAATCTCATTCTCAAGTAAACGAAAATTAAAAGCAGTAGCATCTAAATAGGGAATATAAAAATTTAGTAGTTCCTGATTTATTTTAGAAAATTCAATACTTGGCAAATACACAAAGTTTTTATATTGCTCACTAAATCTTTGTTTAATAGATTCAATATTGGATTTAATGTATTGATTAATGATAGGGTTATTTCCTAAATCAAAGAAAATAACCATAGTTTCATTTGTATTAAATTGTGAAAATCCTGAATTGTATTGAAACTTAAAATTTTCAAATTTTTCTACTTTTTTATCTGCTATGAATTTTTGAATATCAAACATTACAAACTAATTAGTTATGTCAAAAATAACATACTTATTCAGAATTTGAACTTAATTAAAGATTTAAAATTTAAAGAAATGGCTTTTAAAATAAGACCATGTAAAACATATTTTTGAAATTGTGTTTATTTAGCTTGATTTGAAGTACTCTACACCTGTATATTGAGGAAATCCAGAAAATGATAAAATAAAAGCAACTTGTAGGGTAACAGCCCAAGTCTTTAATTTAGTAAATGCAAACTAGCACAGCCTTTAGCCCACCAATAATTTACAACTACTAAGTTATTCGGCACAAACAACTATTTGGGATCGTGTTTGCGTTTCCAGTTTAAAATTTTAAATTTAATTCCGTCGTACAACAAACCAATGAGCAGTAGTAGGGAAGAAAGAAACAGGACTTTCAATTCTAAATAAGCATAAAAAATACCGCTAACAATTCCGCCACAAAAGAAATAAGCAATAATTCGGAATCTAAGTCGGATGGTAGCAACTAGTTTTTCTTTTTGGGCTTTGGCTTTGTAAAATAAAAGTTGCGACAATTCAATGCCTAAATCAGTAAAAAGACCGGTTAAATGCGTTGTTCGAACAATAGCATCCGAAATTCGGGTAACTAACGAATTTTGTAATCCCATGGCAAAAAGTAACCCGCAAGCAATGCCGTTTGGATGAGAGGTAACTAGAAAATGCCCAAAAACAGCTAGCGTACACAAGATCATACTTTCAATAAAAATAGGGAAAATATACCGGTACCGTTCGTTCGTTCGGGTGGCTAGTTCCACAAGTAAGTTGGATACAAACGACCCTAAAAAGAAAAAAAGAATGAATAAAAAGTAAACCAAGCTTTCAGAAAAGTGCAGTTTAAACACTTCGTCCACAAAAAAAGCAAAATGACCAGTAACATTAGTTGTGAGTCGTTGCACCGCTAAAAAGCCCGCAACGTTTACCATTCCAGCAACAAAAGAAAGCAGTGAAGCAATTTTTTTGTTGTGGCTTAGTGTACGGGTTTTACCTTGGTGTCTAAACATTTTAAGAGTTTTTATGCAATGCAACCTTGTTGTTTTTTATAGAACCAAACAAAACAATAGGTAGGTTGCGTTGTTTAAATTCCTAGAAAACACAAAAAGCAGTGGCACTTTTTTGCTAATCAAAAGTAAGGCTAAAGTACTACAAATGCACTATTTTTTGGTAATTTAAAGCGTTAAATTGTAAACTTTTTAGTTCTTTTTTGATTGTAAAACAAAGTAGCAAACAATAAATTCCATTTTTTTTGTTTGCTGTCCACTAGTAGTTTTGACAACAAAAAACCCCGTTTTAATAAATAAAACGAGGTTTTAGTAGTGTAAAAGGAAGGGTATTACCAAATTTTTACTCGTTGGTTGGGAGCCAAATACAACGAATCGGTTGGTTTAATTGTAAAAGCTTCGTAAAATTCAGGAACATTTCGAACCACTCCGTTAATTCTGAATTTTGCTGGCGAATGGGGGTCTCGTGCTATTTGACTTCTCAAAGCTTCGCTTCTTGATTTTTCAAGCCAAACTTGTCCCCAACCTAAAAATACCCGTTGAATGCCTGTAAAACCATCCATTACCGGTGCTTCGGAACCTTTCAAACTCATTTTGTAGGCTTTTATGGCAATGCTTAAACCGCCTAAATCGCCAATGTTTTCGCCTAAAGTAAAAGCGCCGTTTACATTCAAATCAGGAAATGCTTTAAAACTACTGTATTGGTCAACCAAAGCTTTGGTTTTAGCTTTGAACGCTGTTAAATCGGCAGGTGTCCACCAATTTCGCATTACGCCATCGCCATCAAAAGTACTTCCTTGATCGTCAAATCCATGTCCAATTTCATGTCCAATTACGGCACCAATTCCACCATAATTAACGGCATCGTCTGCTTTTAAATCGAAAAAAGGAGGTTGTAAAATGGCTGCTGGAAAAACAATTTCGTTTAACGATGGGTTGTAATAAGCATTAACCGTTTGTGGTGTCAAGTTCCATTCCGTGCGATCTACTGGTTTTCCAAGTTTGTTTAACAAACGATTGTATTCAAATTCGGTAGCTCTAACAGCATTGCCATACGCATCGTTTGGAACCACATTTAGTTTCGAATAATCGCGCCATTTGTCAGGATACCCAATTTTTATCATGAACTTAGCTACTTTAGCCAAAGCTTGTTTTTTAGTAGCTTCGCTCATCCAATCTAAATTTTTTATGCTTTCAGAATAGGCTTGCAACAAGTTTTTAACCATAACAGTCATGCGCTCTTTTGCCTCTGGAGAAAAATGTTTGGCCACATACACTTTCCCTACAATTTCGCCTAAACTTCCGTTTACGGCATTAACTGCTCGTTTCCAATCGGCTTCCTGCTGTTCGGTTCCATAAAGCGTTTTGCCATAAAAAGCAAAGTTTTCTTGATCTAAAGCAGTTGTTAAATAAGTAGCCGAGCTGTTGATTACACTCCATTTCAAATACAATTTCCATGTTGCAATAGGAGTTGTTTTGATAATTGTATTCAATGCTTTTGTATAATCCAATTGCGAAACTACCAGCTCTTTTTCGGAAGCCATTCCTGCATTGGTCAACATAACTTGCCAATCAAAGTCGGGCATTAAAAATTTTAAATCGGCTGTTGCATACTTGTTGTACAATTTTGCAGCATCGCGCGTGTCTTCTTTTTTCATTTGTTGAGCAGCTAAAGTGGTTTCTAAAGCCATAATTTTAGCAGCACTTTCTTTTGGATTTTCAAGTCCAACTATTCCAAACATACTTTCAATGTGGGCTACATATTTTTGACGCACTTCCGTCATTTTCGCGTCATTTTGAAGGTAGTATTCCCGTTCAGGAAGTCCTAAACCACTTTGCCATGTCATTAAAACATATTGATTTGGATGTTTAAAATCTTGATTGACCGAAATTGTAAAAGGAATGGCAACACCTGTTTTGTTGGCTTTACCAAAATAGGCAGCTAAATCTTTATAAGTAACAAGTGCATCAATTGATTTTAAATCCGATTGAATGGGTGCAATTCCTTTGGCATCTCTTACTTTTCGGTTCATGTAGGCCGCATAGTAATCGCCAATTTTTTGTTCGTTAGACCCAGTCGCAAAACTCCCTTTTGCAGCATTTTCAATAATGGCTTTCACATCGGCCTGAGACTGATCGTACAAAATGTCAAAAGCGCCGTAAGACGATTTGTCCGATGGAATTTTTGTGTTTTTTAGCCAAGTGCCATTTACATATTCCTGAAAATTATCGCCAGGATTGACTTTAGCATTCATGTTTTTTTGGTTGATACCAGAATTCAAGGACTCTTTTTTTGCACACGAGGCTAGGAGTACTAATGAAGCAAATAGGGCTGTTTTTAAATTTTTCATAAAAAAGTGCTTTAAAAATAAGTTGCTAATTTATAACAAGTCATTTGATTTTGAGGTATAAGTGTTTCAAATAATCCAATTGTTACAGTTAGTAATTGCTATTGTAACCGTGGAAATCAAAGTAGTGTGCATTTCAAATAACAAAAATTTGCTGAGGGGCGTACTTTTTTATAGTTGAAAAATACATTGAAATAAAACAAAGTACATGTACATAGCTCCCATCTAATTAAAAGCAGGATGCAACATTTGGGAAAAAGTAATTGTAGTACAAATTCCCTAAAAGTAAACCGTTTCACTTTAAACCGATAACCTATCATCAAAAGAAATAGCTTCTGAATTTTTAGAAACACCTAAAAAAATCTTTGTAAAAAAGGTTTCCATTCTATTTCTAAAAATAATATCTTTACCCACAAATCACTTTTAAGAACTTAAGTTGTGCCAGTCGCAACACTACTATATAATTATGGCATGTGCAAGTTGTTCAACCTCCGATGGAAGCGCACCAAAAGGTTGTAAAAATAACGGAACTTGCGGCACCGATAGCTGCAACAAACTAACTGTTTTTGATTGGCTTTCCAACATGAGCTTGCCAAATGGTGAAGCTCCATTTGACTGTGTGGAAATTCGATTTAAAAATGGTAGAAAAGAATTTTATCGCAATACTGAAAAATTAACCTTAAGCATGGGCGACATTGTAGCTACGGAAGCATCGCCAGGTCATGACATAGGAATTGTAACTCTAACGGGTGAGTTGGTAAAAATTCAGATGAAGAAAAAAGGGATAAAACCAACCAGTAACGACATTACAAAAATATACAGAAAAGCATCACAAAAAGATGTCGATATTTGGAGTGCCGCTAGAGATAAAGAAGAAAAAATTAAAGTTCGGGCAAGAGAATTGGCTATTGAACATAAATTAGAAATGAAAATTTCTGATGTTGAATACCAAGGGGATGGTACCAAAATTACGTTTTATTATACGGCAAACGATCGAATTGATTTTAGAGCATTACTAAAAGATTTTGCGAAAGAATTCAGTTCTCGAATTGAAATGAAACAAATAGGATTTAGACAAGAAGCTTCGCGATTAGGAGGTATAGGCTCATGTGGTCGTGAACTTTGTTGTTCTACATGGCTTACCGATTTTAGAAGCGTAAACACATCAGCTGCTCGTTATCAACAATTATCCCTGAATCCTCAAAAATTAGCAGGACAATGTGGCAAGTTGAAGTGTTGTTTAAATTACGAATTGGATACCTACATGGATGCCTTAAAGGAATTTCCAGACTTTGAAACAAAATTACAAACAGAAAAAGGGGATGCCATTTGCCAAAAACAAGATATTTTTAAAGGGCTAATGTGGTTTGCTTACACTAATAATTTTGCAAATTGGCATGTTTTAAAAATAGAACAAGTAAGAGAAATTATTGCGATTAATAAAGAAAAAAGGTCCGTAACATCGCTTGAAGATTATGCTGTTGAGGTAATTATTGAGCCACAAAAAGATTTTAACAACGCAATGGGGCAGGAAAGTTTGACCCGTTTTGATCAGCCAAAGAAAAAGAAACGTCCCAACAAAACCAAAAAACCCGTTTCAAGCGCAACAACTGGCGAAAGAATTTTAATTACGCCCAAACAACCAACAATTATAAGACCAACAACTGGAGCGAATCAGAACGAAGCCAAGCCAATAATTGTACCAAAAGTAGTCCAAACGACACCACCCAATAGTACAGCCGAAAAAGCAGGAAATGCCAATAGAAACAAAAATAAAAACAGGAATAGAAACGCAAAAAACCGAAACAACTCCAATAATTCAGCAAATTCTAGTAAACCTATAAACAAAGATGAACCTAAAAAATAGTTTGTTTTTACTGCTTGTAGTTTTAAGCTTCTTTTCATGCGATAAAGCAAGAGTTTTTGATGCGTATAAATCAGTTGGAAGCGCTTGGAATAAAGACAGTATTGTTACCTTTAAACTACCAACGATGGATGTGTCAAAGTCCTATAATATGTACGTAAACATTAGAGATAACAATGACTTTCCATATAATAATTTGTTTTTATTAGTTTCATTAGAACAGCCAGACGGTTTGACTAAAGTGGACACTCTAGAATACGAAATGGCACAACCCGATGGATCGCTTTTAGGCGAAGGTTTTTCGGATATTAAAGAAAACAAATTGTTTTACAAAGAAAAAGTACAATTCAAACAAAAGGGAGAGTATCAAATACACATTCAACAGGCAGTTCGTCAGTCTGGAAAAGTGGAAGGTGTAAAATTATTAAAAGGTGTTACCGAAGTTGGATTTAGAGTTGAATCAATAGAATAGCAATTATGGCAAAAAAAAATAACACCCCCGCACCAATAAAGGATATTGCCTATTACAAAAAGAAATTCTGGAAACTATTTTTTTATGGTTTAGGAGGTTTCTTTCTATTTTTTTTATTAGCATCCTGGGGACTTTTTGGTTCAATGCCCTCTTTTGAACAATTAGAAAATCCCAATTCAAACTTGGCAACTGAAATCATTTCTGCAGATGGAGTAGTTTTAGGTAAGTTTTATAACGAAAATAGAACACCAATTAAATATACAGATTTACCCAAACATCTAGTAAATGCCCTTGTATCAACAGAAGATGAACGATTTTATGAGCATTCAGGAATTGACGGTAGACGAACAATGGGAGCTTTCGTAAAACTGGGTACCAACGGAGGAGCTAGTACTTTGACACAACAATTAGCAAAGTTGTTATTTCACGGAGAAGGATCTAAATTTTTACCGTTAAGGATCATACAAAAAGCAAAAGAGTGGATTATTGCCATTCAATTGGAACGACATTATACAAAAAATGAAATCATAGCCATGTACTTGAACAAGGCCGATTTTATCAATACTGCTGTAGGAATTCGATCTGCTTCTAAAGTATATTTCGGAAAAGAACCAAGAGATTTGGCAGTAGAAGAAGGCGCCATGTTAATAGGTATGTTAACCAACCCGTCACTTTACAACCCAGTTAGAAGAATTGAAAAAGTGCAAAAAAGGCGAAATGTTGTTCTAGGTCAAATGGTTAGAAATAATTTTTTAAGCGAAAGTCAAAAGAAAAATTTAGAAACAATGCCAATCGCATTACATTTTCACCCTGAAAGCCATACCGATGGTAGTGCAACCTATTTCAGAGAGTTTTTGCGCGAATATTTAAAAAATTGGGCAAAAGATCATAAAAAACCAGACGGTTCAGAATATGATGTTTACAGTGATGGTTTAAAAATTTATACCACAATTGATTCTCGAATTCAGTTATATGCAGAGGAAGCCGTTGCGGCACATATAAAAAACTTGCAAGAAGAATTTTTTATTCAGTCTAAAGATAATAAAAACGCACCTTTTGTTAATATTTCGGACTTAGAAACCAATAAAATTTTGAAACAAGCCATGAAGACTTCTGAAAGATGGCGAGTATTAAAAGAAGACGACAAATCAGATGAAGAAATTGTAAAATCGTTTAATGTAAAAACTAAAATGAACGTTTTCACATGGAACGGAGATAGAGATACCATTATGACACCAATAGATTCCATTCGGTATTACAAACATTTTCTTCAAGCGGGTTTAATGTCTATGGAGCCTCAAACGGGACAAATAAAAGCTTGGGTAGGAGGCATTAATTACAAACATTTTCAATACGACCATGTGGGACAAGGGTCTCGACAAGTAGGTTCTACCTTTAAACCAATTGTTTACGCTACTGCCATTCAACAACTAGGTAAGTCTCCTTGCGATTCTATTATTGACGGGCCCTTTATGATTCACAA
Organism: Flavobacteriaceae bacterium; assembly: GCA_947453885.1. Lineage (GTDB taxonomy): Bacteria > Bacteroidota > Bacteroidia > Flavobacteriales > Flavobacteriaceae > Flavobacterium. The sequence continues at coordinate 24,510 of CANGIF010000008.1, forward strand.
AGGCAGACACCACGTAACCGAAGATTGGGAACCTAAAAATTCTGACAACAAGTACCGAGGAATGGTAACTTTAAAAAAGGCTTTGGCAAATTCCATAAACACTGTTTCGGCTAAACTAATTGATCAAACCGGACCAGAGGCTGTGGTTGAATTGGCTCATAAATTAGGAATCAAATCTGAAATACCTGTACAGCCCTCAATCGCATTAGGCGCAGTTGAAATTTCAGTTCAAGACATGGTTGCAGCCTACAGTACTTTTGCAAATGAAGGCGTGTACATGAAGCCACAATTTATAACTCGAATTGAAGATAAAAACGGTACGGTGTTATACGAACCAACTCCTGAATCGCACGATGTTTTAAACAAAGACATTGCTTTTGCCGTTATCAAATTATTGGAAGGCGTAACCGAAGGAGGATCGGGCGAGCGACTTAGAACACAAGGTGGCGGAAATGGCGACAAGCGTTGGACAGGATATCCTTACATGTTTACAAATCCTATTGCTGGAAAAACAGGAACAACTCAAAATCAATCGGATGGTTGGTTTATGGGAATGGTTCCCAATCTAGTAACTGGAGTTTGGGTAGGTTGCGAAGACCGATCTGCTCGTTTCAAAAGCATAACGTATGGACAAGGAGCAACAGCAGCCTTGCCAATTTGGGGTTATTTCATGAAAAAATGTTATGCTGATGAAAAACTCACCATTTCTAAAGAAGATTTTAAACGTCCAGATAATTTGTCTATAAAAGTAGATTGTTGGTCGCCAACAAAGCAAAAAGACACTACTTTTGAACAAAACATAGACGAATTCAATTAAATAAACTAACCACAATTTTTTATTCATGATAAATAAAAAAGTAAACTCTGTTGCGGAAGCTACAATTGGAATTGAAGACAACATGACCATTATGTTAGGCGGTTTTGGATTGTGTGGAATTCCAGAAAACAGCATAGCGGAACTTGTAAAAAAAGGAACTAAAAATTTAACGTGTATTTCCAATAATGCGGGAGTTGATGATTTTGGACTTGGGTTACTGCTTCAACAAAAGCAAATTAAAAAGATGGTTTCTTCGTATGTTGGCGAAAATGCCGAATTTGAACGTCAAATGCTTTCAGGAGAACTAGATGTTGAATTAATTCCGCAAGGAACTTTGGCAGAAAGATGCAGAGCTGCACAAGCTGGAATTCCTGCTTTTTTCACACCTGCTGGTTTTGGAACAGAAGTAGCAATTGGCAAAGAATCGAGAGAATTTAACGGGAAAATGCACATAATGGAACATGCTTTTAAAGCTGATTTTGCAATTGTAAAAGCATGGAAAGGCGATGAAGCTGGAAATTTAATTTTTAAAGGAACAGCTCGAAATTTCAATCCTTGTATGTGTGGCGCAGCAAAAATAACCATAGCCGAAGTAGAAGAATTACTACCAGCAGGCTCATTAGATCCTAATCAGGTGCACATACCAGGGATTTTGGTTCAACGCATTTTTCAAGGAGAAAAATTTGAGAAAAGAATTGAACAAAGAACAGTTAGAAAGAGAGAATAGTGCTAAAAAAGAAAATATTCGATTTCTAAGAAATACACTTTTAATGAACCTTACTAAATTAATGGTTTAAAAAAAATAGTTTATGTTAACAAAAGAACAAATAGCAAAACGTATTGCACAAGAAGTAAAAGACGGCTATTACGTAAATTTAGGAATTGGCATCCCAACTCTAGTTGCAAATTACGTTCGTACCGATATTTCGGTCGAATTTCAGAGCGAGAACGGTATTTTAGGCATGGGACCCTTCCCTTTTGAGGGCGAAGAGGATGCTGATTTGATAAATGCAGGAAAACAAACCATCACTACTTTACTAGGGGCTAGTTTTTTTGATTCTGGATTTAGTTTTGGAATGATTCGTGGCCAACATGTAGATTTAACCATTTTGGGAGCAATGGAAGTGGCAGAAAACGGTGACATTGCCAACTGGAAAATCCCAGGTAAAATGGTCAAAGGAATGGGAGGCGCGATGGATTTAGTGGCTTCTGCTGACAACATTATTGTAGCCATGATGCACGTTAACAAAGCAGGCGAAAGTAAAATTCTAAAAAAATGCACCCTTCCTTTAACAGGTGTTGGATGCGTAAAAAAAGTTGTAACAGAACTGGCAGTTTTAGAAATTACCCCAAAAGGGTTTCAATTGTTAGAAAGAGCTCCTGGCGTTACGGTTGCACATATTGTTGCAGCAACTGAAGCGGCATTGCTTATTGAAGGCGAAATTCCTGAAATGAAAATAGACTAATTTTTAGTATTATTTTTACCACATACCAAACCATTATTCTACTTTTTTATAGCCATTATGAATTTACCTACTGTTATCCTAAAATCCGGAAAAGAAAAATCTGTATTACGCCAACATCCTTGGGTGTTTAGTGGAGCAGTTTACGGAGTTAGTAGAGATATTTTAGATGGCGAGCTTGTTTTAGTTTCGGACAGTAAAGGCAACCCTTTAGCAACTGGCTATTTTAGTGACAAAGGGAGTATTGTAGTACGTATTTTAACCTTTGGAGATGAGGTTTTTGATGCGACTTTTTGGTCAAAACGATTAAAAGCTGCTTGGGAACTTAGAATGTCCTTAGTGGATTTGGAAACAACAAATGCTTTCCGATTGATTCATGGCGAAGGCGATGGTATTCCAGGTTTAATTATAGATTATTACAATAAAAACTGGGTATTACAAGCCCATTCAACAGGTATTTTTTTACAATTGGAAACCATTGCAGCAGCAATTCAAACTAATTTTGAAAACAATTGTACAACCATTTATTCCAAAAGCAGTAACACCTTACCAACTTTAGGAAAGGATTTTTTTCTGTTTGGTACTAATACCGAAACGGTAGCTAAAGAAAACACAATTTTGTTTGCTGTAAATTGGGTTGATGGACAAAAAACGGGTTTCTTTTTGGATCAAAGAGACAACAGAAAATTACTAGCAGAGTATGCAAAAGGAAGAAAAGTTTTAAATACTTTTTGTTACACAGGCGGTTTTTCCATATACGCCATGAGCGCCGGTGCTGCTTTGGTAACCTCAGTTGATATTTCAGAAAAGGCAGTTGATTTGGCAGCAAAAAACAGTGCACTTAATTTTCCGAATGCCATTCATAATGCTGTTGCGGCAGATGTTTTTCAGTTTTTAAAAGAACACAATCAAATGTACGATTTGATTGTTTTAGACCCTCCAGCTTTTGCCAAGAGTATTAAAAGCAAACATACCGCAACACAGGCCTACAAGCGGTTGAATATTGCAGGAATGAAAGCGCTGTCTAACAAAGGGATTCTTTTCACCTTTTCGTGTTCGCAAGTAATTGACGAAACGTTGTTTTACAACACAGTTGCCGCTGCGGCTATAGAAAGCGGCAGAAAAGTTAGAGTACTCCACAAACTCACACAAGGTCCAGACCATCCGGTCAACATGTTTCACCCCGAAGGATCCTACTTAAAAGGATTGGTTTTGTATTTAGAGGAGTAACATTCTTGTAGTTTTTTGATTTTATGATACTGTAATTTAAGGAGACGAGCAAGCCTCTTTTTTTGATGCTTCTTCTGATCTTTTTTTTCAAGTCATGTAAACTATAATATTTAATTTAACAATTCATCACGGCTAAAAAGTAGTACATTTGGGTTAAAAAAAATTAGTTTGTCAAAAAAATGAGGCTTTTAGACAAACTGATGTTATGCCAAATGTTAAAAAGACAAAGTGAGTAGAAAGGATTTGACAGAAAAACACAGTTTTGTTAACGATACCATATTTCGACTGAAAATAATTCTGTTGATAGGGAATCGAATTTTTAAGAATCTGAAGAATCCGAATACTAGGTTCAAAGACAAAGGACAACTGATCAACGAACCAATAGTTGCAATTTCGGAAAGTGAACTTTGGAATCCGTTTGACAACATAGACAATTGGATTTTAACCGCTGGAAAAATTGAAAACTTAAGAATTGCTACAAAAAGATTGAACGGACTTGAAATTGAAGCAAATGAAATTTTTAGCTTTTGGAAACACATTGGCAATCCCAATTTTGGGAAAGGATATGTGATTGGGAGAGAAATTAGAGAAGGTTGTATCGTTCCTACAATTGCAGGTGGGCTTTGTCAACTTTCAAATGCGCTTTATGATGCTGCACAAAAGGCAAATTTTCAAATAGTAGAAAGGCACAAACACACCAAAGTAGTCAAAGGCTCTCTTGCCGAACAAGACAGAGATGCCTCTGTAAAATGGAATTATATTGACTTACGTTTCAAATCTTCCTTTGACTTTAGAATTGAAATAGAATTGACTTCAGATAAGTTGGTAGTGTACTTTAGAAGCTCGCAGAAAAATAGTAAAGTGACTAACGAAGAATTTGAATTGAGGCAATCAAACAAACTCAATGACTGCTACTCTTGCGGAAATTGTTCTTGTTTTAAGCACTCAAAAAGCACTTCTGTAAAACAAGAAATTGCTACAACCGCTTTTATTCTCGATGAAAAATGGCCAGAGTATGACAATTATATAACTGCAACTGCAACCACTTCGGATAGTTTTATCTTGCCTATTAAGAAAAACAGATTTTTAAAAACAGACCGATATTCTTGGGCTTCTGCAAATTCTCAAAATACCAAAACGACATATTTACAAGGAATTTACAGAGCCATACAACTCAGATTTTTTTCCAAGAATCAAAACAATATTTTTGAACTTGGGTTGCAACTGGATAAAAAAATTGCAGTTGCAGCAGCCAAACGAATTCCAATTGATACAACACATTTAGTTATTTCTCAAAACTTGCTTCCTTTCATATTTGAAACAGGCGCTTTGGGAGGAAGAACATTTGATGTTTTAATGACAAGATTACCTTTTGAAAAACTTCATGAAAGACTCAATTTTGCATTTAATATTCATTCAGAAAGTACAACACTAAAAGACTTTAGAGTAACTAAAGAATTGATTGAAATAGAAAATAAAGCGTTGACAAAAGCAAGAAATATAGTTACACCACATTCAGAAATTGCTGTAATATTCAAGAACAAGGTAGTTAAATTAAATTGGATACAACCGCTTTTGACTAATAGACAAGCCAAAGGAAATAAAATACTTTTTCCCGCAGCTGCGGTAGGAAGAAAAGGAGCTTATGAAATCAAAAAACTTGCAAAAGAATTAAATCTTAATTTAACTATTTCGGGAAGGACAATAGAAAACGACAATTTTTGGGAAGAGTTAAAAACGGAAGCGTTTAACGGAGATTTTGACCAAATAGGACTTGTAGTTTATCCAACATTTGTAGAACACCAACCAAGACAAATCTTGAAAGCAATAGCTAAAGGAGTTAAAGTTATTACAACAACCGCTTGTGGGCTTGACAGTTCCGACCTTGTTGAAATAATAGACAACTTTGAGCAACTTAAAAAAGCAGTTGAAAAATGGAAAAAAAGCAGCACTAATTATAACCACAAAAACTTCGTATAGGCTGTAAACCAAGCAATGAATTAGTAGCTTCTAATTCAAATATAAAAAATAAAATCAATGAGGTAACTTGTGTTGAACGCAACGTACAAAAAAGTACGTACATTTGGGTTTGCTAAAGGTTGTTTTATGCAAAAGAACCCTTTTAGACGAACGGACACGTTAGAAGCAATTTAACCTCACAACCGTACTAACATTGAACAAACTACAGATGAAACCGTTAAAGTTACATACAGGCAACAGTATAGATATTTTTTCGGCAGACACCGAAATAGCCCTCGAATTGCCTTTTGTGGACGATGGAATAAGTGCAGGTTTTCCTTCGCCGGCACTGGATTTTGTAGATGTATCTATTGACCTTAACCGACACCTAATTAAAAATCCGTCGGCAACATTTTATGGACGTGTAAAAGGAGATTCTCTTAAAAATGCAGGAATTAGTAATGGCGACTTGCTGATAATTGACCGAAGTTTAGAACCAACAAATGGCAAAATTGCCGTTTGCTATATTGACGGTGCATTTACAGCCAAACGTATTCAAATAGCAAAAAAAGAAATTTGGTTGATTCCCGAAAATGAAGAATACCAACCAATACGCGTTACCGAAGAAAATGATTTTTTAGTTTGGGGCATAGTTACTCACGTTATTAAAAATGTTTAAATGTTTGCTTTAATTGATTGCAATAACTTTTACGCTTCGTGCGAACGCGTTTTCCGTCCAGATTTGAACGGGAAACCGATTGTTGTGCTTTCCAATAATGACGGTTGCGTTATAGCACGAAGTAACGAAGCAAAAGCAGTTGGTATTCCAATGGGAGCACCTGCATTTGAATACGAAAAATTATTTCAACAGCACGGGGTACGCGTTTTTTCGGCAAACTTTGCATTGTATGGCGATATGAGTAATCGTGTCATGACCATTCTTTCTAATTATTCGCCGGATATGGAAATTTATAGTATTGACGAAGCATTTTTGAAACTCAAAGGCTTTGATTTTTTCAATTTGCAAGCTTATGGTGAAGAAATGCGTATGAAAGTAACCAAATGGACAGGAATACCAATCAGCGTTGGTATTGCTCCAACAAAAGCTTTAGCAAAAGTGGCCAACCGAATTGCAAAAAAATACCCCAAACAAACAAAAGGCACCTACATAATTGACAGTGAAGAAAAGCGCATTAAAGCACTGAAATGGCTAAAAGTAGAAGACGTTTGGGGCATTGGCAGACAACACAGCAAACGTCTTAACGCAATGGGTGTTAAAAATGCTTTTGACTTTACACAACTTGAAGACGAATGGGTAAGAAAGCAAATGGCAATTGTCGGTTTGCGTTTAAAGTACGATTTACAAGGTATTCCAACACTTGATTTGGAAGCAACACAAATCAAAAAGAATATTGCCACAACAAGAAGTTTTGAAAAAAATTATACCGAATACAACCAACTAGCCGAACGCATCTGTACGTTTGCAGCGTCGTGTGCCGAAAAATTGCGTAAGCAAAATTCGTGTTGCAATTCGTTAATGGTTTTTATTCACACCAACGGACATCGAAAAGAGCTGCCTCAATACAGCCGAAATATAGTTTTAAAACTACCCTTTCCAACAAATTCGAGCATTGAATTGGCAAAATTTGCAACACAAGCATTGCGACATATTTTTAAAACAGGGTATGCGTACAAAAAAGCAGGTGTTATAGTTCAAGACTTTACGCAGACCGACACGTTACAACAAACCTTATTTGAAAACAGAGACGAACGACATATTCCGTTAATGCAAGCCATTGATAAACTCAACACACTTTTTGGACAACAAAAAATCCGCCTTGCTTCGCAAGACATAAAACGAGTTTGGAAAATGAAGCAAGAAAAATTATCGCCTCGTTATACAACCAACCTAAACGACATTATAACAATACATCTTTAGTATGTGCTTTCATTCCAAACAATCCAAATCAGCACAAGAATTAAAAAACCGTTTCAAAGCAACAATTGAAAACGAAACATTGTATCAACCTGGAATTTACAACGGGTTCCAGTTTCCAAAGACACCTGTAATTACCAACAAAAAAAGCGACACTATTCAGTTTTTTAACTGGGGGCTCATTCCATTTTGGGCAAAAGACGACAGCCTAAGAAAAAATACCTTGAACGCAAGAATAGAAACCATTTACGAAAAGCCATCATTCAAAGACGCAATAAACAACCGCTGCTTGGTACTGGCAGATGGGTTTTATGAGTGGCAATGGCTGGACGAAAAAGGTAAGCAAAAACAAAAATACGAACTAACGTTACCCCACAACGAACTATTTGCTTTTGCAGGACTTTACAGCGAGTGGACTAACAAAACAACAGGTGAAATACAAAACACCTACACCCTTTTGACAACAGCAGCAAATGAGCAAATGAGCAAAATACACAATACAAAAAAGCGAATGCCAATACTTGTTGCAGCAGACAGTGAACTAGCGTGGCTGAATGGACAAGAACTACAAATGCAAAACCACAAACTCATAGCAACAAAAAGCTAAAAACAGGTTCGAAACAAGCAATTGACGCACAACTCCATCCAAAAAGTGCTTTTGAAGTCAAAACAAGCCTCAACCAGTTCCAGAACAGTTGTTTTGAGATGGTGTGTAACGTTACTTTATCGCTCAATTTTTCTTTTTAGATAGTACAACATTTTTTTACGCTTTCCCGTTGCAAGAACTTTAATACTACTAAATTGTAGTTGGTTTATCTGTTGGTTTGGAATATTTTTATATTTGGGGAATGAATGTTGCCGTTTATCAGACAAAGCGACCCGGATTTGGGGAAGTAAGTTTGGTTTTGTCAGATTTATACAAGTTGTGGGCAAGCGCTATTTAAAAAACAACACTAAAAAAATAAAATGAAGAAATGGATTTTTCGCTTGTCAATTTTGTTTAATATAATTTTCATTTTAGGTTGGTTATTGAACTATATGAATTCTCCAACCTATAAATTAGGTAGATTAAAGGAAGATGTAAATGTCGGATTTTTTTACGGGCGAAAAAAAAATGTTTAAATTGTCTAAAGGAATAACTGTTCGAAATATTTCGCAGAATGGAATAGCAGCTATTGGTCAATTTGAAAACAATAAATTTGAAATTGTGTTAACTTCCGAGGAGGAATTGGTTGATTATAATATTAAAAAAGATAGTTTATTTACATTTGGTAATTTTTACTCTGTAGAAAAAGTAAAACAAAAATAAAACAAAATGTTGCTTAGTCGGTTATGAGCAACTTTAAAAGACAATATGAGAAAAATAATATTCCTTTTTTTAATTCCATGTTTTCAATACATTTATTCTCAAAATATAAATAGTAATCTAGATAAAATAACAACAATAGAAGAAGCTGAAAAATTTGTAAATGACAATCCTGAATTAATTCCAGAAATATTTAATATTTCACCAGAAATCGACACATTAGTACCTGTAGCATTCAAAACGCTTAAAGTTGGAAATGTTTTTAATGAAAGCGGAAATACTTTTAAAGTACTTTCTGTGAATAAAGCGATAGCATATCGCGTTAGTTATGTTTATCTTGATGGTAGCAAGCTTTCTATAATCAAAATAAACAAACTTCGTACTGAAATAATTAAGCAATACAAAAAGGGAATTAAAATTTCTGAATTGGCTAAAAAATACACAATGGATACAAATGTAACTGGAGATTTAAATTGGTTTTTAGAAGGAATGATGTATGTTGAATTTGAGAACACAATCAAAACTCATAAGCTAGGAGAAATCTATACAGTTGATATTCTTAGTAAAAAATGGTATTATGTAGTTTTGAAAACGCACAATGAAAAAGAAGTAACAAAAATTAAAATGCTAAAAGTCAAAAACAACTCATAACAGTAACGATTACTGCTACAAACCAAATAACAGAACCTATTACAAGTTGGCAACACAATGCACAAAAGAATCAAAAAATAAGTACAAGCGGAACTAAAGGTTACTGTTTAAACATCCATTAGTTCTATTAATTCCAACGCTTTTCGTATGGATTTTACGTGGTCGAAAGTGAGTAGTAACCGGAGTCCGTTTGGGGTTTGTTTTTCTTTCATTTTACAAAGAGTGTTGTGTTTTTGAACAAAAACAAGCACTTTGTTGAATTGAGTAGAGGAGTAGTAACTGCTTTGTTGATCAGAAACGAAGTAACCAATCATTTTGCCTTGTTTCAACACTAATTTTTCAATTCCAACTTTAGAGGCAATCCATTTTATTTTAATGCTTTTCAGCAACGAAACGGCCTGTTTTGGCAATGGTCCAAAACGGTCAATGAGTTTGTTTTCGTAGGCTTGTAGGGTAATTTCGTCTTTAATTATGCTAAGTTCGTTGTACAAATTCAAGCGTTCGGAAATGTTGTTGATGTAAGCATCTGGAAACAACAATTCAAAATCGGTATCAATTTGAAGGTCTTTCACGTATTCTTTTTCGGGTTTGCTTTGGTCGGCATACAGCTCTTTAAACTCATTTTCTTTTAATTCGTCTATGGCTTCGTTCATTATTTTTTGATAGGTGTCAAAACCAATTTCGTTAATGAAACCGCTTTGTTCGCCTCCCAGCAAATCGCCCGCTCCCCGAATTTCCAAATCCTTCATGGCAATGTTGAAGCCACTTCCCAGTTCTGAAAACTGTTCTAAAGCTTGGATTCTTTTACGAGCATCGTCGGTCATGGCGGAATAGGGAGGGCAAATAAAGTAGCAAAAAGCTTTTTTGTTGCTTCTTCCTACACGACCCCGCATTTGATGCAAATCAGACAATCCAAAATTATTAGCGTTGTTAATGAAAATTGTATTGGCGTTGGGAACATCCAAACCACTTTCAATAATAGTTGTTGCAACTAAAACATCAAATTCACCGTTCATAAAGGCAAGCATTAATTCTTCTAGTTTACTCCCTTCCATTTGTCCGTGACCAATTCCCACTCGTGCATCGGGCACTAATCGCTGAATCATTCCTGCCACTTCTTTAATATTTTCAATTCGGTTGTTGATAAAAAAAACTTGTCCGTTACGCTGAATTTCATACGAAATAGCATCCCGAATGGTTTCCTCAGAAAAGCCAACCACATTGGTTTCTATTGGATATCTGTTGGGCGGCGGTGTTGTAATCACCGATAAATCGCGCGCTGCCATTAAGGAAAACTGTAGGGTTCTTGGAATTGGTGTGGCGGTTAATGTCAACGTATCCACATTAGCGGCAATGGTTTTGAGTTTGTCTTTTACGTTGACGCCAAATTTTTGCTCTTCGTCAACAATTAATAAACCAAGGTTTTTAAATACCACATTTTTATTGACCAATTGGTGAGTTCCAATTACAATATCCAATTTGCCTTCTGCAAGTTCTTTTAAAGTTTCTGCTTTTTGTTTGGCAGTTCTAAACCGGTTTAAATACCCAATGGCAACAGGCATTTCTTTTAATCTTTCCGAAAAAGTTCGGAAATGTTGGTATGCCAAAATGGTGGTTGGTACTAAAACAGCCACTTGTTTTCCGTTATCGACAGCTTTAAAAGCAGCACGAATAGCAACTTCTGTTTTTCCAAATCCAACGTCGCCACAAACCAATCGGTCCATTGGTCTATCGCTTTCCATGTCGGCTTTTACTTCTTGAGTTGATTTGGTTTGGTCGGGCGTATCTTCGTAAATAAAAGAACTTTCGAGTTCTGCCTGCAAATAACTATCAGGTGCGTATTGAAAACCTTTTTCTAATCGGCGTTTGGCATACAATTGAATTAAATTAAACGCTATGTGTTTGACTCTGGCTTTTGTTTTTTGTTTTAAAACTTTCCAAGCATTAGAACCTAACTTATAAATTTTGGGCGGTGCACCGTCTTTTCCGTTATATTTTGAAATTTTGTAAAGCGAATGAATACTAACGTAGACAATATCATTATCGGCATAAACCAGTTTTATCGCTTCTTGTGTTTTGCCTTCAACCTGAATTTTTTGTAAACCACCAAACTTGCCAATTCCATGATCAATGTGAGTAACATAATCGCCTACGGATAAAGTAGTCAACTCCTTTAAAGTTATGGTTTGTTTTTTAGAATACCCGTTTTTAATGTTGAATTTATGGTATCGTTCAAAAATTTGATGATCAGTGTAGCATGCAATTTGGCTCTCTTCGTCAATAAAACCTTGGTAAATAGGTAGCGTTACAGTGCTGTATTGTTTCCGGATACTTTCGTGATTGGCTTCGTCTAAGGTTTCAAAAATGTCATGAAAACGTTTGGCTTGCGCCTCGTTTGAACAAAAAAGATAGTTTTTAAAACCATTAAAATGGTTTTCGTTTAAATTATTAAGTAACAAATCAAATTGTTTGTTGAACGAGGGTTGTGGCTGGATGTAAAAATCAAACGTTTTTTGAATTTTATAAATCGGTTTCGAGTGCAATTCAACTATTGAAAAAGACAAGCTTTTTTGGATAAATTCGGATTGATTTACAAATAAAAGTTTAGGTTCAACATGTTTTACTGTTGCATTTAACTGATTGAAAATTTCTTCCGCTTTATAAAAAAGTTTGTCTAATTTTGAAAACAACACTTCGGAATTTTGAATAAATAGCACCGTTTTTTTATCGATATATTCTAAAAAACTTTCCCTGTCTTCTTGAAAAAATTTATTTTCAACATTTGGGATTATGGTAATATTCTTTTGTTTTTCAATAGAAAGTTGCGTTTCAACGTCAAAACTTCTAATGCTATCTATTTCGTTACCAAAAAATTCAATTCGATAGGGATTGTCGTTAGAAAACGAAAAAACATCAATAATTCCGCCACGAACTGAAAATTCACCCGGTTCTGTTATAAAATCAACTCTTTTAAATTCGTATTCAAACAGAACTTCATTAATAAATTCAATTGAAATTTTATCGCCAATTGCCACTTTCAAAGTGTTTTTATCGAGCTCTTTTTTGGTAACTACTTTTTCAAAAAGCGCTTCAGGATAGGAAACAATTACCGCGGGTTTTTGACGTGAATTAATTCGATTTAAAACCTCTGCTCTTAAAAGTACATTTGCATTATCGGTATCTTCTATTTGATAAGGACGACGATAGGAACTAGGGTAAAAAAGCACATTTTGCTCGCCAATTAATTGTTCCAAATCGTTCAAATAATAGGCAGCTTCTTCTTTATCGTTGAATAAAAGTAAAAAAGGTTTTTCACTTTTTTTGAATAATGATTGTACTACAAACGAAAGTGACGAGCCAATTAAGCCGTTAAGTTGTATTTTATGACTCTCTTGTTGCAATGCCTCCGAAAGTTGCATGATTTTCGGATTGTTGTCGTACGAATTTAATAAGGCTGCTTTACTCAATTTGCTGGAATATTGGCTTTTACTGTTGGAATTGCACGAGAAGTGTTTAGAATTTGAATCAAATCTTGCTCTCCTTCTTCAACTTTAATTTTGGATCGCTTTAAAACTTCATCAATTTGAACTTCAACTGAAGTAATGTCGGTATTTATATCTTTAATTAAAGTAATTACTTTTTGATCCGGTATTTGATGCAAGTGCAGGTATAAATCCAAAGAATTTATTTTTGTTGTCAATACTTTTAAACGACTTTTTACTTGATTATTATTGAACTGATACGGCAAACCAATTGTAATGTCAACCATTTTTTTAGATAGTGTTTTTGCTTTTTGTTGAAACGCTCCAATGGTGCTTTTAGGTTTTTGTTTGGCTTCGTTTTTAAAATCGTTCCAGCCTTTCCAATTGTTTATTATATGTTGATTTTCAGAGTTCAAATTTGAAAAAACAAACCCCCAAGCTTTATTAATGTTTGCAAAAACCAGTTCTTTCTTTTTTATATCTCTAGCGTTTTCAAGATTCCGTTGTGTATGATCTTCTTGGCACGCAAAAAAAGTAAGGACAAGCAGTAAAATAAAAAATGGTTTGTTTTTCATATTCTGGTTATTTTGGCAAAGTTACAAAGTAAAACGAAAGTAAACACGTATTTATACTTTTTCAGAATATGATTTTTTGGCTTTATAACTTTTCTTTCGTTCACTTTAGCTTTTTTAAAATCTGCATAGATTGGATTTATATGATTTATGTTCATTACGAAATCGTTATATTTGCCAACAAATTGTATAGTTATGCAAACAAAAATCCTAATAATTGGAGCTTGTGGTCAAATAGGAACCGAGTTAACACATAAATTAAGAGCAATATACGGAATTGCAAATGTCATCGCATCTGATATTAGAAAACTAAATAATGAGGTGGTAAATTCAGGACCATTTGAAGTTGTAAATGCATTGGATTTCAATCAAATTGAACATTTGGTAGAAGTACATCAAATCACTGATGTTTATTTAATGGCAGCATTACTATCAGCTACTGCTGAGAAAAACCCTGCTTTTGCTTGGGATTTGAATATGAACTCGTTGTTTCATGTATTGAACTTAGCAAAAGCAAAAAAAATAAAAAAGATATTTTGGCCTTCAAGTATTGCTGTATTTGGGCCTACCACCCCAAAAGAGCAAACCCAACAATTTACCATTATGGAACCTAGTACAGTTTACGGCATTAGTAAACAATCGGGCGAAAGATGGTGTGAATATTACCATAATGTTTTTGGGGTTGACGTTCGTAGTGTTCGATATCCAGGACTTATAAGCTGGAGTACTCCTCCAGGAGGCGGAACAACCGATTATGCAGTTGAAATTTTTCATAAAGCTTTGAGTGATGGAAAATACGAATGTTTTTTAGAAGCAAACACAAAAATGCCTATGATGTATATGGACGATGCTATTAAGGCTACAGTTCAAATAATGCAAGCTGAGCCAGAGCAAATCAAAATACGTTCCTCATATAATTTAGCAGCTATCAGTTTTACACCAGAAGTTATTGCGAATGAAATTGCAAAACAATTACCAGATTTTACAATATCCTATAAACCAGATTTTCGTCAAAAAATTGCTGATAGTTGGCCAGCAAGCATAGACGATTCCTTTGCGAGAAGAGACTGGAACTGGAGTCATGATTTTGATTTAAGCAAAATAACTATTGAAATGTTGGAAAATTTAAAATAAACTTATTGCTTATAACTTCTAATTAGTTTACTTTCTAAAGTATCTTTGATTTGAACAACTAGTTTTGTTTTGTCGTTCGGAATTGTCATTGACAAAACATATTGCTTTAATTTCCAATCTTTACCTGTTTTAACTAATACTCCAGAGCCCCTACAAATTTTCATTTGTGTATCTAATAGTTCATCAAACCAAACTGTTTTTTTATCCACACTAAAATAGATATTTCTTTTAAGTGCATTAAAATTCCATGTTTTCCCCTTAATAAAATAAGGTTTTGCAAATGTTTGAAATTCTTTTTTTGTCCAGTTTTCTGTAGCGTCTGTACCTAAATAATGTGCGTCTTCAGCTAAAAAATTCATGTAGGCTTCAAAATGAACTTCTGCTGCATTTTTATGCCAATTGTTTATTAATTTGTTAATCTCTAATAAAGTAGTGTTTTTTTGCGCAAAAATTAAAGTACTAAAACAAAATGGGAACAATAATAATATTTTTAATTTCATTTTTATAAATGTTGAAAATAGTGTACAATAAAAATAATATAAAATATCCAACATTCAGTTAAGTTTCTAATTTTTATTTTTCTAATAAAAATTCGGATAGTTAAAGATGTTAAAAAAAACTTATTAACACGAAAACGATATAGTTACGCGTAAAATTATAAGATTGTTTTTTTTAACCTCTTTTGTCATACATTTATGCAATTATTAACCCAAAAATTTATTTTATGAATAAAAAATTTATTTATTTAGTACTTGCATTCTTTGCTTTTGCATTTACAAGTAACGCCCAAACTATTTCTATGATTGGAGATGGTGTTAGTGGCTGGTCAACAGACGTTGACATGACAACTGCTGACAATGTGCATTATACATTGTCTAATTTTACATTTTCCAATGGCGGGGCAAAATTCCGACAAGGTCACGACTGGGGTAACAACTGGGGGGCATCAAATTTCCCTTCAGGTACAGCTACTTCAAACGGAAATAACATTCCTACAACAGCAGGAGTTTATGACGTTACGTTTAATTTAACTACTAAAGCGTATGTGTTTACTCCCGTAGCCTTAGGTTATGCTGATATTAGTGTTTATGGCACAGCAAATTCTAATACAGATGCAGCAATGTCAACTATTGATGGGGTACATTACAACCTTAGTAATTATGCAGTAACGTTGGGTGATTTAGTTTTTAGACAAGATCAAGCCAATACCAATACTTGGGCGGCAGTTGATTTTCCTTCAGGAACTGCTACTAGTGGCGGAACTGCTATTAGTGTAATACCAGGAACTTACAACATCTCTTTTAACTTAACTACTGGTGCATATTCATTTACTTTTGCTACTATTAGTATTATTGGCGATGGTTTAGCAGGTTGGGGAACTGATACTGACATGACAACAACTGATGGAGTTAATTATTCTTTAAATTTGACTACTTTTTCTACACATCAAGTTAAATTCCGTCAAGACCATGCTTGGGCTTTTAGTTGGGGATCTAGTGCTTTTCCAAGTGGAACAGCATCTTTAAACGGAAATAATATTAACACAATTGCAGGAGATTATGTAGTTACTTTTAACAGAAATACAGGCGCTTATAATTTTTCAAATAGCTATCCTGTAATTAGTTTAAACAGTAATGGTACTGATATAGATATGGTAACTTTAGATGGAGAAAATTATTATTTAAATAATTTTGCTTTTACTGCTGGATCTTATAAATTTAGACAAGGACATGCTGATACTTTTGTTTGGGGAGCATCATCATTTCCAAATGGAACAGCTGCAACTTATATCGCATCTGCCATTCCTGTAGCAGGTAAAAACTATAATGTTTCTTTCAATAAAACTACAGGTGTTTATTCTTTTAGTTATGTTACTATTAGTATAATTGGAGACGCTACTCCAGGAGGATGGGGAGCTGATACGGATATGTCAACCGCAGATGGAATTACATACACATTAAATGGTGCTACATTAACAAATGCTTCAGTGAAATTCCGTTTGGGACATGATTGGTCAACAAACTGGGGTAGTAATGTTTTTCCTTCAGGTATTGCTTATCAAGGAGGTAATAATATTGCTGTAAATGAAGGTTCTGTTTACAATATTTCGTTTAATATTCAAACAGGTGAATTTAATTTTAATGATACTTTAAAATCAAGAGTTAGAGATAGTCAATGCGGTTCATTATTAACGTCATTGAGTGATGCTATTCTTGCTGTTAGAATTCCAAGTGCTCAAATGTATCGTTATGAAGTAACAAATGGTGCAACTGTTAACACTTTTGAAACTACAAAATATAGTTTTGATTTAACACAACTTCCAGGTTCAACTTACAACAGTACATACAACGTTAGAGTAGCTGTTAAAATCAATGATGTTTGGAGAAGTTATGGAGCTACTTGTGATATTTATACACCAGCAATTACAACTTCTGCAAACGTTCCTACAACTCAAATTATTGCTTCTCAATGGGGATCAACACTTGCAGGCTTGGATTCACCGATACACGCAAAATGGATGTATTCAGCAGAAGCTTATCGTTTTGAAGTTACTAATGGAGCTGTAGTTACAACTTATGATTCTCCAATTTACTATTTTAATTTAACAAAAATAGTAGGTTCAACTTATGCAACTACTTATTCTATTAGAGTTGCAGTTAAAGTATCTGGAACTTGGGGTGATTATGGCGCTTCTTGTAACATTTCTACTCCAAGCCTTGCTAGTGTAGGTGGTGTTCCAACAACACAAATTTTAGCAACAGAATGTGGTACTACTTTAGCTGCTATGAATACTCCAATACATGCTAAATGGATGTACAATACTCAAGGATATCGTTTTGAAGTTACGCCTGAAGGATCTTCACCAGTAGTTTACGAAACAACTAGCTATTACTTCAATTTAAACAAAATTGCAGGATCAGCTTATGGAACTAATTACTCTATTAGAGTTGCTATAAATGTTGAAGGAACTTGGGGTTCTTATGGATCTTCTTGTACAGTAACTTCTCCAACATTATCTTCTAGCACAGTACCAACAACTAAAGTTCACCCAGCATTTTGTGGTACTACTTTAGCTGCTTTAGATACTAAAATACCTGTTACTCCTATTGCAGCTGCTGAAGGCTATCGTTTTGAAATTACAACAGGTGGAGTAGTTACTGTTTATGATTCAAGTACATATAACTTCAAACTTTCTCAAGCTGGAGTGGTTGTAACTAATGCAACTGTTTATTCAATTCGTGTTGCAGCTAAAATAAATGGTATCTATGGAGCTTATGGTGTTTCATGTGATGTTACAACTCCAGCAAGTATTGCAAAACATGTAGTTGAAACTGCTGATTTTGGTGTAACTGCTTATCCAAATCCATTTAATGGTGCATTTAAACTTCAAGTAAGTGGAACAATCAACGAATCAGTTTCTGTTGTAGTTTACGATATGATGGGTAAACAAATTGAAAATAGAGTTATTAATGCTTCTGATATTGAAAATGTAACTTTAGGTCAAGATTATTCAACTGGAATTTATAATGTACTTGTTTCTCAAGGAATGAATACTAAAACAGTTCGTTTAGTTAAAAACTAGTTTTTTTTAGATTATTATAATTGTTTTAAAGGGATTCAAAGAAATTTGAATCCCTTTTTAATTTTTACTAATGATAGTATTTGTTATAAAGCATTTAAAACCGACATAATTTCTTCTCCATATTTCTCAATTCTATGATTTCCAAAGTTTTTTATTTCTTTTAACTCTTCAATAGATCTTGGGTTTGATTTAGCAATTGCAGCTAAATGAGCATTATAACAAATCATAAAAGGAGACCAATTAAGATTTTGAGCTACATTATTTCGCCAACTTTTTAATGCATCGTAGGTTTTTAATTCATTTTCTGAAAATTGGAAGTCACTATTCTTTTCTTTTTTTTCTTTTTTTGGTTCAAAAAAAAGTAATACAGACCAATAATCGATTGAACTTGTGGTAACAAAATGTGTTGAAGTTACTTTGATTTCCACTTCATTTAGAAAAGCATTCATTATGTCTTGATCGTTTTGACAATGCTCTTTAGATAATCGAATGTTAAATACTTTACTATTCATAATAAATTGGGTTTACATTATTTTCCTAATAACAACACTTCATTTGCGACTACTTCGGTAATGAAGCGTTTGATGCCCTCTTTGTCGTCGTAGCTTCTGTGTGTAAGCTTACCGTCTATTGCTATTTCTTTTCCTTTAGTTACTAGTTTTTCGATTATATCGGCGGTTTTCCCCCAGGCCACTACTCGGTGCCATTCTGTTTGTTCAATTTTCTCACCTTTTTCGTTGGTGTAATAGTCGTTTGTAGCGAGTGTGATTGTGGCTACTTTTTTCCCTTTTTCAAAGGTTTTGATTTCTGGTTGTTGTCCTACGTGACCAATTAACTGTACTCTGTTTTTCATTGCATTCATGGCTTTTTCTTTTAATTGTTATTATTTATTTGTTTATTGTCGGTTGTTTTTATTTGTTTCCGACGATGCAAAGTTGTGGTGGTTGGTGTAGCTTATTCGGTAGTTATTCGTTTACATACGGATGTAAACGGGAGTAACCGTTTGTAAACGGAACTTTTTTTTTATATTTGTTTGATTATAACTATTTTGATTATGCTAAAAACATGTTTGGAATGTGGGGAAAAAATTGTAGGTAGAGAGGATAAAAAGTTTTGTAATGATGGTTGTCGGAATTCGTTTAACAATAAAATGAATAAGGACAGTACTAATTATATGCGGACGATTAACAATAAGCTTCGGAAGAATTATAGGGTTTTGTGCGGGCTTAATGTGGAGGGGAAGACAAAAACGAGTGAATCAAAATTGTTGAGTTTGGGTTTTGATTTTGATTATTTTACGAATGTTTTGAATACTAAGAGTGGTAATTCGTATCGGTTTGTTTATGATCAAGGTTATTTGGTTTTGGCTGATGGTTTTATTATGTTGGTTAAAAGGGCTTTTTAGTTGGGTTTGGAATACTATTGGTATTGTTCTAATTTAAGATAAAAAGGTTGATTTCAAGAATTGTTTTTGGTGTTTCTTTTTAAAAGTTGAATGTTTAAAACGATCAAAGCTCCCTGTTTTGATCGTTTTTTATTATTAGTTATAAACGAAACGGCTTTGCGGCATTGGTGAGAATGCTTGGTGACTCGCAATGAATGATTAGGGGTTGGGTTCAAGTTTGTACTGCATATTTCGATTGGTTCGATTTTTTGGTTATTTTTGTTTGGTTAAAAGTAGTTTTCGGTGGGTTTTTAAATTGAATTAGCAATGAGAAATAGCTTTAGGTCTTTGATTTCGGTAGTGGTTTTGATGGTTATGGGGTTTGGGGTTTTTTATTTTATGAAGCCTCAGGCAGCTGGTAGCGATGAATCGGCTGCTGTTTTTTCGACCAAAAGAGCTTTGGTTCATGTTAAAAAAATGGCTGTTTTACCACATTATGTTGGGTCTGATCAGCATGAAGTTGTAGCTCAATATGTGGCTGGTGAGTTGCGAAAGATGGGTTTGGAACCTGTTGTTCAGGAAGGTTTTGAGTTGTCTGATTGGGGCAATTTGACGCACCCTAAAAATATTATGGCGCGAGTTAAAGGTACTGGAAAAGGTAAGGCTTTGTTGCTTTTATCGCATTATGATAGTGCTCCGCATGGATTTTCGTGTGGTGCTAGCGATGATGCTGTGGGTGTTGCTACAGTTTTAGAAGGAGTTAGGGCTTTTTTGCATAGTCATAAAGCGCCTAAAAACGATATTATTATTTTGTTTACAGATGCAGAGGAGTTGGGGTTGAACGGTGCAGGACTTTTTGTGATGCATCATGGCTGGGCAAAGGATATTGGGTTGGCGATTAATTTTGAAGCTAGAGGAAGTTCGGGTCCTAGTTTTATGTTGATGGAGGTTACTAAAGGAAATGCGGCAATGGTTCAAGGATTTTCTGCTGCTCACCCTGAGTTTGGGGTTTCCAATTCGTTGTTGTATAGTATTTACAAGATGTTGCCTAACGATACTGATTTGACTGTTTTTAGGGAGCAAGGTCGTATTCAGGGATTTAATTTTGCATTTATTGATAATCATTTTAATTATCATACGGCTCAGGATGACTATGCTCATTTGGATGTTACTACTTTGGAGCATCAAGGAAGTTATTTGATGCCAATGTTGGATTATTTTTCTGAAACTAATTTGGGACGTTTGGTTTCTAAGGACGATTGGGTTTATTTTAATACGCCGTTTGGATTTTTTAGCTATCCTTTTTCGTGGTTGTTACCTATTTGGGTAGTTACTTTTCTTGTATTTATAGGAATAGTTTTTGTGGGAGTTGGAAAAAGAAGTTTGGAGCCATTGGCTATTTTAAAAGGGTTTATTCCTTTTCTTATTGCTTTGATTGGTGCTGGTTTATTGACTTTTTCAGGTTGGAAACTGGTGTTATACAGTTATCCTCAGTATGCCGATATTTTGCAGGGATTTACGTACAACGGACATTCTTATATTGCGGCATTTGTTTTGCTTGGATTAAGTATGTGTTTTGTGGTTTACCAAAAATTTTCGGCAGAAAAAATGACTTTGAGTTATGCAATTGTCCCTATTTTTGTTTGGTTGATTATTAATTTGGTATTGGTTTTTAAATTGCCGGGTGCTGGGTTTTTAATTTTCCCAGCTATTTCGGGTTTGTTGATGCTACTTTATCCTATTGTTACACAAAAGACGAGTTTGTTTCTACAGCTGGTTTTAGCATTACCGGTTTTAATTTTACTAGTTCCTTTTATTCAGATGTTTCCAATTGGGTTAGGTCTCAAAATACTTTATGGTAGTATTGTTTTGGTGGTTTTTTCATTTGGATTGTTGTTGCCTATTTTTGGGGAGTTTAAGTACAAATATTGGTGGGCATTATTATTTTTTGTTGGTTCGTGTGGGTTTTTTATAAATGCACATTTACATTCGGGTTACTCAAAAGGGGCTGGAAAACCGAATAGTTTGTTATACGTTTTAGATAAAGAACAAAATAAAGCAGTTTGGGCTACTTATGATTTGAATTTAGATGTTTGGACCAAAACGTATTTGACCAATAAGCCTGATTTGGGTGGTATTTGGAACACTTTTCCGTTGTATAGCAAATACCATTCAGATTTTACGTTTACTAAAGCCGCTCCAGTTGTAGCTATTTCTGGGCCAAGTATTCAATTTACAAAAGACAGTATAGGCGGCAATTTTCGGTATTTGAAAATTAAGATAACACCAAACAGAAAAGTGAATAGGTACGATGTTTTTGCTAATTTGGCTATTGATTTATTTCATTTTAAAGCCAATGGCACAACCTGTATTAGTCAAAAAGGAATTGTTTTTGATCGAAATGATTCAAAAGTAATTAGTTATTATGTTGTAAACAATGAGCCTTTGGAACTGGAATTTGATATGGATGCTTCAATGCCATTAGACATGGATTTGTTGGAAAGTTCGTTTGACTTGTTGTACAATCCTGTATTTAAAATTGCTAAACGAAATTCGTGGATGCTTCCAACTCCTTTTGTTTTGAATGACGCCGTTGTTTTACATCAAAAAGTAAATCCAACTTCCAATTAGATGGCAACAACAATAAGTGTTTTAGGTTGTGGTTGGTTAGGAATGCCATTAGCAAAAAATCTTTTGAGTAACTATACCGTAAACGGTTCAACTACTACAGCATCTAAAATTCCAATACTTGAAGCAATGGGAATTGCCTCTTTTTTGATTGATTTGCCCTACACTAAAGCACCGGATAACCTACTTACTTTTTTAGGAAACGCAGAACAGTTAGTTATAAACATTCCGCCAAAGTTGAGGAATAATGGAACTGAAAATTATGTTTCCAAAATTGAAAGTTTACTTTCCTACATAGCGCAATCTAACATAAAGCACGTACTGTTTATAAGTTCAACTTCTGTTTATGGGGATACCAATTCGATTGTGACAGAAAATACAGCACTTGAACCCACAACCGAAAGTGGCAAACAGTTGGTAGCTGTTGAACAATTACTTCAAAACAATTCGGCTTTTTTAACTACTGTAGTTCGTTTTGGAGGTTTGATTGGAAAAGACCGACACCCTGTTTATTTTTTGGCAGGGAAGCAATCAATTGAAAATCCAGAAGGGCCTGTTAATTTAATTCAGCAGGATGATTGTATTGCAATTATTCTAAAGATACTAGCAACAAAAGCCGTTTGGGGTGCCATTTATAATGCTGTTGCCCCTTTTCATCCTACAAGAAAAGCCTATTATACACAAAAAGCAACAGCTTTACATCTCGATCCTCCCGTGTTTAAAGAAACAGCTTCAAACGGAAAAATAATTTCGAGTGCGAAACTTATACATGCTTTGCATTATACCTTTAGCACTATATAAAAACCGTTATCTCAAATCCACCCATCTCAGAAATCCAATTTCAAGCAAAAGTTTTCGCAACGCAGCGCAGCTATTTCGTCGACAGAAATTTATTACATGAAGTTGATTCGAAAAGCCACTTTTGAAAACTATAAAAATTATACAGTATACTTATTGTCGTTGTCCAAAGTCAATCCAAAAGATGCTTATTACTAGAGTATTTTAAACGTTATCATCCAAATTCGCAAGTACTATTCAGACTTGCTGGCAAAGCGTGTCGGCAAGACTCCGCCAAGTGTTGAAACGCCCAAGTTAAAACCAAAAAAATCCTTCTCAATGGAACAGGATTTTTTTGTTAGTATTAGTCATTCAAAACAATTTATTTACCTGTAAAATTAGCTTTTCTTTTGTCTAAAAAAGCAGTTGTACCTTCTTTAAAATCTTCGGTTCCAAAGCATTTTCCAAAAGCTTTAATTTCAGTTTCAAAACCGTTAGTTCCTTCTTTAAAACCTGCATTTACGGCAAGAATGGCTTGACTAATTGCCGCAGGAGAATTTTTTTGAATGCGAAGCGCTAATTTTTTACAAAAATCCAATAAATCAGCATGTGGAACTATGTGATTTACCAGTCCTGAACGGTAAGCATCTTCAGCGGTAATCATTCCAGCAGTGAGAATCATTTCCATAGCACGTCCTTTTCCTACAAGTTGAGGTAAACGTTGTGTTCCTCCATAACCAGGAATTACACCTAATGAAACCTCCGGAAGTCCCATTTTTGCATTGTCGGAAGCCACTCTAAAATGACAAGACATGGCCAGCTCCAAACCTCCACCAAGCGCAAAACCATTTATAGCAGCAATTACTGGAGTGCTTAAATTTTCGACAAAATTAAAAAGTTTTTCTTGACCTTGTTCTGCAAGCTGGGCACCTTCTTCAATAGAAAAGTTTGCAAATTCGGCTATATCAGCTCCTGCTACAAATGCTTTTTCGCCTTCACCAGTTAAAAGAATAGTTTTTACTTCGCTATTGCTTTCTAATTCTTTAAAGGCAAGGTGAAGTTCTTGAATTGTATCACCGTTTAAAGCGTTTAGTTTTGAAGGTCGATTAATAGTTATTAGTCCTAAGTTGTTTTCTATGGCAACTAAAATGTTTTCAAATTTCATTTTTATTTATTTTTAAGTATTGGTAATGAAACAGTGAATAAGGTTCCTTTTCCAAATTCTGTTTCAAAAGTAATAGTTCCTTTGTAATTTTCAATAATGTTTTTGATGATTCCTAAGCCCAAACCCATTCCACTACTTTTTGTAGTGAATTTTGGTTCAAAAATATGAGCTGTATTTTCAGGTTCAATACCTGCTCCGTTGTCTTTTACACTTATACAAACGTTGTCTTGAATTTTGTTTACGGCAACACAAATTGTTTTTTCGATTTGGTTTTCGGGAATAGATTGAATGGCATTTTTAACCAAATTATTTATAATTCGAATGAGCTGTGTTCTGTCCATTTTTGAAATTATCTCAGTTGCTTCACTTTCAAAAACAATATATTCTTCGTTGAAAATGTCTAAAGCCAATTCAACAACTTCAACAACATTTAGGGTTTCGTTTTGTTGTGCAGGCATGGAAGCAAAGTTAGAAAAAGCGGATGCAACGGCACTCATGGTATCGATTTGTTGTATCAAAGTTTCGGAATAATCGTTTATTTTTTGTTTTAAAAGAGGGTCTGCAGGATCAAATTTTCTTTGAAAACTTTGCACGGTTAATCGCATTGGAGTTAAAGGGTTTTTTATTTCGTGGGCTACTTGTTTTGCCATTTCACGCCAAGCCTCTTCTCGTTCGCTTTGAGCTAGTTTTAACGCACTTTTTTCAAGTTCGTCAACCATGCCGTTATATGCTTTTATCAATAAATTAATTTCTTTACTATTAGCTTCCAACACAATCTTTTCATTTTTCTGATTCAAACTAGTTTCATTTAATTTATCTGAAATAGTTTTTAACGATTTGGTTATATAAGAGGCCAAAAAATAAGCAATTGCAAAAGCAACAACTAGCATAAAGCTATACACTTGGGCTAAATGGAATAGATAGTTTTGCAATTCATTTTCATAATAACTATCGTCTTCTACATAAGGTAAATTTAAAATTCCAAGCGGTTTAAACTTATCGTCTTTAATAACACTGTAGGAAGAACGGTATTTTTTACCGTCAATGTTTTTCAAGTCAACATATCTTTTTTCTAAAGAAGACTGAACTAGTTTTAGGATACTAGGTGCAATAGGAGGGGAGATAGTGTCAATAGAAAAAGCTGCTTTTGAGGAAATAATTAGTTTTCCTGAAAGGCTGTAAATGTTTATTTCAAGATTGTGAATATCGGAAAGTTCATGAATTTTGTCTTTAAAGATCAAATCTAAATTTACAGCTGTTAGCGGATAGGTTGTGTTTGCTAAAACATAATTGATGTTTTCTTTAATGGCATCTTCTTTGCGTTCCAATCGTTCTTGGTGGTACACTTTAGCTTCGTCCTTAAACTGAAATATGGAAATAGTTGCCATTAAAAGCGCTGCTATTACAATAATTACAATCATTGAAAGGAAAATTCTTATTCGCAGCGAAAGCATTGCCATTTTAATCCGTTTAGTATTATATTTAGTATTTAACAATCAGTATTTTAGTAAAAAGATACAACTTACTAAAAACTAAAAATTTTCAACTAGTTTCGTTCTCTAATTTTTTTATAAAACTTGAATCCTAACATGATTAATAAGGAAAACAAAATAATTCCGATTACACCAAAAATCCAGTTGAATTCATTTTTTAAAATTACTAAAAAAACTACTGCAAATAAAATTATAGTAGCTCCTTCATTCCAAAGGCGCATATAATTGGAAGTATATTTGAATTCATCTCTTTGCAATTGTGTGTAATATTGATGGCATTTCAAATGGTATAAATACAATAGAAAAACAAAACCAAGTTTTACATGCATCCAAGGCATTTGTAGCCAAGCACTCCCCACTGGTGTAAAAAACAACATCCAAAAAGCAAAAAAACTAGCTAAAATAGCACTTGGCCAAGTAATAATATACCATAATCGATAGGTCATTATTTTGTACTGTTTCAACAAAATTTCGCGTTCAGGAGTTGGTTTTTCATTAGCTTCTATTTGATATACAAATAATCGAACAATGTAAAACAACCCTGCAAACCAAGTGGTTATAAATATAAGATGGAGTGATTTTAGGTAGTTGTAAAGTTCCATAGTTATTTTGATATTTCAATTTTAGTTTTAAGCAAATTATATAGTCTATTAGTGTTTTCAGAAACATCTGACCATATTCCTACCGAATTGTAGCTACACGTTAAGGTTGTGTGTCTATCTTTTAAACTTATTCGAATATTTCCAGCAAAACAAGTAGCCGATTTGTCCGTAAAAGTAGGTTTTGTTATTATTTCGTATACCAATTTATGAATCGAGTCTCTTTCCTTTTTATTTAATTTAAACCGCTTATTTTCGACATTTTTTAATTTATAATTTACAACACCATTTTTAAGAGAAACTTTTTCAAAATACATTTTTTTAAATGATGCAGTATCAGTTTCATTAAAGATAATTATTTCTTGATTTCCATTCTCCAATATAATTTTCTCCCAAGTATTTTCAATTTTTTTAAAGGCCTCCTTTTTCTTACAAGATGTTATTGAAAGAAACAGAAATAAACAAAACACAAACTTAATAACATTGACCATTTTAAAGTTTAATTCAAATTACTTAGCCCACTCCTTAATCCAATCCCCGACAACGCCACACCACTCTTCATCATCATTCATACAAGGAATGGCCATAAATGTTTCACCACCATGGTGTAAAAATTGTTCGTTGGCTTCCATGGCAATTTCCTCTAAAGTTTCTAAACAATCTGCAACAAAAGCAGGTGTTACAACCGCTAATTTTTTAATTCCTTTTTCGGGCATTTTGTTTACTTCTACATCAGTGTAAGGAGTCAACCATTTGTCGCCTGCTAAACGGGATTGAAAGGTTTGACTGTATTTTCCTTCTGGAATTCCCAATAATTTTACTACTTGTTTCGTGGTTTCATAACATTGGTGACGGTAGCAAAATTCGTGCGCTGGAGAGGGCGTATTACAACAAGAACCGTCAATAGTACAATGCGATTTAGTTACATCAGTTTTGCGAATATGGCGTTTCGGAATTCCGTGGTAGGAAAACAATAAATGATCGTAATCAAATCCTTCTAAATGCTTTTTAATAGAATTTGCTAAAGCTTGGATATAATCAGGTTTGTTGTAAAAAGCAGGAACATTTGTGAATTTCATTTCAGGAAAATGTTTTGCTCGCAATTCTTCTGCCAAAACTAAAATTGTAGTGGTTGATGCCATGGCATGTTGCGGATACAATGGAAAAAGCATCACTTCGTTTACTCCTTTATCATGTAGTTCTTGCAATCCTTTCATAATGGTCATTGTTCCATAACGCATCGATAAAGCAACTGGAATAGCTACCAAGTTTTGCACTTTTTTGTGCATTCTTTTTGAAATCACAACCAATGGCGAACCTTCATCAGTCCAAATTCGTGCATAAGCTTCGGCTGATTTTTTCGGTCTAGTTTGTAAAATTATGCCACGAACTAATAAAGCTCTCAATAAAAATGGTACGTCAATAACGTATTTATCCATTAAAAATTCATCTAAATACGGCTTAACGTCTTTTGCTGTTGGGCTTTCAGGTGATCCTAAATTAACTAATAATACTCCTTTCATTATGTTTAATATTTTTTCATTATTGTCATTCCAAAAAATCAATAATCTCTGTAAAAGTAAATTATTCTAACTTTTTATAGTAATGTTTACTAATTATTTATCAACTGTTTGATGTACCAAATGGATGTGTTTAGGTATTTGGATTAATGGACATTAAATATTTTTTAGGAGTCGTTGCAAATTTCTTTTTAAAAGCTGCAATAAAATGACTTCCTGTACTGTATCCAATTTTAAGCCCAACTTCGTTGACGTTATACGAACCGGAATCCAATAACTGTCGAGCAAAATCCATTTTATAGTCAAATAAAAAACCATAAACGGTATCCCCATAAATTTGTTTAAAACCAATTTTTAATTTTTTCAAACTCAAACCCACTTGTTCGGAAAGTTCTTCTAAACCAGGAGGTTCAGCCATATTGGCAATAATAATTTCTTTAGCTTTTCTAATTTTTAATACGTTTTCTTCATCAATCAAAAAAGGACATTGTTCGGCATTTGGGTCTTCCGAACGATTGAAATACAAACTTAGTAATTCATAACCTTTTCCTTTATAATAAAGGTTTTTAATAGATGGATTCAAATTATAATGAAAAAGCTGACTCAAAACTATTGCCATTGATGGACTAATGTCCGTTTCGTTGTAATACTTTCGATCTTTGTTTTCAGTACTCAAAAAAGGAATGTGATTTGCCTCATTTGAAAATAAACTGTGAAATTTTTGAATTGAAATTAAAACTGAAATGACCCAAGAATTAGGAGCAATTTCTAAATTTAAAGGCAATTCGGTTTGTGGATTGTAAAACAGCAAAGCCTTTTCTTCTTTCAAAATCAAAGCATAATTTCCGTCGTTAAATATAAATTTAGCTTTTCCTTTTATTCCAAAATGAAATTGTATAAGTCCTTGATTAACATGTTTTTTTGCAAAATAATTTTCGGCACCATCATTTTGAAATCGAATTAAAATAAAATCATTTTCAATTTTTATTACTTCTTGAGAACCCATAGCGATATTTTTACGTAAGTAAGATGTTGTTAAAGTGATTTGTTATTTAGAAATAATCTACATAACGATTTTTAAAACACTTGATTTTAGTACAAATTTAAAATAAATATCGCTAAAAACACAATTTTGCAGATTAAATTCTCTCAGCGACACAAAAAGTACTTTAAGCGTTATTTTTATAAATGGGTTAGTTATAAATTTGTTTAACTTTTAGGTAAAGTGCAAAAAAACATGGAAAACATAAAAATATCAAAACCTACTACTTTCTATGCTGTTGGTTTAAGTTATAAAAAAGCGGATGCCGAAATGAGAGGTAAATTCAATTTGGATGCAATTGCCAAAGCGAATTTGTTAGAGCAGGCAAAATGTGAAGGAATTGAAGCGTTAATAGTTACTTCTACATGCAATCGAACAGAAATTTATGGTTTTGCACAACATCCTTTTCAATTAATCAAATTACTTTGCGAAAATAGTCATGGTACTGTTGAGGATTTTCAAAAAGTAGCATACGTATATAAAAGTCTTGAAGCGGTTAATCATATGTTTCGTGTTGGAACAGGTTTAGATAGTCAAATACTAGGCGATTTTGAAATTATTAGTCAAATAAAAATGGCATTTAACGAAAGCAAAGAGCGCCATTTAGTTAACAATTACATGGAAAGATTAGTGAATTCGGTAATTCAAACTAGTAAAAAAATCAAGAATGAAACTGAAATTTCTTCCGGAGCTACTTCGGTTTCTTTTGCTTCAGTCCAATATATTTTCAAAAATGTTGAAGATATTGCCCATAAAAATATACTTCTTTTTGGAACAGGAAAAATAGGTAGAAATACTTGTGAAAATCTAGTAAAACATACTAAACACGAGCAAATTACATTAATAAATAGAACTAAAGATAAAGCCGAAAAATTAGCAAAAAAATTGAATGTCATCGTTAAAGACTATGCTGATTTGCAACTTGAACTACAAAAAGCAGATGTAGTAGTTGTTGCAACAGGTGCTCAAAATCCAACAATAGACAAAGCGATTTTAAATCTGAAAAAACCTATGTTAATTTTGGATTTATCAATTCCAAAAAACGTTAATGAGAATGTTACAAATCTAGAAGGTGTTACTTTGGTTCACATGGATCATTTATCGCAAATGACTGATGAAACTCTAGAGAATAGAAAACTTCATATTCCAGCTGCCGAAGCCATTATTGAAGAAATTAAAGAAGAATTTTTGTCGTGGACAAAACAACGAAAATTTGCTCCTACTATTTTCGCTTTAAAAGAAAAACTAAATTCAATTAAAGACAGTGAATTAAAAACACAACGAAAAAAATTCAGTAATTTCGACGAAGAACAAGCTGAAATTATCAGTGCAAAAATCATTCAAAAAATCACCAATCATTTTGCAAGTCATTTAAAAGACGATACTACTATGGTCGATGAAAGTATTCAGTGGATTGAAAAAGTTTTTCAATTTGAAACTATTGTAAAATAATGCATTTTAAAAATATAACAATTCATGATTTTAAAAAGGTCAATGAAAATCTGCGTAATTTGTGGTTAAAAATAATAATATAAAAGTGGCTGAAAAAAGTATAAGAATAGGAACTCGTGATAGTGAATTAGCACTTTGGCAAGCACATACAGTTCAAAAACAACTCAAAGATTTAGGGTATAAAACCGAAATTATTGCCGTAAAATCTCAAGGTGACATCATTCTAGACAAACCACTTTACGAACTTGGAATCACCGGAATTTTTACCAAAACATTAGACATTGCAATGATTAATGGTCAAGTTGACATTGCAGTACACTCTATGAAAGATGTTCCAACAGCACTTCCAAATGGAATTGTTCAAGCAGCCGTTTTAGAAAGAGCTACTATTTTAGATATTTTAGTTCACAAAGGAAACACCGATTTCCTTCAAACAGAAGCTATAATTGCTACAGGAAGTTTACGACGCCAAGCACAATGGTGGAACAAATATCCTAATCACAAAGTAGTCGATTTACGTGGAAATGTAAATACAAGAATGCAAAAACTCAATAACAATGATTGGAACGGAGCCGTTTTTGCAGCAGCCGGATTGGAAAGAATCAATTTAAAACCAGATAAGTATATCAACTTGGATTGGATGATTCCAGCGCCAGCACAAGGAGCAATGGTTGTGGTCGCTATGGCAAATGACAATTTTATATTAGATGCACTTTCGCAATTAAATCATATCGAAACCGAAATATGCACTTATATAGAAAGACAATTTCTAAAAACGTTAGAAGGTGGATGTACAGCGCCAATCGGAGCAATTGCTACCTATAATGAAATAGAAGATACCATCAATTTCAAAGGAGTTTTATTATCAATCGATGGAAAACAAAAACTAGAAATTGAAAAAGTAGTAGCTATTTCCGAATGGAAAAAACTAGGGTTCAATGCTGCACAAGAAATTTTAAACAATGGCGGCACAGAAGTAATGATAGAAATTAAAAAGATTTTAAAAAAATAGATTTCTCAAATCTGTGTTCCCTATAAAATGACAAAACAAATCAACATATTATCTACCAAAAAGCTTTTACCAATTCAAAAGCAAGATTTACTTGACGCCAATATTTCTTTAATTGATGAAGATTTCATTGAAACTAAAATCAAGAATTTCGAACTTTCAAGAGTAAATGACAATCTTATTTTTACCAGTCAAAATGCAGTTCAAAGTATTTTACAACATCCAAAATGCAACGAACTAAAAAGCAAAAATGTCTTTTCTGTTGGGATGAAAACCAAAGATGTATTAACGGAAAACGGATTCAATGTAATCGCTTATACAGGCTATGCGTCCGATTTGGCTGAAATAATTTCACTCATTTATTCGGGAAATACATTTACTTTTTTCAGTGGTAATTTACGTCGCGATGTGTTACCCAACACGCTAAGTGAAAACAGAATTACATTCAATGAAATAGAAGTGTATGAAACCAACATAACTTCAAAAAAAAACACAAATAAATTAGACGGAATACTATTTTTCAGTCCATCAGCTGTCGAAAGTTATTTGAAATTGAATACTATAAAAGAAGAAATTTGCTTTTGTATAGGAGAAACTACTGCAGAAGCATTAGAAAACAATAAAATAAAAAACATCATCATTGCAGATAAACCATCGGTTGAAAATGTGATTGATGAAGTAATAGAATATTACAACAATTAAAACTTCGCGACTTTGCGACTTTGCGATAAATAATTCGTGATACTTCGTGAAATTCGTGGCAACAAATAAAAAAATGATCAAAAACGACCTATTTTTAAGAGCTTTAAACAACGAAACTGTAGAACGCCCACCCGTTTGGATGATGCGTCAAGCTGGAAGATATTTACCAGAATTCAGAGCATTACGTGACAAATATGATTTCTTCACTCGTTGCGAAACTCCAGAATTAGCAGCAGAAATCACTGTTCAACCCATACGAATTGTAAAACCAGATGCTGCGATTTTATTTTCAGATATTTTGGTAGTTCCACGTGCAATGGGAATTCACGTTGAATTGAAAGACAATTTGGGACCAATTATTCCAAACCCAATTCGTACGATGGAACAAGTGAATCAAGTTTTTGTTCCAGATGTAAATGAAACTTTAGGTTACGTTTTTGATGCCATCAAATTAACCAAAGAAATGTTGAACGATGAGGTTCCTCTTATTGGTTTTGCAGGTTCACCTTGGACAATTTTCTGTTATGCTGTGGAAGGAAAAGGTTCAAAAAGCTTTGATACCGCTAAAGGATTTTGTTTTTCAAATCCGGTTGCAGCACATACTTTATTGCAAAAAATTACTGATACAACCATTTTATATTTGAAAGAAAAAGTAAAAGCAGGTTGCAACGCCATTCAGATTTTCGATTCTTGGGGTGGCATGTTATCACCAGTTGATTATCAAGAGTTTTCTTGGAAATATATAAACCAAATAGTTGACGCTTTAGCCGATGAAACTAAAGTTATTGTTTTCGGAAAAGGATGTTGGTTTGCTTTGGGCGAAATGGCACAATCAAAAGCATCGGCTCTTGGTGTAGATTGGACTTGTTCTGCAAGAAATGCTCGTTATTTATCAGGCGGAAAAATCACATTACAAGGGAATTTCGATCCAAGTCGATTACTTTCTCCAATTCCAACCATCAAAAAAATGGTGCACGAAATGATAAACGAATTCGGAAAAGACAATTATATAGTAAACCTAGGTCACGGAATTTTACCAAATATTCCAGTAGATCACGCGAAGGCTTTTGTGGAAGCTGTGAAGGAATATAATTCTTAACTAAATGGAATTCAGCAATTGGAAACTCGACAAAATAGAAAATATTCATTTTAAAGAATTTTTCGATTTAATAGACAATAACAGAAATCGTATTATAAAAACATTTCCTGTAACTGTTTCTAATTGTGTTGATTTGAAATCTACTGAAGAATTTATTACAAAAAGCCTTCAAATAGAAAAGGAAAAATCAGGTTACTATTTTTATGTTAGAAATTTAGAAACCAATTGTTTAATTGGATATATTGGTATTAAAAAAATAGATTATCACATTTCAAAATGCGAATTATTCTATTTTATTGACAACCATTTTGAAGGCAAAGGAATTATTTCAAAAGCTATTTATGAAGTAATTGGTTTTTGTTTCAAAGAACTAAAAATGAATAAGATTTTTATTTGTACCTCAAAAATAAATTTTGGAAGTCAGCAAATTGCTTTAAAAAATGGATTCGTTCAAGAAGGAACTTTGCGACAAGAATTTAAAAACTTTGAAGGAATTTTAGAAGACATTAATTATTACGGATTATTGAAATCAGATTATGAAAGATAAATTCTACCAATACATACTTCAACTTCAAAACCAAATCACTTCCAAACTAGAAGAAGTAGATGGTCTTGCCAAATTCCGTGAAGATATTTGGGAACGTCCAGAAGGTGGTGGCGGAAGAACACGAGTTATAGAAAACGGAAACGTAATCGAAAAAGGCGGCGTAAATATTTCAGCAGTTCACGGTAAATTACCCGAAGCGATGCAAAAAATGTTCAACGTTGGGGAAGCCGATTTCTTCGCTTGCGGATTGAGTTTAGTTATTCATCCCAAAAGTCCGATGGTGCCAACGGTTCATGCCAATTGGCGCTATTTCGAAATGTACGATGATAACGGAAACGTAATCAATTCGTGGTTCGGTGGCGGACAAGATTTAACACAGTATTATTTATTTGAAGAAGATGCAATTCATTTTCATCAAACTTGTAAAACGGCTTGCGATAAACACAATCCAGAATTTTATCCAAAATTCAAAAAACAATGTGATGCTTATTTTTGGAACGCACATCGCAATGAAGCACGTGGTTTAGGCGGATTATTCTTCGATTATTGCAAAGAAACCGATGAAATGAGAATGGAAGATTGGTACAATTTCGTAACTGAAGTTGGCAACAGTTTTCTAGAAGCGTATGTTCCAATCGTAGAAAAAAGAAAAAATTTAGCATACACACCAGTGCAAAGAACTTGGCAGGAAATCCGTCGTGGTCGTTATGTAGAATTCAATTTAGTGCACGACAAAGGCACACTTTTCGGATTAAAAACCAACGGTAGAATTGAATCCATTTTAATGTCATTACCACCACATGTGCAATGGCATTATGACCATCATCCAGTTTCTGGAAGCGAAGAAGAAAAATTAATTAAAGTATTAGAGAATCCTATTGATTGGCTGTCAGCTTTCAGCCATTAGCGGTTAGCTAAAATAATAGAACAAAATAAGCTGATGGCTAAATGCTAATGGCTGAAAGCTCAAAAAAAATGAGGGATTACAAAAAATTTTTAGTTTGGGAAAAATCACATCAGTTGACACTTGATGTTTATTACAATTTAACTTCATTTCCAAAAGATGAATTGTTTGGATTAATTAGTCAGATGAAACGATCATCAAGTTCTATTCCAACTAACATTGCTGAAGGATGTGGAAGAAACTCAGATAAAGATTTCTGTAGATTTTTATATGTTGCATTTGGTTCAGCAAATGAACTAGAATATCAAATATTATTGAGTATTGATTTGAAGTTTGTTGAATTTGAAAACGGACAAAAACTTTTATTTCAAGTTGAAGAAATAAAAAAAATGCTTAACGGATTAATAACAAAATTAAATAACGCTACCAGCTAAATGCTGTCAGCTAAAAGCTAAAAGATATGTTCCCATTACAAAGAGGCAGAAGATTACGCGTTAACGAATCCATTCGTTCTTTAGTACGCGAAACAACATTAAGTCCATCCGATTTTATGTTCCCAATGTTCATTGCAGAAGGTGAAAACTACAAAGTAGAAATTTCGTCCATGCCCGGAATTTTCCGTCGTTCGATTGATTTAACTGTGGAAGAAGTAAAAGAACTTTTTGCACTTGGAATTCGTGCCGTAAACATTTACGTAAAAGTAGATGAATCTCTAAAAGACAACACCGGAAAAGAAGCTTGGAATCCCAACGGATTAATGCAACGCGCCATCAAAGCAATCAAATCGGCTTGTCCAGAAATGATTGTGATGCCCGATGTGGCTTTAGATCCGTATTCCATTTACGGTCATGACGGAATAATAGAAAACGGCGATATTGCCAACGATGCCACCAACGATGCTTTAGTAAAAATGGCCGTTTCTCACGCGCAAGCTGGAGCCGATTTTGTAGCGCCAAGTGATATGATGGACGGACGTGTGTTGCGTTTGCGTCAAGGTTTAGACGCTGCAGGATTTTCAAATGTGGGCATTATGAGTTATTCGGCTAAATATGCTTCGGCATTTTACGGACCATTTCGCGATGCTTTAGATTCTGCGCCAAGAGAAGCTGATGTCGAAGTACCTAAAGACAAAAAAACCTATCAAATGGATTACGCCAACCGCATCGAAGCCATAAAAGAAGCCTTAATGGATGTTGAAGAAGGCGCCGATATGGTGATGGTTAAACCAGGAATTGCCTATCTTGATATCGTTCGTGAAGTGAAAAATGCCGTGAATGTTCCTGTAACCGTTTTCCACGTTTCAGGCGAATACGCTATGATAAAAGCGGCTTCCGAAAGAGGTTGGCTCGATCATGACAAGATTATGATGGAACAATTAATGTGCATCAAAAGAGCTGGTGCGAGTTTAATTTCGACTTATTTTGCTAAAGAAGCAGCGATTATTTTAAATAAATAATGAAATGAGCATAAACGGAATTTGATTGAAAATAACAATGACGATATGCGAATTACACATGACCTTTTAAAAACAATAAATAATAACACATGAAAAAAGTTGTATTTTTAGTTATCTTTTTAACATTTTTATCTTGTAAAAAAGAAGCGACAGAACCTTTTGGTAAACCAGTACAAACGGGAGATAAAACGGCTACCAGTTCAATTGATTTAGGCAAAACTATTTTTGAAGGAAAAGGAATGTGTATAAATTGTCATAAAACAGATGCGAAAATAGTTGGTCCAAGTTTACAAGACATTGCTCAAATTTACAAAGAGAAAAATGGGAATTTACTCGCGTTTTTAAAAGAAGAGGCAGCACCAATTGTTGACCCTTCCCAGTATGAAATAATGAAATCTAATTTCTCAATTACCAAAACACTATCAAAAGAGGAGTTACATGGACTTGAAACCTACATCAATTCATTTGGAAAATGAATGTAGTTGTTGTTATAAACCATCACTTTGATAGATTTTCAATTTTAAAAACGCTAGTTTTTGAAATTGAAAATGGTATCTAAAATTACTGAAAAAATTACATCTAAAAGGGAGTACACCCAACGGATTATCTTAAAAGTTCTCTATAGGTGTAGATATATCGCTATAAATTTGCTTCAAACTTATCCATTAGTTTAATTTCGCAATACATAAACTAGCTAAAGTTTCCATAATGAGTTCCCACTTTTCTGACAACAAACATATTGGAATAGCAGCCACTTTTTCAGAATTAGTTGGTACCGATTTTAATGGAGATAAGAATGCCCTTTGCTGGTTCCGAAATTTAGAAGGCGATTTCAATGAGCTAGTAAATAAACTACAATTAAATGAAAATATAACTGAAGTGGAGACTATTGACCTCTTAGCACTCCAACTTTCCGAACAGGGAAATAAAGCTCGAGAAATCATTTTAAAGGATTTAAAAGTATTAACCGATTTCGGAGCTGCTCCAGTTCTTAATTTACTGAAATGTTACGAACGAGATGACGCCTTTGATTTCATTTCCACTGATGTGTATTCCTATCATGTAGATCGTTCGCCTGTGGCTACGGATACTTTTTTATGCACCTACTACGGAGCGGCAAGTGAAATAATTCCTAATGAATACGCAAAGCAAAAAATACTAATTCCTGAAATTAGAGAACAGTTGAAAGCACTTCATAACGGTCCGTCAGAAGATTTGGAAGACTTTTTAAAGGACAATTATTTTGATTTGCATTATCAGGTGCAACCTCAAGCAACGCCTATAAATTTAGGAGTAGGGCATCTTTGGCGTTTGGCGGTAGATCATCCAGAAAAACAAGTCCTCCCCTGTATTCACCGAGCCCCCATAGAAAAGGAGGGAGAATATCGTTTGTTGTTGATTTGTTGAAAAGCAGGCACGTTTTTTAAAAGACTCGAATTGATGTGCTTCTAAATTTAATTTTTCTTTTCAAATTTAAGTTGGCACAAAAAAAATCAAAGTAACATCCGCTTTTTAATTGCTAAATTTTAAAGAATTACTCTCCTTTTTCAGCTAATTTTCGCTCCAATTCTGCTTGGAATTCTTCCATTACTGGTTTGACAGTATCTTCAGGTAAATCTGCAATTCTAATATACATTAACCCGTCAATTGCATTGTTAAACAAGGGATCTACATTAAAAGCTACTAATTTTGCGTTTTGTTTGATGTATTTTTTTATCAAAACGGGTAGTCTTAAATTACCCGGTTCTAATTCGTCAATAATTTTATCAAATTTATTCAAATCCGATTCGGCTTCATCAAAAATAAAGTCCTTATCCGCATCTTTTAGTTTTACTTTAAATTCTTTTTTGGGATGCACGTATTGCGCCACATAAGGGTCGTAATAATTCGATTTCATGAACTCAATCATCAGTGATTTTGAAAAATCAGAAAATTGATTGCTAATACTAACACCACCTAATAAAAATTTATGTTCAGGATATCGAAGCGTGGTGTGGATAATGCCGCGCCATAATAAAAATAACGGCATTGGTTTTTGTTGGTACTCTTTAATAATGAAAGCGCGCCCCATTTCAATGGATTTGCTCATCATGTCTTTTAGTTCGGATTCAATTCGGAATAATTCACTCAAATAAAATCCTTCAAAACCATATTTTGGATAAATTTCCGAACCCAATCCCATTCGATAAGCACCTGCAATTTTTTTAGCTTCGTCATCCCACAGAAACATGTGGTGGTAATAGGTATCGTATTTATCTAAATCAATTGGTTTGTTTGTTCCTTCGCCGACTTCTCTAAATGTTGTTTCCCTTAAACGACCAATTTCATGTAGTATGTTTGGAATTTTTTCAGCCTCTGTAAAAAACACTTCGTAATTTTTACTTTGTAAATATCTCCCATCTGTTTTACGTAGCTTTTCGATTTCTTCAATCATTTTTTCTGTGTTGGCAGGGGTTACTATTTTTTTTGGCGCTTTAGGAATTTTTAGAGTTGGAGGCACTAAAAGCTTGTGCTCTTTTTCAAAAGGATTGGCCAACATGTAGGTTTTTTTTCTTAAAAATTCCGAAAATTCCTCAATGGTTTGGTGCTCGTTTTGTTCTGCTACCGAAATAGGTTTGCCAATTCTAACTTTAATAATTCTGTTTTTTTGGGTTAATACTTCCGATGGTAATTTTGCTGTTCGGAGTGTATCATCAATTTTTGAAAGAAAATAAAACAACCTACTGTTTTTAGCATGAAAATAAATCGGAACAACAGGAACTTGCGCTTTTCTAATCACTTTAATAGCTCCTTCTTCCCACGGTTTGTCAACCACAAGTTTACCGTCTTTATATGTAGAAACTTCACCAGCAGGAAAGATGCCCAAAGGTTTTCCGTCTTTTAAATGGCGCAAAGTCTCTTTAATTCCTATCACACTAGATTTAACATCTTTATGATTTTCAAAAGGGTTTACCGGCATGATATATTGCTTCATGGGTTCAATTCGATGCAGCAAAAAATTAGCAATAATTTTAAAATTAGGTTCGCGTTCTAGCATTAATTTCAACAACAAAATACCGTCTATTCCTCCAAGGGGATGATTGGAAACTGTAATATAAGCCCCATCTTTTGGAATTCTTTTTAAATCTTCTTCGGGAATTTCAAATTGAATGTGGAATTCTTTTACAATAGCGTTAAGAAACTCCAACTCTTTTAAATGTTTATTTCTATCATAAAACTTATTGATGGTAGAAATTTTTAGAACTTTCATTAAAAGCCAGCCAGAAAAGGTTCCTAGAACCCCATATTTATCCGTGTTTATTGCTTTTGCAACTTCCTTAGCTGTAACTAAACCCATTTGTTTTTTTGATTGGTGAACGAAACAAAGATAGAAAAAACTATTAAACTCCAATTGTCATTTACTTATATTTCTTTGAAATTTTTAGCTTGTTTTGTTAGGTTTTTTACTACATTTGGTTTTCTAAAAATAAAGGAATGAAAATAATTTCTTATAACGTAAACGGAATAAGAGCCGCCATTTCAAAAGGATTTATTGAATGGCTTCAAATTGCAAATCCAGATGTCATCTGTTTGCAAGAAATAAAAGCTACAGAAGAGCAAATTCCAACTGCCGACCTTGAAAAA
Source organism: Flavobacteriaceae bacterium (assembly GCA_947453885.1). Classification (GTDB taxonomy): domain Bacteria; phylum Bacteroidota; class Bacteroidia; order Flavobacteriales; family Flavobacteriaceae; genus Flavobacterium. Next base: position 64,044 of record CANGIF010000008.1, read on the forward strand.
GCTGGTTATCCCTATCAATATTACTTTTCTGCTACTAAAAAAGGGTACAGTGGCGTGGCTATTTTATCCAAACACAAGCCATTAAATGTGGCTTTTGGTACTGGAATTGAGCACATGGATTTTGAAGGACGGAATTTACGTGCTGATTTCGATAATTTTTCGGTTATGAGTCTTTATTTGCCTTCAGGTACTAACATAGATCGTTTGCAACATAAGTTTACCTACATGGACGACTTTTATGATTATATAGACAACTTAAAAAACACGCATCCTAATTTAGTAATTTGTGGTGATTATAACATTTGTCATAAAGAAATTGACATTCACGATCCTATTCGGAACAAAACGGTTTCCGGTTTTTTGCCCGAAGAAAGAACGTGGTTGGAACGATTTATTAGCAATGGTTTTGTTGATAGTTTTCGACATTTTAACCAAGAACCCCACCAATACAGCTGGTGGAGCTATAGAGCTGGCGCACGAGGCAACAACAAAGGATGGCGAATTGACTACAATTTGGTTTCGGAACCATTAAAAGAAAAGCTAAAAAGAGCTTTAATTTTACCCGAAGCAAAACATTCCGACCATTGTCCCGTTTTAGTAGAACTAGAATAGTAACCTTTAAATTTTATACCATGATAAAAAAAATTTCAATTTCACTTTTGGTTTTAGCACTATCAACTTCGTGTGTGTCTAAAAAGATTTACACTGATTTAGAAAACAAATTTGCCGAACTCAAAAAAGAAAACAGAAAAGTAGCAGATGAGAATGAAGTATTGCTTAAAGCTAAAAACCAGTTGGAAAACGATGCGACGACTCAAAAAGCGGCTTATGATAAACTAAAAGCAGAACACGACAAATTACTGTCTGACTATACTGTAGCAGAAAAAAATCTAAAAACACTCCAAGGATCTTACGGTGCATTAGAAAAAAACAGTAACGAATCGTTACAAACAAACATGGCAAAAAACCGCGAACTTTTGGCACAATTAGAAGCTAAAGAGAAAGCACTAGCTGCCGAACAAGCACGTTTTAACAAAACCAAATCCGATTTAGCCGATAACTCAAAACGTTTGAGCGAACTAGAAGCAATGTTATCCAACAAAGACGCTAGCATGAAAAAGTTAAAAGAAACATTGTCGAAAGCTTTGAATAGTTTTGAAGGAAAAGGACTTACAGTTGAACAAAAAAACGGAAAAGTGTATGTTTCAATGGAAAACAAGCTGTTGTTCAACACAGGAAGTTGGGCAGTTGGTACTGAAGGGCGAAAAGCAGTGGTGGAAGTTGCTAAAGTGCTTGCTGATAACCCTGAAATTTCGGTATTAATAGAAGGACATACAGACAATGCAAAATTCAGTGGGGCAGTAGGACAGATAGAAAATAACTGGGATTTATCAACTAAAAGAGCTACTGCAATTGTCAATATTTTAGGGGAGAATGCAAAAGTAAACAAGCAAAATTTAACCGCTGCTGGACGAGGAGAATTTGCCCCAATTACTACCAATGACACCCCTGAAGGGAAAGCCAAAAATCGTAGAATTGAAATTATTCTGACACCAAAATTAGACGAAATTTCAAAAATGTTAAACGAATTTTAACAGTTAAAAAACAATATACAAAGGAGGCTCTAAATACACAGAGCCTCTTTTTTTTTAATAATTCAAAAAAATTAAACAATTTTTCATATTGTAAATTTTTTTTATTTCCGCTTCTCTGCAAAAAAAAGCTGCATCAAATCAGCAGCTTCGGTTGCTAAAACCCCTCGAATAACTTCTGTTTTTGGGTGCAATTGGGTACCCATTTTTTCAAAACCACGGGACGCATCACTGGCTCCAAAAACTATTTTTGAAATTTGACTCCAGTACAATGCACCCGCACACATTTGGCAGGGTTCTAAAGTTACATATAGCGTACAGTCTTTTAAATATTTACCTCCTAAAAAATTGGATGCAGCTGTAATTGTTTGCATTTCGGCATGAGCCGTTACATCGTTTAAAAGTTCAGTTAAATTATGCCCTTTAGCAATTACCCTATTTTGAATTACAATGATTGCACCAACAGGAATTTCACCTGCTTCAAAAGCAATATGCGCTTCTTGCAAGGCTTTTTTCATAAAATACTCGTCTGTAAAAATAGTTTCCATTTGGCAAATGTACAATTTTGACATAGTATATCAGTATCTTATTAAATGCTAGCAGATGTATATAAAATAATAAATAGGTGTTTGATTGCGTTCAGACAAATAATAGTTTCTGTTGTTGCTGAAAATAAATAGTGTAAATTTGTTTTTTAATTCAAAATGAAAAGCAAATTACTTCTTACTATTAGCAATCCAACCGATTTGCGAAAATTACAATTAGACCAACTTCCAGATTTGGCTAAAGAATTACGTGATTTTATAATTGAAATAGTTGCAATAAAAGAAGGCCATTTAGGTGCTAGTCTTGGTGTTGTGGAATTAACAATTGCTTTGCACTACGTTTTTGACACCCCTAATGATTTATTAGTTTGGGATGTTGGCCATCAAGCTTATGGGCATAAAATTTTAACCGAACGTAGAACAAAATTTCACACCAACAGACAACTTGGTGGAATTTCTGGATTTCCAAAACGATCAGAAAGTAAGTACGATACCTTTGGAGTTGGACATTCGTCTACAGCCATTTCGGCAGCTCTAGGCATGGCTTTAGCTTCTAATTTAAAAGAAAATTTTGAAAAACAACACATAGCCGTTGTTGGTGATGCTTCAATAGCTAGCGGCATGGCATTTGAAGGTTTAAATCATGCGGGTGTTACCAATGCTAATCTATTAGTTGTACTAAACGACAATGCAATTGGTATTGATCCTAGTGTTGGTGCGCTAAAAAAATATTTGACCAATGTAAAATTGGGTACCAATCCCAAACAAAATAACATGATTAAATCATTGAATTTTGACTATTCTGGCCCTATAGACGGTCACGATATTTTTGCACTTATCAAAGAATTAAAAAGGTTACAAAAAATAAAAGGGCCAAAATTTCTTCATATCATTACTACAAAAGGAAAAGGACTACAACAAGCAGAAGACGATCAAATTAAATACCATGCACCTGGAAAGTTTGATGCAAAAACAGGTGTTTTGGCTCCCTTAGCAACCAAATTATTGCCTCCAAAGTACCAAGATGTTTTTGGATTAACTTTGCTCGACTTGGCTTATACAAACCCAAATATTGTTGGTATAACTCCTGCTATGCCAACCGGAAGTTCTTTAAAATTCATGATGGACGTTTTTCCTGACCGTGCTTTTGATGTAGGTATTGCAGAACAACACGCCGTAACGTTGGCTGCTGGAATGGCGACTCAAGGAATGATTCCGTTTTGTAACATTTATTCTACATTTCTTCAAAGAGCGTACGATCAAATTATTCATGATGTCGCTTTGCAACAGCTTCCCGTAATTTTTTGTTTGGATCGATCGGGCTTAGTCGGAGAAGATGGTGCAACGCATCACGGTGTTTTTGACATTGCTTTTTTACGGTGTATTCCCAATATGGTTATTTATGCCCCGTTAAACGAATTAGGTCTTCGAAACATTCTTTATACTGCGCAGTTGGGACTTGATTTTCCACTAGCCATTCGCTATCCAAGAGGGCAGGGGGAAACCCTAGATTGGCAATTGCCGTACCAAAAAATTGAAATAGGTAAAGCAATACGACTTAAAGAAGGTGTTTTGGTTGCTATTTTATCAACAGGTACTATAGGCAATAATGTTATCAAAGCACTAGCAAAAATACCAAACACAACTGCCTTTGCTCATTTTGATTTTGCTTTTGTAAAACCTTTAGACGAAGCAATTTTGCATACTGTTTTTAGAACTTTTGACCAAATAATTACAATTGAAGATGGTGTTTTAAAGGGCGGTTTTGGAAGTGGTATTTCAGAATTTGCAACTCAATACAACTACACTTCTAAAATAAAAAGTATAGGAGTTCCAGATGTATTTGTTGAACACGGAACAGTTACTGAATTGCAAAAGTATTGTAAAATGGATATTGATAGTCTAAAAGCGCTGTTTGTAAGCTATCTGTAGAATTTTTGGTTTATTATCCCAACCAATAAACCGCTAAAACGCAAGGAATAAAATAAAGTACTATTGTTCTAGAGCCGTCATAATCTTTAGCAACTCGTTGACCGTAAAGCATAAAAAGTAAAGTAATTGCAGAAAGTAAACTGCCATAATACCCATAAGTTGTTCCTTTGTTTAATAGCAATTCAATTGCACCAACGCAACTAAAAATACCCGAAAAAAATTCAAACACCACCAAAATCACCAAACATTGTTTAATGTACTTTTTTAAATACGTTTTTTCAAAATGAGCTTCCAATCCTTTAATTGTGGGCTTCCAGTCAAAAAGTTTGTCGTAAACGGATTGAATAAACGTAAGCGTTAAAAAAATTAAAATTAAAACGGAGGCAACTTCTGTTTTCATTTAACTATTTTTTGTGAATTAAACGGGTAAGTTTGATAGACATATCCGTAAGAATTATTTTGGCATTTCCATTTCTTTCAATGTGGTAAATAGCATCCGATAATTCTTTGAAAATATCTTGAATGTTAGAATTATTAACAAAGGGCGCAAAATTTTCTAAATTAAATTTTGCAACTTTAGGTTCCATAAACACTAAAGATTTGGATTGATAATTGAGTAACAAAGCTTGTCGAAACATTTCGATGCAGAATTGCAAAAATATTTTTTGTGTTTCCCTTCCTAAGGATGCAATTTGTTCGCTCCAAGCTATTAAGTCGTGAATAACCGCAGCGTTTCCTTTGGCTCTAAAAGCAGCTCTGACCCATTGAACAAACCATTCGTCAAATGGGAGTGCCTCTTTATCTTCGTTTAACAATTGCAAAGCTTTGTTATAATTTCCCTGCGCCTGATGCGCTATTTTTTGAGCTTCCTTCTGTTCAATTGCTTTTAAAATAGTTATAGAATTTGCTATAACTTTTTCGCTTAGTTTAGGAAAATGAATTACTTGACATCGTGAACGGATGGTTTGAATTAGGTCTTCTTCGTTTTCGGTAATTAAAATGAATACCGTTTTTTGTGGAGGTTCTTCAAGTAATTTCAACAATTTATTAGAGGCTGCTATGTTCATTTTATCTGCCATCCAAATGAGCATAATTTTATAACCTCCTTCATACGCTTTTAAAGCCAATGACTTAAGTATTTCCTGAGCATCATCTACTCTAATTTCGCCTTGTTTGTTCTGTACACCTAAAAGAGTGTACCAGTCAAACAAGCCACCATAAGGATTATTGGATATAAAAAACCTCCAATCTTTAACAAAGTCAATGCTTTTAGGTTTGGTTTTTACTTCGTCAGTAGTAACTGTTGGGTAAACAAAATGCAAATCGGGGTGCGTAAAATTTTGAAATTTTATATTACAAGCTTCATTACCATCCGAGTTAGTACTGTTCGTATTGTTGCATAAAATAAATTGTGAGTAGGCCAATGCCGTAGCCAAAGCACCACAACCTTCTGGCCCAACAAATAATTGTGCATGAGGGATTCTTCCCTCAGCGGCACTTTTAATCAAATGATTCTTAATGTACTCTTGTCCTAAAATATCCGAAAACTGCATATAGCAAATATAATAGAAATATATTCATAAAAACAATTTGACACTAAATCTTTAAAAGCAAGTAACTAGTTGGAAATAATTGGTTTTGATCATTTTTTTTCGTTTGTTCGATTTCTATTTTGATAGAAAACACTACCATTTTTATTTTTAAAATACTATTTTTGAATATCTTTATTGTCTTTTTAGAATGTTATTTTTTGATAAATTCCAACCCAAACACTTTTAGTTTTTATACATTTGTCAAATGTCATTTTCGTATCCAAAATCCACTAAACTTAAAAGTAAAACAACTATTGATTTGTTGTTTTTAAAAGGAAAATCCGTTTCTAAATATCCTTTACGATTAGTTTATGTTCCAATAGAAACTGCCGCTTCAAGTAGTTTGAAAATGGGGGTTTCTGTTTCAAAAAAGTATTTCAAAAACGCAGTTGATCGCAATTATTTCAAACGGGTTCTAAGGGAATGTTACCGTTTAAATCAATCTATTTTAATTAATAAAATGGATCAAAGTTATGCGGTTATGTTTTTTTATCAGACCAAAGAACGGCTAACGTATGAGGCAATAAACGAAAAAACCATTGCGCTTTTTGAAAAGTTTTCAAATGCTATTTGCGAAAGTCAAAATAATCAAAACAAATAATAATACGGAATTAAGTACTTTACTAATTGATATTTGAATTTAATTAGTATTTTCGTTTTCTGAATTTATAGTAAACAATAATTATGCGTAGATTTTTTAAAAAGAGATTTATTTTTCCTGTTATAGCAACTGTTTTTTTATTTGTAGGAGCTAGTTTTAAGGATGATTTTTTTGAGATAGCCAAACAAATTGAAATATTTACAGAGTTGTTTAAAACAGTAAACATGAATTATGTTGACGAAATTAATCCAGCAGAGTTAATGGATAAATCAATTAAAAGCATGTTGGCCGAATTAGATCCCTATACAAACTATTACAATGAGCAAGATATTGTAAAGTATAAAATTAATAACACTGGCGAATATACAGGCATTGGAGCTTTGATTACTCGTAAGGAGGACAAGTTAATAGTGAAAGAAGTGTACAAATCTTATCCGGCAGACAAGGCTGGAATTAAGCCAGGTGATGAAATTATTCAGATAGGTGATGTGAAAGTTATAGATATAAAAGACGATGCTTCCCAATTGATGCAAGGAGCAAAAAATACTAAAATTGAAGTAAAATACAACCGTCAAGGAAAAACAGTAGCTGCTCAAATTATTTTAGACGAAGTAGAAATTAAAGCAGTTCCTTATTATTCGAAAATTGATGATAAGACGGGTTACATTGTAATTTCTCAGTTTAACAAAAAAACATCGCAAGAAACTAAAGAGGCTTTGGAAGCATTAAAAAAAGACGGAGCTGAAAAAATTATTTTAGATTTACGAGGCAATCCAGGAGGTTTACTTCAAGAAGCAGTAAATGTTTGTAGTCTTTTTGTTCCGAAGAATGAAATAATTGTTACCACGAAATCAAAGGTTGAAAAGTACAATAATGTTTACAAAACTACTAGAGAGCCAGTAGATACCGAAATTCCTTTAGTAGTAATTGTTGACGGAAAAAGTGCATCAGCTTCTGAGATTGTTTCTGGGGCTTTACAAGATTTAGATCGTGCTATTATTGTTGGAAGCAGAAGTTTTGGTAAAGGGCTTGTGCAACGTCCTTTAGAATTGGTTTATGGAACGCAGGTAAAAGTTACTATATCTCGCTATTATACCCCATCTGGTAGATGTATTCAGGCACTAGACTATTGGCATAAAGACAAAAATGGAAAAGCAGTTAGAACAGATGCTGCCAATTATAACGCATTTAAAACAAAAAAAGGAAGAATAGTTTACGACGGTGGAGGCATTCAACCAGATGTGGAATTGGCCGAAACCAAATTGAATTACATTACAGATTTATTAGTTAAAAACGATGGTATTTTTAATTATGCTACTCAATATTATTATAAAAACCCAACTTTAGGAGATAAAATTCCTACTATAACCGATGCTGATTTTCAAGATTTCAAATTGTATTTAAAAAAATCTAATTTTAGTTTAGATTCAGATACAGAAATGGCGTTGAAAAGCACTTTGTCAGCAGCCAAAAAAGAAAAATTAGAGGAAAACATTACACAAGAATACCAACAATTACTATCAGCAATTCAAAAAAGCGAGGACAAACTTTTAGATAAAAATCAATCTGAAATTAAAAAATTGATACTAGAAGAAGTAATTAAAAGGTTTCAATACAAAGAGGGAGTTTATCAATATTACACCAAAAACAATTCTGAAATAAAGAAAGCTAGCTCTATTTTGAACAACCAAACGGAATACAAACAATTATTAAAAATGATATAATGCGCTTTTTTAAATATTTACCGCTTCTTTTTTTCGGATTTATGTACAGTCAAGAGGAGGCCGTTCAATCCGTTTATTTTCAAACTGCTAAATACAATCTTGATGAAAAACAAGCCAGCGAAGTTTTAGATTTTATAATAAAAATGGACTCAACTCGAATAGAAAGTGTTCAAATTTATGGTTATACTGATGATATAGGCAAACAAGCTTACAATTATAAATTATCTTTAAACAGAGCAAATACTATTAAAGATAAATTAATAAATAGCGGTATAAAAAACAAAATTATTGTAACAATTGAAGGAAAAGGAAGGATCTTGATTGACGATGATATTGTTGAAAATTTACCAGAAGTACGATCAAAAAACAGAAGGGTTGATGTTGTATTAAATTTAAAACCTTTGCCAAAAATTGAAATACCAGGTATGTTTACAGGTATTCAAAAAAATCATGTTCTTGGTGACAGAATCTATTTAGAAAACATTTTATTCGAAAAAGGAAGTAGTAAACTTACCTTTCAATCGAAACAAGAGTTGGATAAGTTAGCTTTAGCACTTCAAAAATATAAGAAACTTGAATTTGAAATTCAAGGACATGTTTGTTGCACCCCTCCTTATCAAAAAGAAGCTATAGATAAGGATACTAAAAAACGCGCCTTGTCTCAAAACAGAGCAGAAACAGTCTACAAATATTTAATTTTTAGAAGAATTGCCAAAAACAGAATGACATTTAAAGGCTACGGAAATACTAGGCCTTTAGGGAGAGGCGCAGAATATGATAGAAGAGTTGAGTTAATAATAACAAAGATTTAGGCTATTCTTTTTTCATTTGAATGTGTGGAATATCGTCTTCCATATAAGTATCACTTGTTTTGATAAAACCATTTTTTTCATAAAAAGATTGTAAATAAAGTTGTGCTGAAATGGTGATTTTAGTTTCTCCAAAATGCTCTAAAATACCCTTAGTTGCTTTTTCCATTAACTCATAACCCCATTTTTTTGACCGGTATTTTGGTTGTATAACTACTCTTCCAATGGAAGCATTTTCAAAATAATCGTTAGGACGAAATAAACGGGCATAAGCAACTAATTGATTATTTGTTTTTCCCATTAAGTGAAGTGCTTTTTTATCTTTTAAATCAATATCCAGATAGACACAGTTTTGTTCTACAACAAACACTTCACTTCTTAACTGCAAAATACTATATAACTCCTCTATTGTAAGTGTTTCAAATTTTTTTAATTCCCAGGTTAAGTTCATTTTTTTTTGTTAGGTTTGCGAATAATTTCTAATGATTTAATAATAGCTTCCATTTCTAACATTAAATCTCTTTTTTCTTTTGAAGGCGCATAACAAAAGCCTTCAATTACAATATATCTGTTTTTTGGTTTGTCAATTGTACAGTAATTTACAAACGGTCCAGACATAAAATCATTTCTCATTTGCCAGCTTCCTTTTGTTTCAAAACACTCATTGCCACCTAAAGTTGTTTTGGTAAAATAAGGAGCATAAGAATTTTCGGTTATCATTTTAGTTCCTCTAATTGCTCCATGAATGAATAAATTACCTATAGAATCTCGCATCCTTACTATGTTGTTAACATAATTATTGTGTTTTGTTATGGTGTATAATGGTACTTGATAGATTATTATACTTGTGCTTCCGCTGTTAATTTCTTTTTTAAGCCAAAGAAATTTCTTTTTTTGCATAACATAGCGATAACCTTTTGGAAAATGTAATGAAATTCCAAATTTTTTAGTAACTTTTTTTGTTGTGAACGGGGTTTTAAGGTTATTTTTTTGAATTTCTATAATTTCAGTTTGTCTTATTTTTTGAATAATTCTAAATGTATTATGCTCGATACTATCTATAATTTCCGAAACGGATTGGCCTGAAATTTCTATTATGTTTTGTGGATACGTGTATTGATTTTCCCTAATTTCAAATTTACTTTTATTCTCTTTTTTTATTACAATTATATTTCGACAGTTTGTCAAGGTGCCATCTAAATGTCTATTTGGGTATTGATTAATTGTAAAAAGTGGTTCTTCTTGAGGAAGACCAATAACAGGTGTAGCAAATTTATTTCGAATACTGTCACCAATTTCGCCATTCCATAATTTGTCGTCTATTACCACAGAAACACTGTTAATCTTTATTGCATTTTCTTGTTTTTTCTTGTTATCTGAAAATTGACAACTGTACAAGAAAGGTAAAAGAGTTAACGATATAAGAATCTTCTTTTTCATAAAAACAGGGTTCTTGTAAATCTTTTTATAAAAAAATAATCTCTGTCAAATTTAAAAAAATAATGACAGAGATTACGATTTGTTTCAAAATTGATTACCCACTTATTTTAAGCTTCATGCCAGGTTTCAAAGCATTTTCTTCAAGGTCATTCCATTTTTTCAAATCTTGGATAGATACGCCAGGGTATTTTTTAGAAATACTAAAAAGAGAATCTCCCTTTTTCACCTGATACAGTTTAGCTTTTGATTTGGAATCTGCTAATTCTCTCGAGTTTTTAGTAGCTTTATCAGTGGTATTTGTAACTTCATCCGTTTTAGAAACTATTAGTTTTGTTCCTATTTGTATGCTGTTATCATCCAAACTGTTCCACTCTTTTAATTGCGCTAAAGTTACACCATACTTTTTTGAAATGTTCCATACATTGTCTCCTTTTTCAACGATATGTTCTACAAGTTGGTTTTCTTTCTTTTCTGTAATTTCGTCACTTTCAACTTTTGCTACAATTAGTTTATTGCCTAATTGAATGTTTTCATTTTCAAGGTTATTCCACTCTTTTAGTTGGCTAACGGAAACATTATGCTTTTTGGAAATGGAATGCAAATTATCTCCTTTTTGAACAATATATAAAGAGGTTGCAACTTTTGCTGTTGTATCTATTTTTTCAATTTTTTTAACTTTACTGTCTTTCGTTGATGCAATATTTGATTTATCTATAACAGTTTCTTTTTTCTTTGATATGCCATTATTTTGTTCGTTAATGTTAATCAATATACTCTTGCCTACAATTAATTTTGAAGAATTTAAATGATTCCATTTTTTAATATCAATTGCTTTTACATTGAAGTTTTCTGCAATAGATTCAATATTATCACCTTTTTTAATTTTATATAATTTTGCAATTTCTTTATTTGAAAGAACCTTTTCCTCTTTTTGAATCCCAGTATCTTTTACTGTTTTTAGAGTGTTATCTACTAAAGACGTGCCTTTTTCTGCTTTATTAGCTTTAACGTTTTTCTTAACCGTTTCAACTACTTGTTCTTTAGTAACTATTTTAAGTTCTTTTCCAGCTGTTAATTTGTTTGATTTTAACTTATTCCAAGTTTTAATAGCTGAACTTGCAACGTTGTATTTTGAGGCAATATCACTTAGATTTTCTCCTTTTTTAATTTTGTGAATTTTGGAAACTTCTTTAAATGTTATTGTTTTTTCTTCTTTTACAATTTCAGCAGGTTTGACTTTAGTTTCGGCACTAGCTACTACACTTGTTGAATCTGAAACAATAATTTGTTGTTTAGTTTTTTCAATTTTTGGTCCTTTATTTGATTTTCTATTTTTAGTAACAATTCGTTCTGTTACTACAATTTTTAATTTTTTTCCTAAAGGTGCCACATTAGATTTTAATTTATTCCATTTTTTAATTTCAGTAGTTGTAACACCATAGTGTCTAGCAATATTTTCAATATTGTCACCTTTTTTAATTTTAATTATTTTTGTTCTAGAAACTATTTTTTCTATTCCTAAAGAATCTCTTAGAGCCAATCCTTCAAACGGACGTTCTCTTAAATTAGCTTCATATTGAACAAAATAGTATATTTTATCTTCATTGGAAGTAAAAACAGCCACTTTGTCCTTTGGTAAACGTAAGTAATTTTTTTTCTTTTCTGAATATGGAATAACATCAAGTTTAAAGGAAGGATTTAAAAACTGTAATTCAGCAACAGGAATATCTATTAATTTTGAAATTTGCTTAAATGAAATTTCCTTTTTCATTAAAATAGTGTCTGTTGCAAAATAATTTGTTGGTGCTTTAATTTCGTTGATTCCATGCTCTTTATGGTATTCAAAAATATACATAGTTGCTAAAAAAGCGGGCACATATCCTGCTGTTTCTTGCGGTAAATTTTTTCGAATGTTCCAATAGTTTTTATGCCCTCCAGATCTTCTTATAGCTTTGGTTACATTTCCTGGTCCACAATTATAGGATGCTAAAACCAAATCCCAATCACCAAAAAGAGTGTACATTCCGGCTAAGTATTTGCAGGCTGCTTCAGTAGCTTTAATTGGATCGCTGCGTTCATCAATATATGAATTCACATCTAAATTATATTGGATTCCTGTACCGTACATAAACTGCCACAATCCTGTTGCGCCAACTCTTGATTTAGCTTTTGGATTCAAAGCTGATTCAACTATTGCTAAATATTTTATTTCTAAAGGTATGTTGTATTTGGCCAACGCATCTTCAAACATTGGAAAATAATATTGAGAAATAGCGTACAATCTTTCGTACGACTTTTTGCGATTTTTTAACAAGGCTTTAATCATGTTTTCCAAACCTTGGTTGTATTCTATGTTAAATGGAGATTTAGCATCTAATTTCTTTAATCTATCTTTTAAAATATCTGTAGGTAAATCATAAGCAACGGTTTCGTCCAAATTAATTTTAGAAATGTCTTCAAATTGTTCGTCTGAAAGCTGTTGATTTGATAGTTCTTTCATCCACAAACTATCGATACTTGCCAGCTCTTCATGAGTGACAAATGTTCTTTTTATAGAATCCAAAACGCTTAGTTTTGGAGTTTCTAATGTGTTTTTTGTAGGTTCTTGTAGCGTCACTTCTTGCGAAAAAAGGCTAGATGTGGTTACTATGATAAGGGATAACAGTATCTTTTTTATATTCATATTTTGTTTTTTAGACAATCTTTACAAAAGTAAAGAATTGCAAATCTATTAGTTAATAACTAAAATAATCTTTAATTATTGTTAAAACTATTTGGTTTAATCTAAAATAGCTGCTATTCCTGGCAATATTTTACCTTCTAACATTTCTAGCATAGCACCACCTCCAGTGGAAACGTAGCTCATTTTAGATTCTAAATCAAATTGTTTTACAGCTGAAACTGAATCGCCACCACCTACTAAAGAAAATGCTCCGTTAGCAGTTGAAGCTGCTATGTAACTACCTAGTTCAATTGTACCGTGTGCAAATTTTTCCATCTCAAAAACACCTAATGGACCATTCCATAAGATAGTTTTAGACTCCATAATAACCGATTTGAAATTAGCTAAAGATTGTGGACCCGCATCTAAACCTTGCCATCCGTTAGGAATTTCATTTACTTTTACAATTTGAGTCGCTGCATCGTTTGAAAAAGCATTTGCTGCAATAACATCTACTGGTAAATGAATTTCAACTTTTTTTTCTTTTGCCAAACGTAAAATCTCAAGAGCTAAATCCTGTTTGTCATTTTCACAAATGGAATCTCCTATTTTTCCACCTAAAGCTTTAATAAAAGTGTAAGTCATACCTCCACCAATAATCATGTGATCAACTTTATCTAAAATATTTTCAATAACTGTAATTTTAGAAGAAACTTTACTTCCACCTAAAACAGCTGTAACTGGTTTTTGGCTGTCTTTTAATACTTTGTTTAAGCTTTCAATTTCTTTTGCTAATAAAAGGCCAAAGTATTTTTTATTTGGAAAAAATTGTGCAATTATTGTTGTTGAAGCATGTGCTCTATGGGCAGTTCCAAAAGCATCGTTAACGTAAATGTCACCTAAAGAAGCCAATTCTTTTGCAAAATTAACGTTTCCAGCTTCTTCTTCTGAATAAAAACGTAGGTTTTCTAAAAGCAAGATTTCTCCAGGTTTTAAATTATCGGCCATTTCTTTAGCTATTGTCCCTCGACAATCTGATGCAAAAAGTATTGGTTTACCTAAAATTTCAGACGTTTTTTCGACTATATGTTGCAATGAATATTTGGCTTCAATTCCTTTTGGGCGGCCTAAATGCGACATTAAAATGACACTACCGCCATCGTTTAAAATTTTATCTATAGTTGGCTTAGCCGCTTCAATCCGGGTTGCATCGGTTACTTTAAATTTTTCATCAAGAGGAACATTAAAATCTACTCTAATTAATGCTTTTTTGTTTTTAAAATTAAAGTCTTGAAGGGTTTTCATAATTACATTTTTTTAAATTATTTATGCAAAGATACAAAATTCAAATTAAGTGAAAAATCCCCTGCTTTTTACTAGATATAAAATTGAAATGAATTTTTATAATTAGTTTACTTTCAATAATTTTTAAAAAAAATAATAAATATTGTAGTTAAATAAGTGTTTATTCACTAAAAGTAAAAAATTAAATAGTAACTCTATTCCTTAAATTATCCCATAAATTAGGTCATAAAAAAAGCACTTTCGTTTGTAAAGTGCTTTTTATTTTATGAAGGCTTCTATTTTAGTTTCTTTTTAACAGCTACTTCTTGGTAGGCTTCAATTATATCGTTATGTTCAATGTCGTTAAAGTTCTTCAACTGTATACCACAATCGTAACCTTTAGAAACTTCTTTTACATCATCTTTAAATCTTTTAAGAGCTGTTAATTCGCCTGTAAAAATAACAACACCTTCTCTAATTAAACGTACTTTTGAGTTTCTAAATATTTTACCATCTGTAATCATACAGCCTGCAATAGAACCAATTTTAGATATTTTGAAAATTTCTCTAATTTCGGCTGTACCTGTAATTTCTTCTTTCATTTCTGGCGACAACATGCCTTCCATTGCATCTTTTAAGTCATCTATAGCATCGTAAATTATAGAATAATTTCGAATATCAATTTCTTCTTTATCTGCTAATTGTCTAGCATTTCCAGCTGGACGAACGTTAAACCCTATAATAATTGCATCTGATGCAGAAGCCAGCATAACGTCAGTTTCTGTTATGGCACCTACTCCTTTATGTATAATGTTAATTTGAATTTCTTCTGTAGAAAGTTTAGAAAACGAATCAGACAATGCTTCTACTGAGCCATCAACATCTCCTTTAAGAATGATATTTAGTTCTTTAAATTGACCTAGAGCAATTCTTCTTCCAATCTCGGCTAAGGTAATATGACGTTGTGTTCTAACAGATTGTTCACGCATTAATTGTGTTCGTTTAGCAGCAATCTGTTTGGCTTCTCTTTCGTCTTCAAAAACATTGAATTTATCACCTGCTGTTGCTGCACCATCTAAACCTAAAACAGAAACAGGAGTTGATGGTCCAGCTTCTACTACAACATGACCTCTTTCGTCATGCATTGCTTTTATTTTTCCATGTTGTTTACCAGCAAGCATGTAATCCCCTACTTTTAAAGTTCCGTTTTGAACTAAAATTGTAGAAACATAGCCTTTTCCTTTATCTAAGAAAGCTTCAACAACAGTGCCTGAAGCTGGTTTATTTGGATTTGATTTTAGATCTAAAAGTTCTGCTTCAAGCAACACTTTTTCAAGTAATTCTTTTACACCTTGTCCTTGTTTTGCCGAAATATCGTGAGATTGAATTTTACCACCCCAATCTTCAACTAATAAATTCATACCCGCCAAACGTTCTTTAATTTTTTCAGGATTAGCGTTTGGTTTGTCAATTTTATTTATAGCAAATATAATTGGAACACCAGCTGCTTGTGCATGTGAAATTGCTTCTTTTGTTTGTGGCATTATGTCGTCGTCGGCAGCAATTACAATTATTGCAATATCTGTAACTTGAGCACCACGTGCACGCATAGCGGTAAAAGCTTCGTGACCAGGGGTGTCTAAAAATGCAATTTTTTGACCGTTATCTAAAGTTACACCGTAAGCTCCAATATGTTGTGTAATTCCTCCAGATTCTCCAGCAATTACGTTTTCTTTACGAATATAATCAAGTAAGGATGTTTTCCCGTGATCTACGTGACCCATAACAGTCACAATAGGAGCTCTGAAAACTAAATCTTCTTCTTTATCTGCTATAATTTGAATAGCTTCTTCAATGTCAACTGTAATAAATTCAACTTCAAACCCGAATTCATCGGCAACAATAGTTAATGTTTCGGCATCTAAACGTTGGTTCATAGTCACCATAATTCCTAATGACATACAAGTTCCAATTACTTTAGTAATAGGCACATCCATCATAGTTGCTACTTCTCCAACAGTTACAAATTCTGTAACTTTAATGGTTTTACTACCTTCTTCGATAGCACGTAATTCGTCGTCTGATTTCTGACGATGTGTTTCTCTTTTATCTCTTCTGTATTTTGCTGCTTTTGATTTATTGCCTTTTCCTTGAAGTTTTTCTAATGTTTCTCTAATTTGATTTTTAACTTCTTCTTCTGTAGGCTCAACTTTTGCAACAATAGCAGGTCTGTTACTTTTTACAAATCCGGGTCTTGCACTTCTGTTTATTGGATTGTTTCCTGTAGAATTTGTTCCTTGCGAGCCTGAGGTAATAGGTCTTGGAGCTCCTGGTTTTGGAGCAATTCTTTTTCTTTTATTTTTATTGGCGTTATTATTAGCACCAACACCTGGAGTTGCCCCGGGTTTGTTAGGTGTAATTTTCGGCTCTTCTTTTTTCTTTTTTGGTTTATTAAATTGAGATAAATCAATTGTTTGACCCGTCAATGTTGCTCCTGATAATTTTTGATATTTTGTTGTAATAGTTTCTTCAACAGGCGAACCTTCATTTGTTGTAAGTTCTTGATTTTCTGCGACTTTAACTTCCTCCTTTTTTTCTAAAGCAATTGGTTCTTGCTTAGGTTCTAGATTAGTTGGCTCTATTATTACTGGATTGACTTCTACTTTTTTTACTTTTTCAACTTTAGGTTCAATTGCAATTTTTACTTTTTCAATTTCAACTTTTTTAGTTGCAATAATAGTAGGTTCTGATTTTATAACTTCTGGTTGTACAATTTGTTTTTCAACATTTTGCAAAGGTTTAATAGTTTCTTTTGTCGCAGCTGTTTTTGGATTTAAGTCAATTTTTCCTACTTGTACTGGTCCAGAAATAACGGTTCTCGCTTTTATAATTTCGTTTTTTTGACGCTCTTCATCTGCTTTACGTTTGTCTTCAATTTCTTTTTCTCGCTCAAGACGTAAAGCTTCTTTTTCTTTTCGTTTTTCTTCACCTACTTCTTTCGAAGCTTCTTTGTTTCCTCTATCGCCAGCAAACTGCCCACAAAGTACGTTGTATACGTCATCTGAAATTTTTGTGTTTGGGCTTGCTTCAATAGCAATCCCTTTATCTTTTAGATAATCCACAGCTCTTTCTAAAGAAATATTCAATTCCCTTAAAACTTTGTTTATTCTAATAATTTTTTCTTCAGACATAAAACCTATTTACTATTATTTTTTTGTTTAGAAAGAACTAGTTTTCAAACTCTTCTTTCAATATTCTCATTACTTCCTGAATAGTTTCCTCTTCAAGATCTGTTCTTCTTACAAGATCATTGACATCTTGGTTTAAAATGCTTCTGGCAGTATCTAATCCTATTTTTGCAAATTCATCGATTACCCAACCTTCAATTTCATCTGAAAACTCAGACAACTCAACATCGTCTTCAGCATCCATTACAGTTCCTTCTCTGATAACATCTAACTCGTATCCAGTTAGTTGTCCTGCTAATTTAATATTATGTCCACCTCTACCTATCGCTTTAGAAACCTCTTCAAGTTTCAAAAACACTTCTGCTCTTTTAGTTTCTTCATTTATTTTAATTGAAGAAACTTTTGCTGGACTTAGTGCTCTAGTAATGTATAACTGAGTATTAGTAGTATAATTTATTACATCTATATTTTCATTACCTAGTTCGCGAACAATTCCGTGAATTCTAGATCCTTTCATACCAACACATGCCCCTACAGGGTCTATTCTATCATCATACGAATCAACGGCTACTTTTGCTTTTTCGCCAGGAATTCTTACTACATTTTTCACTGTTATTAAGCCGTCAAAAACCTCTGGTATTTCTTGTTCAAATAATTTTTCTAGGAACTTTTCAGAAGTTCTAGACATAATAATTTGTGGTTTATTTCCTTTTAATTCTACATTTTCAATAATTCCACGAACATTATCTCCTTTTCTGAAAAAATCTGAAGGAATTTGTTTTTCTTTTGGCAAAACAATTTCGTTTCCTTCATCGTCCATTAATATTACTACTCTTGGTCTTACATGATGAACTTCAGCAGTGTAAATTTCTCCAATTAAATCTTTAAATTGTTTGTAGAGATTGGTACTATCGTGCTCATGAATTTTAGAAATTAAGTTTTGACGTAATGCTAAAATAGCTCTTCTACCAAGGTCTATTAATTTAACTTCTTCAGATACTTCTTCACCAATTTCGAAATCTGGTTCAATAGTTCTTGCTTCTGTTAATGTAATTTCTTCATTTTCTAAATCTAAATCATCATCAGCAACTACAATTCTTCTTCTCCAGATTTCCATATCTCCTTTGTCAGGATTTATGATAATGTCGAAATTATCATCAGATCCATATTTTTTTTTCAATGCATTTCTGAATACATCTTCTAAAATCGCCATAAGCGTTACGCGATCTATAAGTTTATCGTCTTTAAACTCTGAAAACGAATCGATTAATGCTATATTTTCCATGCCGCCTCTTATTAAAATGTTATTGTAACAATTGCTTCTATTATTTCATTGTAAGGAATTTCTTTTGTTTTTTGAACGGTTTCCTTACCTTTTCCTATTTTTTTACTCTCTCTTGTCTCCCAAGTCAAAATTATAAATTTTTCATTTGCTTCAATTAATTTACCTTCAAATTTTTCATTTTCAAGTTTGACAATTAAAGTCCTACCAACATTTTTTTTATATTGCCGAATTAATTTAAGTGGAGATGATACACCTGCAGAAGCAACTTCTAACGTAAAATCTTGTTCTTCTCGATCTAAATTATCTTCAATAGAGCGACTAATATCTATACAATTTTGTAAAATTACGCCATTATCGCCGTCTATTGTAATAATAATTTTAAAATTTTCTGTTATAACAATGTCTATTAAAAAAAGTTCTGGTTTTTCTTCCAAACTTTTGTTTAATACCTTTATAACTTTGTCTTTAAATGTCATATTTTTATAAAAAGAGGCACGCATTGCGTGCCTCATTATTTAGATAAATTGGTAAATAATGGTGCAAATATAGTTATTTTTTTTATATCACAAAAAACATATTTGGAATGTTATAATTTTTTATTACCTTTATAAAAGTTTTAATTAACTATATTTTATAATCTTTTAATCAAAAAAATATATGAAACGTATATTAATTCCTACTGATTTTTCAGAACATTCAGAAAACGCATTAAAGGTTGCAGCACAAATTGCAAGAAAAAATAATGCTGAAATAATTCTGTTACACATGCTTGAATTGCCAACTTCATTAGCTAATGACGCTGTAGGTGGAAGCACTGGAATACCGGAAGTTATGTTCTTTAAAAAAAGTGCTATAAATAAGCTTGAAGAACTTATGGATTCAGATTATCTAGAAGGATTAACTGTCTCTGAAGTTGTTCAATTTGAAAAAGCTTTTGAAGGTATTATTGATGTGAGTCACAAAAATAATGTTGACTTAATAGTAATGGGTTCTCACGGTGTAAGTGGCTACAAAGAATTATTTATAGGTTCAAACACTGAAAAAGTGGTTAGAACATCCGACGTACCCGTTTTGGTAATAAAAAGCGAAAATGATAATTTTGAAGTAAATACGTTTGTTTTTGCTTCTGATTTTTCAGATGAAGTGAAACCAAGCTTTAAAAAAGTTGTTGAATTTGCAAATATGTTTGATGCGTCTTTAGAACTTGTTTTAATTAATACTCCAACAAATTTTAAACCAACACACGTTGCTAAAGAAATATTAGCTAAATTCACTTCAAATTTTGACTTAAAAAATCACAATACACATATTTACAATGATGTAAATGTTGAAAAAGGGGTACTTAATTTTGCGAATTCAATTAATGCAGATCTTATAGGAATAAGTACTCATGGTCGTAAAGGAATAGCTCATTTCTTTAATGGAAGCATTAGTGAAGATATTGTTAACCATGCTAACAAAACGGTTATAACCTTTAAAATATAATTTTTATAAATATAAAGGAGGGATAATTTATAATTATCCCTCCTTTATATATTGTGTTTTAAATATAATTATTCTATTTCCGAAACCCTTAATGTGTTTACCATCCCTTTTTCTATAATTGGCATTGCGGCAAGATTTATTAGATAATCGCCTTTTTGAACAAAGCCACTGTTTTTTGCTATTTCATTAATGTCAATAATAGTTTCGTCTGTACTGACAAATCTATCATAAAAAAACGATTTAACTCCCCACAACAGGTTTAGTTGAGTTAATATTCTTTTGTTTGAAGTAAATACTAGAATATGTGAATTTGGTCTCCAAGCTGAAATTTGAAAAGCAGTATAACCGCTATTTGTTAAAGTACTTATTGCTTTTGCATTTATATCATTAGCCATTGAAGCAGCATGATAACATATAGTTTTTGTTATAAATCTATTTGTTTTAACTTGAGGTGTATTTTTTGGTACTTGAATAAGAGGTGAGTCTTCAACAGCTTCAATTATCTGTGTCATTTTTTCAATAACTTGAACCGGGTAATTCCCAACCGATGTTTCTCCAGACAGCATAACTGCATCTGCTCCATCCATTACAGAATTTGCAACATCATTTACTTCGGCTCTTGTTGGGGTTAGACTAGTTATCATAGTTTCCATCATTTGAGTAGCAACTATAACAGGTATTCTAGCTGATTTTGCACGCTGAATTAATTTTTTTTGAATTAATGGTACTTCATGTGCTGGTACTTCAACTCCTAAATCTCCTCTTGCAACCATTAATCCATCGCAATAGGCAACAATTTTATCAATGTTTTCTACTGCTTCTGGCTTTTCAATTTTTGCAATTATCGGAATTTTATGTTCACAATGTTTCTTAATCAAATCTTGTAATTCTTCTAAATCGGCTGGAGTTCTAACAAAAGAAAGTGCAATCCAATCTACTTTTTGTTCAATTGCAAAAATTGCGTCTTTTATATCTTTTTTAGTTAATGCGGGTAAGGAAACTTTTGTGTTTGGTAGATTTACGCCTTTTTTAGATTTTAAAGGACCACCTTGAATTACTTTGCAAACAACTTCAGTTTTACCATTTGTCTCCAATGCTTCAAACATTAATTTACCATCATCAAGCAATATTTTTTCACCTGCTTTTACATCTCTAGGAAATTCTTTGTAATTCATGTAGACCCGATCAGATGTTCCAGGAACATCTTCTGCTGTTTGAAAAGTTATAATGTCACCAGGTTTTACAATTACATCTTCTTTCATTACCCCGACTCTCAATTTTGGACCTTGTAAATCAGCTAATATTGCAGTAGTATAGTTGAACTCTTGATTTAAACTTCTAATAATGTCTATCCGTTCCTTTACATCTTCATAATCAGCATGGGAAAAGTTAATTCTAAACACATTAACCCCAGCGTCAATCATTTCCTTTATAACCTCTCTTGAACTACAAGCTGGGCCAAGGGTAGCAACGATTTTCGTTTTTTTTCTTGTAACCATTTTTATTAAAAAATTAAATTATTTTTATTTTTTATTTTCTGAACATCAACCCAATAAGCCATTCCAACTTTATTTATGGAGTTCACCGTAGTGTTTATTAATTCTGTATCAAACAACTCATCACCGTTATCAATTTTAAGAAAAAAATCAGTTTTTTTGAATTCTGTTAAAAGAAAAGTTGTGGTGTAATCAGATAAATTATTAGTAGAAAACAAGTTAAACGCTGTTGTTACATTTTTTAAACTTATTTCATTTTTGTTTTGGAATAAAGTCCAAATTATATCTTTTTTCTTGTCCTCAAATTCAAATCTTGAAAAATGGGTGTCACCTTGTTTATTCTCCATGATGAATTCCTTTTTACTTTTTTCTAACTTAATTGAAAGTTTTTGATTGATTAAGTAAGCTAATCTATAATCCTCAAGTGATGTATGAATAGCCAATAACGAAAATTCATTTTCTTCAATATCATCGATATTTAGTTTAAGAATTGCCATTAGTTTTTAAAATTCGTTGTAAATATAGTATTAATCAGTAATATTATGGAATATCACCTTATAAGTTATTGTTAATTTGCTAACGAAAACGTTTTAGTTTTGAGAATTATTTTTTTTCTTTCTCAATTTTTGATTGAAATGCAAAAAATGCTCTTTGCGAAGCCTTTTCTTCTGCTTTCTTTTTTGATGTTGCTCTTGCTTTTGCAATTACAATTTCGTCAATACTTAATTTTACTCCAAACAATCGTTCTCCTCTAATACCATTGTCCTCAAAAACATCAAAATAAAATTGTTTTTTTTCTTTCTGACACCATTCAATAAGTAAGCTTTTATAGCTAATTACTTTACCTTCAAGTTTTGCTATATCTACATAAGGTAAAATTACTTTTTCTTGAATGAACTTTTCACAATAAAAATAGCCTTTATCTAAGTAGATAGCCCCAACAAGTGCTTCAAATATATTACCGTAAATATTATCTCCAAAATTTTGTGCTTGAATTTTACTTTCAACAAATTGTAGCAAATTTAAATCACGACCAAGTTCATTTAAATGCTCACGACTAACAATTTTAGAACGCATTTTGGTTAAATAGCCTTCATCACCTGAAGGTACTTTCTTGAAAAGATGTCCAGCAATAACAGCACTAAGCATGGCATCTCCTAAAAATTCTAAACGTTCGTAATTAACTGGAATTCCGTTTTCGTCTATCTTATTTACTGATCGATGTGTAAAAGCTCTTTGGTAGTTTTCAATTGTTTCAGGCTGGAAACCAATAATTTTTTCAATAGAGTCAAAAAAAATCCCGTCCTCATTTGAACGGGATTTTTTTTGAAATATTTTTTTTAATAAATTCATTGTAATTAAATTACAAATCTAGTTTTTTAACTAAAACACAAGCATTATGACCGCCAAAACCAAATGTGTTACTCATTACAACTTTCATGTCACGCTTTTGAGCTTTGTTAAATGTGAAATTTAATTTTGAATCAATATTTTCATCATCTGTAAAATGATTAATGGTAGGAGGAACAATTCCATATTTCATCGAAAGGATGCTTGAAATAGTTTCAATTGCACCAGCTGCTCCTAGTAAATGACCCGTCATTGACTTTGTAGAATTCAAATTCATAGTATAGGCATGTTCGCCAAAAACATGAAGTATAGCTTTACTCTCTGCAATGTCGCCTAAAGGAGTTGAAGTGCCATGCATATTTACACCGTCAACATCAGTAGGTTTTAAACCAGCGTCACGTAAACAGTTAATCATTACGTTTTTAGCACCCAAACCCTCAGGATGAGGAGCCGTAATATGATGCGCATCTGCAGACATACCCCCACCACCAATTTCGCAATAAATAGTAGCGCCTCTTGCCACAGCATGCTCGTATTCTTCAAGTACTAAAGCACCTGCGCCTTCTCCTAGCACAAATCCATCACGATCTTTATCCATAGGTCTTGAAGCTGATTTTGGATCGTCGTTACGAGTAGAAAGTGCATGCATAGCGTTAAATCCGCCCATTCCAGCAATAGTTACTGCCGCTTCAGAACCTCCAGTAATCATTACATCGGCATGTCCTAAACGAATATAATTGAAGGAATCAATAATGGCATTTGTTGACGAAGCACAAGCCGAAACAGTTGTAAAATTAGGTCCTCTAAAGCCATATTTTATAGAAATATGTCCACCAGCAATATCTGCTATCATTTTTGGAATGAAAAATGGATTGAATTTAGGAACGCCATTTCCCAACGTAAATTCCATTACTTCTTGTTGAAACGTTTCTAATCCACCAATCCCAGAACCCCAAATTACACCTACTCGGTCTTTGTCTAATTGGTCAAAATTAAAGTTGGCATCTTTAACAGCTTCGTCTGATGAAACAACAGCATATTGTGCATATCGATCCATTTTTCGAGCTTCTTTTCTGTCAATAAAATCGGTTACATGGAAATTTTTCAATTCGCAAGCAAATTGCGTTTTGAAATTTGTTGCATCAAAATAAGTAATTGGTGCTGCGCCACTAACGCCGTTCACTAGTCCATTCCAAAATTCTTGAATGTTATTTCCGATAGGAGTAAGTGCGCCTAAACCTGTAACAACAACTCGCCTTAAAACCATATTGTTAATTTTTAGTATTATTTTATTTCAAATAAAATAATACCCATCAGTATTTTAGGTTAAACCATAAAAGATACGTGGGTATTTTAATAGTATTTTGATTGAATTTCAATCGGAATTTTTTCTTTTAAAAATAATAACACCCGCAACTTTTAAAAGTTACGGGTGCCTAAGTATTATTTTTTTGCTTCTTCGATGTAAGAAATAGCTTGACCAACAGTAGCAATGTTTTCTGCTTGGTCGTCTGGAATTTGAATATCAAATTCTTTTTCGAACTCCATAATAAGCTCAACAGTGTCTAATGAATCAGCTCCTAAATCGTTTGTGAAGCTTGCTTCTGTTACAACTTCATTCTCGTCAACGCCTAATTTGTCTACGATAAT
>CANGIF010000009.1 GCA_947453885.1 Flavobacteriaceae bacterium
CAACCAATCGTATTTTTCCATCTTTGTAAATATTCAATCCTTTTTCAGTTCCAATAAGTAAGTAGTCTTTATAGCATTCTAAAAACGAAATTGAATTACCAATTAATTGATTGCGGTCAATTTTCTTAATGATTTTAAATTTTTGAGCATCTTCAATAAGAAATACATCACCAAAAGAATTTGCGATTACCAATTGATTTTTATTGTTTACTGTAGCTTTAATAAGTTCCTTTTCATCCCAAATACCATTGGAATGATAGGAAGTAAAAGTATTATTTTGATAGGAAAATAGTCCCGAAGACCTTGATACTAAATATTTTTTATTATTTAATGACACTATAGCCATTACATCTCTAGGATTATTTTTGTTTGCTAAATAAAAACGATTGATTTTCAGCTCTTTCTTTAACTTTTCTACAATTATAACATAGTAATAAGACTGTTGAAAAATTAATTTATTCGGATTTACAATACTAAATGAGCTAATATCAAATGGATAATACTCAGTTATATTACCATTTTCAGAAACTTTAAATAAACCAATATTTGTATTAACCCATATTTTGTTATCAATTATTTTTAACTCTCTAAATTCAAAACCGTCTATTTTTGCTTGACTAAAAATAGTATAATATTCATATTTTGAAATGTTTCTAAATTTATTAAGTTGGCTATGAGCAAAATCAAAAAAATCTTTTTGAGTAATTTCGGTGTCTATTTTCAATTGATTTAGAAGAAGCAATCCATCTTTGTGTAAAA
The DNA here is from genome assembly GCA_947453885.1 of Flavobacteriaceae bacterium. GTDB lineage: Bacteria > Bacteroidota > Bacteroidia > Flavobacteriales > Flavobacteriaceae > Flavobacterium. The sequence goes on from CANGIF010000009.1 coordinate 760, forward strand.
TAATTCTTTTGTCATTTCTATTAGCAATTGAAACAACTTCTAATTTATCCTTCTTGAAAAAAGAAGAATTATAATAATCTAATTGCTTTTTTAAATCAATTTCATAAAATCCTTTATCGGTAGTTCCAACATATAAAACATCGTTTTGTTTATCATAATTCAAGCACCAAACTTCATGGCTATCCACTCCAAATTGAGCACTTACATTTATTATCTTATCATTTTCTATCTTAAAAATGCCCCCTGTTGAAAAACTAATGCCATTTCCAGCAACATAAGTTGCAAACCTTTTGTCTGTAGCAAAATCCCAATAAATAGTATTTCCAAAATAGGTATTAGAAATGTTGTTTTTGAAATAATCTTTAATATTGGTTTTGTTAATGGATTTGTTGTTTATATCTCCGTAGCAGAAAAACAGGCTATCCTTAGATTTGTGTAGCGAAAAAATATCGGGTTTGTTATGGTTTACAAGAATTATCTTCCTTGAATTTAAGTTCACTTCCCAAAAACCATCGTTAAAAGTTCCAAAATATACATTTGAATTATCTTCAAAAAAGCCCATAACTTGAAATAAACCTCGACTGCCTTTATTCTTTATGTTTAAAACAATTTTTTTTGTATTTATGTCAATAACCGATATTCCAAACTCAGTTCCAACATAAATATAATTACCATAAAGGAATAATTTTCTGATTTTATTATTAATCAATCCATTTTGGTCATTAATAACACTAAACTTTTTGCCATTGTAAAAAGTTAAACCACCACCATAACTCCCAAACCATAAATTATTGTTTTTATCTTCAACTATTGCCCAACAGCTGTTATGGGCTAAGCCATCTGTTGTATATAAATTATGAATTTGATTGTTTTGTATCGTTGCAACACCGTTGGCAGTTCCCACCCATAAAATACCTCGACTGTCTTTTAAAATTGAGCAAACACTATTGTTAGGAAGTCCGTCTAAAGTAGAATAATTTCTTGAAGGATATTGTTGTGCAATTGCTAACTCAACAAAAAGAAGAAATAGGAATAATAGCTTACTTTTTTTGAATGATAGCATTGATAAAGATTTCTTTTTTACGGGTTGATACAGGAAGAATCTCACCATTTGTTAGTTCTACAAGAAGTCCATTAGATTTATTAAAACGATTTACATAATTCAAATTAACTAAATAAGACTTATGAATACGTTGAAAAATTGTGTTCGGTAAAAGTTCTTCAACATATTTTAAAGCTTTTGAAAGTATAATCTTTTTTCCATCAAGACATTTTAGGTAACAGTAACACCCATCGGCTTCACAATAAAGAATAGAATTGGTTTTAATTAATTCAAAACCTGTTTCAGTTGGAAAAGCAATTTTTTTAAATTCGGAACTTCCAGTATCAATATTTTCAATTAGGAGCATCAACTTGTCTTGCTGTGATGCTTTATGCAATTTGGAATCATACTTTTTTACCGTTTCCAATAAATCAATATAATTGATAGGTTTCAACAAATAATCTAAAGCACTACATTTTATTGCGTCAATTGCAAATTCAGAATGAGCAGTTGTGAAAATCACTTCAAAATTGATAGTTTTCAATGATTTTATTAACTCAAAACCGTTCTTATTGGGCATTTGAATATCTAAGAAAACCAACTCAGGATTGAAATTTTCTATTGCTATTAAGGCTTCATCAGTACTTTCACATTTTGCAAGTACCAAAAACTTATCTGGAAAATAATGATGTAACAGTTTCTCTAAAAACTCACTAGCATTATATTCGTCATCAACTATTATCGTCTTTATCATTCGATAAAAATAGTAAATTTTAAGCTTATATAATTCAATGAATAATTTAACGTAGCAAAAATTTAAGTTAACGTCTAATTTTATCTACTGCTTTGGGAACTTTATATACTAATGCAAAGATTTGATTTATTTTAGCGCAACTATAACTACTTTTCGTTCGACTATATTTCATTTTCAGTCCACTATATATACTTTTTAGTGGACTATATATACTAGCGTTAAAAAGTGCTACATTTTGGGGTCAACCATATATACTTTTCAGTCAACTATATTTACAAGCGTAAAAAAATGATACATTTTGGGGTCAACCATATATACTTTTCAGCGGACTATATATACTAGCCTAAAAAAGTGCTGCATTTTGGGGTCCACTATATATACTTTTCAGCGGACTATATATAGTAGCCTCAAAAGAAGCAACATTTTGGGGTTGACTGTATAGTATTGGGGCAAAAAACGGAATTGTAAGCAGTTTAGAAATAGTTTTTAGTAGTCGGTTTTAGTATTGTAGTTTATTTAACATAATTTTTAATATAATTTAACGTAATGCCTTATACTATTGCTAGTATTGTTGTCGTTATTAGAAATATACTAGTATAATGAATTTTTATTTTTTTTTATTAATTATTAAACAACAAAAAGTATGTTAACACAACATTGCACTTTAGGGTACCACCAATCTGGGACCTTAACATTAGAAACGTTTGCTATTCAAGTGGCTAACGGGATTTATACCAACCCTGCCATTTTTACAGATCCAGTTATCAAACAAATTGAATTTGAAGCATTACAGCAAAAATTCAATGCCGCTGCATCGGATTATGCTACTTTTGGGAGTACCAAAAAAACAATTTTTAGTAACGCTAGAAAAGCATTAATAGATGCTTTGGATCTAATAGCAGATTATGTAGATGCTGTCGCTCTTGGTGATGAGTCAGTCATTGTATTGAGTGGTTTTGTGCCTAGTTCGGCAGTGGCGCAAAGCAATATTCCAATTCAACAAATCAGTACGTTCTTTGTAAAACGAACAGCAGTTATGGGCGAAATTGCAGTTGAAATTCCTGCAATAACGGGTCATGGTACGGTTAATTATTTTTGTATTTGTAGCGAAGGCTCTCCTTTAACGAGTCCTGTTATAGCAGACGGACAATTGTTACTTGACGCCACTTCCAACAAAGTGCGCTACGATTTTGCAAAATCGCGTAAAAAAGTATTTAGAGGGCTAACACCGGGTGTGTACTATTATTTTTATGTTTTTGCTTGTAACACCGTTAGTGTTTCGCCACTTAGCGATGTTAAAAATTGTATGGCCGCTTAGCCGCTTTTGATTATCAAAAGTAATGTATTTAGAGCTGCTGGAACCAATAAATTCTGGCAGTTTTTGTTTTTTTAAACAGCAGTTGAATAGAATGTAGCACTACATTTGTAAAATAGAGAAGTAATTTACTTTTTTGTAACAATTTATGTTATTTTTGGAACTACTTCCTTGAATTTAGGAAACTATGAAATAGTACTAAAATAATTGATAGCTAAAAGTGTACTCTTACATAAGCTAATTTGTAGTATATTTATAGCCTAATTACTTCAATTTTAAATTGTTTATCATGCGGAAATATATACTTCTAGCTTTCTTATTTTCAACAACATTATTTTATGCGCAACTTCAAACTATAAGTGACAATTTTGAAGGAAATGGCACTATTTTAAGTTGGTACGGAAGTGATTGCGGCATGGACAATCATTTTGTAAATCCATATCCATCAGGTAGTAATACTTCGGCTACAGTTTTAAAATATTCCGATACAGGGGGACTTTATGCAAATATTGGTTTTGACGGAGTGGGTACTTTTAATTTAAATAACAATAGTACTTTTTCTTTAAAAATATACGTTCCTTCCAACGGACTTGTTGGCAATCAAACCAATCAAATTTCGTTGAAACTTCAAAATAGTTTGCTGACCGATCCTTGGACCACACAATGCGAAATCATTAAACCCATTGTATTGAACCAATGGCAAACGGTTACTTTTAATTTTGCTACTGATACTTTTGTCAATTTCAGTGCTGCCTCTCCCAATCCTCTAGTTAGATCTGATTTCAATAGAGTGCTCCTTCAAATAAATGGAGAAAACAATACGAGTCAAGTGGTTTCCTATATTGATGATTTTCAATATACAGTTACAAATACGGTTGTTTATGATCATTTGGTTTGGTCGGATGAATTTGATGGCAATGGGGCAGTAAATTATTTAAAATGGTACCCTCAAACCCAATTCCCAGTAGGTTCTAGTTGGTTTGGCAATGAGCAGCAGCATTATACAAGCCGTGTGGATAATGCGTCTGTGAGTAATGGCACTTTAAAGATTGTTGCCAAACAGGAAGCCTATTTTAATCAAGGAGTTACCAAACAATATACTTCTGCACGGTTGAATTCCAAATTTTCTTTCAAATACGGTCGTGTTGAGGTACGCGCCAAATTACCTGACGGAAACGGAATTTTGCCTGCCATTTGGATGTTAGGAAAAAACATCAATGAGTTGGGTGCGTATTGGCAATTAAATGGGTACGGCACTGTTACTTGGCCTGCCTGTGGCGAAATGGACATTATGGAATTTTGGGGAGCCAATACCATATCAAGCGCCGTTCACCATCCAATTAATGGCGATTTAGGAACTGATGAATACACAGCAAATTCACAATATAAAAATGGGGTAACAAGTGATTTTCATGTTTATGCGGTGGAATGGAATAATGAAAGAATAACCTTTAGTGTTGATGGAATAAATCATCTAAATTATGAACCATTACTTAAAAACCAATACACTTGGCCATTTGACGCCGAACAATACATTTTATTAAACATTGCAGTTTTGTCAAATGTCACAACAAATTTTGTGCAAGCTACAATGGAAATTGATTATGTTAGGGTGTACCAACAAAGCAGTTTAGGAACTAGCAATGCAAGTAATGCAACTAATTTGGTGGTATTTCCAAATCCAGTTACTGACCAGCTACACCTCATAATTCCAGAAAATCAAATCGGAAATAGCGCAACCATTTATTCTATTTTGGGACAAGAAATTAATTCGTATATTTTAAATACTAAACAAACCGTTATAGATGTTTCTACCTTTCAAAAAGGAATTTATCTTGTAAAAATAGCGACCAGTTCGGGAATCAAAACGTATAAAATTAGTAAGGAATAGCCATTGAAAAGTAAATAAATTGCTGTCAAAAAAGGGATGGTAATGGTGTTTATCGTTTGTTTTGCAACTTAAAAAGCAGTAAACTATTTTGAATTTTTTTTGTAAATCGAAAGCCAACTAAATTGAAAAAAGCAATAACTTTTTTTCTTTTATTCTTATAGCGACATAGCTTGTCGTTGCTATGGTTTACTTTTGTTTCAAACATTTGGAATCATGGCGAAGAAACAATACATACATCGACATCTTTTAATTATCAATAAATTAAAAGCAAAACCTGCTACTTTTCAGGAAATACAAGATTTTCTGTTGAAACAACAAGAGATTTTAGACGACTATTTTGAGATTTCAAAGCGTACTTTTCAGCGGGATTTGAAAGAAATACTATCTATTTACGAAATTGAAATACAGTACAACAAAAAAGAAGGTTGGTATGAAATTTTGGATGACGACTTGGAAAAACCATTTGAACGCATCATTGAAGCTGTAGAAACTATCAATGCCATCAGCCTTTCTAATGCCGTTTCAAATAAATTGTTGCTAGAAAAAAAACGAGCCAGTGGTTCCGAACATTTACATGGATTGTTACATGCCATTGAAAACAAACTTGTCATACAATTTGAACATCAAAGTTATTGGAAAGAAGGCGTCACAAAGAGAATTGTTGAACCTATTGCTATCAAAGAAGCGCAACACCGATGGTATTTAATTTGTTTTGATGTTGCTAAAAATGAGATTCGAAATTTCGGATTGGATCGTATTTTTAATTTAGAAATTACACTCACTACGTTTTTGCCAAAAATGATTAATGTAAACCAACTTTATGAAAATGCTTTTGGTATAGAAACCTACGAACCTGCTGAGAAAGTCATTTTAAAATTTGACGAAAGCCAAGCGGTTTACCTGAAATCATTGCCCATACATCATTCACAAAAGATTTTAGAAGAAACTCCAAATGCCTTTAAAATTGAACTGTTTGTCCATCCCACCTTTGATTTTGTAATAGAAATTTTGAAATATGGTGAGTTGGTGGAAGTGCTAGCACCTTTAAAATTGAGGGAAACAATCAAATGGCGAATCGAAAGAGCGAATCAAATGTATCAGTGATTATCGGTTAGGTTTTTAGAATGATGCATTTATTAAATTTACATATTCTAAAACTGCTAAAATGGCTCGATAAGATTAATTTTTAAGAAAATGAACACCATTATTGTTATAAATTTAGACATACTCTGTGGTAAAACTAGTAGCTTATTTATCTAATAGTATGGCTTCGAGAGAAACTGCACTAATTTTGAATATTTTTTCACTACGTCATACTTTGGCACTCACAACTTTTAGATTTGCATTGTAAACCTTACTGCTGGAGATTTAAATAAACTCCAAAAGGCAATTAGAAATAGTGAATTACACAAAGTATTATGAAGAAAAAGGGATATTATAGCATTGGGGTTTTAAATCCAAAATCATCAGAAAATTGGGGAACGCTTTATAGAACAGCTCAAATATTAGATGCTGATTTTATTTTTATTATTGGTGCAAGATTTAAAATACAAGCATCCAACACAATGAATAGTAGCAAACACATTCCGCTATTTGAATATAAAGACTTTACAGATTTTAATGACCACAGACCTTTCGGATGTAAATTAATTGGAATTGAAATAACGGACAAAGCCATTCCGATTCACAAATTTAAACACCCAAAACAAGGCTGTTACTTACTTGGTGCAGAAGATTACGGATTGACAGAACAAGCCATTGAACAATGTCAAGAAATCGTTTTTTTAGAAGGAGAAAGAAGTATGAATGTTTCCGTAGCAGGAAGTATTGTTTTGTATGACCGACACGTTAAGTTAAATTGTCGCTAGTATTAGCATTGGCAAATGATTAAAATTCATACAAAAAACAACAAATTGTCTAATAAATTTTTATTAAAAAAAAGATGGAAGCACTCTATACTAAATTCACACCCAATTATACCAATTTATACAACTTACTGAAAATTGAAGAATTCAATTGTGATTTAGCCTATATGGTTGATAAAAAAAAGCATTCAGATCTCAAAGTCAGCTATAAAGAACATTATATTGAGGTTTCAAATGAAGCTATTACAATTGTCATATTGCTTTATATTGGATTTACAAATCAAGAATATAAAGAATTTGAAAGTAGAAATAATTTACACCTAATTACATTTGATAAAAACTTAGCAACCTATTGTACAGACGCAATAAATGTAACCTATTACAATCAATTGTTATTGTTGTTTTTACCCGCAAAACTACCTGAAAATGAACAAACAAGACGACTCCGTATTTTAAATAATTTGTAATTTAAAATGTTATATTTACAAAAAATAAAAACAAATACTAATAAATAATATTATGGAAAAAGAGCAAACATTTGGAGAGTTTATAAAGAACTATTCTTTCGTAATACCTGATTATCAACGCGCTTATTCTTGGGGAGAAAAACAGTTAAATCCATTTATCAATGACATTTTAGAACATTGCGATGAAAATGATAACCCTACTGATGATACAAGATATTATCTTGGTCATTATATTCTTGAAAAGACAAATTATGATATAGCAAATTTACTTTCAGAAGAAGAATATATTCGAATTAAAAATGAGGGGTTTTCAATCTCATGCGATAAATTTGAAATTATTGACGGGCAACAGAGAATAACTACAGTATACTTGTTCCTGATGGTATGCGGATATAAAAAAAATAAAAACTATATAAAAGATATTAGTTTTAAACCTGTTTCTTATGATTTAGAAGGTTTAGAAAAAATTAAAGCGATTCTAGAAGCCAATGAATTTGTTAATAGCAAATTAGAAGACCTTTTGACTTCTGAAAAAACAATGTCGTTAGCAAGAATGGTTATGGCAGTTCAACTTTTTATAGATGCTTTTGAAGGTAAAATTCAAAAGTTAGATGTTAATAATATTGAAAAGTACGTGAAAGTAATTTATGATGCTTATTGCTCTCTTGCTTTATTTCAAGACAAGGCAGTAGCTTCCCAAATTTTCGAATTACACAATACTCGTGGAATTGCTTTGTCTGAAACAGAGAAAGTAAAATCTTTGTTGATGAAAAGTGTATATTTAAATTCACCAACTCCTGATACTGATATTGAAAAAATTCAAGAAGCTTTTGCTTCTGTTTTTAAAATGGAAGAAAAAGTTAGTGAAAATTGGTTGCGTGGAGATATGCCTTTAGATACGGTACTAATGTATCATTTACGAGCTGTAGAAGATGGTAAAAAAGATAATAATTTCAATTCTCCTAATTCAATTTCAGGTGAAAATGGTTCTTTTGAATATGTTCGAAAAGCAATCGCTTTAAAAGGTAATAATAAAAATCAAATTATAGAATATTCAAAAGATCTTGCGTTTGAATTGACCAAGACAATGAATATTTTAGTAAATGAAATTCCTGAAGCCGATAAAATAAATCATCTTATTGGAGATGTTTTACTATTAGATAAAAACAGAAGTATGCTATTTTTGTTACGTAGTTTCAGAATTGGAAATCCAAATGAAAATAATTTAATAGAGCGTTGGGAGAATTTTCTTTTATGTTATGAAATAATATATAACCGATATTATTATAATGCTAAAGCAAGTAGGGAAAATTTTGAAAGTATTTATAAATCTATTTCACCTGATTCTGATTTGAACGATTGCAATAATTTATTGATTAAATATTATAAAAATGAACAAGGTTTTTCATACCATTGGGAGCATTTAGGGGAAAATGCAAAAAAACTATTTGATGAGGATAAGAATAAGTGGATACATTATGCTTATGGCTGGGAAAAGACAGCTTATTTTCTATACAAATATGAAATTGGAAATAAAGGAGATTTAAAAAAAATTAGAGAAACTATTTTTAAGGGTAATACCGTTTCAATAGACCACATTGTTGCAAGAGGAATTGAATGGAAAGATTTAGGATTCGAGAATTATCCAAAAGAAAAAAAAGAGGAAGCAGATATAATTTGGAATAAAATCACAGAAGTAATAAATGGTATTGGGAATCTTTCTTTATCTACTGCAAGTGCTAATTCTTCTGATTCAAATAATCTGCCAAGCGAACATACTATCTCATATGAAAAATTTGGATTATTAAACACCGTTCAAGAAATAAATACTTGGAATGAACCAATTGATTTTGCTGATAGAATTGCTGATAGAACAAAAAACATAAGGAATTTTATTTCCAAAAGCATTATCAACAGAAATGATATTTGGGAATAAATATTAGCGTAAATAATTCATCAAACGGCACTTAATCTAAGTGTCGTTTTTTATTGTAATATTCTCAAAAACGTCACCCTTTGGCACAATGACCGATTTACTTTGCCAATAAAAACCATGAGTTATATATCATTCAAAACATGCACGGAACTGGGTGATGCATTTAAAGAAAGTCTAAAGAGTACTAACAAAAAAGACCAAACCGTTAATAAAATTCCTTCTGGATTTGAGAAATTAGATGCTATAATTAACGGTTTTCAATCTTCCAATTTAATATTAGTTGGTGCTGAGCAAGGAATGGGGAAAACTTCATTTGCAGTATCATTGATTACTAAAATGACAATTGAAAATCGATACTCCACATCGTTTTTTTCATTAGAAATTGCAGCTCAACAGTTTTTACTTCGAATCCTTTCGCAACTAACCAATATTACAACAGAACAATTGCGACTTGGGTTACTCAATGAAAATGAAATCGATCTTGTTTCCAAAAGTATAGAAGCACTACAAAGCAATTCTTTACGGATATATGACTACCCTTTTGTAACTGTATCTGACATAGAAAAAACAATTTTATGCGCTCCTTCAGGTTTTCCAAAATTAATTATCATTGACTCATTACAAAGCATTGCCACATCTAAAAACGATAAAACAGGCAAAGTTCTAAATAAGCGAGAGCTGACTAAAATAACTTTTGAATTAAAGCAATTAGCAGTAAAATATAATATCACAATACTTGTTCTTGTTCACTTTTCTTTACAAAAGGAAAGGTTAAATGAACTGTTTAATCGTCGACCGCTACTATCAGATTTAAGAAAATATGCTCCAATAGACGCTTTCGCTGATTTGGTTTTACTTTTATACCGACCTGAATTTTATAAAATTGATGAATGGGATGATGAACCCAAATTGCCTACTTCTGAAGAAGCAGAAGTTATCGTTGCCAAAAATAATAATGGAAATCTAGGCAAAACTAGATTACAGTTTAAAGGAAATATTTTAAAATTTGAAAATATTAAAGACAATTAGTTTCACAACGTCATACTTTGGCACTCCACTCTACTTTCTTTGTGCTATGGGAAAGCCAAAAACCAAATAGAGTAGGCAAAATTATATTATAAAATTCATGAAAACAGTATCTTTAATTCTAGGAATCGTTTGTTTGTTGGCTATGCTATTGGCATTTATACCTTTATTGGGTTGGCTAAATTGGATTGTTGTTCCAATGGCGGTTGTTGGTTTAATCATTAGTAGCGTTTCTAATGCGGAAAGTGGAAAGAAAATATGCGCCATTGTAATTATTGTAGGGATAATTAGATTAGCAATGGGAGGAGGTTTGTTTTAATATGGAAAATCTAGAATTTATATACCGTAGAATTGAACATTGTGTTTTACTAAATCTTCTAAAAAACAAAGATATCAATCAGTCTTTGGCATATATGGTTGATTTCAAAGAACACAAAAAGCTCACAGTGATTCCTAGAAACTACTCTATTGAAGTATCAAACGATAAAATAACAATGATAATCATTTTGTTAATTGGTTTTGAAATAGAAGAATATGACGAGATAAAATCAAGGCCAAATTTACATATTATTGCATTTGATGATGCTTACCAAAGAGTAAATGAATTTAATAAAATCAAAAAAGACATCAGACAAATTGACTTTATGTCTTTATTTTTTATGACATTATCCCGAACAAAATCTAAAAAACTGAATGATTTAATTTATCTAAGGAATTTAAGTTGTGGTAAATTTAGAAACTAACTACTAAACAACAAATTCAATGCTTATAGAAAAGGCAAATGCATTATATGCAATTGTTTCTGGCATTAATAGAGCTGAAAAAATTAATGTGCTCTTGCTTAATGCTTCTTTATTTGATGAAATAGTAAACAAAAATTGCAATGCAATCCTGCTTGAAATATCTTGTTTTTCAACCGAAATTACAATTGAAGAAATTGGAACTATCAACGATTGCATCCGAGAAAAAGTAAGTATGGAAACCCAAATTATTATGACTGTAAGTGAAGATGAAAATCTTGGAGAAAGCATGGGAGTATCAATTAAAATTGCAGTATGAAATTATTTTCAATACGTCATAGTTTGGCACTCGCTGCTACTTTCTTTGTGCTAGGGAAAAACCCATTAACAGTAAATAAAAAAGAAATTATGGCACAAATGATTATCAAAGGAAAAGAAATGATTCGAATTAACCCAACGAACAAAACCAAAATTGAATATTCTACAACCCAAGGCAGAACATGGTTTGTAAGATATATAAGTTCTAATTCAGGTGATTTTAATGACTTGACCGATACGGGCAAAGAAATTTTAGCAATGACTACAAAAGGCTTGTATTATTCCACTACTGATGGCAGGAGCTGGTTCAAACGGAATTAAAAGGAAAGCGGTCATTGAACCGCTTTTTGTAGTTTTAAATCCAACTATACTAAGAATTTTTTTAGATATCTAAACTTAAATTAGAAATAACATGTGCATTAAGAAATTGCTTATTTCAAAGTAGCTTCGTACTTTTTTTGAACGTTTTCCCAATTGATACAATTAAAAAAACCATCTATATATTTCCCTCTTTTGTATTGGTAGTCCAAATAGTAAGCGTGTTCCCATAAGTCAAGGGCTAAAATTGGCGTGCCTTTTACAACTGCTTTAGGCATTAAAGGATTGTCTTGGTTTTGTGTACTTGTAATTACTAGTTTACCTGATTTGTCCACTAGGAGCCATGCCCATCCGGAACCAAATTGTTTTTCGGAGGTGTCTTTAAACAACGAACAGAAATTGCTAAACGATCCAAACTCTTTATTAATAGCTCCCGCAAGTGTGTCTTTAGGTTGCAACCCTTTTTTAGACCCCATACTTTCCCAATACATATTGTGGTTGTAATACCCGCCAGCATTGTTTTTTAAATTGTCGTTTGAAGGATCCAGCTTTGCTAAAATTTCCTCTATAGTAAGGTTTTCTTTGTCCGTTCCTGCAATTTCTTTGTTTAAATTGTTGGTATAGGTTAAATAATGTTTGGAGTAATGGTTTTCCAATGTTAAGGCATCAATTGAAGGTTGTAACGCGTCATATAGATAGGGTAGTTTTACCATTTTAAAAGCACCTTTATCGGCTTTCACAGCGTCTGGACTGCTAATACTAACTTTCTCTTGAGCCGTTGGTAACGGTACTTCTACAACTTCAGTTAGTTTTTTATCCTGACACGCTTGTAAAATAAGAAGCAAACTACAAATAGCTACAATATTTTTCATTAGACTACAATTATGGTTGTTTTAAAGCAGTAATGGCTTCAATATACTTTTCTTTAGCTTGATCAGTCGTGAGATGACTAATTTGCATCCAAGCATTTGTTTTAAAAGCATTACGTAAATCTAAATTTACATTCATTCTAGTATCAACAGTACCAATAGTAGCTTGTTTGTAAAAGGCATAAAGTCGCAATTGTACATCTTGCGGAAGGGAATCTTGCGGAATCGTTTCAGCCAGCGCGACTGCTTCTTTAAATCTACTATTCAAGTCGAATTCAGCCATTTATTTCAATGCAATTATAGTTTTGTTTCCTACTGCTTTGTCGTTCAATTGTACATTAATTTTGGTGCCAAGTGGTAAAAAAAGGTCAACTCTTGAACCAAATTTAATAAATCCAGCATCTTCTCCTTGAACTGCAACATCGCCTTCTTGAGCATAATTTACAATTCTTTTTGCTAAAGCTCCAGCAATTTGACGGTATAAAATTTCTCCAAATTGTGGCGTATCTATTACTACTGTTGTACGCTCGTTTTCTTCACTTGCTTTTGGATGCCAAGCAACTAAAAATTTTCCAGGGTGGTATTTGCTAAATTTAACAATTCCACTTGCTGCATAACGAGTTACGTGTACATTTATGGGCGACATAAAAATGGAAACTTGGATTCTTTTATCTTTAAAGTACTCTTTTTCAAAAACTTCTTCAATTACAACTACTTTGCCATCAACAGGAGCAATAATACAGTTATCGTTGACTTGTAAAGTTCTTTTTGGATTTCTAAAAAATTGTAAAATAATAATTAAAAAAAGCAAACCAACAAGTTGGCACGTCATTTTTATCCAAGAGGTTTCGATGAATTTATCGCACAACAACACATAAACCGTTGTAACAAATGTTGCAACTAAAATGATTTTCGCTCCTTCTTTATGAAAATGTAACATATATAATTAGTGTAAAAATTTTATTATTTCTAAAAGTAAAACCAAAAATGGTGCTGCAAATATAATACTATCCAACCGATCTAGAATACCGCCATGACCGGGCATTATTTTGCCACTATCCTTAACACCTGCCATACGTTTAAATTTGGATTCAATTAAATCGCCACAAGTGCCAAAAAAGCTAATAGTAATAGCAAAAATTAACGCAACATACCAAGGTAAATTTGATTTAAAAAAACTAATGATTAAACCTGCAATCAATGCAAAAACCAAACCACCCCAAAAGCCTTCAACCGTTTTTTTAGGAGAAATGGTTTCAAATAATTTTCTTTTTCCAAATTTTTTTCCAACTAGATAGGCAAAAGTATCATTTACCCAAATAATTATAAAAACATCTAAAATGGTAATAACGTTTTCCGAAAGGATGTTTGGAATTTGTGTAATCAATACTATTGGGAAAATTATGTAACCAAACAAAATAGCATGTCTTGCTGTAAAATGTAAAGGGAAATTTTTATTTTTGAATAGGTAAAACATCAAAAATAAAGCAACTAGTAAGGCAAAAAGCAATAGAAACAGGACAACACTTTGCTTTAATGGTACAAAATATAAATTTAACATACCTAGTATTCCTAATAAAATAGGTGCTATTTTTCGGATGCTAATAAGATTACAGAATTCGTAGGTTGTAATAATCAAAAAGCACCCAAAAAGTAATAAAGTAGAGTAGGGGGTTTGTGTTCCTACAATTAAAAGTAAAATGTAAACAGCTCCAGACAGCGATCTAATAGTATTTTCGCCCATTTTTATTGGTCTTCTAAAAGCAATAAATAAAGATTTTTTGCTGCGCTTCCATATTGCATAAAATTTTCTTCTTTTGCTTCTTCAAAGTATTTAATGGTTGTATTGTTAGTAGGGTAATTGGTTAAGTATTTCTTTTTAATTTCCCTTAAACCATCGCCTACACTTTCAATAATTTGACTTGTTTTAGCAAAAACAACCATATTTTTAGGTAATTCTTTTGGTTTGTTTTGTTTAATTTGGTTGGATGAAAATAGTATAGACCCTTCCTCTGCAATTAAATTTTCACAAGTTGAAAAGAAGAATTTAGGATTTTCAGGCTTACAATTGTAATTCAATTTGTTTTCATCAAGCATACTATTTAGATTGGACTCGTAACATAAGACATCACATTCAAACCAATCATTTTCTTCTAAAATATTTAAAAACTGTTCTTTAACTTCGTTTAGATTTTCACAATAAATAAATTTACCGCCATTTTTCATAAAACGAGAGGTAAAGCGTTCCTCTAAAGTACTAGATAAATCTTGTGGAATGTCGTTGTATATTGAATTATTGTCATCGTTTGATGATACATCAGTAGGACCAAAAAATTTTCTAAAAAGACTCATATTAAAATTTAATGCTAGTATAGCGTTTGAAAACCTTCAAAGATAAAAAAATCTTAATTCAAAATCATTTTTTGAATTAAGATTTTTATTTTTTTTAATTTAAAGTTAAACTACTATTTATAATGACGTTTCTATTTGTAAGTTCTTGTCAAACTCACGTTTCCCAAAAATTGCTTCAAGGTCGTCTTTAAAAATCACTTCTTTTTCAATTAAAATAGTAGCTAGTTGGTTTAACTTGTCTTTATTTTCAGTTAAAATCTGAATGGCTCTTTGGTATTGACTTTCTATTAAAATAGAAATTTCTTGATCAATTATCATGGCTGTATCTTCAGAATATGGTTTTGAAAAACTATATTCGCTTTGACCAGAAGAATCATAATAGGTAATGTTTCCAATTTTATCATTTAAGCCATAAACTGTAACCATGGCTCTAGCTTGTTTGGTTACTTTTTCTAAATCACTTAATGCTCCAGTAGAGATGGTATCGAAAACAACTTTTTCGGCAGCTCTTCCTCCCATTGTAGCACACATTTCATCTAACATTTGATCAGGTCTAACTATCAATCGTTCTTCAGGAAGGTACCAAGCAGCACCCAAGCTTTGACCTCTAGGAACTATGGTTACTTTTACTAGTGGAGCTGCGTGTTCCAAAATCCAACTTACAGTTGCATGACCGGCTTCATGTATGGCTATTGCTTTCTTTTCATCTGGAGTAACTATTTTATTTTTCTTTTCTAAGCCTCCTACAATTCTATCTACTGCATCTAGAAAATCTTGTTTATCTACTGCTTGCTTGTTATTTCTTGCAGCAATTAATGCCGCTTCATTACATACATTTGCTATATCTGCTCCTGAAAAACCAGGTGTTTGTTTGGCTAAAAAGTCGGTGTCAAGACCTTCTACTTTTTTTAATGGAGCTAAATGGACTTCAAATATTTCTTTTCTTTCTCGAATATCTGGAAGGTCAACATATATTTGTCTATCAAATCTACCTGCTCTCATAAGTGCTTTGTCTAAAACATCTGCTCTATTTGTAGCTGCTAGTACTATGACATTTGAGTTGGTTCCAAAACCATCCATTTCAGTTAATAGTTGGTTTAAAGTGTTTTCTCTTTCGTCATTACCACCTGACATATTGCTTTTTCCTCTTGCTCTACCTACAGCATCTATTTCATCAATGAAAATTATAGCAGGTGCTTTATCTTTTGCTTGTTTGAATAAATCTCTTACTCGTGAAGCTCCAACACCTACAAACATTTCAACAAAATCAGAACCAGAAAGAGAGAAAAATGGAACTTGTGCTTCGCCCGCAACTGCTTTTGCTAATAAGGTTTTTCCTGTTCCTGGTGGTCCTACTAATAAAGCTCCTTTTGGGATTTTACCACCTAAATTTGTATATTTTTCGGGATGTTTTAAAAACTCTACAATTTCTTGTACTTCTTCTTTAGCACCTTCTAATCCAGCAACATCTTTAAACGTAACTTTTATATCGGTTTTTTCATCAAATAATTTAGCTTTTGATTTACCAATATTAAATATTTGTCCTCCAGCTCCACCACCACCACTAGACATTCTTCTCATTACGTATATCCAGACACCAATTAAAACTATAAAAGGTAACGCGCTTAAAATGTATTCCAGAATATCGTTTTTTGGAGCAAAACTATAATCCTTTAAACGACCTTCTGTTTGAGCTTTTTCTATTTTTGTTTGGAACACTTGATCATTTCCAATTTCTACAATGTAATGTGGTCCTTTGTTAGGTCTGTCAAATACGTCTTTTTCAACTTTTTTATTCGTTGCATCTTTTAAAGCTTCGCTAGTTAAGTAAACTTCAGCTTGAGTTTTGTCGAAAACTATTACTTTTTGAACTTCACCTTTATCTAAAAGTGTATTGAATTTAGCAGAAGATATTTTTATAGGCTCGCTATAATTAACACCTTTTGAGAAAATATTCCAAAGTATAATCAAAGCGAGAACACCTCCGTAAATCCAAAAAGGATTGAATTTTATTTTATTTTGATTGGGTTTATTATCTTTTGCCATTCTTGTTTTTTAAATTAATATTTGTTAGCAATTGTAGTAATTTTTGCATCACCCCAAAGGCTTTCTATGTTGTAATATTCTCGAATGTGTTTTTGGAAAACATGAACAACAATATGAACATAATCCATTAAAACCCATTCTGCATTATCAGCACCTTCAATGTGCCATGGTTTGTCTTTTATAGCTTTTGAAGCTGTTTTTTGGATAGAATTTACTATGGCATTAACTTGTGTGTTTGAATTACCATTACAAATTACAAAATAGTCGCATGCAGCATTATCAATTGCTCTTAAATCTAGGATGTCAATATCGTTTCCTTTAACTTCTTCTATACCTTTTATGATGTTAGCTAACAAAACATCATTATTCGTTTCTTTTTTAGTCATTTATTTTTTTATATAATTTGCAAAGTTACCATTTTTTGTGCTTATTTTTGATGCAAATAGCAATATAAAATTCAGTAATTTTTTAATTCAACTAATTTAGTTATTTAACTTTATTTTCAAACTATAAAATACCTTCCGTGACTGTAATCAAACTCGATGCCATAGATTCAACTAATGATTATTTAAAACAATTAGCAACTTTTCAAGATTTAAAAAGTTTTACAGTTGTAGCTACAGAAATGCAAACAGCTGGTAAAGGGCAAATGGGGGCTAAATGGTTTTCTGAAGCTGGTAAAAATTTGATGGTTAGTATATTGATAAATGAAAATAATTTAAAAAGCACAGAATTATTTTTATTAAATAGTGCTGTGGCATTATCAATTGTAAATGTATTAAATGCAAATTCAATACCTAAAGTTAGTATAAAATGGCCAAACGACATTATGGCAGATTCTAAAAAAGTAGCTGGAATACTTATTGAGAATAGTCTAAAAAGTAGTGGTACATTTGTTTCGATTATTGGAATAGGATTGAATGTTAATCAAACCAATTTTGAAAATTTACCTCAAGCCAGTTCTTTAAAAAAGGTAACAGCAAAAGAATTTGATAGGGATTTGATTTTGGAACAGATTTTATTTGTTTTAAAGTCTTACGTTAAAGCGATTCAAAATGGCAATTATTTTGAAATTTGGAATGACTATCAAAACAATTTATTTAAAAAAGGAGTGCCTATGGTTTTTGAAGAAATTGAAGGAAATAAATTTATGGGTATTATAAAAGGTGTTACAAATGAAGGAAAACTAGAACTTCAACTTGAAAATGATTCTCTTAAAACGTATAGTATTAAAGAAATAAGAATGTTTTACTAATTTTTAAATTGTCATTGAAAATAATTGTGTATTTGGAATTTTTCGTTTTAAGCGTAAATCAAAAGCCATACAAATATTACGTATAAAAGGTTTTCCATTTTCGGTTATAACAATATTATCGGAATAGATTTTGATAAATCCGTCAGTTTCCATTTCTTTTAATTGTGAAATAATTGTTGGTATTTCATTCAAATACATTGATGAATCACTCCATGAGGTTTCAAAAGTACACATTAAGTTTAAAATATGTTTGCGAATTATCAAATCTTCGGAATTCAATAGATGGCCTCTTGTAATTGGCAGTTTTCTTTGAGCAAGTAGATCATAATATTCTTCGATACTTTTAACATTTTGTGCAAAACTATACCAACTATCGCTAATTGAGGAAACTCCAAGACCAATCATTACCTGGGTTTTACTTGAGCTATATCCCATAAAATTACGATGTAACTTTCCATTTACAAAAGATTGAAATAAACTATCACTTTTTAAAGCAAAATGATCCATTCCAATTTCATAATAATTATTTTTAGCTAATAAATTTTTTCCGATTTCATATAGCAATCGTTTCTCGTCGTCTTTAGGGATGTCTTCGTCATTAAATCCACGCTGTCCATTTCCTTTAATCCATGGAACATGTGCATAACTGTAAAAAGCTAACCTGTCTGGATTTAAAGATTTTGTTTTGTCTATAGTATCAATAACGTCATTAATTTTTTGAAATGGCAGTCCAAAAATTAAATCATGTCCAATTGAAGTATAACCAATTTCTTTAGCCCAAAAAGTCACTTTTGCTACATTGTGAAAGGATTGTTCTCTGTGAATTGCTTTTTGAACAGTAGGTGAATAATCTTGTACACCAAAACTGACCCTTCTAAAGCCTAAATCATATAATCTTAGTAAATGGTTTCTTGTTGTATTGTTTGGATGTCCTTCAAAACTAAATTCATGATTTTCTGCAATTTTAGATTTAGCAAGTAAACCATGGATTAATTTTTCTAAATTGTTAGTTGAAAAGAAAGTTGGGGTTCCACCTCCTAAATGAATTTCTTTAATTATAGGTTGAACTTCTAAAATTTCGCAATACAATTCCCATTCTTTTAAAAGTGCATCAATATAGGGGTTTTCTACTTCGTGATTTTTTGTAATTCGTTTATTGCAACCACAAAATGTACAAATACTTTCACAAAAGGGGAGGTGTATGTAAAGACTAATTCCCTCATTATCGTTACTTTGAATAAAAGAAGTTTTCAATGAAGCAATCCAATCATTGTAACTAAACTGATCCTCTTCCCAATATGGAACCGTTGGATAGCTGGTATATCTTGGTCCTGGAACATTGTATTTTTGAATGAGTGAAGTCATCATAATCTTTATTATTCATTTAATTTTCAAAGTTATTGTGTCCCCCTTTTTTTTTACATGATAATTGTCAGTTTTTTGTTGTTTAATAAAAAAAACCTCGAAAAATATTTTTTCGAGGTTTTAAATAACTGTAAAATAATGGTATATTTATTGAATACTTTTGACTTGTTTAAGTTTTTGTTTCAATATATTTAATTCTTCTTTGTGTTTTTCAATGTTTTTACGCACTTCTATTACAATTGAATTTTCTTTTTTAGCATTTCTAGTATTAGTAAAAAACTGAATGTTATTTTCTAATTGAAATATTTCACTTTGAACTTCTTCTATTTTTCTTTGTAAAAATATTTTCTCGTTGTCTATTTTACGGGTATCATTATTGTCTGAAAGTTGTTCAATTCTGTTTGAGAAACGCATCATATCGGTTTCTTTTTTACTCAAACTTAATTTTTCAAACAATGCATCTAAAATTTTATTGAATTTACCTTCAATATGTCTTCTTGAAAAAGGCACTTTTCCAAAAGCTTTCCAATTTTCAATATGTAATTTAATAGCATCTAAATCCGTTTTATGATCACCAGACATTTCAAAAAGTCTTAGGCTTTCTAAATATTCTTTTTTACTTTCAAATGATGCAATTTCTTCCGCGTTTTCCTCAGATTTTTGTTCCTTTAATTTTTCAAAATAATGATTACAAGACTCTCTAAATTCTTTCCAAATTTTGTCAGAATATTTTCTTGGAACATGTCCAATAGTTTTCCATTCTTCTTGAATTTGTTTCATTATTGGAGTAGTACTAGAAAAATCAGTACTTTCCTGCAATTCTTTTGCTTTTGCTACTAGGGCTTGTTTTTTTACAAGGTTGTCGTTTTGATCTTTTTTAATATCTTTATAAAAAGAATTTTTTAAAGAATTGAAATTTTTAACTGCAATTTTAAATGCCTTCCAAGTATCTTCGTTAACTTCTGATGGAACTTTTCCAGTTGCAAAAAACTCATTTCGAAGTGCTTCAATTTTTTCAATTTGCCCTAACCACAAATTGTGTGAATCCACTTTTATTGTAGCCAACTCTTCTATTTTGCTAATTATTTCTTTTTTAGCATTTAGATTTTCTAACTCAGTGCCTCTTATTTTTTCAAAAAGGGATTCTCTTTTGTCATGAATTTGTTTTGTTAAATCACTAAATTTAGTCCAAATTGCTTCTCGTTGTTCTCTTGAAACAGGACCTATATCCTCTTTCCAAATTTTGTGTAAGTCTTGTAATTCTCTAAAAGCTTTATTAATATCAGTTTCATTTACTAACTCTTCACAGCGATTAATAATTTTTAACTTAAGGTCTAAATTGTGTTTAAAATCGATGTCTCTAGCTTCTCTATCTAAATGTAAAAAATCGTAAAAATTTTCAATGTGAAAATGATAGTTGTTCCAAACATGGTTGTATTTGTCTTTAGGAATTGGTCCCGCATTTTTCCATCGCTCTCTTAATTCATTGAGTTGCTTTAATGAATTTGAAATGTTTTCTGGAGAATTTAAAAGATTTTTTAATTCTTCAACTATTGCTAACCGATTTTCTAAATTTGTTTTTAGATTATTTTGTAAGCTTTTGAAATGAATATTTTTTTTATCCCTGTAATTGGAGTACAGTTGATCAAATTTATTTTTTAAAGGAAAATGATAGTGAAATTCTTCATTAATGTCAATTCTGTCGGCTTCAAATTCATCTTTTTTCTCATCTATAAAATGATTGTATTTTGATAAAAATGCAGTTTTGATTTCTTCAACATGGTCTTTTACTGACATTATTTTTTCAAAAACAACTAATTTTTCTAATTCTGTAACTAAATCCTCCATCGACATCGCTTCGTAATCAAGCATTGGAATTTCATATCGGTCCTTTAAGGATTCATCTTCACTCTCTTCAGCATTTACCTCAGCAATTGCTTGTATAGCGATGTTGTTTTGAGTTTCATTAGAATCTAATAGTTGTTTTGTATCGGGTTGTTCGTCAGTTGTTTGGGTTACTTCTAATATGATTTTTTCTTCTTCATTTACAACTTTAGAAGAGTCATTTGTAGTAATTTCATTTGTAGAAATTGATTCTAAATTTCCATCTGCGTTTTGCAGGTTATCATTCTGTTCTTCTAACATTTTATTAAATGTTTAAGGTTTATATTATTTTGGGCTAAAGATACTAAAGCCATGTTAAAATTCAAAGTTTTATTTACAAAACAAAAAACAATTGTAAAATTCAATTTTAGTAAATTATTAGTACGTTATTTTTCATTTACCTTTTTTATTTTTCATTTATTTTTTCAAAATATAAACTTATTCCAATATTTAAACTTTTAGACAGTTAGCATTCGACTGAAAATTAAGTTGAAAGTACTTGCTTAAAAACACCTTTTTTTTATGCAACAATTCGATTTTTTAAATAAAAAAAAACCGCTTCAAAAAATTGAAACGGTTTGTAATATATTTTTTAAAATTTAAGCTAGTGCAATGTCCAAATTTTCTTTAATTGCAGCTAAAAATCCTTCAGTTGTTAAATAGTCAGCAGCGGTTAGTCCATCTGGTTTAACAAGCATTGCTAAATCTTTAGTCATTTTTCCACTTTCAACTGTATCAATACATACTTGCTCAAGTTTGTGACAAAAAGCAACTAATTCTTCGTTTTCATCAAGTTTACCTCTGTGTTCTAATCCTCTTGTCCAAGCAAAAATGGATGCAATTGGATTTGTTGAAGTAGCTTTTCCTTTTTGATGTTCTCTATAATGTCTAGTAACTGTTCCATGAGCAGCTTCTGCTTCAACTGTTTTTCCATCAGGCGTTACAAGTACAGATGTCATTAATCCTAAAGAACCAAATCCTTGAGCTACTGTATCAGATTGAACATCACCATCATAGTTTTTACATGCCCAAACAAATCCACCATTCCATTTCATACACGAAGCTACCATGTCATCAATTAAGCGATGTTCATAAACAATGCCATTTTTGTCGAATTCAGCTTTATAATGTTTTTGATATACTTCTTCAAAAATATCTTTAAATCTTCCGTCGTACGCTTTTAAAATTGTGTTTTTTGTTGACAAATAAAGTGGCCATTTTTTAGTTAATGCCATTTGAAAAGAAGAATGCGCAAATCCATAGATACTTTCATCTGTGTTGTACATAGAAAGTGCAACACCATCACCTTTGAAATCATAAACTTCCCATGTTTGTGTCTCGCCAGCTTCATTTGTAAAACTCATTGTCAAAGTTCCTTTTCCTTTAATAACAGTATCTGTAGCTTTGTATTGATCGCCAAATGCATGACGGCCAATTACGATTGGTTTGGTCCAACCTTGCACATAACGAGGTACATTTTTCATAATTATTGGCTCACGAAAAACAGTTCCACCAACTATGTTTCTTATTGTTCCGTTTGGTGATTTCCACATTTTAGAAAGATTAAATTCTTTAACTCTTTCTTCATCAGGGGTTATAGTAGCACATTTTATGCCTACATTGTATTTGTTTATTGCCTCAGCTGAATCAATTGTAATTTGATCTTTTGTTGCCTCACGACTTTCAATTCCTAAATCGAAATATTTAATGTCTAATTCAAGATAAGGCAGAATTAATTGCTCTTTAATAAATGACCAAATGATTCGAGTCATTTCATCACCATCCAATTCTACAACTGGATTTACTACTTTAATTTTTGTCATGAACTGTATTTTTTATTTTATTTTTTATACTATTTGTAAGCAAATGTACTAAATTCAAAATGAATTTAATTTGACTTTAAGTACTATAACGATTGAATTATTAATTTCTTAAAAAACAAACCATAAATTATAGTATTCGCAATTTTAGTGTTGTATTTTTTTTGTTTTAAAAAAAACAACTGTTTCAATTTTAACTAAAAACTAAAAAAGAAAAATGTTACTGCTACCCATTCTTTTTTAATGCCTTTAGCATATCCTAAAGTGCTATAGCTACTGTTTTGAACTGTACCATCATCTTTAATATAACCTAAAGTACTGTAATTACTGCTTTGAACAGTACCGTCTTTTTTTAAAAAACCAACTGTAGAATAATTACTGTTTTGAATTGTGCCATCACTTTTAATGTAGCCAATTGTAGAATAATGACTATTTTGAATAGTTCCATCGTTTTTAATATAACCTAATGTAGAATAATTAGCACTTTGAATTGTACCGTCGGGTTTAATGGTACATTTTGTGCTAAAATTACTATTTTGAATTGTTTGGGCTTGTCCGCAAATTGATAAAATTACAAGAATTAAAATGTACGCTATTGTTCTCATGTCTATTATATTTTGATTGCTATTGAAGAGGTAATTATGTTTAAAGTGTTTGAATTGTTAAAAATAGTATCTCTTGCAAGATACGATTTTCCTTCAATTCGCCACAAAAAGTTGTTTGCTATTTGAAAGTCAAAATTTATAGATGTTCCAAAAGTTTGAAAGCCATTTTTTGTATTTGTAATAATCATTAATTGATTTGGGTCACTATAATATTCTTCTCTTAAAGCGACACTTATTTTATCTTTTGGTTTGTATCTTAGAATTATTACTGGAGAAAACCACACTCCGTACTTTGATTTGTTGTACTTGTCAGTTCCAATGTCTAAACCTGAAATGCAACTAATTTTTTTGTTAGGTTCGTAAATTGCATATAAATTATGAAACAATCGGAAGGAGTGTAGGCTATCTGCTTTTTCAGTTCCAAAAAAATTACTATAATTTAAAGTTAAAAAAGTAGATGGTTTAAAGTTCAATTGAAAGCCTAAAGCAGGATGTTTTGTAAATTTAGACGTTTCTATTTTTTGCCATCCGTTTACTATTAAAACGGAACCGTAAAAAGTTTCCGACTTTGAAGTGTATGTAATTTTTAGACCTGTTTCAAAATAGGGTGAGTTTTCGGCCAAAATACTTCTTGTTAAAGTATGACAATCAGTACTTATAGCACTTTCAAAACCAATGTGAGAAGGGAGAACGCCGGCATCTATCCAAATATTTTTTGTTTTTGAAATTTTAAAACCGGCATTAGCTTCTAAAATTGGTTTTGCCCAATTTGGTTCGTTTTGCAAATTGTATCTACTATAATCTCCAAACATCATCGAAATTGTAGATCTAAAATTTTGTTTTGTATAACTTGCTTTAATAAAAGCAAGATTAACTGAAAGTGAATTGTTTTTTTTATGATTGAAAATAAAGTCTGGTTTTTCGGAAGTTTCAAAATTTGGAAAAGATTCACTATAATACATTTCTCCATAACCTTGAATTTTAAACTTGTTTTTTTGTTCTATTTGTGCACAAACAATAGAATAGTAAAACATGCTTATAAAGGTAAAAATTAGACTGTAAATAGAATGTTGTTTTTGCATCACATTTTTTTATTGCTACAGATGCAAAACAAATCATTTTTTTATTACAACAATTTAATTATTGAAATTTATTTCAAAATAAATAAAGTTATAAAATTAAAAGTAATATAAACTAAGCAAATCAGGCATTTACTGTTTTATTATTGAATTAGTAAATCTATTTTGGAATAACTGATTTTACAAACATTTGTATGTTAAAAAACCAGTTATGCTATTTAATTTCCCATTTGTTAATTTATTCGTAATAAAATAATTAATTATTTAAATTTTAAAAAAAGTTACAATTACATTTGAATTGTTTTAAAAATACACCCCCAATAAAAATAAATTTTCCAAATTGAATTTTTATTTATTTAAAAACAATTTAACCCCCTAATTAAAATATGTAAACAATTAATAAAATTAATAACCTTAAATTTCTGTGCTATGTTAAAATTATCTCTACAATTTATCTGCATTGTTTCTAGTGTTTTTTGTAATTCAACTGAATTAAAAACTAATTTTAAAGACAACTCATCAGTTTTAGCTGAACGATTTAAGGTTCTCAATTCGAAATCAACTTCTTTAATACATACTGTGGCAAAAAATCGTTATTGGTTAGATCTTAAAAACACAAACAATCAATCATGTGGTAACATGATGATAATTTACATGCCAGGTACAACTACTGGCTATGATGATGGTTATGACGGTTTGTTTTTTAATGATACACAAACGGCTTTAACTACCATTATTGACAATCACGAATGTGTAATTAATGCAATGCCACCTTCAGCAACTCCAGATCCAATTAATTTAAAGTTTAAAACCAATATTGCTGGAACATATTCAATTAATTTACAAAATGTTGAAGGAATTTTTGCAGGTTCGCAAACGGTTTATTTAATGGATACTTTTACTGGAAATTACCAAAATTTGAAATTAGGAAATTTAACCTTTACTTGTAATGCTGGTGTTTATTTAAATCGATTTGTTGTATTTTATGATACAGTTTATTTGAGTTCAACTACTTTTCTTAACACAGAAAACGCAATTTTGTTTGAATGTAATGCGAACTCTCTGCTGATTCGTGCTCTCAGCCAACTCATAGAATCAGTTTTTATTTTTGATATATCCGGTAAAATGTTGCAAAGTCAATCAAAATTAAATTCCGAATTTGTACAATTTGACTCACAAAATAATATTAATCAACTTCTAATTGCACAAATAATTTTGACTAATGGTGTTACTATTTCAAAAAAAATAGTGCTGAAGTAATGTGTTTTTTATTAAAAGATGCAACATAAAAGTGTATATTACCAATTAATATAGTTGTTGCTTAAAATCAGATTGTTCTTAAAAGCAATCTGATTTTGTATTTGTAAACTATCTAATTATATTTATATAAATGGAGTAGTAAATTATTAAAACTTCCAATTCTGTTGTTGTTTTTCGCTTAAAAAAGTCCATGCTACAAATCTGCTTATTTTTTGTCCTTGAGCCATTTCAATTGTTTTAACTTCAACAGGACTTACTTTGTTTAAGGTTTTAAGGATACTTTTCAAGTGTTCTTTTCTAGAAATCAAGGTAGTAAACCAAAAACAATTTAAAGGATATTTTGCACTTTCGAAAATCATTTGTTGAATGAAAGCTAATTCACCGCCATCGCACCAAAGTTCGTTGTTTTTTCCTCCAAAATTAAGTGAGGTTTCTTTTTTGTTAGTGCCTTCAAGGTTATTTACTTTTCTTAGCGCTTCCTTTGTGGCTTCTTCTTGAGATGTATGATAGGGTGGATTACACATTGTGAAAGTAAATCGATCTTCAGGTAAAATTATATCTTTGAAAATGTAGCGAGAATTTAACTGTAATTGCATACTAACCGCATCAATTAAATGAAGATTTTTACCTATTATTTTTTTGCAATTTTGCAACGCATCTTCATCTATATCAGTACCTACAAAACTCCATTCAAATAAAGCGTTTCCTATAATGGGATAAATACAATTAGCTCCAATTCCAACATCTAACCCCATAATTTGTTCGCCAATAGGAATTTTCCCCTGATTACTTTTAGCTAAAAGGTCGGCAATATAAAGTATATAATCAGCTCTACCGGGAATAGGAGGACACAAATAATCAATTGGAATGTCCCAAAAAGTTACGTCATAATAGGTATACAAAAGCGCCCGATTTAGTTCTTTTACTGCTTCAGGATTACTAAAATCAATAGTTTCAATTTCTAAAGGATTAAGAATTACGAACTGTTTTAAATTGAGATTTTTTTCAATTAACAATTTAAAATCATAGCCTTTAATATGCTTGTTTTTGGGATGTAAATTGGTCTTTTCGATTGTCGATTCAGGTTTCATACTTACTCATATAAAACAAAGATACTATTCTAAACCAATAAATTATAGCATTTTATTACAATTTTATTAACTTTTAATCAACACATTCCATTAATACCAAATCACCGTCTGAATGCTCAATAGTAACAATTCCATCTTTTGAAACATGATTACTGCTACCAGTTTTGTAACCTATTACTAAAGTTTCGTTTTGTAACGGATAAAATAAATTTTCAGAATAAATACCCGTAACTCTTCCAATTGGAATTAAAGACAAAGGCGTTTGAGCTGAAAACCATTTTTTAAACACTTTAGGTAACTGATATATTCTGGAATGATCGTCAAATATTACAATTTTTAAAAATTCGCGGTACCGAACAATATTGGTTATGTTAGTTATGGTATGATCGGCTCTTTTTCCTGTAGCCCAAACTACGTTTACTGATGGAATTTTACGCTCAATTAGGTAGTCAAAAGCTTTTTCTAAATCTGTTTTGTTTTGATCTGGAGCATGAACAATTTCGATTGGGAATTGTGATTCTTTGTATTTTGAAACATCAAAATCTCGGTCAAAATCGCCTAAAAGAACATCAATTTTTATTTCAAGCTGTAAAACCCTCTCAATAGCAGCGTCTAATACTATAACTATTGGCGACCATTCTAACAATTGGTGGAGTAAATCAACTGAACAAGCAGCTCCATTTGCAATTATCAACGCAGGTTCTTGATCATCTCTAACTATATGATGTGACGACATTTTTCAGAAATTAATTGTGACAAATATACTATTGAAAGTTGTAATTTTGCTCGTTATTAAAAACTAAAACACAAGCTTTATTGGTTTTTTTCTATTCTTAATCAATTGTTTTTGTCAATTATGAAATCATTTTTACTTTTTATTGCCTTACACATATCCTTTTTAGGTTATTCACAAACAACCCTTGTTTCTTGGAATATGGAAAACTTTGGAAAATCAAAATCAGCTTATTGTATTGATTTTATGGCAAATACATTAAAAGAATTTGATATAATTGCAGTTGTTGAAGTTGTGGCTGGTCCAGGTGGAGCACAAGCTGTAGCTAAACTTACGGATGAATTGAATAGAAAAGGCTCCAAATGGGATTATAGAATCAGCGATCCAACTTTTAGTAGTGCTTTTAAAACGGAACGTTATGCTTTCATATGGAAAACAAGCAAAGTAAAACTAAAAGGCAAACCTTGGTTGGAACAAAAATACAAATTGGAGATTGAGCGAGAACCTTATTTTGCCACTTTTGAAATAGATGGAAAAACAATTACGATTGGAGCATTTCACGCTATTACAAAAAACAAAAAACCAGAAAACGAAATTAAATACTTTTCTTATTTTCCTTTAGAATATCCTAAACTAAATTTCATTTTTGCGGGGGACTTTAATTGTCCACAATCCAATTTAAGTTTCGATGGATTAAAAAAAATGGGGTATTCTCCCATTTTAATAAATCAAAAAACCTCTTTAAAGCAAAAGTGTGTAGTAAATGATTGTTTGGCTTCAGAATTTGACAACATGTTTTACAGTACTTCTAAAATAAAAGTGCGCCAAAAAGGAGTCATTTCTTTTTATAAAAGTTTTTCTACTTTAAAAGAAGCTAAAACAATATCCGATCATTTGCCCATTTGGATGGAATTTTCACTACAATAAAAGGCTTGTTGAATTTTAGATAGTATCAGAATTAAATATTACCAAAATGTATTAGATTTGAAATCTAAATTAAAACATTCGCGTTATGTTGACGAAAAATTATATTCTCATTCTATTTAGTTCTTTTACCGTAACTGCTTTATCACAAAAAGCTTTTACAAGAAAGGATTCGCTACAAGGTGGATTGCGGTTTGAAAGAACTTGCTTTGACGTGCAACATTATAACTTGAACATAAAAGTAGACATTGACAAAAAAAGCATTCAAGGTTTTAATGAAATTGCATTTAAAATTGTTAAACCCACTTCTAAAATTCAATTGGATTTGTTTGAAAACATGAAAATTGACAGCATTGTTTTTCAACAAAAAAAACTAAAATATACGAGAGAATTTAACGCAGTATTTATTGAATTTCCAATTGTTTTAGAAGCGAAAAGTAATCAAAACGTGTTTTTTTATTATTCAGGAAGTCCAAAAATTGCAAAGAATGCTCCATGGGATGGTGGTTTTATTTATTACAAGGACAGCAATGGAAAAAACTGGGTTGGTGTTGCTGTTCAAGGAACAGGAGCAAGTTTGTGGTTTCCAGTAAAAGATTCCCAATCTGACGAACCTGATTTTGGTGCTACGTTGAAAATAGCAGTTCCTAATGGTTTAATGGACGTTTCTAATGGAAGATTCAAAGGATTTGAAGATTTAAAGAATGGATATACACGTTGGGATTGGGAAGTAAAAAGTCCAATAAA
Organism: Flavobacteriaceae bacterium; assembly: GCA_947453885.1. Lineage (GTDB taxonomy): Bacteria > Bacteroidota > Bacteroidia > Flavobacteriales > Flavobacteriaceae > Flavobacterium. Next base: position 30,462 of record CANGIF010000009.1, read on the forward strand.
CTCCTATGATATTACTTTGAATATTGCAGATTATATTCATTTCGGTGAGCAATATAAAGGCCTGGATTTGGATTTCTATGTTCTTAGAGAGAATGAAGCTAAAGCAAAAAACCAATTTCAGGAAGTAAAACCTATGATGGATTGTTTTCAATTAAAATTCGGAAAATATCCTTTTACTTCAGATGGTTATAAATTAGTGGAAACCTCTTATTTGGGAATGGAACACCAAAGTGCAGTTGCTTATGGGAACCACTATAAAAAAGGCTATTTAGGTAACGATCTTTCAGGTACAGGAATTGGACTTTTATTTGATTACATTATTGTACATGAAAGCGGTCATGAATGGTTTGGTAACAGCATCACAAGCAAAGATATTGCAGATATGTGGATACATGAAGGTTTTACCATGTATTCAGAAGCAGTTTATTTAGAATGTCAATATGGCTATGAAAAAGCACAAAATTATTTAGTAGGACTACACGAAATGGTTAGAAATGACCAACCAATAATAGGGCAATATGGTGTTAACAATGAAGGTTCTGGAGATATGTATCCCAAAGGAGCTTTAATGCTTAACACCATAAGACATGTAATAAATGATGATACAAAATGGTGGAATTTAATTTTAAAGTATTCCGAAACACATCGTCATCAAATTATTGATACTAATACGGTTATTACGTTTTTTAATGAAGAAAGTGGTATAGATTTAACAACTGTTTTCAATCAATATCTTAAATACACCAAGATTCCTGTTTTTGAATATAAAATAGTAAACGGAAAATTAAATTATCGTTGGAATTGCAATCTATCAAAATTCAAAATGCCAATTGAACTAACGATAAAAGGAAAAGAATTCAGACTAGAACCTACTACCAATTGGCAGGAAGTAACTATTGTTCCTACAGATTTTTCTGATATAAGTGTCAATACACAAAAGTTTTATGTAGAGGTAATTCGTCTATGAAATTAAGTTCAAATTAATTTTTTAAACTACATTTTAAAGGTGTAAAAATAGGTTAAACTATTTCCACTATTATTTTCCATCTACACAATGTAAATAATTAATAAAATAATTTTCAGGGGAATAATCTAATTTATCTAATTCAGAATGGAGTTTTTTAGATATTATATAGTCTTGGTTTTCAATAGAAAATTTGAATCTAATAAACGAAATAGGAACACTTTTTAACATTTCCATACTGCCTTTTAAAAATAAAAAAGCTCCTGATAACACACGAACATTGTTCTTATTTTCATCCGTTAACATAGTGCCGCAATTGTCAATGTCTTGATACAACAAGGTTATAATTTTACCATTATTTAGTTGAATATACATTTTCGATTTATTATTAAAACATTTTGCTTTTACAAAACCATTGTTTTTATTAATTAATTGAACTTTTAATGCGGGCATTCCATCGGTATTGACTAACGAAAAATAGATGTAATCTTTTTTAGAACCAAAATTGCTTTCATACATTAAGTACTCTTTTGTAGCTTTATAGGTTCCTAAACTGTCTTTTACATCAGTTCCAAAATCACAAGGTTTTTGGGCACTAACAAAATGGGCAATGCATAATAAGACAATTATAAAATATTTTTTCATGATTATTAAATTTTGGTGCAAATTAAAACAATTTTATCATTATTTGGTCCAGTTGTAAAGAAACAAAACACGTTACCTCCATCTTCAATTTTCCATTTGTTTCTAATTTGGGCTACAGTTTCAGGAAAATTTCGAGTAGTTACATTGGCCTTTGATTGATACAAATGTTGTTTCATTTCTTTTTTTTGATATACAAACCACTTGTGGACTTGGAAAGTTCTACCAGGAAACGCAACAAGTGCATCGGAGGTATATAAATGGGAATGTTGGTGTAATTTTTCTAAATTAAAAACCTGTGCAACATTAGAGAAACCACCTGATTTCATTATTGAACTATTAGGTTCAAATACATATTTTTTCGGTTCGGAAAACAAAATATTTTTTGAAGTTGCATGCATAACAAAATCAAAAAAGTCTGTTTTTTCTTTTCCAATATTTAGTGTCTTTATAGAAATAGGACCTTCATAATAGTTATTTAATTCCCATAGAATTTCTTTAACTTCATTATTAATTGCAACTATGTAAATGTTTTTTATATTTCTAAGTTCTGAAATTCCAGCAGCTAAATCTAATATTGGAGCAGTTTTAATTAAAATATTCGAGGTTTTTGTGAAATAAAATGGTAATAATTCAGGTACATTAGGCAAACAATCTTGAAGCATAAAAACTTTGCCTTTGCTTTCCGATCTTCTAGAAGGATCAATATAAAGCCAATCAAATTGTGCGGAACTATTTTCTAAAAAACAATTCCCATCTCCTTTATAAAAAGTACAATTTGTTTTAGATAATTCATTAAAATTATGTTTAGCAATATCTGATAATTCTTCGTTTAGCTCGCAATGTATAACATGTTTCATTACATTACAAAAATAGTAATCATCCACTCCAAAGCCTCCTGTTAAATCAACTAAAGTGTCACCATTTACTATTTTTGACTTAAAATTAGCTGTGATTTCTGAAGAAGTTTGTTCGATTGAAATTTTATTAGGATACAAAACGTTAATGTTTTCAAAAAAAGTAGGAAGTTTATCCTTTGCTTTAGTTTTGGCATCAATTTGATTTAATATTGTTGCCCAGTCAATTTCTGGAAATGGCTTTTTTTGAAGTGCTATTTGCGAACTTTTCTTTCCTAAATTTTGGAAAATAAAGTCTTGAACCTCTTTTTGTAACAAGGGAGATTCCAAATTTATATGTTTTTGGTTATTATTTTAATAATTGTATTTTCAGGAAAAAATTCTTTAGCTACAACTTTCAACATGGTATAACAGGGAATAGCTGCAATCATTCCCAATATTCCAAAAAGAAATCCAGCAATCAAAATAACCAAGAAAATTTCTAAAGGATGCGATTTAATACTTTTTGAAAAAATGATGGGTTGGCAAACATTATTATCAACAACTTGAACCAAAACAAACCCAATTATAACATAAACCGTAGTTGGTATAGCCACCAATTGAAAATCGACATTTAAATTATTGATGAGTGTTAAAAGGGCAGCCAAAACTGTAGCAATTAAAGGGCCAACGTAGGGTACAATGTTTAAAACGGCACATAGAAACGCAATAACAATTGCATTATCAATTCCGAAAATTAGTAATACAATAAAATAGAGCACAAAAACAAACGATAATTGTATGATTATTCCAACAAAATAGCGGGAAAGCAAATGTTTGATTTTGTGTAATGAGTTTAATATTTTTTCTTCGTGATCATCCGGTAAAATGGTTTTAATAGCACTTATGAAAAGCAATTTGTCTTTTAAAAAGAAAAAAGTAATAAATAAAATGGAAGCTAAAGCTATTCCAAAATCGCTAATCATACTTATTATAGTATTCAAAAATGAAGGAATTATATTGAAATCTAATTTTGCAGCCCAACTTGATATTTTCAATGATTTACCAATTGGAATGTGATGTTTAGTACAATATAATTCAATTTTACTTATCAATTCCAAACAATTTTGTTCAATTTTTTGTGTATTTAGCAGTGATAAATTTTCACTTTGAGCAGCAATTAATGGAATGAAAAGACTTATGAAACCTGCGATAATTAAAACAAAAAGCATAAGCGTAACAACAGTTGCTATATTCAATTTGAAATGCAAACGTTCCATTAAAAAATGTTGTATTGGATTACCTATTAACGTTACTAGTAAAGCAACAATTAAATAGCTTATTACAGCTGAAATTTTGTAAATAAAAAAAAAGATAAGCGCCAATCCAACTACAACTCCAATGGCTTTTAAAATTCCGTAAGCAATTATTTTTGAATTCATAGTTATTGGATTTACTAATAAAAATCTACTAGTTATTAAAAATGTAATTTAATATATTCGCACCCATTTTAAGCGCTTTTTCACGAACTTCAAATGGATCATTATGAACTTCTTGGTCTTCCCAACCATCACCTAAATCTGTTTCATAAGTGTAAAGTAAAACTAATCTATTTTCAATTATAATTCCAAAAGCTTGAGGTCTTTTACCATCGTGTTCATGAATTTTTGGTAAGCCATTAGGGAAAGGAAAAGGTTTTTGAAATATCTGATGAGAGGAAGGAAGTTCCACTAAATTATTATTTGGAAAAATTTTTTTAATTTCTTTTCTAATAAACTCATCCATTCCGTAATTATCGTCAATGTGTAAAAAACCTCCTGAGGTTAAGAAATTTCTAATATTCTCAACTTCTGAAGGGTTGAAAACTACATTTCCATGTCCAGTCATGTGCACAAAAGGGTAGGAAAACAAATCCGGACTGCCAGGTTCAACAAGTCCAGGTTTAGCTTTTATTTTGGTATGAATTGTTTGATTACTGTATTTAATTAAATTAGATAATGAAGTAGGATTAGCATACCAATCTCCACCACCGCTATATTTCATCAATGCAATTTCTTGAGAAAAAACAGGATAACTAATTAAGAGAAAAAACAGGATAATTTTAATATGTTTCATTTAGATATGTAATTATAGAATTGTTTTTTTATTCATCTTTTTCGTTTGAAAAAGCGACACTATGACAAGCAACTAATGCTGCAGTTTCAGTTCTTAATCTTGTATTTCCAAGTGTAACAGGAACAAAGGATTTTTCAATTGCAATTTTAATTTCAGAACTTGAAAAATCGCCTTCAGGACCTATTAAAATAGTATAATTTCCATTTGGATTCAGTTGACTTTTTAATGATTTTTTAAAATTATCTTCACAATGAGCAATGAATTTTTGTCCAACAAATTCTTTTTTTGTAAAATCTAAAAATGTCATTTGTTCATTTAAAACTGGTAAAAATAATTGATTAGATTGCTTTAAAGCCGCCAATATTATTTTTTCAAACCGATCTATTTTTATATGTTTACGTTCAGAATGCTCACAAATTAAAGGAGTAATTTCAGTAATTCCAATTTCAACAGCTTTTTCTAAAAACCATTCAAAGCGATCATTCATTTTTGTTGGTGCAACTGCCAAATGTAGCTGATAATTTGGTTTATTTGCAGTTTCGACATTTAGTATTTCAACAATACATTTAGAATCTGAACCTAACACGATTTTAGTGGTAAATAGCTGACCTAAACCATTTGTAACGTATAATATATCGTTGTCTTTTTTTCGAAGAACTTTAACAATATGTTTACTTTCTTCTCTATCAAAAAAGAAGCTTTTAGATGTTGTATCTATTGCTGAATTATAAAATAATTGCATGTTATATTAAAATAAAATTCGTGATTTCGAAACCACTGATGTTGTTTCAAACTTTTGGGTTAAAAATTTATGGTACCCTACAATACCAATCATTGCTGCATTGTCTGTAGTGTATTCAAATTTAGGTATATAAGTCCTCCATCCATATTTTTGCTCGCCCGATTTTAGAGTAGTTCGAATGCCTGAATTTGCAGATACACCACCTCCAATTGCAATTTTATTTATACCTGTTTGAGCTACTGCCATTTTAATTTTTTCCATTAAAATTTCAATTATTGTATTTTGAATAGAAGCACAAATATCATTTAAATTTTCAGAAATAAAGTTTGGATTTTCAAGAGTCTTTTTTTGAATAAAATAAAGAATAGCAGTTTTTAAACCAGAAAAGCTAAAATCCAATCCAGGAACTTTTGGTTTTGTAAAAGCGAAAGCCTTTGGATTTCCTAATTGTGCATATTTATCAATTAAAGGTCCACCTGGATAAGGAAGACCTAATATTTTAGCAGATTTATCAAATGCTTCACCAACGGCATCGTCAGTAGTTTCACCAATTATTTCCATATCAAAAAAATGATTTACTTTAACAATTTGTGTATGACCTCCTGATATTGTTAACGCTAAGAAAGGGAAAGTTGGTTTTTCGAAACCAATTTCGTCAATAAAATGAGCTAAAATATGTGCCTGCATGTGATTGACAGCAATTAATGGAATTTTTAATGCCATTGCTAACGATTTTGCAAATGAACTACCAACTAGCAATGATCCCATTAAGCCAGGTCCTTGTGTAAAAGCAATAGCGGCTAACTGTTCTCTATTTACAGCTGCTTTTTTGAGTGCTGCATCAATAACAGGAACTATATTTTGTTGATGTGCACGAGAAGCAAGTTCAGGAACTACACCGCCATATTGATTGTGAATGAGTTGATTAGCAACAACATTTGAAAGTACAATATCATTTTTCAAAACAGCAGCGGCAGTATCGTCACACGAACTTTCAATTGCAAGAATAAAAACCTCTGAATTTTGCATAGTTAGGCACAAATTTTGAATTATATTTGACAAAAATATAACAATTATAGGTATCAAAAAATTAAAAAAAATAGTATTTCGATCCTTATTAGCGCTAGTTTTACTTTTATTAGTAATTGGCATAGTACTTTCTTTACCATTTGTACAAACTAAAATTGCTCATTATTTCACTAATAAGTTAAATCAACAGTACCACACAAGTATAAATGTTGATCAAATTGCGATATCGGTTTTTGGCGGAGTTAAATTGAAGCAAGTTTTAATCAAAGATTATAAATCCGATACATTAATAGCAGCAAATAGGATAACAACTTCTATTTTAGATATAAAAAAAGTACTAGATGGCGATTTATTATTTGGAACAATAAGAGCTGACGGACTTTATTTGAATTTGAAATATTATAAAGGCTCAAAAAAAGATACTAATTTAGACAAGTTTATTGAACTTTTTGAAACAGGTAAACCTTCAACAAAACCTTTTTTTATGAGTTCAGATAAAATTATTTTATCGAACTCAAAATTTTTATTGTCAGATGAAAACAATAAAGTTCCTGTAGATTTAAGCATTAAAAGCATGAATGGTGTTATTAAGCAATTTAAAATTATTGGTCCAAATGTATTTATTGATGTTACAAAATTGTCTTTTTTAGACGCCAATGGATTATTTGTAGAAAATGTAACTACAACTTTTTCATACACCAAAAAGCAAATGAGGATTGACAAGCTTCATTTAAAAACACGAAATTCTTTTGTACATGGCTATGTAATTATGAATTATGATAGAAAAGATATGTCCAATTTCATAAATAAAGTACAATTTGATGTGAAAATTGATTCCTCAAACATTGCAACCGCTGATTTGAATTGTTTTTATAATGAGTTTAGTAAAACGCAACATTATTCAGTTAAAACAAAGTTTAAAGGTACTTTAAATAATTTTAAACTAATAAATCTTCATGTAAAAGATATAAAAATCACTCAAATTATTGGCAATGTCACCTTTAAAAATATTTTTGGAAAGGAAAAAGACACCTTTTCAATGGATGGCGATTTTGAGAAAGTAGCGTCTAATTATACTAATTTAACGGTACTTTTACCTTCCATTTTGGGGAAAAATTTACCAAGTTCATTAAAGACATTAGGACAATTTAATTTTAAAGGAACAACATTTCTAACAACTTCATTTTTTAAAACAGCAATGGAAATGAAAACTGAGTTAGGATTTATACAATCTAATTTAGAATTATCAAATATCAAAACAATTGATAAAGCATCTTATGTGGGAACTTTAATTTTGGATAATTTTGATTTAGGCACTTTTTTGAATCGAAAAGAAGTACGAAAAGTGAGTTTAGATGTAAATGTAGTTGGAAAAGGATTTACAGAGCAATATTTAAAAACTAGTTTTGATGGTACCGTTAGTAAAATGTACTATAATGGTTATACTTACACAAACATTCTTACAAAAGGAAATTTTGAAAAACCTATTTTCAACGGACAAATAGTTGTAAATGATCCAAATCTTAAAATGAATTTTTTAGGTACAATTGATTTAAATGCAAAATCTAATATTTTTGATTTTAAAGCAAATATAGACCATGCAAACCTAAAAAAGATGAACATTTTAAATGATTCAATATCAAATTTTAAAGGCGATTTTGATATTAAAATTAAAGGAAATTCTTGGGATAATTTAGAAGGAAAAGTTGATATTAAAAACACAGCCTATCAAAACACTAAAGACACTTATAAATTTACAGATTTTGATGTTCAATCTAGTTTTGACGATAACAAAGTAAGAACTATTTCTATAAATTCACCAGATATAGTTGAAGGTAAAATAGTTGGAAAATTCCATTATTTACAATTAAGAAAAATGTTGGAAAATTCAGCAGGTAGTTTGTACACCAATTATCATCCTAATAAAATTGATAAGGGACAATTTATGAAGTTTGATTTTAGAGTAAACAATAAATTTATAGATATTTTATTTCCAGAGGTTGCAATTGGAAAAAACACTGAATTTCATGGAGCAATTAATTCTGATAATGATGATTTTAAATTTAATTTTAATTCTTCTCAAATTGTAGCATATAATAATTTTTTTGATCACGTAAAAGTTTCAATAGATAACAAAAATCCCATTTTCAATACCTTTATTGAAATGGATAGCATTCGAACTAAGCATTATAAAGTTAGAGATTTTAGTTTGATCAATGTCACAATGAAAGATACACTATATGTTCGAACGGAATTTAAAGGAGGTTCAAAAGGCGAAGATGTTTTCAACTTGAACATTTTTCATACAATTGATGCTAATAATAAAAACGTAATTGGATTAAAAAAATCAGATGTTAAGTTTAAAAATAATTTGTGGTATTTTAATGAAAAAGATGCTTTTGACAATAAAATGATTTTTGATAAAAACATGCATGAATTTACTTTTGACAATTTCGTATTATCTCATGAAAATGAAGAAATATCTTTTTATGGCAACCTACAAAGTAAAACCAATAAAGATTTAAAAATTAATTTCAAGGAGGTCGATTTAACTAAAATTTCACCTGAAATTGAAAAATTCAAATTAGAGGGTTTACTAAACGGACTAGTTAATATTAAGCAAAAAGAACAAATTTACCAACCAACTTCTTGTCTTCAAATTGAAGAGTTGAAAATAAACGCTATTAAATTGGGACTTTTAAATATTGATATTTCCGGAGATGACAGTTTTAGTAATTTTGGAATTAAATCTACTTTGAAAAACGACGGATTTGAATCTTTTTCTGCAAATGGAAATTTGAACGTTGTAAACAACAAATCGCAACTTGATTTAGATTTAAATTTTAATAAATTTAATTTAGGAATTTTGAGTGGAGTAGGAGGTTCAGTAATAACAAAAATCAGAGGTTTTGCAAATGGAACTGCAAAATTGAGTGGTAATATTTTAGCACCAGAAATTGATGGAAAATTAACAATTGAAAATGCAGGATTGAAAATTCCTTACTTAAACACGGATTATGCTTTTCAAGATAACTCAGAAGTTAGTGTTTCAACCAATCAATTTAGATTTAATTCAATTCAAATAAAGGACACAAAATACTTTACTACAGGAGTGTTGAATGGTGCTATATCTCACAAAAATTTTGGTGATTGGAAATTAGATTTAAATGTTAAATCGGATAATATTGTTGCTATTGATACTAAAGAGAGTGATGATGCCATTTATTATGGAACTGCGTTTATTAAAGGGGAAGCTACAATTTCTGGACCAACAGATGCACTTTTTATTAATGTAAATGCAAAATCGAATAAAAATACCTCATTAAAAATCCCAATTAATAATTCTGAAACAATGGGAGATAATAATTATATTCATTTTCTTAATCCAAAAGAGAAATACAATTTAAAACGGGGAATTGTTGAAAATAGAAATTACAATGGACTAGAATTGAATTTCGATTTAGATATAACTAAAGATGCTGAAATAGAAGTAATTTTAAACAAAGAATCAGGTCATAAAATGATTGGTTCTGGATATGGAACTATAAATTTATCTATAAACACTTTGGGTAAATTTAATATTTTTGGGGATTTTAAAGTTTATGATGGTAAATATTTTTTTAAATACGGTGGATTAATTAACAAAACATTTGATGTCAAAAAAGGGGGGTATATAAATTGGTCAGGTGACCCAATGCGTGCTGATATCAATTTAGAAGCTGAATACAAAAATTTGATTGCGAATCCAGGTGTATTACTAGAAAATCCATCTTTTAACAAGAAAGTTCCTGTTGTGGTTACTATTGGAATTAAAGGAAAATTAAATGTTCCTGATCCTGATTTTAATATTGATTTTCCAACAGTGTCTTCGGTTTTAAAATCTGAAATTCAAACAAAGTTGGACGATAAAGACGTTCGTCAAAAACAAGCATTGATTTTACTTTCAACAGGAGGTTTTTTAAGTGCAGAAGGGCTAAATCAATCATCATTAGTTACAAGTAACTTATTTGAAAAAGCAAGCAGTTTATTTGACGATTTATTTCAGGACAAAGACAGTAAAGTAAAGTTAGGAGTAGCTTATAATGCTGCGGATAAATCCATAGCTGGTACACAGACAACAGGTAGGTTTGATGTTAATTTTACTACCCAAGTAAACGAAAGAATTTCAATAAATGGAAAGTTAGGAGTGCCAGTTGGTGGTGTAAATGAGTCGGCAATTGTTGGAAATGTTGAGGTACAATATAGAGTAAACGAAGATGGAACCTTAAATTTAAGAATGTACAATAGAGAAAATGACATAAATTATATAGGTGAAGGTATAGGATATACACAAGGACTCGGAATATCTTATGAAGTGGATTTTGATACTTTTAAAGAACTTATAAACAAACTTACTAATAAAAAAGGACTAGATCCAGAAAAGAAAGCTAAAATAAAAGATTCTATTGAAAAAATAGAAAAACCTAATTATATTAATTTTCCTTCAAAAAAGAATGATAATAAGAATAATCAAAAAGTAATTATTCAAGGTGTATTAAACGATAAGAAAAAATAACAATCTCGTTAAAAAAACACTTTATAACTAGCAAAAATTAAAAACTTATCAACGAAAACGTTTGAAAATTCCATAATTTTTAGTTTTATTGGTCTTCAGTTTTTTATATACAATAGTATTATTAATTTTACATTATTAATTTATTTTAAATGTCAACAATGATTAAAAAAATTGGCGTATTAACATCTGGTGGAGATGCTCCTGGAATGAATGCGGCTATTCGTGCAGTTGTAAGGACTTGCGCCTATCACAATGTGGAATGTGTTGGTATTTACCGAGGCTATCAAGGCATGATCGAAGGTGATTTTAAAGAAATGGGTCCAAGAAGTGTACATAATATAGTAAATAAAGGAGGTACTATTTTAAAATCAGCTCGCTCAAAAGAATTTATGACAACTGAAGGACGTAAAAAAGCATTTGAAAATTTATCAAAATCAAACATTGGCGGTTTAGTTATAATTGGAGGAGATGGAAGTTTTACTGGAGCAGAAATTTTTAATAAAGAATTTGGATTTCCAGTAATGGGAATTCCAGGTACTATCGATAATGATATTTATGGAACAAGTCATACATTAGGATACGACACCGCTTTAAATACGGTAGTAGAGGCTATAGATAAAATTAGAGATACTGCTAGTTCACACAATCGATTGTTTTTTGTAGAAGTAATGGGGCGTGACGCAGGACACATAGCTTTAAATGCAGGAATTGGAGCAGGAGCTGAAGAAATTTTAATACCTGAAGAAGATTTAGGATTGGAACGATTGTTAGAATCATTAAAGAAAAGTAAGGCTTCCGGCAAATCTTCAAGTATAGTTGTTATTGCTGAAGGAGATAAAATTGGAAAAAATGTATTTGAATTAAAAGACTACGTGGATGAGAATCTTCCTGAATACGATGTTAGAGTCTCTGTTTTAGGTCACATGCAAAGAGGTGGAGCACCTTCTTGTTATGATAGGGTTTTGGCTAGCCGATTAGGTGTTAAAGCTGTTGAATCATTGTTAGAAGGTAAATCAAATTTCATGGTAGGTATGATGAACGATAAAGTTGCACTAACTCCTTTAGAGCAAGCAATAAAGGGTCATACAGAAATTGATAGAGAATTATTGAGAGTTTCCGAAATAATATCAATATAATTAGATTAAAATAAATTAATAAATAATATTCATAGTAAAATCCGCAATAGCATTTGCTAATTGCATAAATAAAATTAAAATGTCAAAAGTAAAATTAGGAATAAACGGTTTTGGTAGAATTGGAAGAATAGTTTTTAGAGAATCGTTCAATAGAGATAATGTTGAAGTTGTTGCTATAAATGATTTGTTAGATGTAGATCATTTAGCCTATTTATTAAAATATGATTCAGTTCATGGTCGTTTTAATGGTACAGTTGAAGTAAAAGAAGGTAAACTTTTTGTAAATGGAACGCACATTAGAATAACTGCTGAAAGAAATCCTGCAGATTTAAAATGGAACGAAGTCGATGTTGATGTTGTTGCTGAGTGTACTGGTTTTTTTACAACTGTAGAAACAGCTTCAGAACACATTAAAGGTGGTGCAAAAAAAGTAATTATTTCAGCTCCATCTGCTGATGCTCCTATGTTTGTTATGGGTGTTAATCATACTAAAGCCTTGTCAACAGATTTAGTTGTTTCTAATGCTTCATGTACAACAAATTGCTTGGCACCACTTGCAAAAGTTATTAATGATAATTTTGGGATAGTTGAGGCTTTAATGACTACTGTACATGCAACAACTTCTACACAAATGACAACAGATGGTCCTTCAAGAAAAGACTGGAGAGGTGGTCGTGCAGCATCTTGTAACATTATTCCATCTTCAACAGGTGCTGCAAAAGCGGTTGGAAAGGTTATTCCAGAATTAGATGGTAAGTTGACAGGTATGTCTATGCGTGTTCCAACAACGGATGTTTCAGTAGTTGATTTAACAGTAAAAGTTGCAAAAGAAACATCGTATACAGAAATAATGGCTGCATTGAAAATTGCATCTGAAACTACAATGAAAGGAATTTTAGGATATACTGAAGATTTAGTGGTTTCTCAAGATTTTGTTTCAGATTCTAGAACTTCTATTATTGATGCTCATGCTGGAATTGGATTGAACTCAACTTTTTTCAAAATAATTTCATGGTATGATAACGAATATGGTTATTCAAGTAAATTAATTGATTTATCAGTTCATATTGCTAATTTAAAATAATTTAAGAGTTAGAAAATCCTATCAAACGAAAGTATGATAGGATTTTTTTTGACTTTCATAGTTAATATTTATACTAAATCAATTCAAATTTCTTCAAACTCAAAACCAATATGAAATTACTAGTAGATAGTGGCTCAACTAAAGCCGATTGGATTTCTATCGATGAAAACGGTAAAGTTTTATTTACAACTCAAACATTAGGATTAAACCCTGAAGTTTTAGAAAAGGAGGAAATAATTGCACGACTTGAAGATAAATTTGATATTTCTCACAACAGAAATGAAGTAACCCATTTATTTTTTTATGGAGCTGGTTGTGGTACAGATAGAATGAAAAATTTTCTATCTGATGTTTTTTCAGAATATTTTTCAAAGGCAATAGTATCAGTTCATGAGGATACATATGCTGCAGTATATGCTACAACTCCAAAAAACGAGGAAGCAATAGTTTGTATACTTGGAACTGGTTCAAATTGTAGTTATTTTGATGGAACAGTTCTACATCAAAAAGTACAATCATTAGGGTATATTGCTATGGATGATTGTAGTGGAAATCGCTTTGGTCGTCACTTGTTAAGAGGCTATTATTTTAATAAAATGCCAAGTGAACTTGCACGCGAATTTGAAGAAGAATATATTGTAGAACCCGATTACGTTAAAAGCAATTTATACAAAGAACCTAATCCAAATGCTTATTTGGCTACATTTGCTAAGTTTTTGATCAAACATAAAGACACAGAGTTTTGTAAGAAATTCATAAAATTAGAAATGGAAGATTTTGTTGAAAATTACATAAAGCAATACGAAAACTATAAAGAAATTCCAGTACATTTTGTTGGATCTATAGCATTTTATTTAAAAGATGAATTGCAAGAAATTTTATCGCAGCATTCAATTATTTTGGGTAATGTACTTCGAAGACCTATAGATGGTTTAATAGCATATCATATATTGAACAAATAAATTTTTAACCACGAATATTTCGTGGTTTTTTTAACTTAATACAGTATGGAAATTGCACTTATTGCTCATGATGGAAAAAAAGCTGATATGGTTCAGTTTTTAAACAAAAACAAGGAACAACTTAATCATCAAAATATTAGATTAATTGCAACTGGAACTACAGGAAGTAAAGCCGAAAGTGCTGGAATAAAAGTAAAAAAAATGCTCTCAGGACCTTTAGGAGGAGATGCACAAATTGCTGCCCGAGTTGCTGAAGGGAAAACAAACATGGTTATTTTTTTTAAAGACCCAAATTCAAGTCATCCACACGAACCAGATATAAATATGCTTATTAGAATTTGCGATGTACACAATATTCCCTTAGCAACTAATGAGTCAACTGCACAATTGTTATTAAATGCATTAAAACAGTAATTCTTTCTCGAAATAATTTTAATTTTAATTTTTTTTAAAGTAACTTTTTTTAATTTTCATTGTAACAAATTAAATTTATAATCGTCTTATTTATAAATAATCATAGATATATATTTTTATTAATTTTGGTTGTTTGTAATGTGTAATTTAATAAAAATAGGACATTGTTTTTACAGGATAAATTTAAATCAAAGTTAATTAAAAGTTAAATATAAGTACTATGCAATACAAGATACAGTGTTTAGAATGTATATTTGCATAGAATATTACTAAAAGGAATAATTTTAAAAAATAATAAAATGAAAACATCAATGTTACTTATCGCGATTTTAGTTCTTTGTGGAACATCAGCTTCAGCAAAATCTAATAATCAAAAGGAATCACAAATCAACAACTATGGTTTTATTGAAGTTGTAAAAATGTTGACTTTGGGAATTGAAATAGGAGATGATTTGGACTTGTCTAATCTAAGAAATGTAAATTTAAACGAAAATATTGTAGAAATTGAAAATAGAATTGAAGAAAACAATAAAATTATTGAAGCTAATATAGTGCAAATTCAGCCCTTATGTTCTGATAAATGTATTGAAGATGTTATAAGTGAAGATCGTAAAATTATAGAAAATGCTATCCCTGATATTTTATATCCATTAGATTTTTCTAGGATAAATGTTCAGAAATTAGAAAATAGTAACCTGGTTACTTTCTAAAAAAGAGAATTAAAAAATTGAGTTAGTTGGTTGTTATGTTAAAGCTCCACTTCCTTTTGGAAATGGAGCTTGTTTTTTTTTATTTAAAATATGAAAAAGTTTCGTTGTTTTCAATTTTTAATAAACTTTCATAAATTAATTTGATTACATTTTCAACGTCGTTTTTATGAACCATTTCTACAGTGGTGTGCATATAACGCAACGGTAAAGAGATTAATGCAGAAGCGACTCCACCATTGCTGTAAGCAAAAGCATCTGTATCTGTACCAGTTACTCGTGAAGAAGCATTTCTTTGAAATGGAATTTCATTTTCTAAAGCAGTGTTAATAATTAATTCTCTTAAATTATTTTGAACTGCAGGTGCATAGGTAATAACAGGTCCTTTACCAATTTGTGTTTCACCTTCTATTTTTTTATCAATCATAGGTGTTGTTGTATCGTGGCATACATCTGTAATTATGGCAACGTTAGGTTGTATAGTTTGAGTAATCATTTCTGCTCCTCGTAAACCAACTTCCTCCTGTACTGCATTTGTAATATATAAACCAAAGGGTAGTTTTTTGTTGTTTTCTTTTAAAAGACGGGCAACTTCTGCAATCATAAAACCACCTAAACGATTATCTATGGCTCTACAAACAAACTTATCTTCATTCAAAATCATGAATTCATCTGGATAGGTAATTACGCATCCAACATGTACTCCTAAATTTTCAACTTGTTCTTTTGTCTCACATCCACAATCTACAAAAAGATTGTCAATTCTGGCTACTTCCTCTTTACCTCTATTTCTAGTATGAATAGCAGGCCACCCAAAAACACCTTTAACAATTCCTTTTTTAGTGTGAATATTTACTCGTTTTGAAGGTGCGATTTGATGATCAGAACCTCCATTTCTAATTACATAAATCAATCCATTATCTGTAATGTAATTTACATACCAAGAAATTTCATCTGCATGGCCTTCAATTACAACTTTATAGGGTGCATCTGGATTTATAACACCAACAACAGATCCGTAAGTGTCTGTAATAAATGTGTCTACGTAAGGTTTTAAATACTCCATCCATATTTTTTGACCACCCGATTCGTATCCAGTAGGGGAAGCATTGTTTAAATAATTTTCTAAAAATTGAAGGGAACTTTGATTTAATAGCGATGTTGTACTCATAGTATACTTTTTTTTGCTAAAATAGAAATTTGGCACTACAGTTGTATACTATTTCTGTAATTTTGAATATTAATTTTTTTTATATGAAATTTATAATAGTAGCATTCGTTTTTTTGTTATTTGGTTTTAATTCGTTGGCTCAAATTGTTAAAGATTCAACTAAAATGGGATATACTATACAAGAGAATGATAGTATCCTTAGTGAACCTATACTGTTGCAAGAGGTTATTATTCATAAAGAAAAATTAGATCCGGAAGCAAAAAAACAATTTTTAATTCTTCAAAACAGAGTCTATAGAGTTTATCCTTATGCAAAAATTGCTTCTGAACGCTTATCTGTTCTAAAAAGAAACATGGAAAGTTTAACGTCAAATCATGATAAAAAAAAATATTTTAAAATTGTGGAGGACTACATGGAAAATGAATTTACTGCTCAATTAAAAAAATTATCACATAAACAAGGGCAAATTTTAGTCAAGTTAATTTGTAGACAAACTGGTTTCACGGCTTATCAATTGATTAAAGACTATAAAAGTGGATGGAAAGCATTTTGGTCCAATAACACTGCTCGTATTTTTGAAATTAATTTAAAAGTTGGTTATGTTCCATTTGAAAATAATGAGGATTATTTAATTGAAACAATTCTTTACCGAGGATTTAACAGTGGAAGGTTAGTAAAACAAGAAGCTGCATATCCTATTGATATTGACGAATTAAATACAGCTTGGGAAGAAAAGGCTAAAAAGTTGAGTAAAACAAATTAGGGTTTACTAGATGGTTTCGTACCTTTGCACCTTTAAAATAATAGATTTATGATACACATTGGACAATACAATACTTTAACAATTGCAAGAGATACAAAAGTTGGTTTGTTTTTAACCGATGGAACAGACGATATACTTTTACCAAATAAATATGTTCCTAATGTTTTTGAAATTGGAGAAGAATTAATTGTATTTGTATATTTAGATCATGAAGAGCGTCCAATTGCTACCACTCTTGAACCCTATATTTTACTTAATCAATTTGCATTATTAAGAGTTAATTATGTCAATCAAGTTGGAGCTTTTATGGATTGGGGATTAGAAAAGGATATTTTGGTTCCTTATAAAGAACAAGCTCGCCCAATGGAAAAAGGAAAAAGGTATTTAGTTTATCTTTATTTGGATAATAAAACAAATAGGTTAGTAGCTTCGAGTAAAACAAATCAGTTTCTAAATAATGAAAATTTAACTGTTTCACTACATGAAGAAGTTGAATTAATTGTTTCGCATATTACCGAAATTGGAATTAATGTAATAATAAATGAATTGCACAAAGGATTAGTTTACAAAGATGAAGTTTATGATGATGCAATTAGAACAGGAGATAGAATTAAAGGATATATAAAAAACATTCGTCCTGACCACAAAATAGATGTTTCATTGCACAAAATTGGTTTTGAAAATATTGAATCAAATGCTGCAATAATTTTAAACGAATTAAAAGCAAGTAGAGGTTTTCTTAGGTTGAATGACAATAGTCACCCTGAGGATATTAAAACAGTTTTAAAAATGAGTAAAAAAACATTTAAAAAAGCAATCGGGACGCTCTACAAAGAAAAATTAATTGAACTTAAAGAGGATGGTATTTATTTAATTTAATTTTATCTTTTTAAGGTAAAATGACTTTTAATTATCCTGTTTGCCCCTAAATTCAAATAAAACCAGTAATCATCAGCAGGCATTTGCACATTGTTAAAATTTCCGTCCCAACCACTACTAAAAGGACTTATTTGCTTTAATAATTTTCCATATCTATCAAAAAGTAATATGGCTGCTTTAGGATATTTATCTAAATTTTTTATTTGCCAAAAATCATTAAAACCATCATTATTTGGAGTAAAATAATGTGGGTAATCCAGAACCGTAACAAGATTTGAAATGGTGATTCCGCAATTATTTATGTCTTTGACCCAAACAGTGTATGTTCCAATTTCTAAATTTGAAAAAATAGGGCTATTTTGATAATGAATACCGTCCAAAGAAAATACATAGTTTCCATTTCCAGTAAACTTTACTTCAATACTGTTAGAATCGTTATTAAAGTCTATAACATCAACTCCAGTAATAATAGCGCTTTCTGAAGAATTTACAATGTAATTCTTGGTATTTGTACAACCATTTGAATCTGTAATTAGTACACTATATGCACCCGGATTTTGTACTGAAATGGCATTTGAAGTAGAAGTTGTATTCCACAAATAGTTTGTATATCCAATTGGTGCTTGAAGCAAAACAGTTGATGAATAACAGATATAATCCGTTACTGTTTCGAGTAATTGTGGCGTAAATTTATTTATTAAAAGTGTTAGTGGAATAATGGAATAGCATGCAGATCCATTAACAATTCGTGCATAAATGACTTGTTGATTCGCAGTAGTGTTTGTGAAACTAGTAGGCAACAAATTTATTTGTAACAACGCTTCGTTTTCAGTAAGATAATATTCAACAACAGTACCTAAAGGCAAACCATTTAAGATTTGAGGAGTAGCTAGTATTTGTAGATTAAAAGTACTAATTCCATCTTTAATTGAATCAGTATCACAAATGGATATTGGATTTTGTGAAGCTACTGCAGTATTTGAAACTTGTAATTGAATTGTTGCAACTGCCCAACAGCCTGTTAAACTTGACGTAATTCTAACATAAACGGTGTTGGCAACTGTATTTGAAAAGGCACTATAGTTAACAATAACATTGTTTTGATTTTGAGCATCTAGTGCGTTTACATAAAAACTATATGCATTTAAAGTTGTGTCATTATTTGTTATTAGTGGAATTGCTTTTGTGAGATTGTAAATTGCAAACCCATCATTATTCAAATCACATTGAATTAGTGTTGTATTTTGTAATGAAAGTTGTGGATAGTATTCAATTTTAATACTCCCAAAAGCACCACAAATTGAATTTAACGGTGTTACTCTAACGGAATAATCTCCAGGAGAATTTACAGTATAGGAAGCATTGGTAGCATTAGTTATAGCAACATTATTTAAAAACCATTGGTAGGAATTTGTGCCATTTTGAGTTGCATTTAAAACAGTAGTTGCTCCATTACAAAGTGCTGTTTTAGTTGAAATTAATCGATCAGGCCCTAAGTTTAACCCAATTTTAAAACTACTTCCTCCTAAAAAAATAGCGGAATCATATTGTGGGTTTGTTTCATCAGCAATAACTAATTTTATATGGTAACTTGTTCCAGGAGTGACAGCACTAGTAGCAGTCATTACAACAGTTTGACCATTAAAGTTTATAGGTGCATTACTTCCATTGTAGCTTCCAAAATAAGTTTCGTTTTG
Source organism: Flavobacteriaceae bacterium (assembly GCA_947453885.1). Lineage (GTDB taxonomy): Bacteria > Bacteroidota > Bacteroidia > Flavobacteriales > Flavobacteriaceae > Flavobacterium. Next base: position 50,159 of record CANGIF010000009.1, read on the forward strand.
AGCAGCACAAGCACCTGTAATTTCAGGATGTACAGTGGTTACTTTTACAGGAATAGTAGTATTGGGTATTAGAGCTAAATTTTGATAGGCATTGGAAGAACCACTCTCTTTCAATAAAAAAGCAAATCCATCGGAATACTTGCAAGGCGCATTACCATGATATTCTTCTGAAGCAAAAATGTAATTAAAACTAATTGTACTAGTTAACGGAATAAAATCAAATTCTAAAAGCGTAGCATCTGAGGTGTTTGAAATAAAAAGAGCTTGTTCTAAATCAACATCTCCCATCCAATTATTTGCCGTTTCACTTAAAATTGAATCATTTGGTCCCATAGTTGAAACGGCCCTACTCGTACTTAAAATAACCCCATCAGTAAACGGAAAACCACTAGTTCCTGCTGTAAAATAACCATAACTTTTCTCGCCATTGTTGAAATTACCACCCTGTACTGAAAAATTGGAAACATTGGCACATGGACTGTTAATTAATACGTTTTCAACTAATTGTTGTGCAGTGTATGTGTCATTAACTTGAATATATTGTGCTTGACTTTTGTAAATACTACTAGTAAAAAGTAGTATTATAAAAATGGTTTGTGTTAACCTCATGATGGTTACAAAGATACTACAAATCTCGTTTTTCCAATAATTTGTAGGACATAAATACAAATAAAGCTGTCCAAACTAATACAACAAAAATATTTGAAAAATGTACGGAATAATCTTTAGTGAAATTTGCTCCCATAGTATTTCCTACAGACTTAATAAAATTTAATCGAGTTACAGGTTCTACAATAAGATTTGACATTGATTCTAATGGAAAATAATGTTTTATTGTATCAAAAATAGTTACATCATTATATTTATAGCCAAAAATTTTATGTTTCAATATACCTATAAAAACGTTTTCAAAAATCCACCAAATGAATAAAAAACCTAGGGCAAATGCAGAACGTTTTATTAACACACCTAAAAACAAACAAAATGAAAAGAATCCTATTAGTTTAACAAAATAAGCTGCAAAGTATTCTAAATCAGAGGTAATAATACTAAATTCATTATACGATGAAAAATTTAATCCTAAAACTAGACAAATTAAAAATAAAAAAAGTGTTGAAATAAATGCGAAAAAAATTATGGTATAAAATTTAGACAGAATAAATTCTTTTTTACTTAATCCATCAATTAAATTTTGTTTTAATGTGCCATAACTATATTCATTGGCAATCATAGAAACAATTACTACAGCTAAAAATAATTTTAACCAAGAAGCAAAATAAGTGCTCATGTGCCAAATGTATGGAAAATTGAAAATACCGCTTTTGGCTGCTTCAAATTTGATTGGACCTAATTCAAATTCAATTGAGCCTATTAACGCAATTAATGTTAATGTTAAAAAATAGGTAATAGTTAATATTCTACTAGCTCTATTTTGCCAAGTTTTTTGTAATTCTATAGAAAGTAATCGTATCATTTTAATAGTTTAAATGGTGAAAGGAAAAAGGAATGGATTTAAAATTAAGATTGTTTCGTTAATTCTAAAAATTGTTCTTCTAAACTGTGTTTGCGTTTCACCAAATGTGTAAGTATAATATTTTGTTTGAACAAATAAGAATTTAATTCAGAAGGTTCTAAATTATTTTTTAGATAAACTAATAATTTTTTATCCTCTTTTTCAATTTTTTCAATTTGAGAAAAGTGTTGCAAAGCCGATTTTAATTGTTCTAAATTATCTGATTCCAATTCAAAGAAACCTTCGTTAGCAGTAATTCCATTAACTGTACCTTGATATAAAGTTACACCATTTCGAATTACAATTACGTGGGAACATACTTTTTCAACTTCATCTAACAAGTGAGATGCTAACAGAATAGTTGTTCCTTGATTGGCAATAATTCGGATTAAATCTCTAATTTGTCTAATTCCTTGTGGGTCTAAACCGTTAGTTGGTTCGTCTAAAATTAAAATTTCAGGATCGTTGAGTAGGGCAGAGGCAATGGCTAAACGTTGCTTCATTCCTAAAGAAAACGTTTTGAAGTTGCTGTTTTTTCTTTCTACTAAACCTACTAATTCTAATTTTTCTGTCACTTTAGAATAATCGATTCCTTTGATTTTACAAACCAATTCTAAATTTTCTTGCGCCGTCATGTACGGATAAAAATTAGGTCGTTCAATAATGGCGCCTACTTTTTTCAACGCCTCATGAGTAGAATATTTTCCACCAAACCATTCAAATTCTCCTGAAGTTCTATTCACAACATTCAAAACAATGCCTAAAGTGGTTGATTTTCCAGACCCATTAGGGCCTAAAATGCCATAAACAGCTCCCTTTTCTATTTCCAAGGAAAGATTGTTAACGGCATGTAATTTTCCGTAAAATTTATTCAAATTCTGAATCGAAAGTATTGTTTTCAAGTTCTTTAATTTTAGTAGTATTAGGACGAAATAGTTTGCTATTTGTTACAAACATATGTTCAATTTGAGTTTATATGCATAAATTTGAACATAATCATTTAGACAAATTATTTTTTTTATTTTTATGAGACATACTAAAAACATACTATACCTAAAAACTAATAAATTCATAGCGAGTAGTAACCAATTTTTCACGATGTATAAATTCCTTAATTTATCCATTAGTCTACACTTTTCTACCATTGGTCTATACTAAATAGGTGTTAAACGAAAAGTATTGAGTAAAGAGCCAACTATAATCTAGTTTTGAGTTTGGATAATTATACATATACAACATGCCTAGATCATTAAACATATTATTCATAGAAGACGACGCAATTGAGGTGATGAAATTCAATAGAGTGCTAACTACATTGAAAATGAACCACAAAATTATCGAAGCCAATAATGGGGAAGAAGCTTTGGCAATTCTAAATGGAAAAGAAATCATTCCTGATATTATTTTCTTAGATCTGAATATGCCTCGCATCAACGGCATTGAGTTTTTACAAATTTTAAAGAAAGACGATTATTTAAAATACATTCCTTCTATTATTTTAACTACTTCAAACAATCATAAAGATGTTATGGAATGTTATAAAATTGGGATAGCAGGGTACATGTTAAAACCATTAAAGTATGATGAATACGTAGAACGCATCAAGAGAATGTTAGACTATTGGAGTTCAAATGAATTAATTTCTCAATAAAAAAGTCATGTACGGTATTGTCAATAAAGCTATTGAAGATTTAGTAATTGCAAATTTTGGAGAAGAAAAATGGGAAGCAATTAAAGATAGAAGCGGTATCGATATCGATTTTTTTATTAGTAGCGAGCCATACGATGATGACGTTACGTTTAAATTAGCAATAGCTGTTTCGCAAGAAATGCACATGACTGTTGAAGAAGTTCTTATTGCTTTTGGCGAATGGTGGGTTATTAAAACTACCTCTGAAAAGTATACTGGATTAATGCAATCAGGCGGAAATAACCTTAAAGAATTTTTACTAAATTTACCCAATTTTCACAATCGAGTGATGTTAATTTATCCAAAACTAACGCCTCCTGAATTTAAAGTAAGTGACGAAACTGAAAACAGTATACAGTTGCATTATTTTTCTAAACGACAGGGATTGCAAGAATTTGTGAGAGGATTAATTCAAGGATTGGGGAAAATGTACAATACACCGGTCGTTATCAAATTAATGCAAACCCGAAACGAAGGAAGTAGTCACGAAATATTCAAAATAAGCTGGTAAAAAAATGAATGGATTAGAATTTAAGTTTCAAGAAGAATCTTTTAATAAATTATTCCCTTATTTTATTCTAATCGACGCCACTTTTCAAATTCAAGGATTTGGAAAAAGTATAGCTAAAATTTGTCCTACCTTAAAAAAAAGGGTTTCGTTTAAGGACTTTTTTGCACTTAAAAGACCACATGCAATTACCACTACTTTTCAAGAATTATTAGGTTTAAGTGGACAATTGATAATAATTGAAAGTACTCGCGATGGTATTTCACTAAGAGGGCAGTTCGAACTTCACAATGACCAATTGTTATTTGTAGGTTCACCTTGGTTCAACTCAATGAACGAGGTTGTGAATATGAATTTGACATTAAACGATTTTGCTATTCATGACCCATTATTGGATTTATTACATGTACTAAAGAATCAAGAAATTTCGGAAAAAGAATTAAAGGAAACGCTAATTACAATAAACAAGCAAAGAAAAGATCTAAAAAAAGCAAATAAAGAAATTCATGATATTGCTTTGTTTCCCACCCAAAGCCCCGATCCATTACTTCGTATAGATTTTGAAGGTAATTTACTTAAAAGAAATCCTGCAGCAGAAACACTTTTATCCTTTATTTATGAAGGCAAGGAATATGATGAAGAGACTTTTTTCAAAATTATTAGCAGTCAAATTGATGTAGACCAAGAGCGCTTTATTTTTGAAGCACAATCAGGATCTATTGATTATTCTTTTGTTTGTAAAAGCCTTAAAGAGGAAAAATACATCAACATTTATGGACGTGACATTACAGAACAGAAAAAGAACAGCGCAGAATTAGAAAGATTATCTCTAGTAGCCAGTTCGAATGAAAACGGAATTGTATTTACGTATCCAAATGGAATTGTATTTTGGTGTAATGATGCCTATACTTCCCTTACAGGTTATCCAAAAGAATTTATTATTGGCAAGACTCCAATAGAAATCGGTAAATGTGAGCCTACTAAAACCGAAGACCTTTCAAAAATGCTCACACCTTTTTATAGAGGAGAACCATTTGAAATAGAGCTCTTTCATGGCAAAAAAGGCGGTGGTCATTTCTGGTCACGAATCAAAGGGCAACCCATTTTTGATGCGCAAGGTAATGTGAAGCAGTATTTTGCCATGCTCGAAGATATTTCTTTAAAAAAGAGATATGATGAAAGTTTAGAAATAGAAAAAAACAAATACCAGAATATTATTGCGAACATGAATTTGGGCTTACTAGAAGTTGATTTAAATGATGTAATTACTTTATCTAACAATAGTTTTAGTGAAATAAGTGGTTATTCATCCGGAGAGTTGATTGGTAAAAAAGCAGCTGAATTATTGATGCCAACTGAAAGCCAACAAATTATGGATTCCAAAAACGAAATGCGTTCAAAAGGTGTTACCGATTCATACGAAATAAAAGTAGTCGATAAAAAAGGGAAAAAAAGAAGTTGGTTAATTAGTGGTGCCCCCAATTACGATCTTAATGGAAATATAATTGGTTCAATTGGAATACATTTAGACATTACGGATCAAAAAGCCCAAGAAGAACAATTATTAATGTTGTCACTTATCGCGGAAAAGAATATTAATTCTGTTGTAATTACTGATAAAGATGGATGTATTGAATGGGTTAATACCAGTTTCTTAGAAATGTCAGGCTTTTCGATGGAGGAAATAATAAAAAAAAAACCAGGTCATTTATTACAAGGCGTTGAAACTAATCCAGAAACTGTTGCTTATATAAAGGATCGTATCCAAAAAGGATTGCCTTTTAATTGCGAAATCATTAATTATTCAAAATCGGGCGAAAAATATTGGGTTAACATTCAAGGACAAGCGTTGTATAATAAGAATAACAAAATAGTTAAATTTTTTGCAATCGAGGAAAATATTACCAAGAAAAAAGAATACGAACAGCAGCGAGAGTTTTTATTGGATAGTTTAGCGAAAAGTAATAAAGAACTCGAAGATTATGCGGCCATAGTTTCACATGATTTAAAATCACCATTGCGGAGTATCCATTCTTTAATTTCTTGGATTAAAGAAGATAATGATAAAGAATTTAATGACCAAACTTTGCAGTATCTAAGAATGATGGAAAACAAAGTTGAAAAAATGGATCACTTAATAGAAGGAATTCTAACTTATTCCAAAATTGATAAAGCCAATATAGCACTTGAAAATGTAAATACTAATGAAATTATTCAAAATATCATCAATATAATTCATATTCCACCACACATTTCTGTTGCTATAAAAACTGGTTTGCCAGTCATTAAAGCAGATCGTTTCAGAGTTCAACAATTATTTCAAAATATCATCAGTAACGCTGTAAATTATATTGATAAACCAGTCGGAATCGTTGAAATTGCTTGTCAATCGTTGCCAAAACAGTATCTTTTTTCAATAAAAGATAACGGACCAGGAATTGCTAAAGACAATCAAGAAAAAATATTTAAAATATTTCAGTCTTTGAGTTCAAGTGATAAATCAACCGGACTCGGACTTTCAATTGTAAAAAAAATAATCGACTTATACCAAGGTGAAATCTGGATTGAAAGTGAAATAGGTCAAGGAACCACTTTTTTTATAAAACTTAACAAATAAATTTTTGATCAATGAAAATAGTTCAAGCTTCAAAATTGGAAAACCAGCCTTGGAAATTCATGCAAGAAAATACAGTATTGCATAATCCTTTGGTTTTAATTTTTGCTAATCGGTTTTTATTAGAACAAGAGGAAGTCATTTCGGATATTCGCAAGCAATTTCCTTACGATCATCTTGTTTTTGGCTCCACTTCGGGTGAAATTATGTGTTGTCATGTCAATGAAAATTCTATTTCGGTTACCGCAATCGAATTTGAGAAAAGTAGTTTTGAAGTCATTACCGAAAATATTTTAAATTTCGATAAAAAGGCAAAACCACTTGGAGAAGCGTTATATGCTAAAATACCAAAAACCAATTTAAAGCATTTATTTGTTTTATCTGAAGGAAGTTTCGTTAACGGTAGTTCATTGATTGACGGCCTTGAAAATCAACTATCCGATGCTATATCTATTACAGGCGGAATGTGTGGAGATGATACCCGATTCTTAAAAACATTGGCGTCGTATAAAGAAAATCCAAAAGAAGGGGAAGTCATTCTAATTGGATTTTATGGAGAATCGCTTGAAATCACTTTTGCTAGTTTTGGAGGTTGGATTCCTTTTGGTCCTGAACGTAAAATCACTAGATCTAAAGCCAATATTCTTTTTGAAATTGATGATCAACCTGCACTTGATTTATATAAAAATTATTTGGGTGAAAAATCCAGCGAATTGCCTCAAGCGTCTTTATTATATCCATTGAATGTTACTCCTGAAGGCAAAAATGAGCCAGTTGTTCGGACTATTCTTAGCATCAATGACGATACTAATTCAATGGTGCTTGCTGGAGATGTTCCAGTAAATTCAAAAGTACAACTCATGATGGCTTCTGTAGATGGAATAGCCGCTGGTGCGCAACATGCCGCAGAAATCGCTATGGAAAACAGAAAATCACCACCCCAAATAGCCTTACTGGTAAGTTGTATCGGAAGAAAATTGGTTATGAATCAAAGAGTCGAAGAAGAAATTGAAAATGTTCAGGAAATCATAGGAAAACAAACTGCCATTACAGGTTTTTATTCGTATGGTGAAATGGCACCTATTAACGGTCATAAGTCTTGTGAATTACACAATCAAACGATGACTTTAACATTAATTAGCGAATAATGAACTCTTTATTAAAAAGACAAATTGCGAAACATTTAGATACAGGACTCAATAATATTGACTTGTTTTTTAAAGCTGTTGACAATTCTTATGAAAATTATGAGGAGCAAATTGCCATGTTACAACGCGCTATGAAAATTAGTTCCGATGAACTGTATGCTGCCAACCAAAAACTAAGAGAAGAAGCAGAAAGCTTGAAAGATATCAATAGAAATCTACAATCAATACTAAATTCAATGAATCTAGATGCAACAAAATTTTCAAATACCGATACACTCAAATCTTCTGAGTACATCAAACAACAAGCTGTTGAAATAATTAAAATTAACAAGCAAAGAGAAGAATTGTTAGTTAACCTTGAAAAACAAAACCAAGCGTTGAACGAATATGCACACATGGTTTCGCACGATTTAAAAGCACCATTACGAAGTATTGACACTTTAATTAATTGGTTTATTGAAGATAATGAACCAATGATGAATGTAGATAATAAAAAAACATTGCAAACAATTTTATCTAATGTTGAAAAAATGGATTTGTTGATTAAAGGCATTTTGGTATATTCTTCAGTAGAAAACCAAGAAGTGGAAGACCGGACAATTGATTTAAACATTTTAATTGATGAGGTAGTTCGTACGTTACATGTTCCCAATCACATTAAATTGACCGTGAACAATACATTACCTAAAGTTTTTGGAAACCAATATCGTTTCAAACAGTTGTTTCAAAATCTGATTCAGAATGCAATAAAATACAACGATAAAGTAGCAGGAACAATTGCAATTGGAAGTTCTGAAAACGAAACAGCTATACAGTTTTATATCAAAGACAACGGTATTGGAATAGCTGAAAAATACCAAGATAAGATTTTTAATGTTTTTTCTAAACTTCAAAACAACGATCCTTCATCAGGAATTGGACTTTCAATTGTCAAAAAAATAATTGACTTATATAAAGGCAAAATTTGGTTAGAAAGCCAAGAAAATAGTGGTACTACATTTTATTTTACAATACCCAAAAACTAATGGAACAACCTAATAACAATTACATCATTCAGTTAGCTGGCGACAATCTTGAATTCAAATCAAAAATGATTGCAATTTTGAAGAAAGAATTGCCCGAGGAGATTGAAAATTATCATAAGCAGCTTTTAAATAATGACCTACTTGAAGCAGCACAATGCGTTCATAAATTAAAACACAAAATTTCTATTCTTGGTCTTGAAAAAAGTTATTATATTGCTGAACAATTTGAAGCGCATTTAAATAACAAAAATACTGTTTTGCAATCTGACTTTGAAGCTATTTTAAAAGTGATGTTGCAGTTTGTTCGGGAATTATAATTTTAAGCTAAGATATGAATTGCATTATTATTGACGACGAAGAATTGGCAAGAGCTATTATAGGACAAATGATTGAAAGAAGTCCTCAATTGAAGTTATTACAAGTGTTTTCAAATGCAATGCAAGCTATCAAATTCTTAAATCAAAATGAAGTTGATTTAATTTTTCTCGACATTCACATGCCAGATTTTACAGGTTTCGATTTTATTCAATCCATTAAAAATCCACCCAAAGTAATTTTAGTTACTGCCGATAGAAACTTCGCCATCGAAGCTTTCGAATACGAGTGCATTGTAGATTATTTAGTAAAACCCATAACTGAAGATCGCTTTCTTAAGTCCGTTCAAAAAGCCAATTCTAAGCAGTTAATCGATAGTAGTACAATTTCAGATAAAGAGGCAGCAGAGGAAGACAATGCAAACGAATTTTACATCAATATCGACCGTCGTTTAATCAAAATAGAATTTGCATTAGTCAACATTGTAGAAGCCAAAGGTGATTATATTCACATAAAAACCGAAGGAAAAAACTACATTGTGCATTCAACACTTAAAAAAATTGAAGACAAATTGCCTAAAGATTTGTTTTTAAAAGTACACCGTTCCTTTATTATCAATACCAAAAAAATCATTGATATAGAAGATAATACAGTCTTAATTGACAAAGAAGTAATTCCGGTAAGTCGTGCCAATCGCCCCGAATTGATGAAACGCTTGAATTTGCTCTAATTTATTCGTCAGCATACTTTACAACAACTTAAATTTCCATTACGATGATCTTTCCTGCCTTGGGAAGGTTGTTTTTATTGATAAATAAATTTTTAAAAGCATTTTTTAAATTACCTTAAATTCAATAAATACTAACGATTAAGTAAATTGTAAAATCATTTAAAGTAGCCTTCTTTGGTTGTGTTTGCTACCTTCTATAAAGCTAATTGCATTGTTGTTCCTGCTAATACAGTGTAAAGTGTATCGTTAATTTTTATACAAATGTTTATAGCACTTGTGTTGGTAACGCTATTTTTGTTAACAGCAAATTTAAGGTTGCTAAAAGCATTGATGTAATCCACCAAATCAATTTGTTTAGTGTAATAAATACTTGGATTATTGGCTAGTATTTTAAAGAATTTTTCGGTTTCGTTCCATTTTTTTGAATCGGTTCCCATTTCCCAACTGTGTCCCCAAATGTCTAGTACTGCTAGCTCTTTGGTTTGTAAAAAAGCAGTAACTGTAGTGTAAAATTGCGCCAGTTCATTTTGGTCTTTTTCGGGTTGGTTGGGTTCCCAGTAAGCTTTTCCAAACTGATGAATGGTGGGATGCCATCTTAAAAAATCTTTAGGGATTTCAAAATTATAAGAATCTCCAACGGTTCTGGCATATTCAATTCCTAATCCATTTAAGTCCTCAACTACAGCATCGTTGGTATTGCCAAAGGGATAAGCCATTCCTCTTACGGGGTAACCCATCAAGCGTTCAAGTTCTTTTCGGTCTTCTACAATTTCATAAATAACGTCTATTTTAGAAATATCCGGTAAATTGGGATGATTAGCCGAATGTACCGAAACTTCGTGGCCTGAAAAAAGCGGCTTGATTTCCTCTTTATTAAGATAGGTAGTTGTTCCTAACTTGTTAGAATTCAAATGAAAAGTTCCCACAAGATGGTACTTATTCATCAATTGCACCAACTGTCTGTCTTCGGTTCTTCCATCGTCATAACTTAAAATTAAAGCTTTTGTTTTTCCTTCAGGGAAAAGCATATCAACTTTTAGGGCACTTTTAGTAATTTCAGGATTGGTTTGCGCTACTGTAGTCAAAGCAACCAATAGTAGCAGTAAAGTTGTTTTTTTCATTGTTACTTGTTTAACTGTCCAACCATTTTTTGACATCGCAGACTCTTTCTCTTCTTATTATTTTAGCCTCGGTATCTAAAAATTAGAAATACAAAACTATTCGTTTTTTCTTTACTAATAGTCCTAATGTGTAATTATGACTTTTTTTGTAATGGTAGTTGTAGTATCGGATATTTTTACAAAATACGTTCCTGAATAGATGGTTTCTATATTCAAGTAACACATTGTGCTGCCTTGTTTTAAAATATCTTCTAAAATTAATTTACCGTTTACATCTATTAATTCTATTTTTATTTCATTTACTGCTGGTGCATACGATTGAATAACCAAGATGTCGCTTGATGGATTAGGAAATAAAGACAAGCCAATTTGATCTAAATTAGTATTAGCTACCGATAAAGCTGGTGTGTAGGTTGTTACGGTTTCACTTATGGTTGCATGTAAAGTAGTTTGAACTGTACCATGATAATATTTTCCTAAAAGATACGGATATACAGGTTTATTATCGGCATCAATAGTAGCAAAATAACAATAAATTCCGTTGGGATATTCAGGAGTTTTACAAAATCTTCCGTTGCTCTCATCTAAATCACCCAAACCAGCAACATATTCAAAATCTTCTAAATAAGCCCCCAAAACTGCTTGAATTTGTGGAGCTCCTGGCCCCATAATTTGAACCATTTCTGTTAAAGTTGGCCCTACAGCAGCAGTTCCATCAGGCAATGTAGTTCTTGCCGTAATATTTCTTAATCGATAACTAGGAGTGATTCTCTTTATAGGTGATGTTGGATCCAATGGATCGGTATATCCAAAAGCTCCATAAATAGGAAAACCGTCCGCTGCAAAACCAATAAGCGGGCCGTGTGCGGCTGCGTTTGGAACATAAAGTCCATCGGCTAAATAAATATTGCATATTGAGGATGTAGGTACAGTTTCAATATTAAAGGCCGAAGGATTTTGATGGTGATGATAATCGGAAGTCATGGGTCCTGGATGACCATGCGCGCAATCAAAACCAATATTTTCAAAGTAAACGGCATTAGAATGCCATTTATTTAGATTGTTATAAGATCCCCCATCTCCTGCAGTGTAAGCCACTGTACCATTAATAAAAGCGGCGACTGCACCCATGCCCACTAAGGTATTGGTTGTAGCTACTGTTGGATTTAAAGGCATTTTAATAATATAATTGTTATTTAATGCGGTTGAAACGGGACCTGTAGCAAATGGCCCAGTTACAAAAGCTGGAACTCCAGTGGCAGTTACATAAACATAATTTGCAGAATATTGCACCTTCTGAACGTTGGCGTTGATTGAAGTGGTGACTGGGGTTGGATTTCCAGTTAAATAATACCTTCCTTTGGTATTATTAGTGTTTTGCAACCAAGACAAAATCGCAGGATTGGTTTGAGCAAAAGTGGTACTACTTACAATTAACAGTAACAAAATTAGTTTTGATTTCATAATATAAATATTTATTTTAATAGGTTATATGGTATCGCTTTATTTTCATTGGTGTTTGTTTGCAACAAACTTTTTGTTAATGGCGATTTCATATTCTAAAGTTTTATTTGGATAATTACTGCCAAATGTACTTTTAGAACGAAAGGGTAAAAAATGAAAATCGGTTGAGTTGTAGAAAAAAAGGATTGAATTGTAATAATAAAAGAATAGAGGTGTAATTCCTTAATTATCCAACCATTTTTTAAAATCAGTAACGCGATCTCGGCTTACAATTCGGGTATCATTATCCAGAAACTTTGTAGCAATAGACAAACGGCTATTGAAATACGTATTCACTTTTTCAATAGAATGAATATTTAGAATTATTTTTCTATTGATTCGGAAAAAGTTTTTGGGTTGCAACATCGTTTCCAACTGATCTAAGGTGTAATCGATGAGGTAATTATTGCCTTTGTTGGTTACTAAAAAAGACAAACTTTCTTTGGTTTCAAAATGATGAACGTCTTCAACGGGAATGGTAGCTATGGTTTGTCCTAATTTGACTAAAAAACGGGTTTTGTATTCTTTGTTTATTTGTTGATATGCGTTTGTAATACTAGAAATCAAGTCTTTATTTGCGGACTGTTGTTGTTTTTTAAATTTATCAATTGCAAATTGTAAATCTTGTAAATCAATGGGTTTTAATAAATAATCAATACTATTTTGTTTGAAAGCTTGAATAGCATACTTGTCATAAGCAGTAGTAAAAATAACTGGAATTTCTAGTTGTATTTGGTTGAAAATTTCAAAACTATTGCCATCAGCCAAATGAATATCCATAAAGATTAAATCGGCTTGCAGTCCTTGTTTGAAAGCCGCTACAGAAGCAGTAATGGTATCAAAATAGTGACCAACTACTATTGATGCATCCATTTTTTGCAACAGAACAGTGAGATGTTCTGCCGAAAGTTTTTCGTCTTCTATAATTATAACCTTCATTTCTTTTGAATTAATGGCAAAATTACTTTAAAAGTGGCTCCATTGGTACTAACTGTTACTTTTTCATCGGTAAAATAAGAATAACGTTTTTCGATGTTTTTTAAACCAGTTTTAGTACTGTCCGTAACGTTGCTTCTTGGTTGTATTGGATTTTCAATTACTAACGATTTGTTTTCCGTATAAATCAATACTTGTAACGGATGGGCTTGCGATGTTTCGTTGTGTTGAATGGTATTCTCGACCAACATTTGCAAACACATGGGCAATATATAAACTGAATTTGTATTTTCTTCAATTTTAATTTCAAACGAAATGCTGTCTTCAAACCGAATTTTTTGCAAATAAATATAATGGTTTAAAAACGTCAATTCTTCTTGCAACGGAACCAATTCTGCATTTTTAGTGTCCAAAACATACCGATACACTTTGGCTAATTCATTGATAAAATCGGCCGCTTTGTCTTGGTTTTTATAAACTAACGAAGTCAAGACGCTTAAATTATTGAATAGAAAATGGGGATTCAGTTGGTTTTTCAGGTTTTGCAATTGTGCATTGGCACTTTCGGTTTTGTGTTGTTCCAATTCTACAATGCTTGTTTTCCATGATTTTAAAAACTGTAAGCAAGTAAAAACCATTAAAATAATGAACGTAATAAGTAAAGTGGGCACAAATACTTCTTTCAACTTTGGACTAAAAACGTCTACTTCTCCAAATTTTAAATAATTGATAATTAGAACAACGTTTACAAGAACAAGTAAAGTAAACGATAAACTGGCTAATAATTGCATAAACATTCGCTTAACTGGAAGGTGAATCCATGAAATTTTTTGATTCAACCAATGATCTAATTGAATGTTTCCTTCCAACAACAAAACCGTTACAAGCGTAACATATAGGATTTCATCGTCCAAAAAATGCCTTCTTTGGAATAAAAAGGTTTTGAAAAGGACCGCAATTGCCAATCCAATTCCAACTTCATATAGTATTCTATTTTTTCGTTGTAGCATTTGTGTTTTAAAACTGCAATTTATAAATAAAATTCGGAAAGAAACCCAGTTGATAGGTCGTATTCAAATTCATTCTTTGCGAATCATACGTTTGTGAAAACATGTTTTTATGATTGGTTACGTTTTGTAAATCCAACGAAAAAGAGTGAGAAAGTTTTTTGTTTTTGCTATTGATGGTATAACTTCCTTTGATGTCCAAACGGAAATAGTTCGTGTAATTTGCCGAATACGCATCTGTTGACAACGTTTCGTGGTTACTTGCTTGCGAAGCAGCGATGTCCACAGGCGTATACGCACGACCGCCAGCATTGGTAAATTTAAGGTCGGCTGCCAATTTGTTTCTGTTTTCGCTACCTACTTTCCATTCTTTTCCTCCTAAAATATTGAACACGTACTTGCCGTTAAAAGCCGTATTGCGTTCTACACCATCGCTTCCTTTGTATTTAGAGCTATACAAAGATGAGGTAAACAAACCGTAATAACCATTGCTAAAGAATTTCTCAATCGTAAGTTCAGCACCATAGTTTTTTCCCGTTCCGGCATTGGTCAAGTTGTCTTCTAAATCGGTTTTGAAGCTTGAACCTGTGTTGAGCATCGAGTAACTGCTCGAAAAAGTATTCACTGGAACATTTGAAATGGCTTGGTAATAGACTTCTGTTTTCAAACGCCAGTCTTTAGACGGTTGGAAATCATAGCCCAAAACAAAGTGCTGACTTTTGGTAAAATCTAAATTTTTGTTGTTGTAGGAATAGGAACCATCGGCGTTTTGCGTTTGCAGAAAATACACATTGATGGGTTGCATTTGTGAGTGCAAACCGTACCCCAAACTAAAACTACTTTTGCTGGTTACTGCAAATTTCAATCCCAAACGCGGTTCAATAGCAAACGAATTGTTCAAGAAAAACTTTTGCGAATGTAGCCCTGCATTTAAAGTCAATTTCTCGCTAAGGTTGTATTTTCCGTGCACAAACGCTTGTGCCAAATTGGTGTAACTGTTGTAATCCCAAACCTGTTTCCAGTCGGCAATGCCAGAATCTTTAGTTTTATAAAATAAATTCAAGCCCATCAATTCGTCTTGGATGCCTGCTTTTATAAAAAAGTTGGCATTGACTTTTAGGTTGTACGTACTGCTGAAATTATAACCTGTTTTAGCAACATTGCTCACTTCTTTAGTATAATTTACATTTGCCATTCTATCAAAATCATACGAGGTTTGGTCGGTTTTGGTATAATTCAATCCGATGGTGGAGCTGATAAACGATTTGGTGTTGATTTGTTTAAAATGATTCAATCCCACGATGCCAATTTTACTACCAAAATCGACTTGATTGCCGTTGCCGTACAAGCTGCCCGAATTGCCGCCACCAATGTTGATGGTACTTGTTGCCACTATACCAAACATCGAAAATTTACCCAAAGCCGTTGTGCCGCTATTCAATTTAAACGACAAATCTTGGTAGGAGGGAGTGGCAGTAGTACCAATGTTGACCCCAACTGCTTGTGCAACACTAGCCAAACCATAACGATAGCCCACCAAATAGGATGCCCCATTTTTTAAATTAATAGGGCCTTCGGTTGTGGCTTCCAGTCCGGTAATCACGCCCAATTGCAGTGTTGTTTCTCTTTTTTGAGCGTTTCCGTTTCTGAAACCTATGTCGAAAACACCCGATGTGGCATTGCCGTATTCCGCAGGAAAAGCCGATGTAAAGAAATCAGAGTTTTTTAATAAGTTGGTGTTTAAGGCACTCACCGCACCACCTGTAGTTCCAACAGCGGCAAAATGATTGGGATTGGTCACGTTCATGCCGTCAATGCGCCACAACACGCCAACAGGCGAGTTGCCTCTAATGACAATGTCGTTTCTACTATCATCAGGGGTGCTGACACCCGCAAAATTGGCTGCCAAACGGGCCACATCGCTACGTCCACCCGCAAAACGGTTGACTTCTTCCATCGAAAACGTTCGGGCACTAACGGTGGCTAGTTTATTTACCGTTCCAGCTTTGTTGGTGGTTTTAATAACCACTTCGTTTAGCTTTTTGTATTCGTCTTCAAGGGCAATATCCAAAATCACTTCTTTTCCTGATGTGACAATTACGTTGGGAATAAGTACTTCTTTATAGCCTGCAAACGTTACTTTAACCGTGTAACGATCGGGTGTGATTTCGGATAAGGTATAATTTCCTTTGTCGTCGGTTATTGTTTGTTTTTCGGAAGCCGTGATTTGCACCGATGCTCCAATTAAGGGCGTTTGCGACAATTTATCGGTTACTGTTCCTCGAATGTTTTGTTTGTTGTTTTGCGCCATTAGCGCCGTTGAAAGTAAAAGTAGTACTAGGTATTTTTTCATTTTTTTATAGCTTTACATCACAAAACTATTGCAAAGCAAGTAACTATAAAACAGCAGTTCCGTTGAATTGTAAAAAAACCGTGTTGAATCGTAAATTAATTGTGAATTGTGAGTTATGAATTGTAAAAAAACGTGTTGAGTTGTAATGGATTGATGCTTTAACTTATTTTTTATGGATTGAGCTTTAAAGAATTGAATTATTGAAGTCGAATGATTATAACTACTTTAAGTACTTCTTAATATTTGTTTTTTTATGCTACTATGTTGTAAATGGGTTTTACAAATTACATGCATATTGCAATTTGTGATAGATTTTTTGTAAAATTTATTTTGCTCACAACCTTGTGACTGATTTTAAAATATCAATTTTTTGCTCACATATTTACACAAAAAAGCTACTTTTTTTAGTTATTACTTTCGTTGTTGTTTGCTAAGCTGTATTAATTCATTAAAAAATTTCAATGCCATCTTGCATTTTTAATGCAATATCATGATAATTAAAATCATTGGCATCTCCATTAATTACTTCGATAATGTTTAGAGTTACATCTTTTTGCTTCATAGGTGGAAAGTATAATGAAAAATATTGCCAGTCTTTTTTAGATTCAAAATTTCGCAGGTCAGGTGCAATGGTTATCCCAACGGCGTTTGTCATTGTATAACGTTCTTTGGTTTCAACATTTTCAATAAAGGTATCAGAGGCAATTTTAATCCAGCCTCCATTATTGTACTTGTCAGTTGTAATATATCCAAAATCAATTTTAGTATATTCTGGAAACAAATTAATCCTTAGTAAAATTGGATTAGACTCACCCTCTCCTTTTTTATTAAGTGAAAATACTAGCTTTTTGTTATTTTTAATCATGTTACAATAATGTTTTAGTTTGTTCTCTTAGCCATTGTGGATTTATAACTTCAAGATTTTTTCCATAAGAACGAAATAACCGAATCAGCTCCATACTTGGCACC
Organism: Flavobacteriaceae bacterium; assembly: GCA_947453885.1. Classification (GTDB taxonomy): domain Bacteria; phylum Bacteroidota; class Bacteroidia; order Flavobacteriales; family Flavobacteriaceae; genus Flavobacterium. The sequence continues at coordinate 67,591 of CANGIF010000009.1, forward strand.
AAATCAATTGTGAAAAAACTGGAACCCGATTCGTTCTTTTCAGGCTTCTGACTACTATGGATGGGATAGGCTTCAAAGTAATTTGTTATTTTTATGGAAGTTAAAAATGTAATCAATTGTTTCGGTTGATTTTCTATTGGATAAACACCATAAATATCATTACAGTAGCTTTCAACTTCTTTTTCATCACTGACAATATATTTTCTTTTTAATTGCAAAGGCTCGTAAATTCTATCCAATCCAAAGGTTCTTATTGATTTATGAGATTCCGAATAGCCTACTAAATACCAACGATTTTCAAACTCTTTTAATAAAATAGGATGCACAATTATTGCTTTGAATTCTCTATTGTTGTAGGAATAATGCGAAAAAGATACAGGGTATTGATTTTTACATGCTTTAAATAAGGTATTGAAATTCTCATAGCCTTTTGCCCCTTCAACATAATCGGTCAGTATTATTTTTCTTTTGGTATCGCTGTCTGGAAACTCTTCTTTGTAGGCAACTAATATTTTTTGAATAGCTTCACTAAATCGTTCGTTCACCCTATTACCACCACCAAGATTTTTTATAAGGTCAAGTGCTTCTTTGATGCTTGAAATATCGTTATCGGTAAGTGGAATTGAATTTATAGAATAATTAGGATTGGTGTAATAATAGCCTTTGTTTTTCCTACAATATACAATCGGAGCATCACATACATCAGCCTTTTTCATGTCTCTAATATCTTTTTCCAAAGTATCTTTAGAAGGCGTTAAATCCAAATGTCTTTCACAAGCATCTTGTATATCAAGTAAAGTTGGATATTTTTTATATTTATTTCTTAGCATAGAATCGATGACTCGATACCTACTGTAAGCCGATTTTGAAATTCCCATAATTAAAAAATTTTCATAAAAATACAAAAAAAAATCATTCCGTATAAATAAGGCGGAATGATGATAAATCTTTGTGCTATAATTTAAAAACAAGTAATGCTATAACCAAAAGAATCATATAAAATTCTGTTGAGTAAAGATATTAAAAAGTTTAAATAAAAAATAAAAACGGACTGAATTTCAGATTCAGTTTCAAATTATATAATTGCAGAAAGTTGGACATAAGAATTATCATACGATTGGATAATCTCATTACAAAAGAGATGACAGGAAGCCCAAAACAATTGGCTTCCAAACTCGGTATTACCGAAAGAAGCGTCTATAATTATATTGCTTTTATGAAAAACGAAATGAAAGCACCAATTGTGTACAATTATCAACGACTGTCCTATATATATAATAAAGAATGGGAGTTTCATTTCAATATAAAATAAAAAAAGTGGAGTTCAGAAACCACTATAAAAAACGGGGCGGAACTGAAAAGCCTTATGAGTAAGAAAACTTATAATTTATAATTATTATGAAAAAAACATTTTTAAAAGTGGTAGTAGTTTTACTTACTGCCGTAATGACGATGAGTTGTTCCAAAGACGGCGCAATGGGACCTCAAGGAAATGCTGGACTTGATGGCATTAACGGTACTAATGGCATGAATGGAATTAATGGTAATGCCAATGTACTCGGTTCGAATTCATTTTCAACCATCACTACCAATTGGGCTTCTTCGGGCGGTGGCGTAATCTGGACGGCAAATTTAACGGGTGCTTCGTCAATAACTCAAAATATTGTTGACAAAGGAATTGTTTCGGTTTTTAGAATGTACACCGTTAATGGTGCAACGCAATGGGCTCCATTACCAGATACAAACATTAATCAAAATCTTTCTTTCAGTTACGGTGTTGGCACAATTTCATTTTTAATGCAAAGTACAAATGGGGTTGCCATAGCCAATCCTGGAGCGATAACATTAAGATATGTTGTTATTTCGCCTTCCAACCGAATGGCAAATCCAAACACCGATTGGAATGATTACAACCAAGTAAAAGCGGTGCTTCATCTTCAAGATTAATTTTTTTAGTTCCATGCTATAATATGCCTTATCCATTTAAGGCATATTATTTCAAACTTTTTTTCACTCCGTATGAATGCTGCGGTATGCGATTATAATTTTGACCTATAAATTTAAAAACATATAAAAATGAAACCAATTTATCAAAATGAAACACTCGAAGAAGTGTTTACAGCAACCGAATCGTTTGTGTTCAAAAACCCAATTGCGAAAGTTACTCCAAACGAACACATGGGTATTGAAAAAATCAGCCTTGATGACGATTTTACACGAATTGACTTTGTATATATTGCACCCAAAAAATATATTAATGGCGGTTGGATTCAAATAGATTCTGGCTGTTATATCAGACCCATAGGCTCGGTTCAACGTTACAAATTAGTGCAAGCTATCAACATCCCTATCGCTCCAACCAAATATATATTTAAGAGCAAAGGACAGGTGCATCAATTTACATTGCTTTTTCCAGCACTACCAAAAATAGTAAAACAAATTGATATTGTCGAAAAATTAGCCGACGGAACTTATTTCAATTTTTTCAGAGTAGCATTGCAACATCAAGAGCCAACTTGCATCAGAATATTTAACGAAAATTAGAAATGAGTTCTGTAAAAATCTGTAAACAATTATTTGATGACGGTATTATAGACTCAATTGATTATAGCAATTGTTATGGCTTTTCTCATAAAGCTAAGATAATTTGCAACGAAGCCCATTTGACAGCTATTAATGAAAAAATATCTAAAAAAGAAATAATGGGGGGCATTATAGAGGTGTCTATTTATAAGGAAAACAACACTATATTTTATGATATCGTTTCCATTTACTATTTGAAAAATATATCCAAAAATCCTAAAATAAAATATATTAATGACAAAAACATCCCAACATATAAAATTTGGAATCAGATGGGAAAACTTAATTTTAAATTTGATTTCCTTCAATATACGATTGATGATAAATATAATTGCGAAATTTTTTTATATACAATTTTAGATAAGTGGACTTTAATTTTAATTGATTTAAAAAATAATAATCATTACTATTTGTTTAGGGTTATAATAATTCTTAATAACAAGGAAACACTACTGGCATTTTATAGCGAACCAAACACTACTTCAATTATTAAATTTAAACATCATGAAAACACAATTTAAACGAGGACACATTTATGGTTTAATACAAAATAATAAAACCATCAACAATAAACGAGAGTATTATATTGTAATGCAAGAAGAAAGTGTCTCTAAAAGGATAGTTTTCCCAGTCGTAAATTCAAATAAAAGATACCCTACAGGAGTGGAATTTATTCCAATAGATCCAGAAATTTACTATGAAGAAGTAGAAATCTGCGCATCCGATTTAGTACACGAACAAATTATGATAGAAGAATCGTTGTATAACTATTTAGTAACGGATAAAGTGATTAGTGTATTTGTAGAAGAATTTAAGTTTCCTTTTCCCGAGGGAGGAATAACTAAAAAAAACGAAATTTCGGTTTCATTTAACCTAAAATACGATACCAAATTACTCTGGAAAATTGGAATTCAAATTACACCAAAATCCAATACATTATTACATTTATCAATATCATAATTTAAAAAAATACAAAATGGAAATTAAAATTGACGAAAAGACCGAAGAAGTAACACTAATTGACATTGAAACCTATGTATTCAAAAATCCTGTTTCAGAACATGCCCCTGAAAAAAATATTGGAATAGAGTCTATTAGTTTTGATGATGAACTCACCCGAATCGATTTTGTTTATATCGCAGATCGGGGATATGGAAATGGAGGTTGGGTTCAAATTGAACGCAATTCTTTCATAAGACCTGCGGGATCCGATGTGAAATATAGCTTAATAAAAGCCATCAATATTCCCTATGCGCCAATTAAACATTTTTTTAAATGTAGAGGACAAGTTTTAAGATATACTTTGTTGTTTCCAGCGTTGCCTAAAAATACAAAAGAAATTGACATTATTGAAAAACTAGCTCCTGGTAATTATTTCAATTTTTTTAGGGTACAACTCAATAATAAAAAACCCTTATTAGTTTCATTAAGTAATAATTTTAATTGATTTAAAAAATGCAAAATGTACCTGTAATTGGAGATGTTGTTATGATTAAAACGAACAACACTATTTGGGCTGACGAGAAGGGTTATTTTATTATCTCTAGACTTGATAAAAACTATTTACCAATTGAAATCATAGCGTTGACAAAAAGTAGATTGCACCAAGTTGGAGATATAATAATAAACAAAAAACTAATAAACTGTATTTATCCTGTAAAAATCAAAGCATCTTATTTAATTAATAAAGTTTCTTTATTAATGGTTAACAACAAATTTGAACCATTGCCTATTGTTCATTTTCTAGGCAACAATAAAACTATTGAATTTGTTGCGTATGATGGGAAAATAGTTTCGAATGTTGAGTTTGAATTTTTTCAATTTCCCGATAATTTGTTGCGTGGTAAATTAGTTTTCCATTTGACAAATCCACCCGAAAAAAAGTTTAATTTTAATTTCATTATCAAGCGATTGAAAAACAGTTCATTTTTCAATAGACTCAATCAGATATAGCAATGAAAACAATAACTATACTACTTAAATACTACATAATTGGAGTAATTATAGCAATATTATTAATCGGATTTATCCATTTATATAGCTATATAGCCGAACCCTATTTTAGCTATGCTGAGTGGGATAACATTCTTCTAACCGCTTTAATAAGTGGTTTTCTTTTTGGAATAACGCTATGGGCATTTAAAAATTTATGGAAATGAAAAAAGGTATAAAAACACTATTTTTATATATATTTGTAATAAATTTAGATGTAAAATGATATGAATTGTAGATTAATTTTTAAATTAGATAACGGAAGAGAATTTGAAGGAAAGGATAGTATAAATAAAGTTCTAAATCATTTTCCAATTGGAATTTTAGATAAAATGAAAATAATATATTTTGAAACATCATCAAAAACCATAAATTGGAATATTTCAATAATTACTGTATTTCAAAATGGTACTTATAATATTGATTTAAATAGACCAAATGACTTGCCTTTTAGTTTAGATAACTAATTATTTATAATTATAAATGAAAACTAACACTTACATTTTATATGAAAAAATTAAAGAATTAGACCTAAACATTTTTAAAAATAGCTTTCCGAATAAAGTTCAAATTAATCCAAATATTAAAAGAAAAATGATGTTTATAGGTACGGAATTTGAACGTGCATTTACATCTATTTTATCTCAAAAATACGGATTATTAACCGATGAATTAAGAATTATTATCTCAAAGAAAGTAACAGATAACAACATAATAATTGGATATAGAGAAAAAAATGAAATAAAAAAAAGCATTACATTTAATTTAATTGAATCTATTAATAAGTTTGATTATTTTTTTAATAAAAGCAAGGGTTGTAATGTAAATAACAATGATGAAGAGTTAGATGAAATTTATATTAAGGAACTTTTAAAAAACATTAATTTTGATAAGTTTAAGCCAAAAGAAATTATTTTAACCAAAGTAAAATTTATCACAAAATTTGATTCTTTTATTGGTGGAGTTAATGGAGAAATTGATTTAATAATAGACGATAAAATAATAGATATAAAAACTGATACAGTATTAAAACTCAACAAAGATTATATAGTACAGCTTTTATTCTATTTTTTTTTATTAAATTATTCTCAAAGTGCTTTTGAAAATACTGAATGGCTGTTAAATAAATTAAAAATAAACACTCTTTGTTTGTATTACGCAAGTTTTGATTTAATGATAGAATTTGATGTCAACAAAATATTTTCAAATAATATAAATATTTTATCTGAAATTGATTATTTAGTGCATAATGAGTTTATAAATTATAATTTTAGTTTAAGAGAAATTATTCGTTTTGTAGTATTTAAAAATGAAATAAATGAAAATTATTTTGAAGATATAAAAAATAAAAGTATTGAAAATCAATTAAAATCATATAAATTTCATATTGATACAAGATTTATGTTTAATTCTGAAATAAATAAAAATATTAATTTTAAAACAGACTTTTTATTACAATTGATAAAAATTAATTTGTCTTTGCTTGAACTAAAAGAAACAGATTCAATATCAAAAGAAAATTATGATTTAATCCTGAAACATTTGATTGTTTCTTTTAGAATATCATATAAAAATGCTCCCACTAGAAATTTACTTAGATCAAATGACAAACATTTGTATATGTGCCTAAAAGACTACTATGAAATAAATAATGCCAGAAATAGCAATAATTATAATACTAGATATATTGAAATTGAAGATAAGAACATCGAGGAGTTTGAACAATTTTTACAAACTAGAAAGTTACTTTATCTAGAATTATACAATCAAAAAATCAATAATAATATTACTACTAAAGAATTTGAATTAATACGAGATTTTATTTTGATATTATTAGAATATGATATAATGTATAATAAAAAATCAAATAATGAATCAAATGTAGTAATACTTAGAATAATTAAATCATATAAAAAAGATGTTGCGGAATCTATATTTACAAAAAAACATTTAGAAAATATTATACATAAGTTATTAAGTAATTAAAATAAATCAGTATGAACGAAATTATTTGTCCCAATTGTAAAAAAGCCTTTAAAGTAGATGAAGCAGGATTTGCTGATATATTGAAGCAAGTTCGTGACCACCAGTTTGAAGAAGAATTGGAAAAACGACTTAAACTTGCCGATAATGAAAAGGAAAGTGCTGTGAAATTAGCTGAGGCAAATCTAAAAAATAAACTGCAAGAAGATTTAGCAAAAAAAGACAAAGAACTATCGGAAAAGCTAGCTACTAAAGAAGCGGAGATTGCTCAAATCCAATCTAAATTAGATAATGCTGAACTTCAGAAACAACTTTCAGTTACCGAGGCTGTTCAAAAAATTGAGAAAGAACGTGATGCATTTGCCAACGAAGTTAAGAACAAAGAACTCGAAAAAGAAAATTTGGAAAGCACTTTAAAGCAACAGTTTTCTACCGAGCTAAAAACCAAAGATGAAATCATCAAAATGAAAGATGAAGAGATTGCTTTGCGTAAAGACATGAAGTTGAAACTATCAACTAAAATGATTGGAGAAACACTGGAACAACATTGCGAAACTGAATTCAACAAACTGAGAGCAACCGCATTTCAAAACGCTTATTTTGAAAAAGACAACAATTCCAGCTCTGGAAGCAAAGGTGATTTTATCTACAAAGAACAGGATGAACATGGCAACGAAATCATTTCCATCATGTTTGAAATGAAAAATGAATCAGATGCTACTGCAACCAAAAAAAGAAACGAAGACTTCTTTAGAGAATTAGATAAAGACCGTAATGAAAAGAAATGTGAATATGCCGTATTGGTTTCATTACTAGAAGCAGAAAGCGACTATTACAATACGGGTATCGTTGATGTTTCACACCGATTCCCTAAAATGTATGTGGTACGTCCTCAGTTTTTTATTCCTATTATTACGCTACTTCGTAACGCATCCATGAACTCCATGCAATACAAAGCAGAATTGAGTTTAATAAAAAATCAAAACATCGACATCACCAATTTTGAAGACAACATCACTAAATTCAAAGAGGGCTTTGCCAAAAACTATGACTTGGCAAGTAGACAGTTTAAAACGGCAATTGATGAAATAGATAAAACAATGGATCATCTACAAAAGACAAAAGATGCGCTTCTAGCATCAGTGAACAATCTGCGATTAGCCAACAATAAAGCGGAAGATTTAACCATTAAAAAATTAACGCAAGGAAATCCAACCATGAAGGCGAAGTTTGATGAGTTATAGAAAAATTCAATCCGAAACGATTTCTTTTAATTTAAGCAGAATAAAAAAGAGCAACTTATTTCCTCAAAAAAAAGGTTGCTCTTTCGAACAACCTTTTCGGTAACCCTTGCACTACTAAACTACAACTGTGCTTTTCTAGCCGTAACGGCGTCAATAAAAGTGTCTATTTCCGTTAATTCTAGCGTAACTCTTGATAAGTCAAGCTCTTTTTCTAAGAGCGCTACAACGCCGTAGCTTTCTTTACGGTTTTCTAATAAAAACTTTTTGTACTCCAGTTTCACTTTTCTCTTTACTGCATCTTCTTTGCTATTGCCATCGGGTAAGGCGGCAATAATAGTTACAGTTGCAGCAATGTCCGTGTTTACTGCTTGTAATTCAGCATCGATCTCTACCGAGGCAGTGCTGTAGTTGTTCGTTAATCTTTCCTCAGAAAGTTTTTTAAAATTCAGGTCTGTTTTTTCTTTTGCAGCCCAAGCCAAAACCAAATCACAGTCGGGTACCGTTGTGATTTTTTCAATTGAATACGCCATAATAAAAAAAATTAAAAGTTAATATGCCTAGATAACGAGGGCGTATTTCGGTTTATTATGTTAGTATAAAACTTTAGGTTTTTATTTACATTTCGTTATCATTTTTTTAAGGAAACCAACTGATCTTTAATGCCTTCTAGCTTAATTTTCCGTTGGGTTTGTGCTACTAAACCGTATTTTTCAATCCCTTTTGTGGCTTGTTGCAAAAGCGTATCCCCCATAGGAGAACCGTTGGCTTGTAAATGCAAAGCAAAAGCATGCAATGCTAAGTTTTGATTGTATTTTTTTAGCATCGTGTCGAGTTGTCGTTGCACTTGGATTTGTTGAAATTCCAATTCTTTGATTTGGGCTTCGATGAAAACCTGTTGTTGCCACTCTTGGTTTTTTATGAGCTCTACTGTGGTTGAGGTAGTTGCTGCTTGTTTAAAAAAGGAAGTCATTGCAGCTAACTTTTCTAATGCTGCTAAAGGCAAATCGCGTTTGCCTGTTTCGTGCATCGCCAATTGACTTTTACTTATGCTGAAAACCATTGCCAAAGTTTCTTGAGAAAGTCCAAGTTGTTCTCTATACGATTGTGTTAGTTTCATTTTGTGATTGTTATTTTTTAAAATTAAAATTACTCACAAAGTTGTGTCCATAATTTTTAAAACGAAAATTTGCTCACAAAGTTGTGAGCGATTTAAAAAAAATATTTTTTTGCTCACTTTTTTTGTAAAAAAAAACAACAAAACCCCGAAAACACTGCAAAAAATGCCTTTCCCAAGCTTGGTTTTGTCTTTCTCAAGCTTGGTTGCCCTACAACCAATTAAAGTTTACTTTTTAGAAAATTTAGATTTGTGCCGCGTTTTTTATATATTTGGAGCTAATCAGCTATTTAATAGCTACAAGCTACTTGATAGCGGTCAGCTTAAAAGACTACACCAATGAACATTGACAGATACAAAATATTGATATCAAACCTGCCAGTAAAACAACAATGTTTTACGACAAAACGAACGACTTGGTTAAAAGCTGAAAACGAAATTAGTTGGCTAAAACAACTTAATGACAGCATATTTGGCGACAAATCAACCTTGACAATTAGCCGACAGGACATTTTTGAAACGAATGAACCAAGAGAAATAATAATCAAGACAATTTACTGGGGTTACACAGGCGGAATGCGTGGTAACCATTTTGTGAATATTCTTATACACATTGACACTATTGAAAACGCATTATTGTTTCTAAGAGAAAAATCAAATCCAACAACGACAGACTTTAATAGGTTGACAGAAATTTTTAAGAATGTTTCAGGTCTTGGACTTTCAACTTACAGTAAACTACTTTACTTTTTCAAAATATCATTCAATGACAATCCTTGTTTAATCCTTGATCAGAGACTTATTGACGTTTTTGCAAGTAATTCATATGCTAACTTTCAACAGTTAAGTAACATTCGTTATGACAACGCTGAAAAAAAATATCTTGACTTCTTACAACTTGCAAGACAGGTTGCTAATAACATAGAAACAGAAGGAGAAAATATTGAACTGTTTCTTTTTACTTTCGGTAATAATTTAAAAACAACAAATATGACTGAAACGAAAATTTCAAATATGTGGAATGGCTACTGTCCTGAAAGTTTACTCAATGACAAAACTGTTCGTATGCGATTAAATCAACACGACTTTTTTGAAAGCGAAGAGACAGGATTACAAATCTGTATTATTTCTGGAGTTCAAGCAGTAATTTTAAATTTTAGGGGCAAAGGGAAATTTAGAGAAACCCCAACATTTGGTGACGAAGTTGAAAACGGAGAAATTCTAAGTCCACAAAATTCTGACAGACCACCATTTAACAATCCGACATCTGCATTTGGAGAGAGTAAAGAAATTGAAAATTACATCGCGACAATCAATGCAAACTGAATTGAAACATAGCGACTGAAAAGAAAACCGAACGGCTAACACCTAAAGTTTCGTTGCGTGCGTAGCACGAACAATGAAACTCCTGTTGAACGGAAGGAATTTACCGTGCCCATAAAAAAAAACCACCAACTACAACGCTACAAAGGAGTAGTTTTTTTTAATACGCCTTTCCTAAGCTTGGTTGCCTTACAACCAATAAAAGTTTACTTTTTAGGAAATTTAGATTTGTGCCGCGTTTTTTATATATTTGAAACGACTATACAAAAAAACGCAATAGGAGTTGCCTGTATTTATGAGTTGGTGGCAATTTTGCCGCGGAAACTGGAAAATTGAACTTTAAAAAATTAAAAAATGAATTTTAGAATAGTAGCATGTTTCATATTATTGACAATTTCTTTAAATATATTTTCTCAAGAAAATGCGCCACATTTAAAAGGTAAAGTCAAAATTTCTATCAAAGAAGGAACATTTGACTGCGATTTAACTTTAAGTAATTTTCCAAAAATTCAAGATTACTTAATTCGTTTAAATTCTGGAATGAATTTATTGCATATTAGAAGTAAAAAACCAAAAGACATTGTTGTTATTTATGAAAAATCGGACAAAGATTCAACTTCTTCTGGTGAATCATTGGCCTATTATATTCCTGATAACAATAGAAAAGGTAAATTTATACCCGAAGAATTGCAATTTAGATATGTTGCTAAGTTTCCGGTGGCAAATGATACCATAGCAAACTTTTCAAGAGAAGATTGGAGAGGAAATATAGCTTTTAACGGAATGTCGGTTAGATGTGATGGAAGACAAAGTGCTTGGTATCCGATTATATATGATGCAAAAAAAGATATTACTTATGACAGAGTAGTTTATGACATTGAATTTATTTGCGAGGATTGTAAAACAATTTATGCCAATGGGAACAAACCGGTAAATGCAACCTCAGCTCATCTAATTAGTAACGAACCAAAAGAAATAGCTTTATTTTGCGGAAATTACGATTTTATTGATGACGGAACTATTACGATTTTAAATCCGAAATTTGAAGAAGAAAAAATCAAACAATTTTCAAATCTGGTTTCGAGTTATAAAAAATACTACGAACAAAAATTAAATATCAAATTTAATCAAACACCAACTTTTATAAACACTACGCCGACTTCAAAGAAAAATGGGTGGCTATTTGTTTCGTATCCAACGATTATGGGTATAGGTTGGGGGAAACACGGATTAGCTGGAATTTTTGAGGAAAAATCTCAAAAATTTTACAAACCTCTTATTGCGCACGAATTGGGTCATTATTACTTTGGAACAATCAAGGTTTTTAATTCTGAATTAGGCGATATGATGTCTGAAGGTTTTACAGAATATATGGCACTAAAATTAACAGAAGAAAATCAAACTGAAAAAAACTATGATGAAGTAATAGCAAAAAAGATTGAAAACTTAAAAAATTTTAAGCCAAATTCATTTTCAATGGTAAAATCAATTACTGATATTAGCGTCAGACAAACTTATGTTTACGATTACGCTCCAATGATTTTTATAGCAATCGAAAAAGAAATTGGTAAAAAGAAAATGTGGGAATGGTTGAAAAATATCATAGAAACTAAAGTAGAGTTCACTAATTATGATTTTTTAGTTTCAACTTTAAAGAATACATTAAAGAATGATAAAAAAGCAGAATTGATTATTAATGCCTATTTTAATAATGTAAATTCAACCGAAAATGCAATAAAAAAAATAACCGAAAAATAAAAAACTGCCACCAATACCTAGAGTTTCTTTGCGTGCTTAGCACGAACAATGCCACTCGTATTGAACCTTTCGACAAGCTTAAGGCAGACTACACCGATACAAAGCTTTCCCAAGCTTGGTTGCCCTACAACCAATAAAAGTTTACTTTTTAGGAAATTTAGATTTGTGCCGCGTTTTTTATATATTTGAAACGACAATACAGATAAACGCAATAGGAGTTGCGTTTATATACGAGTTACCAGCAATATTTCACAAAAAACTCAAAAACAAAAACTTTTGAAGAAAATACTAACTATTTTAATCTTACTTATTTTAAGTGTAAAACTTAATGCTCAAAATACTCCATCTTATCCACAACCAAAAGAAGGTTTCAAAAGAGTTGACTTAATACTTCCTAAAATTGAAA
>CANGIF010000010.1 GCA_947453885.1 Flavobacteriaceae bacterium
ATTTACTCAAAAAAAAAAAGGACACAAATCCTCTTACTATTCTTTCTAAAATTTTAACGATAACTCCATAGTGTTGACGGCATGTAATCGGTTCCGTTCAACAGGAGTTTCATTGTTCGTGCTACGCACGCAACGAAACTCTAGCTGTTTGTAGGTAGTTGTTATTTCTCGAATTTTGTTTCGTCAAGAGTTATAGCTTTTCCTTTTTCTTCCTCCGTTGGTTCTACAACTTCTTCTAATGAAAAGTATCTAAAGTTTATATTTATAATGTCAGTGTTTGGTATTACTAAATATCTACTTGCAATTATATAATAATCTTCATCTTTTCCACCATCTTTGTCTAACTCTCTTCTTATGGGATTTCTTAAATGAACTGCTTCTAAATCTCCTTTGCTATCAATATAATAATTAAAAAATTCACCTGTGTAAAGAATACTTTTTCCATTAACCTTACAAAGTACGTTTATTATTTTGTCTGTTATTTCTTCATATTTGTCAGGCACATCCTCGAAATCTAAACATTCTCCTGAAAAAATATAATGCCATTTATTAGTAAATCTAAAATATCGCCTTTTTCTGTCAATTTTTAGGTTTCTTATGAGTTTTCTAAAACTATATCCAACTATAAATGAAGTTGAAAATAAAATAAGATTGTAAGAAAAAATTGCATATTTAAAATTTCCAAGTTGTTTAAAACTTTCTTCGACCTTATTTGAAGTTGTGACACCTAAAATTAAATTTCCTAACTGTTGGAAATCAACAAAATAACTTGACGTATTGTGGATTATTGTAATAAAAATAATATGTAAAACAAGAGATGGAATTATAGACCAAACAAGTTCATTTACAATATTTTTATTAGTGTCATTTACACTTAATTTTGAAGAATTGTATGCACTTCTTGCTATAAATCCTGGTGCAAGTATTATGAAGAGTAGAATAGTTGTAAACGCAATATTCATACATTAACCAAGTTCTCTTACTCTAAAATACTTTTCCCCAATTTTTACTAATTGAGTTTGAGAGCTAACAGAACTTATCTTATGAGCAATTCTAACTAATCCGCTTCCAATTTCAGGAGTTCTATAAACCTCTTTTTTGGTTACATTTACTGTTATTTCTTTTACTTTACTCATTATATATTTTTTAAGACTGTCAAATATACTATAAATTTTTTTCCAAAACATAATTTTTTCAGTTTTTTACACTTCGGCTACTTTTACAAATACCTACAACTTTCCGGCGCTTCACACAGTTGCGAAGTTCGGAACTTTATATTTTCTGTTATAGCTATAAATTTTTGCGAAACGTAAACGTGAACTTATAACAAAATTCGCATTCTTGTCAAACCGCTGTTAGACGTTCGGTTTTTTATTTAATTATCTTCTCAATTCCATTATTTCTCGATATATATTTTCATTTTTTGGCACAAATATGAATTCAGTTCCAAAATTCAATTTTGAATTTAGTTTTACGTTAATAATTTTTCCGAGTCTGCTTTGTTCTTCAATTTTTTCAATTTGAGTAATTGGAATTTCAATAATTTCTTTTCGATATTCAACTATAATTTTTTTGTTTTCTTTATCAAGGAATACATTCCTTAATGGAAATAAAAATTTTCTAACAGTATAAATTATTCCATTTAGTACAAGTCCAATTATAATCACAGCAATCCAATTTTTTTCTACTATTGTTGAAATGAACATAAATATCCCTGCACATAGCATCCAAATTGAAAGAATGTATTTTCTTAAGAAAGTTAATTTTGAGTGTAGTTGTATTTTCTCCATTTTTACTTTAATTTTATTTCGGTTTTCCGTCGCTCTAAACTGACCGCCAACTCATAAACACACGCAACTCCTATTGCGTTTTTTTAAATTGTCGTCTTCAAAAATATAAAAAATACTGTCAAAAACACCAAATTATACGTTCTGAACCCCAATCGCGGTCAAGTTGACGTCAAATTTGGGGTTTTGGACGTCAAATTTGTGGTCATACAACGTATAATTTGACGTTGTTTTGATCTCCGTTGCCGTTGTTTTGACCAACGTTTAAGTTCTGGACGTATAATTTGGCGTTTTTGTGCCTGCCCAAAACCATTTTTTGCTTGCCTTAAAACACCACTGCGGTAATTGAAACTAGCAACTATGCTTTTTATAACAATCGTTCAATAACCCAATAGAGTGCCACGGCAGCAATTAGGGAAGATAGGGGATAAACAACACGTTCTTTATACCACCATTTGTGGCCAAACCATTTGCTTAGTAGAAAGTACGCCAACAGTATGACTACAATTTGCCCTAGTTCTACACCCAAGTTGAACGAAAACAAACAAGAAAAAAAGGGTGCTTTTGGAATTCCAATTTCTTTTAACGCAGTGGCAAACCCCATTCCGTGAACCAATCCAAACAAAAAAACAACGACTAACCGAAAAGGGTTGCCGCTTTTACAAACAATGTTTTCAATTGCTGTATAAAGTATCGAAACGGCAATTAGTGGTTCAATATAATTTGAATTGGGCAATAGCCACCCCGAAGCCACCAATCCTAAAGAGAGGCTGTGCGAAACGGTAAAAACTGTACATTGAACCAGCACCGATTTTACGTTAGACGACTGGAAAAATAACGTCAGTATAAACAAGATGTGGTCAAAACCCAGCGGAATGACATGCGTAAACCCAAGTTGGAGATAGTGGGTAATGGTCTCTAAATAAGGCATCAATTATTGTTTGACTAACTTGACGACTGTTGTAGTTCCTGCAACTTTTAAGTAATAAACCCCACTTTGTATTGTTGAAAAATCTTGTTTGTCGGGCGATTGTCCCACATAAATTTGCTTTCCTAATTCGTCGTATAATTCATAAACTTCGTTGCTCGATGTAGTAATTACATTAAATTTTGAGGTAAACGGATTGGGAACTACTTTTATTGAATTTGTTTCATTTACCACCTGGTGGTTTGCCAAATTAGTAGGAATGCCTCTCACACAAATAACATAGTTAGCATTTGTTTTGCTATCGTACGTTGTAATTCCAAATTGTGTGTTCCAATACCATGCATTTGATAGGTTGCTAGCATTGGGCAATAATGTAGTAGAAGACCAATAATTTTTAATGCCAATAGTGCCAAAATAATTGGTGTTGACAGAAGGATTCAGAACACTTTCGTCATTCAAAGATTGTAATTCTTTGATATTTGGCAATCGCCAGTCCGAAAAACCTGCTAAAGTTAGATTTTCAGAATATCCAATGGCTTGCTCCCAAGTAATTGCTGCTGCGTTTGGCACTTTTTGCCAGATTAATTGTGTTGTAGTATCAGTAATAGTACCATCACCGTTATCAGTAAAATGATTGGGTAAAATGGTAGGAATTGTTACATTTCTAACAGCTCTCACATGATAACTTTTATTTCCTCCAGCACTAACAGTTTCAGACTTTGGTTTGTTACCTATTCCTCCTCCTGAATTTGTACACCAAACTTTGGTGTTGTCATTTGCTTGAAAGGCATTGGTCCACCAATAATCTGCGCCTGTTGAAGGAAAGTACGTTGTGTTCAAAGCAGGGTTGTTTCGTTGAAGGTTTACAAGGCTAAACGATTCCATAGGAGTGGGTAACCGCCAATTGGTATAGCCACCTAGCGTTAGCGAACTGCAATAAGCAGGTGCGTTTTCAATAGTCATTTCGCCACCATCTACTTTTTGCCACATCAATCCGGTTACATTATCTGTAATGGTGCCATTTCCGTTATCGGTATAGGACGGGACATTAATGATGTAATCATTATCCTCACCAAAAGTAGCGGTATAACTTGTGGTTTGCCCCGTATCTGGTAGTAATAGAATTGATTGAGTGACACTTTGTCCAAAAGCAATTGAAGAAACAAAAAACAGTATTATTTTTTTCATAAGATTATTTATTGAACTACTAATTTTTTAGAGATTTCAAATTCTGGTGCACTTATTTTTATTACGTATATTCCCGACGAAAAGTTGTTTAAAGGAATGGTTTCCATAAATTGATTAGAATTAAAAATAATTTCTCCAAGTAGATTGTAAATTGCAATTTTATAAATTTTACTTTGATCGGATAAGTTACTATCTAAATGAATTTCGTTTTTGGCAGGATTTGGAAAAACTCTAATTTGATTTTCATTGAGATGATTTTCATTTGTTGATAAACTAGATGCAACCGTTTTTCTAACAATTACTTCATTGTCTAAAATAACATTGGTACTCCAAATAAACTGCGCATCATTGTTTGCATCATCAAATATAGAAGTAAAATTAGTATATGCGGGTTTATTGTCCACACCAATTGTTGCATTGGTATAAGTTGTTGCATTGGGCCAAGTCGAATCGTCGAAGCTTGTAGTTGTCCAATTTGCAGGTCTTGCCCAATGTAATCCATAATAATTTGCACCCGAATTGCTATCAGCAGTACTGCAATTTGCCGAGAGGCGCAAAGTTCCTGATTCTGTCGGACAAGTTAAATTCATAATTGGCGCGGTATAAAAAGTTTGGGCTTTCCAATCGGAATCTGTTTTTGCAATAATGTTGTTGTTAGCATCTTTAAAAACAGCAACCATGCCGCCGTCTCCACTATGATAAGTAAAACTACCACTTGTTTCTGCGCCCAAGCCTAAACGTTCCTCCCAATCTACAAGCAACATGGCAATTGTAAAGGGGCGATTTACTTTAAAACGAACAATACTCGAATTGAATTGTGTATAAGGAACTTTGTCTTTTCCAACAGGGATACCATTAATATACATTTCAAAATAATTATCAGAAAAAACATAAGCTGTAATAATTTCGCCACTAGCATCGATGGTTACAATGTCTGAACCATTTAATGCTGCCAAAGCGGCTGTAGCAGTAGCATAATTATTTCCATCGCAAACATTGTTCAAATCTGATGCAAACGGGAAACTTGCATTTGTAAAATTAGTAACGGCTGGAACCGTCCAAGTTGTACTATTGGAAGCCGTAATTGTGCCAACTGCCGAAATTCTACCCCCTGAACAAGTGTAAAGATTAGAAGTAGTAGAAGTTGCTAATCCTTGTGTAACCGATGCTGTTCCTGAGTATTGCGCAAAACTATAAGCAGTGAACAATAAAAAAAAATAAAAAATTCTCATTTATTTTATGATTACTTTTTTAGTTACGGTTGAATTTAAAAACTGAATTTTCACTAAATAATTTCCTTTTTCAAATGCTTTGATATCAATGTTTGATGTGAACTTTGCTGTTTTATATACTAGGCTTCCTTTGGAATCATAAACTGAAATATTTTGAACCTCGTTTTCTAATTGAGAATTGTTAATTTTAATGAATAACGTTTCAGAAGCAGGATTTGGAAACAATTGAACATCTAAGGTAGCATCAAAAAAGGATGTTGCTAATGGAACCGTGCATTGCGTAAAGCCGTTATAGTTGGTAGCGGTGATGCCGCTTGGTGTTATATAATTAAACGTATAAGTGGTGCCGCTCCAGCTAAAATTGGTAGCATAGCCCGAAACTCCGTTTAGCGTATAGGAAAGAGTATAACCATTGTTATTAGCAGTTGCCACACAAGAAGTGATTAAAGCACCGCTTAAAGGCGTCCAATTCTCGTTACGAACAGGGTGTGCTGCTGCTTGCGGAATCAATTGATTAGTGGCATCTTCGGTTACTTGTCCAACAAAATTTGCAATCATATAGGGTGCAGTTGCGGTTCCGTGATAATGATACACACCATTGGCATAATGGCCATGATTGGCATCTAAGGCAATCATTGGGCTACCGTCTGGCTCAACGTTTCCATACACCGCATAACCGTCTAGCGCAAATGCACAAGGTAAATTGGTAGTGGTTTGTCCAAGTGTATATAAATGTAATGGTGCAATATGGTAGTGATAATCGTCTCCGCGACCACAATGTCCACCATAACTATCCAATTGACCGTCAAGATATGAATCGACACCAGTATTGGTATGGTAATTAAAAATAGGAACTCCATTGGCAGCAATGGCTATTGCGCCTCTAGTAAAATGAACATTGTCAATAGCAATTGGCGTTGCTGCAACTACTGGATTCAAAGGAATGCTCCAATGATTTGCTCCAATATAACATTGCGGAATAGGCACTTGTTGTTGCCAACCATGGTTTGAAATTCCGACCATCATTTCGTGATTTGGCACCCCTTTGCTTTCAACATAAAAATAGGTGTTGTCCCAAGAAGTGTTTACATGGGGAACAAACGGAGCAAAAGCCGCGTTCACAAAAGCAGGGTCGGTAGTGGTTAGCATTTTTTTGCCAAAACTGAACAGTAAGGTCGATGCACCAACGACGACAATTGGAATTAAATATTTTCTTTTTCTTTGGTCAGCTGCTTTGATGATGAAAGCAGCAAAAGTGATTAAAAACAGTACCATCAGTAGCATTTTTCCAAAATACTTTTTATTTATTTCGGGAGTAGCTTTAGCAACACTATTGGAATTAAGCGCTTTAATTTGAGCTATTTTTTGATAAACATAGTCTTGGTCTGCTTTTGAAAGGGAAGTTATCGGATAACTTTCTAGAACATTGTGTGCATTTTCAATAGACACTTTGCCGTCTTTAAACATCGAGAACGAACCGTCTATGAAGCGGTGTTCTGTTGGAATAGTCCAATGACGCAAAATTTGATTTTCGTAGTTGATGGTATGTGCCGAAGTAATTAACTGAAACATACCAACAAAAAATATAAATGCTTTTTTCATAATCTTGTGAATTTATTTTTTTACTATAATTTTTCCGGAGTTTATTTTTCCTTTATCATTACTAATTTGATAAACATAAGTTCCATTTGAAACATCATTTCCCGAATTGTCTTTTCCATCCCAATTAACTTGAAATTTCCCTTCGTTAATGAAATTATCAGTGATTAAATTTTTTACTAATTGACCTAAAACAGTATAAATCGAAATCGAAATATGGTCAGGGTTGCTGAGTGTAAACTCAATTTTTGACTCAGTAATAAGTGGATTTGGATAGACAATTTCATCTAAGTAATTAGCATTCCATATCACAGGTGAATTAGTGCTTAAAGTATAACAATTTGATAACCCAATAGTGTAAGTTGCTGAAATATCTTTGTTGTGTCGTGTTGCATTTTCATCAGCAGGAAGATAGGCACGCACATAATCAACTTGAATTTGAGTTGCACTTACCGTAACTCTTAAGTGTCCAGAATTTCCGACAATTTGACCAGCAATATAGCCATAATCAGCTGCTTGTGATGGATAGTTAAAATTAGGCAAACTTGGTTGTGGGGTTTCTTGATATACTAAACAATCCTTGTCTTGTTTTACAAACAAATGATCATGACCATGAAAAAATATATTTACATGGTTATCTGTTAATAAATCTTTAATAGGCTTATACCAACCCGGTCTATAGCTTGCAAAACCAGAGGTTACGCCATCATAATTCAATCCTCCCCATTCGTATTTATCTGCAAATTCTATTCCACCTCGTCCTTCAGGATCACCACCAACAATTTGATGAGAGAATATGAATTTGAATTTAGCGTTACTGTTCTCTAATGTCGTTCTTAACCAATTATATTGTGTAATTCCTAAAGACCAATTCCATCCCGTATTGGCAGTTGTGTTGGGCTTTGGATTTGTGTACCAATATGGATCAATAACAATAAATAGCGCATCTCCCCAAGTCCAAGCATAATAAGCGTTTCTATGAGCAGCACTGTTGTTTGGACCGATATAATTTTGCATGGTAGCGTCTCCAGAATAAAATCCATCTGGACTTGGATTTAGAAAATATTTTATTCTTTCTTGCGCATTCCAAACAGCTATATTATTTGCTGTTCCATTCAAATTCCATCCAGCTTCTCCTTCGTGATTGCCAAGCACATTAAATAAAGGCATTGAATGACAAACAGTTTCATAGTTAGAACGCAACAAATTACATCTATATGGAATAGTGTCATGAGGAATAGCATTGGTGGTTAAATTTTTTAATTTATCAGTCATTAAAAAATCACCTAAATCAATCATAAAATCTGGATTGTCTTCTAATTGATTTTGCAAACATCGTTGATAAAGAGGTACATTTGTTGATGCGTCCATGTGAGGATCTGCTTGTACAACAAAAGAAAAAGTGCTCCCAAGTTGTCTTTGAGTATGAAAATAATGTTCTCCTAAAGTAGTAAAACTTGTATCGCCCGGATTTCTATAAATAACACTATAATAATATTTGGTGTCTGGCTGCAAACCATTTATTGTTATTTCGGCGGGGTCATTTGCTGCAAATGTTTGCCAAGTTGTTTGACTAGTCAAGTTGCCACTAATGGTACCGAATTTTACTGCCATCTCTGTTGGTATTGAAAAAAACATTTTCAAAGAAATTCCAGTATCTCTTGGTTTTCCTAAAACTTCTCTTCGACTTATAGTTTGTGAATTTGAAATTAAATTCACACATATCAAAAATAATATTAAATAGATTTTGTTTCTCATGTTTGATTTTAGTGTTTAATAATTATTTTCTTAGTTAAATCCTTAGCGTCGTCAACCTGTAAAAAATAAATCCCGTCAGGAATAGCAGTTGTATTGAATTCATTTGTTTCAAATAATGCTATTGTCTGTCCAAGTACTGTTGTCAATTGATATTTGTGAGGAGTACTAGTATTGTCAAATGAAATATAAAGTTTGTCATCACAAGGATTAGGATAAACATATACTTTTGATTTTGGACTTACTGTTTGGTTTGTATTTAAAGCACAAGCTCCAACAGAATAAGTATATCCAATCTCTCCATTAGTATGACCAGTCGAACCTGTAGTTCCAGGAATATAGGACTTAACATAATCAACTGTAACGCAGTCTGGGGTTACATTTACTTTAATATGTCCTGTTCCATCTAATGTTACATCTGTATATGCATTTGCGTTTGCACTATAACCAAAAGTATAAGTTGCATCACTTGGCATTGGTACTTCTTGATAAACTACCCCGTTCAACTGTTCTTTTGCAAAAAGGTGGTCGTGACCTTGAAAGAATATGTCAACTCCAGTATCTACAAATACTTGATGAATTGGTTTTCCCCAGCCCGGACGGTATTGATTAAATTTGTTTTGGTTTCCATCCATACCTCCCCATTCACATCCGGAAGCGGTGCTTATTCCACCTCTACCTTGTCCGCGGGTGTGATGTGCAAAAACAAATTTGTGTGAAGCGGTGCTGGTTTCTAATACATTTCTCATCCATTGATATTGTGTATAACCAAGAGTCCAATCCCAATTTTGAGGTTTTGATCCGTCAGCAGGTGTTGCCCCTGGATATATTTCGGTTCTATATACATCTAAAACTACAAAAAGAGCGTCGCCCCATGTCCAAGAATAATAATTCTCTGGCAAATCCATTCCGAAACCTTCTGCAAGAGTATTACCACTATAAAAGCTGTTTGGAAATGGGTTTGGGTAATAAAATTTTCGCCAATTTGTGTTCCATACTCCAATTCCATTTGGTGCCGCAGGCAAGTTGTTTGTTGCTGTTGTATAAATTCCATTTACATTCAAATAGTAATCATTTTCGGCATCATGATTTCCTAAGCATACATAAAAAGGAATTGAATGACACAGTTGACCTAAATATTGTCTGTATACTTTGTGCATAGCATCTTCGTCAGCACTTGTTGTAGTTGTTGGGGTATGGTCATCGCCAAAAATATCGCCTAATGAAAGCATAAAATCCGGATTTTCTGAGGCTTCATTTCCTAAAGTTACTTGATAAATACCCGTGTTTGAGTAGTTGCTATATAAATGTTCATCGGCTTCAACGGTAAAAGTAAATGGACTACCAGCTGGGCGTTGTGTATGAAATTTGTATTCTGGTGTTACAGTATATGTTGCAGCTCCTGTCAGTTTATATTGCATTCTATAATAGTATTGCGTGTTTGAAGATAAGTCAATTAAATCAACTTCATCAGGAACATTGATTACGTTAGTAAAGTTTGAGGTAGTGTTTGTGTAGTTTCCGCTTTGTATTCCGTATTCTAAATAATATTGAATATTTTGATCAAACAATATGCTTGCTGTAATAGAACTACTTGTAGGTCTTCCTAATATTATTGAATGCTGTTGAGAATGAATTTTAAACACTAAGCAAAAAAGTAGTAAAAAGGTAGCATTTCTTTTGAAATTAATTAATAAGTTTTTTGTTTTCATTTATATATCGATTTTGTTATCTTTTGAATGGCTGATTGTCGGGTCTGAAATAATCTCGAATTTCATTTACTAAAGCTTTAAATTGCACTTGTTGTTGGGGCGTGCAAACCGATTTCAATTCTTTGGCTTGACCGTAGCGAAGCAGTTCTATTGCATATTCATCATTAGAAATTTGTTTTGCCAGTGTCATAATCTTGTTTTCATTAGTATTCTCGTTGAACATTTCTTCGTTCATGGTGTCTTTAAGCGCTTTAATTTTTTGCTTCAAGCCTATTTCTTTGTGGTAATATTTTTCTCGAATGGTGTTGAACTGTTGCGCTTGGTTTTCATTTAGTTTCAATTCTTTTTTCAAAATGCCAGATACATCTTTATAGGTTTCATTTTTAGGAAACAGTAATGGTTGTTGGTGTGGCTTTACTTCTTTCCAAACCAAAAAAGTAATAAGTCCAATGTTGAGCAACACTAGAACAAGTACCATTCGGGTTAAGTATTTATGTTGGCTAAAAATATCCATCAGTAGTTAGTTTGAAGTAAGTAATAGTTCTTTTGAAAGCAATTCTAAACGAGCTGTTCGAGCTGCGGTTTTTTCTGGTACTCGAATTAATGACAAAGCAAAAAATCCAATGTTTAGAACTACAACACATGCCAAAATCAATTGATACTTGTTGGCATAATTGGTCTTCCTAGAAAGGTTACTTTGCAATTTCCTATTCAGTTGGTCGTCCCAATCGGGCGAGGGATTGAAAGAGGCTAACGTTTCAAATTCAAGAAGTTTTGCAGTTACTTTCTCGTTCAGTTCATTTGGTTTCATGGTGGTCCTTTCTATTTTTGACGATTTCTATTTTTATATCTGGCACTAGTACTCGCTATTTCTTAAAATAAGTAGTACTTCTTGAGCGGTTTGTTTTTTGGCTCTATAAATTAAACTTTCAACTGCAATTGTAGAAACGTTCATAATTTCAGCAATTTCTTTATTTGAAAAACCCTCAATCTTGCTCAATGTAAAGGCTATTCTTTGATTTTCGGGCAAATTATTCAACACTTTTTTAATTTCGTTCAGTTGTTCGTTTTCCTTTAGTTGCTTGTCGGGCATGGTGCCGCCTCCAATCCATTCGGCAAAAGCATCAATATGCAACAACCTGCCAATTGAGGTAATCCGTTTCTTTCGTTTGCGTTTTTTGATTTCGTCAAGGCATTTTGTAACGGTAATCCGATAAATCCAAGTAGCTAATTTAGCATCTCCTCTAAAAGTAGCAATGGATTGGTAAATTTCTATAAAAACTTCTTGCGAAACGTCTTCGGCATCTTGTTGGTCCAACAAAAAACGATAGCAGGTGTTGATAACGCTTTTTTTGTATTGCGCCACCAATTCGGTATAGGCATTGCTATCGCCCGCCCGTAATTGTTGCTCTAAAGTTGAATCTATCAAATCCGAATGTTCTTTGCTTGTTTAATGGCTTTCATAGTTAAGACGATTTTATAATTGAATTCTGTTGCAATTGCACGACTTTTTTTAATTGTACCAAAATTTATTTTAAAAAACAAGGGTAGCGATTGGGAAACTATAAGCCGAAATTTCCCATAAAGAAGTTGAATGCTACATATCGGAAAACGGAAAATAGTTTCGCAGTTTTCTCTTTATTAATTTTTATTGAAGAATAACTATTTTCGTCTTGTTCTTAATTTAGAATGGTATTTTTTTTAAAATAGACCTATATTTTTAAAACAAAAGTCAAGTATAAGTTTTAAAAGTAAATTTTAAAAACATAACCACTTTACGTTCTTTTTGTAATACAATTTAAATGATTTCTAAATTTATTTTCTCGTAACTTTACGCTTTAAAAATATTTCAAAATGGACTTTATATATCAAGACCCGTATCCGATTGTAAAAGACGATACACAGTACAAAAAATTGTCTTCTGATTTCGTTACAGTGGCTCAATTTGAAAACAGAGAAATTCTAACCGTTGACCCAAAAGGCTTGGAATTGTTGGCACAAGAAGCGATGAACGATGTGTCATTTATGTTGCGAACTGCTCATTTACAAAAACTACAAAACATCCTAAATGACCCTGAAGCTTCAGACAATGATCGATTTGTAGCCTACAATTTATTACAAAATGCTGCTGTTGCTATCGAAGGACAATTGCCTTCTTGTCAAGATACTGGAACCGCAATCGTAATGGCGAAAAAAGGAGAAAATGTTTTCACAGGAGTTGATGATGCCGAATGGTTATCGAAAGGGATCTTCAATACGTTTCAAAATAAAAATCTTCGGTATTCGCAAATTGTCCCGATTTCAATGTTTGAAGAAAAAAATTCGGGTTCCAATCTTCCAGCACAAATAGATATTTATGCTAAAAAAGGTGCATCTTATGAGTTTTT
Organism: Flavobacteriaceae bacterium; assembly: GCA_947453885.1. Lineage (GTDB taxonomy): Bacteria > Bacteroidota > Bacteroidia > Flavobacteriales > Flavobacteriaceae > Flavobacterium. The sequence goes on from CANGIF010000010.1 coordinate 12,589, forward strand.
GTTTTTAACAAAAGGTGGCGGTTCGGCAAACAAAACATTCTTGTATCAAAAAACAAAATCACTGTTGAATGAGAAATCGATGGAAGAATTTGTTCGCGAAAAAATCAAAGATTTAGGCACTTCCGCTTGTCCGCCTTATCACTTAGCTTTGGTAATTGGAGGTACTTCTGCCGAAGCCAATTTATCGGCAGTAAAAAAAGCCTCAGCAGGATATTTCGATAATTTACCCACTTCTGGAAACATGGCTGGCCAAGCCTTTCGTGATTTGGAATGGGAGCAAAAAGTATTGCAATATTGCCAAGAAAGCGCCATTGGAGCTCAGTTTGGAGGAAAATATTTTGCTCATGATGTGCGTGTTATTCGTTTGCCACGACATGCCGCTTCTTGCCCAGTAGGATTAGGCGTTTCGTGTTCTGCCGATAGAAATATCAAGGGAAAAATCACTAAAGACGGTATTTTCTTGGAACAATTGGAGGTAAATCCACAACAATTTTTACCAGCCGTGCCACCCCATTTAGAAGCAGCCGTTGAGGTAGATTTGAATCGTCCAATGGCAGAAATTCTGGCGGAATTGTCTAAATATCCAATCAAAACTCGATTGAAATTAAACGGAACATTGATTGTAGCAAGAGATATTGCGCATGCTAAAATCAAAGAATTATTAGATGCAGGAAAACCAATGCCAGAATATTTCAAAAATCATCCCGTTTATTATGCAGGACCAGCCAAAACACCTGACGGAATGCCATCAGGAAGTTTTGGTCCAACAACAGCTGGAAGAATGGATGTGTATGTAGATGAATTCCAAAAAGCAGGTGGAAGTATGATTATGTTGGCTAAAGGAAACCGTACTAAAGAAGTGATGGATGCTTGCAAGAAATATGGTGGATTCTATTTAGGTTCGATTGGTGGACCAGCGGCTATTTTAGCGCAAGACAATATTTTGAAAGTGGAAGTTGTCGATTTTGAAGAATTAGGAATGGAAGCAGTTCGTAAAATCACTGTGAAGGATTTCCCAGCATTCATTATTACCGACGACAAAGGAAACGACTTCTTTGCGAATTTATAGAAAAATATTAGCCACTGATTCACATATTTATTTATTAAAATCTGTGAATCAGGGGCTATAAAAATTAATTATATGCCTTTTACAGAAACCTTTTCAGAGTTTTATACCAAAGTAAAATCGAGTTTAGAGGACGGAACTTTTGCCAAATTAACATTAGCAAAAACTATTGGAAATGCTGAGTTGATGAACATTTATGTTCGTCCAATACTAGATAAAAATGATTTGAAATTAGAGTTAAAATTCAAATTTCAGCAAGAAGAATTATTTGAAATTCACACAATTGAAAATGCTTTTCCAAGATTGTTACCATTTATAAACAATCCGTTTTTGTCGGCAATTTTGTTTACAACAGAATTCGATTTAACGTATAAATTAAATAAAAAACGAGCGGTAACGGTAGTTGAACAATTTCCTAGTTTTGCACATGCTTCAACAGTTTTAACAGCTTTTTATGCTGAAAATAAACTTTAAAAATCCTTATAAAATGACCCCAAAACACCCTTCAGATTCCTTAACAGTTTTAACAGACTTGGTTTTACCTAGTGAAACCAATCCTTTAAATAATTTATTTGGTGGCGAATTACTTGCCAGAATGGATAGAGCGGCTAGTATAACTGCACAAAGACACTGTAGAAGAGTAGCAGTAACAGCATCTGTAAACCACGTTGCTTTTAACAGAGCTATTGCTTTAGGAAGCGTAGTAACTATTGAAGCCAAAGTATCCAGAAGTTTTAAATCGTCAATGGAAATATACATCGATGTTTGGATTGAAGACCGAATGACAGGAATTAAATCAAAAGCAAATGAAGCAATCTATACTTTTGTTGCCGTAGATGAATATGGAAAACCTGTTGAAGTTCCAGCCGTTGTGCCAGAAACTGAACTTGAAAAAAGCCGTTACGAAGGTGCTTTGCGGAGAAAACAATTGAGTTTGGTTTTAGCCGGAAAAATGAACCCACACGAAGCAACCGAACTTAAAGCTTTATTCATCTAATCATCAAAACCCATTTTTTTGGGCTCTGATGATTGCTTTTTTTTATTTCTTAATTGACTTGAATTACAAAATAGTTTTTTTTGCCTCGTTGTAACAAGACAAAACGATCGTTAATCAAATGGGATGTTGTTACTGTAAAATTTTCGTTGATTTTTTCTTTATTAACGGAGATAGAATGTTCAGCCAAAGCTCTTCTGGCCTCTCCATTTGATTTTAAAAAGCCTGTTTTTTCATTTAAAACAGTAACAATATCAAGTCCGTTTTCCAAATCAGTGCGTTGAATGGTTGCTTTTGGGACACCATCAAAAACCTCTAAAAAAGTTTCGGAATCCAATTGTTTCAAATCATCAGCTGTTGCATTTCCAAACAGTATAGCAGAAGCTTTTAGCGCTTTGTCTAAAGCCTCGGCATTGTGAACAAAAGTGGTAACTTCTTCCGCTAATTTTCGTTGTAAAATTCTTAAATGAGGAGCTGCTTTATGTTGCTCAATTAATAAATTGACCGTTGCTTCCTCTAAAAAAGTAAAGATTTTAATGTATTTTTCTGCATCAACATCAGTTGTATTTAACCAAAATTGGTAGAAAGCATATACCGAAGTTTTATCAGCAGTTAGCCAAATGTTACCGCCTTCAGATTTTCCAAATTTTGACCCATCAGCTTTTGTAATTAAAGGACAAGTCATGGCAAAAGCTTTTGCGCCTTCATTATTCATTCTTCTTACCAATTCGGTTCCGGTTGTAATGTTACCCCATTGGTCGCTGCCACCCATTTGCAACAAACAATTGTAATTTTTATGCAAATAATAAAAATCGTATCCTTGAATAAGTTGGTAGGTAAACTCTGTAAACGACATACCTTCACCTTCACTAGACAATCTTTTTTTAACAGAATCCTTTGCCATCATGTAGTTTACAGTAATTCTTTTACCCACATCTCTAGCAAAATTAATAAATGAAAATGATTTCATCCAATCGTAATTGTTCACTAAAACAGGTGCGTTGGATGTTGTTGCTTTAAAGTCTAAAAAGCGAGACAAAATGCTTTTTATACCCGCTACATTTTTAGCCAATGTAGCTTCATCTAATAAATTGCGTTCGTCTGATTTTCCTGAAGGATCACCAATCATTCCAGTTGCGCCACCAATAAGAGCAATGGGTTTGTGACCAAATTTTTCAAGATGAACCAAAAGAATAATAGGTACTAAACTACCAATGTGTAACGAGTCTGATGTAGGATCAAATCCAATATAGGTAGGAGTCATTTCTTTGCAAAGTTGTTCTTCTGTACCCGGCATCATGTCGTGTACCAATCCTCTCCATTGTAATTCAGCTATAATATTTTTCATTTTTTTCCAATTTCCACAAAGATAGATTTAATTAGAGAATTTGAAAATCTATAGGTTGAAAATTAAATAAATCCAACATTCTATTTATCTTTGCTTCTATGGTTTTAGTAACAGGTGCTACGGGATTAGTTGGTTCACATTTATCACTTCATTTACTTGAAAAAGGCGAAGCCGTTTTAGCAACCTATAGAAATCCTAAATCGCTATCAAAAACCAAAGCATTATTTCAGTCGTATGGTAAAGTTAAGCTTTTCGACGCTCTCAATTGGATACAGGCAGATATAATAGACATTTCAGCAATGGAACTTGTTTTTCAACAACCCATTGACGAAGTGTACCATTGCGCGGCATTAATTTCTTTTGACCCAAAAGACGAGGAACAATTGCGAAAAAGCAATATTGAAGGAACCGCAAATATTGTTAATTTTTGTTTGACTTATAAAGTTAAAAAATTGTGTTATGTTAGTTCCATTGCGGCTTTAGGAAATTTAAAAGAGAATGAAACCGTGCTTACTGAACAATCGGAATGGAATCCAGAAAGTAACCATAGCGATTACGCAATTTCAAAATACGGTGCTGAAATGGAAATTTGGCGCGGACAGCAAGAAGGTTTAAAAGTAGTTTTGGTAAATCCAGGAGTTATTTTAGGATTCGGTTTTTTTGAACAAGCTAGCGGTGTTCTTTTTGCTAAAATTAAAAATGGCTTTCCTTTTTACACTACTGGATCAACTGGTTTTGTATCGGTTTGGGATGTTGTAAAGATTATGTATTTAGTAATGAAAAGTGACATTAATGGTGAAAGGTTTAGTGTAATTTCAGAGAACTGTACTTTTAAAGAAGTTTTGTTTAATGTAGCTGAAAACTACGGCGTTTCAAAACCTAAATTTGAAATCAGCAAAAGCACCACGCTTTTTTTAAGTAAATTAGATTGGTTTTGGAGTATTTTTTGTTTTCAAAAAAGAACACTTTCAAGAGAGTTAGCACTTTCTTTGCATGCAAAAGAATTGGTTTCAAATGCTAAAATAGTGGAAAAATTGGATTACTCCTTTGAACCTGTTTCAGAAACCATACGATATATAATTTCGCTAGAAAAGCAACTCGGTTAAATTTCACAATCCCATTCGGCATAAAACTCTGAAAGAAAAAGCTCCATAAAATGATGTCTTTTAACAGCCATTTTTTTTCCTCTTTCTGTATGCATTTTATCCTTTAACAATAACAATTTTTCATAAAAGTGATTAAGAGTAGGAGCTGTACTTTTTTTATAAGCCTCTTTAGACTGGTTTAAAACAGGAGGTATAGAAGGGTCAAACAACAACCTGTTTTTAAAACCACCATAGTTAAACGTTCTGGCAATTCCAATTGCACCAATGGCATCTAATCGATCTGCATCTTGAACAATGTTCAGTTCAATAGAAGCAAAAGTAGCGCTTACATTTCCACCTTTAAACGAAATGTTTTCTATTATTTGAACAACATTCGCTATAATTGTTGGGTCAACTTGTTGGGATTCTAAAAAAAATTGTGCCGTTCTAGGGCCAATGGCTTCATCGCCATCATGGAATTTACTGTCTGCAATGTCATGAAGCAATGCTGCTAATTTTACAATTGTTAAGTTGCAATTTTCTTCTTGAGCAATGAGTAAAGCGTTTTTATAAACACGTTCAATATGAAACCAATCGTGTCCTGATTCTGCTTGTGCTAATTGAGTTTTTACAAAACGAATTGTATTGCTGATTAATTGGGTGTTTTCCATTCTAAAAAAGTTGTTAGTATACGTTACAAAACCATACTAACAACTTTAAAATTAAGTACTGTTAGCAAATTAAACTGTTATCCAATTATAGCAGGTTCTACCCATTTAAAAACAAAAGAATCTTCTGGAACAATTAATCGTTCTGAAATTTTAGCCATTCTGTTTGGCAATTTCATCAAATAGTCACGTGCTTTTTCAGCTTCGTCGGTGAGTCCGGTTATTTTGTCAATTTCCCATTTTTCAATAAGTTTTTGCATAATGTCAACATAGTCGTTAGCGGTGTAAACGCCAATACGTTGTGCAGAATTTGAAAAATTTTCAAAGGCAGAGCTTATTTTTTGACCTGATTCTCTTAAAAAATGAGCGGGCATTGTAATTTTTTGTTTCATCATGTAGTTAAAAGCCAACATCATTTCGCTTGGATCTACTTTAAAAATTTGATTTACAAATTCGCTGTAAGCCAAATGATGGCGCATTTCGTCTCCAGCAATCATTCTGCACATTTTTGACAATTTCAAATCGCCGTATGATTTTGCTAATTGCGAAACTCTGTTGTGCGAAATGTAGGTTGCTAATTCCTGAAAACTAGTGTAAACAAAATTTTTGTATGGATCTCTTCCGGTTCCAATATCAAAACCATCGTTTATTAAATGTTGGGTTGTTACCTCAACTTCACGCATGTTTACGCGTCCTGATAGATACAAATATTTGTTTAAAACATCACCGTGACGATTTTCTTCGCCTGTCCATTGTCTTACCCATTTTGACCAACCATTTCGTTCTAGATTGTCAACTCCTTCTACATCCATTAACCAAGATTCATAGGTTGGCAAAGCCTCTTCTGTAATGGTATCGCCCACCATAGCTACCCAAAAATCATAAGGCAAATCTTTTGCAAGCTCTCTAAGTTCTTTTACTTCTTCAAAAAAAGTAGGTTGTTCAGAATTGGGTAAAAAATCAGAAGGTTGCCAAATGGCGTCAACGGGAATTAGGTATTCCTCAACAAATTGTTCCACTTTATTTTCTAGAAATTGCATTACTTCTAGACGGATGTTTTTTATAGACATTTTAAAATAGTTTTTAGCACGTTATTAAATCAATAACGGGGCTATTAATAGTAATTTATTGTATTGCTTTTACAATTGTGGCTTCCGTTTTCTCAATTAATTTATCAAACGAAAGGGCCGCAACAGGATAGGCTTCATGAACAGTAAAGCTAATTTTTGTTCCCAATCCATAAGGAAAGCCGCCAAATTTAACAAATTTCCATGAATTGTTAATTGTAATTGGAACAATATAAGCAGAAGGGGCAAATTTACACAGAATTTTGAGTCCGTTTTGAGCAAATTCTTTCGGCTTCCCAGTTTTACTCCTTGTTCCTTCAGGAAAAATTACGGCTGCTCTTTTGTGTTTCTCAATATAGGTTGCTAGGCTTTTAATGGCAGGAAGTGCTTGTTTGGGTTCTTTTCGGTCAATTAAAACAGAACCACCGTGACGAAGATTGTAGGAAACACTAGGAATTCCTTTTCCAAGTTCGGCTTTACTTACAAATTTGGGATGAAAAGCCCGCAAAAACCAAATGATTCCAATAATGTCGTACAAACTTTGGTGATTGGAAACAAAGATGATTGGAACGCCTTTTGGAACCAATTCGCGGTTTTGAATTGAGAACGAAGTCCCTAAAAGATGCCCCACTTTTAAAAGCGAAAAATTCAAATAGTCCACACATTTTTTATGTGCTTGATAGCCAAAAAAAGTCAAACACACCCATTGAACGGGATGAAAAACAAGTAAAGTGAGTAAAAACAACACAATTGCAACCAACGAGATTGGGTACGAAATAATTTTTTCCATTGTTGTACACAAAAATAAAGTCCAAAAATACAAAATATATTTTTGTTACCACTTTTACTTTTTTTGGGTTAGCAAATTGTTTTTAAAACAAAATGTCAATAAATTAAAAGTTATGTTTTAATTAAGCCAACTTACAATAATTCAATTTTAAAAAAAGCAGTAATGTATTTAATGTGTATATAAAGCTATATAATGGTTTTTAATGCCGTTTTTATTGCTTTTTTTAAATACAATGTAAATTTAATGCGTTAATATTTGGAAGTTTAAAAAAAAATTTTTTATTTTGTTTAACATAACAAGGTAACTTGTTAGGGCGAATACCTTTTTATTTACTAATTTAAAAGCAATTAATGAAGAAAAACTAAATTTCCCTAATGCCTAAAAAGGATGGTTTCTCCTTCTGAAATGAAAATAATTGACAGAGTAAGTAAAGCACCAACAAATAAAATATAATAACAAACAAAATGTAACAAACATGAAACAAAATTTAACTTTTACATCGTTAACAGCGAAATGGCAAATCAGAGTGGTAGCTTTGTTTATGCTTTTATTCAGCGCAACTTCTATTCAAGCGCAATGTACTGGAACTACAATTGCCTTTACATGGGGTGGTGGTACAACTTACAACTATTCTTATGATGGAATAAGAAATGGAAAATGCGCTTTTAAACAAGTAACTCCTGGCACATCTATTGAGTGGAATGGTACACAATGGTGTATATATGGGAATGCTGCTTATCTTGGAACTGTATTTTTTCACAGTACTGTAGATGTAGGTGATCGACCAAGTAATAATCTTGCAGACTGGGTTTCAGACATGGGACTTAATATGATTTCATTAACAGGGACAGGTACTATAGATCATCCTACTCAAGTTGGACCAACTTCAAAAGTTAAAGACAACCAATGTGGTTCTACATTAACGAGTTTGGATCAAAACATCAATGCTGATTATGTATCAGGTTATGAACAATATCGTTTTGAGGTTACCAATGGAGCTACTATAAATACAGTTGATGTTAACAAATATAATTTTAGTTTAACACAAACTCCAGGTATTACTTACAACACTACTTATAGTGTTCGTGTAGCAGTAAAAATGGGTGGAACTTGGGGACCTTATGGCGCTTCATGTAACATTACTACGCCTTCTTTAAGTAATAATACAGTCCTATCAACACATGTTCATCCTAACTTTTGCGGTACTACTTTAGCTGCTTTGACCACTAAAATACCTGCAAAACCTGTTCAGGACGCTCAAGGGTATCGTTTTGAAATTACCACAGGAGGTGTAACAACCGAATATGATACTACTGCTTATTTTATTCAACTTTCTCAAACAGGTGTAGTTGTTGATTATGGAATGACTTATACTATTAGAGTTGCTGCTTTAGTTAATGGAATATATGGAGTTTACGGTACCTCTTGCGATGTTTCAACTCCTGCTTTAGCTACAAATAACATACCAACGACACAAGTACATCCAAATTTTTGCGGAACAACTTTAGCTGCTTTAGACACTAAAATACCTGCCACACCTATTTTAAATGCTACAGGCTATCGTTTTGAAATTATAACTGGTGGAGTAACTACAGTTTACGATTCAGCAACCTATAATTTCAAATTATCACAATCAGGAGCAGTAGTAGCAAATGCTACAACTTATGCTATACGTGTTGCAGCATTAGTAAATGGTATATATGGAAACTACGGTGCTTCATGTAATGTAACAACACCTGGAGGAATTGCTAGACACATTGCTGACACTACCGAATTTGCAGTTGCAGCTTATCCAAATCCTTTTAACACAGCTTTCAAACTACAAGTAAACGCATCAACTGACGAAACAGTTTTTATTAGTGTGTACGACATGATGGGAAAACAAGTAGAAAACAAAGCAGTTACCGCTTCTGAAATTGAAAATGTAACAATTGGACAAGACTATGCAGTTGGTATCTACAACGTTTTGGTTGCGCAAGGAACTAATACTAAAACAGTTCGTTTAGTTAAGAATTAAGCTTCATGTTTTAAATTGTACTCATAAAAGAGGGGATTCAATTCAGTTTGAGTCCCCTTTTTATTTGTTCAATTATCGAAAACAACTAAACACTACACCGAAACGTTATAATAAAGAGGAATCAAAAAACTTAGGAGGCTTTAGTAGGATACAACTTGCAACTTAAAAAAAAAGCAGTATTTTTACTAAAAATTATATTCTATAGAAATGGCAGCAAAAGATACTTCAGAAAAAGGAAATTCAGAAAAAGAAGCAAAATTAAAAGCGTTACAACTTACCTTAGATAAATTTGACAAAACGTATGGTAAGGGAGCTGTAATGAAAATGGGGGATAGAGCAATTGTAGAAGTTGAGGTAATTTCAACCGGATCGCTAGGTTTAGATTTAGCATTAGGCGTTAGTGGATATCCAAGAGGAAGGGTAATTGAAATATACGGACCAGAATCTTCAGGAAAAACCACTTTAACGTTACATGCAATAGCAGAGGCTCAAAAAGCAGGTGGAATAGCAGCTTTTATTGATGCTGAACACGCATTTGACAGAAATTATGCAGAAAAACTGGGAGTGGATATTGAAAATTTAATTATTTCACAACCTGATAATGGGGAACAGGCATTGGAAATTGCAGAGAATTTAATTCGCTCAGGAGCAATAGACATTGTTGTAATTGACTCGGTTGCGGCCTTAACACCTAAAAGTGAAATTGAAGGGGAAATGGGCGATTCCAAAATGGGGCTTCATGCACGATTAATGTCACAAGCTTTACGAAAATTAACAGGTACAATTAGCAAAACAAACTGTACGGTAATATTTATCAATCAGTTAAGAGATAAAATTGGGGTTATGTTTGGAAGCCCAGAAACAACAACGGGAGGAAATGCTTTAAAATTTTACGCATCGGTTCGTTTAGATATCCGACGATCATCTCAAATTAAAGATGGTGATAACGTTTTAGGAAATAGAACCAAGGTAAAAGTAGTTAAAAATAAAGTTGCACCACCATTCAAAACAGCTGAATTTGATATTATGTACGGAGAAGGAATTTCTAAAACAGGCGAAATTTTAGATTTAGCTGTAGAATTTGAAATTGTTAAAAAATCAGGTTCGTGGTTTAGTTATGGCGAAACAAAACTTGGTCAAGGTCGAGACGCTGTAAAATCTTTAATAAAAGACAATCCAGAATTAGCCGACGAATTGGAACTAAAAATCAAAGAAACTATAAAAGAAAAAAATGCATAAAAATAAAATCCCGAAATTTTCGGGATTTTTTTATACTGTTCACGCAACCTTTTCACAAAAACTGCATCTTAATGTAAAATAACAATCTCCATTATGAAAAAAATAATTTTAATCTTTGTTCTGGCTATAGCATTTAATGCGTGTGATATTAACAAAACAGACGATCAACCTCAGCCAACTTTTATGGTATTACCTGTTGAAACAGTAACAATGCCAACCAAATTTGCAACCGACAGCGTTTCTAAATTTGTAATAAAATATAGAAGACCAACTACCTGTCATTATTTTAATGGTTTTTATTATGCAAAAAATGGACAAACAAGAACTGTGGCAATTGAAGGAGTTTCATATAACTTAGCAAATTGCACGAGCGACACACAAAATCTCCAAGAAGCAACACTGGATTTTAAACCAGCATTTACAGGAACATATAACTTTAAATTTTGGTTAGGCACTGATTCTACCGGAGTAGATCAGTATTTACTTTTTGATGCGATAGTTCCAAATTAAAAAAATAGTAACAATTGAGTTTAGAACAACTTCTTATTGCCTGTAAAAAAAATGATTCAAAAGCTCAAGAGCAATTGTATCGGCAATTATCGCCGAAGTTGTTTGCAGTCTGTTTGAAGTATTCTAGAAATTATGCGGAAGCGCAGGATAATTTACAAGAAGGGTTTTTGTTGATTTTCAAAAACATTGTTAAATTTGACGGAAGAGGCTCTTTTGAAGGATGGGCAAAAAGAGTTGTAATCAACAATGTTTTGCAGCAATACAGAAAAAATGGGTTTTTAGAAATTGTTACTGAAAACATTCCAGATGAAGCCGATGTAATAGTTGAAACTGATGCTATTTCTTTAGAATATTTACTTCAAATTATTCAAGAATTGCCGGACAGATACCGTTTAGTTTTTAATTTATTTGTTATTGACGGCTATAACCACAAAGAAATTTCTGAGTTATTGTCAATTGCAATTGGTTCATCAAAATCAAATTTAGCACGAGCAAGATTGCTCTTAAAAGAAAAAATAGAAGCACTTAATAGTCAAAAAATACCCTCAGCAAAATGAGTGAATTTAAAAAAATAGATTCCTTTTTTCAGGACAAGTTTGTAGATTTTGAAGTCAATCCACCCGAAATGGTTTGGGACAAAATCAAAATTGAATTGGAAGAAAAGAAGAAACAAAAAAGAATTATTCCATTTTGGTGGAAATTAGCGGGTGTAGCAGCTGTTTTTGTGATTGGAACTAGTATCGTTTTACTAAATTTCAATGACGCTACCACCCCAAAAATGGATTCAAAAAATGACGTTGTTTCAACACAGAAGAACAGTAATTCTAACAAAAAAGATAGCAATTCATCAGCTTTAAAATCAGTGATTTTAAAGCCAAGAAGTTCTATCGTTGTAATAGAAAACAAGCCAACAGAAAAGTATGTTTTTGAAAGCTTTTATAAAAACAAAAGAATTACAAATAAAAATAGTTTGCCTACAAACAATAGTTACCTAAACGAGAATGCTTCAAATTCAAATGAAAACAGCTTAAAAAACACTTTTGCTTCTAGTTCAAAAAACACAAAATTTGCTAAAAACACAAGATTTAAAAAACGCAAGACGCTATATATAAACAGTCCCAAAAATAATGATGTAAATATAGAAAATGAAAAGACAATAGTTGTAACTCAACTTTTACCAATTACAAATTTAAAATCAGAATATATAAATCAGAATCAAACTGAAATTTCGGTCCCAAACAAAACTCAGGGAATGGATTTTGTACAAACGGAAAGCAATAAATTATTACAAAATGGAGATTCTCTTAAAACAGCTTTACAAATTAAAAATCCTTTAGATGAACTTTTAAAACAAAAGGAAAACCAACAATTAAAACAAGTTTCAATTGAAGAGAAATGGCAGGTAAAACCAAATGTTGCACCACTTTTTTTTGGAGCTGTTTCTGGAGGTTCTCCAATAGACAATTCATTTGCTTCCAATTCAAAACAATACATCACGAGTTTAAGTTATGGTGTTGGATTTAGCTACAAGTTAACTAAAAAAATTGCAATCCAATCTGGAATAAGTAAGTTAACACTTGATTACAACACAAACGACATTGTTTTTTATGCAGATTTAGGAACGGCAAGCTTGCAAAACATCAACACCAATAGTGCCGCATCTAAAATTAGAGTAGTAAACAGAAACGCTTTAATTGTAGAATCTCAATTATCCGAATCAAATATTGGCTTTATTAACCAAAAAATTGGATATGTGGAAATTCCCGTTGAACTAACCTATAAAATAATTGACAGTAAATTTGGCTTGAACTTAATTGGAGGATTTAGTACGTTACTATTAAACGAGAATGTTGTTTCGGTTTCTTCGCCAACTTATACTATTGTACTTGGAGAGGCAAATAATTTAAATAAAATTCATTACAGCAGTAATATTGGTTTAGGATTCAAATACAGTATTTTTAAATCGGTTAACCTTACATTTGACCCTGTTTTAAAATACCAATTGAATACATTTAGTACAAATTCGGGCAATTTTAAACCCTACTTTTTTGGTTGTTATACGGGATTCAGTTATCGATTTTAATAGTATAGGTTTTGATAGTAGTATCCAAAATAAATTAGTTTACTATCTTTGCCAAAAAAAGCAATGTCGTCATTTTACAAACTTTCCATAAAAGAAATTAATAGAGAAACTAAAGAAGCCGTTTCAGTTGTTTTTAACATACCTCAAGAACTTGCTCACCACTACACACACATTGCAGGTCAGTATGTTACAATAAAGTTAACGCTTGATAATTTAGAAATTAGACGTGCATACTCAATTTGTTCTGAACCAGAAAGTGGCGAGTTAAGAATTGCTATCAAAGCAATTAAAAACGGAACTTTTTCAAATTTTGCAAATACAAGTCTTAAAGTAGGAGCTGTTTTAGAAGTAGGAACTCCTGAAGGAAAATTTACATTTGAACCAAATATTGACAAACAAAGAAACTATCTTGGATTTGTAGCAGGAAGCGGCATAACACCTGTATTGTCAATCATTAAAAGTGTTTTAATTAGCGAGCCCAATAGTACTTTTGTGTTAACTTATGGCAACAAATCTGTAGAAGACACTGTTTTTTATAATCAGTTACATGAGCTTCAATTGCAATTTGTTGGTCGTTTATTCGTTCAATTTGTTTTTAGCAAGATAAAAGTTGAAGGAGCACTTTTTGGCAGAATTGACAAATCAGTAGTTAACTTTATTTTAAACTCAAAACACAAAGAAATAGTTTTTTCAAAAAGCTATTTATGTGGACCTGAAAGCATGATAAATTTGGTTTCAGAAACATTAAAGGAACATAATTTTAAAGATAAAGATATAAAATTTGAGTTGTTTTCAACTTCAACTTCTGAAAATAAAACAGTAGGAATTTCAAACGAGCATACTAATTTAACGGTTATAGTTGATGGTGAAGAAACCACCTTTGAAATGTCGCAAAAGCAAACACTTTTGGAAGCGTCTTTAAAACAAGGAATTGATGCGCCCTACTCTTGTCAAGGCGGAATTTGCAGCAGCTGTTTAGCTAGAATTACTGAAGGAACAGCTGTTATGAAAAAAAACAGTATTCTAACAGATGGCGAAATAGCTGAAGGATTAATACTTACTTGTCAAGCACATCCAACATCAGCTACATTGAAAATAGATTTTGACGATGTTTAAACCTGTTTTTTTTCAAGCTTAGTATAAATTGACTTTACAATGTCTTCAGGAAGTATAGTTCGCATGGCATCTTTGTAGCCAGGAATTGTTTTATTTCCATATACAGACGTTGGTAGCAAAGGAAATTGAATTCTATCAGCAGTTAAACAATTTTCTTGATCTTGGTTGAAAGGTGCAAATCCAGCAAATGGATGTGTAGCGCCCCACAAAGTAATTACCGAAACACCTAACATAGCTGCAATATGCGCGTTTCCAGAATCCATTGAAAGCATAATGTCAAGATTGGAAATAAGTTGAAGTTCTTGATTCAAATTTATTTTACCAGCAACAACAATGGTATTAGGATTGTTTTTTACCATTTGATTGAGTAAAGAAATTTCTTTTTCACCGCCACCAAATAGGAACAATTTTATTGAAGAATTTTCGGATAACATCTCAATAACTTTTTGCATTAAATCAAGAGGATAAATTTTACCTTCATATTGAGCAAATGGCGCAATACCAATCCAATTTAAGTTTCTTTTTTCACCGGTAAGTTGCACTAATTCTTCAGAAATTATTGCCTTTACGGGAAAAGTTGGATGATTTAAATCAATTGAAAAACCAAGTTTTCTAAAAGTACTAACATGTCGTTCTAACATGGTTTTTACAGGTTGAAAAATCTTGTTTTCCAATCTAGTTAAGGCTTTTTTTTCTGTTCTGCCTTTATCAGTATAAGCCACTTTTTTACCTAATAATGCAAATAAAAATCTGATAATTTTAGATCGAATAACATTGTGTAAATCGGCAAAAGCATCAACATTAAGTTTTTTCAAATCGTTAAATAATCGAAGCAATCCTAAAAAACCTTTGTGTCGTTTATGTGCGTCAAAAGCAAAAAAACACACATTGGGTATTTCTTTAAAAAAAGGTTCAAAAAAAGGTCTAGAAACCACAGTAATTTTGGCGCTTGGATATTGTGTTACCAAAGCTCGAAGAACAGGAACAATCATCGCTACATCGCCCATCGCAGAAAGACGCATTACAATAATATGTTTACCTGAAACAGACAATTTATTTTTTGTTGTGATAAAGAACTGGATTTAAATTGTCGTCATTATACATTTTCATTTGTTTGTATACTTTCATGAATTTATTACCATTTTCAATATCAGTAAGTAAATCATCAATAGCAGTTGACAAATCAGAACGCTGTTCTAAAAGAACATTTAATTTTGCTTGACATTTGTCACGATGGTCTTGAGAAGCGTCTATTCTCTTTGCTTCTTCATTCATGTGAAAAATCTTTAAAGCTAAAATAGAAAGTCTGTCAAACGCCCAGGCAGGACTTTCAGAATTTATTTTAGCTGCATCATGAACTACTACATGACTGAATTTTTGCAAAAAATAGCTATCAATGTATTCCACCATATCCGTTCTTTCCTGATTGGAAGCGTCAATTTTTCTTTTTAAAACAAGCGCTGCAGTTGGATCAATTTTTGGATCTCTAATGATGTCTTCAAAATGCCATTGAACTGTATCAATCCAGTTTTTTAAATATAACAAATGTTCAAAACTATCCTTTGGAAAAGGATTGGTTATAGGCTGCTCTACAGAATCAAATTTATGATAATCGAGAATACTTTGTTCAAATACCGAATAAGCTAATTTTGAAAACATATCTTTACATTTTTGAAACACAAAGATACTTTTTATACTTTTATAACCTAAAACAAATTTATTCTATTTATGCAAATTCATTATTTATCCGAAGCAAACAGCGTCTTGAATCACTTTTTAGGTCAAATACGAAACATACATGTTCAAAAGGACAGTATGCGATTTAGACGGAATATAGAAAGAATAGGTGAAATTATGGCGTATGAATTAAGTAAAAATCTGAATTATAAACCCATTGAAATTCAAACGCCACTTGGCATAAAAAAAACCACTCAAATAGAAGACCAATTGGTTTTGTGCTCTATATTAAGAGCAGGTTTACCATTACACCTTGGTTTTTTAAATTATTTTGACGATTCAGAAAATGGATTTGTATCTGCATATCGTTATCACAAAGATGATCAAGATGAATTTGAAATAAAAGTTGAATATCAAGCAGTACCAACGATAGATAATAAAAATTTACTTTTAATTGATCCAATGTTAGCTACCGGACAATCAATGGTGGCGGTTTTAAATAAATTAATTGAAAAAGGAAAGCCAAAAGAAATCCATATTGCTGTTGTAATTGCCGCTCCAGAGGGAATAGCTTATTTAGAAAAACAATTGCCCGATCATTATCATCTTTGGGTAGCAACTTTAGATGAAAACTTAAATCATAAAAATTATATTGTTCCAGGACTAGGAGACGCTGGTGACTTAGCTTACGGGAATAAGTTATAATTGTGAGAAAAATCCAAAAACCCCAAAAAGAAAAACCAGAATCAATGTCAATTCATTTTGCCATTTTGTTTTTGAAATTTCAACATGACAAGTAGCCATCACAGCAATTGGTGCAAAAGTAAAAACGAGTAACGCATTACTTTTTTCTTTTGAAACCACAAAAACTACTGTTGCAATTAGAAACCAAGAAATCAGTTTTTTAAATGAAGAGTTAAGGATTAAAGGTCTGTTTGAAATAGTTAGTACTAGTGATGTAAGAAAAAACAAGGATAAGGTTGTGAAAATTGAGAAAGTCAAATTTTGATAAATGGATGTAAAATAATTCAATTCAAAACTACTTGATGCATTTGCTAAAAACGTACTTATAGCTATTGAATCAAACATAAAAGTATAGGCTAAAAATAAAATTCCAACACTAAAAAAGGCTAAAAACGGCAAAATCCAATTTCTATAATCTCTTGAAACATGAAAAAAAATAGAAATAAAAACTAACAAAATAAATAGTATACACCAAAAATGAAACAAAGAAGCAATAAAAACCCATAAAGAAGCATCAAATATTTTTTCTTTTGGTGTTTTTAAAGTTTGAAGTGAAATTAACCTTCGTAAAGCTAAAATAATAAAAAAGTTTGCAAATAATAGGTCAATTTCATTTAAAACGGTTGGAAAGGCAATAATAAAACTAAGAAAAAAAATTTGTGTAAAACCACTGTCTTTGCTCAATCCGTTGCGTTTTGTTATAAAATCTAATGTTAATAAAGCGCTAACTAATAATAATAACATGCCACCCTTTTTAAGCAACTCAGTAGTTAAATACAAGGGCGTTTTGATGTTAAATTGATACATCAAAAAGAAAACTAACATTAAAACAAGTACCAAAGCAGTATTAATTGGTGTAGATTTTTTAAAAATAGTTGTAATCATTAGGATATTTTATACATTTGTGACGGTAAATATAATACTTGTACAAAGATGAAAGCATTTTTTGAAGGAATTCAATGGTTATTTGAAAATATTTTTTTCATTCCACAAAACTTTTTTAGACAGTTAGAACTAAAAAATTGGTTTGCTGCCAATACAATCAACTGGATTTTTATGATTATTTGCGCTGTAGCGATTGTTTATTGGATTAAACAACTTCAATTGCACAAAGCTAACAATGAAGAAAATCAAGACACTACGGCACATTCATTTTTAGGATAAATCAAATCCTATATCTTTTCTATAATACATCTTATCAAAATGTAGTTTTACTATGTTTTGATAAGATTTTTTTGTGGCCTCAACATAAGAAGCTCCAAAAGAAGTAATGGCTAAAACTCTGCCGCCATTTGAAATAATATCTTTACCTTCTATTTTGGTTCCTGCATGAAAAACCAAACTGTCTTCAATTTTTTCAAGACCCAAAATAGTTTTATTTTTATCATACTTTTCTGGATAACCTCCAGAAACTAGCATAATAGTAGCAGCACATCTTTCATCAATTTCTAAAGAAGCCTTATCTAATGTTTTGTTAGAAACAGCTTGAAATAGGGCGACCAAGTCACTTTTAATTCTTGGGAGAACAACCTCTGTTTCTGGATCGCCCATTCGTACATTGTATTCTATTACAATTGGTTCTCCTTTAACATTTATCAATCCAATAAATACAAAACCGTTATATTCTATACCATCTTTTTGTAATCCCTCGATGGTTGGTTTTACGATACGGGTTTCAATTTTTTCTAGCAAAATAGGATTTGCAAACGGAACAGGAGAAATGGCTCCCATTCCACCTGTATTTAAGCCTGTGTCTCCTTCTCCAATTCGTTTATAATCTTTTGCGGTAGGTAATATTTTGTAGTTTTTTCCGTCGGTCAAAACAAAGCAACTTAGTTCAATTCCATCTAGAAATTCCTCTATTACAACTTTACTACTCGCTATTCCGAATTTAGAATGTAGTAACATATTTTGCAATTCTGTTTTTGCCTCGTCAAGATTATGAAGGATAAGAACACCTTTTCCCGCAGCAAGACCATCTGCTTTCAAAACGTATGGTGGCTGAAGTGTTTCCAGAAACGATAGACCGTCTTCAATAGATTCTTTAGTAAAACTGCCATAAGCTGCAGTTGGAATTTTATGTTTAACTAAAAACTTTTTTGCAAACTCTTTACTTCCTTCTAGTTGTGCTCCATTTTTTGATGGGCCTATAACTGAAATACCTTTTAAAGCTGGAGTTGCTTTAAAAAAATCAAATATTCCAAGTACTAAAGGGTCTTCTGGACCTACAATAACCATGTCAATTGTTTCCTGTATGCAAAAAGCTTTTAACGCATCGAAATTGGTTGGGTCAATAGCTACATTATAAGCTATTTTAGCTGTTCCTGCATTTCCTGGAGCTACAAATAGTTTTTGACATTTAGTACTTTGATGTATTTTCCATGCAAAAGCATGTTCCCTTCCTCCTGAACCTAATATTAGAATTTTCATAGTTTATAGTGTTGTTTTGCAAAAATAATTGAATTTCACATGTATTTATACTGATTGTGAATGTTTATTTTCTATTTTTGTTAGAAATATTAAAAATTATATTATGAAAAAAATTTTACTTGCTTTATGCTTTGTATCTGTTTCAATAGCATCACATGCACAAACTTGGTCAGAACAAGCAACTGGATTTAGTACTCCTACAAGAGGATTAAGCGAAATTAAAATTGTAGATGCAAATACTGTATGGGCAACCGCTTATGATGGTGCTACAACTACAAATAACATTCAAGAGTTTACTCGTACTATTGATGGTGGTGCTAACTGGATTACAGGCACGATAAATGTTGGGAATACTGCTTTTCAAATTGGTAATTTGACAGCTGTAAGTGCAACAAATGCTTGGGTTAGTGCTTTTAATACTACTACAGGTGGTGGAGGTGTTTGGAACACAACTGATGGTGGAGCAACATGGAATCAACAAAATGCAACTGGATTTACTGGTGCATCATCATGGTGTGATGGGGTTCATTTTTTTGACGCAAATATTGGGATTGCTTTTGGAGACCCATTAACAACTCAATTTGAAGTATATAGAACTACAGACGGAGGTGCAAATTGGACAACTGTTTCAACTCCAACAATTACAACAGGTGATTATGGATACTCAGGAAGTTTTGCTACTTATGGAGATTCAATGTGGTTTACTACAGCAAAAGGAAAAATTTACAGAACTACTGACAAAGGTGCAACATGGGTAAAATTAAATTCACCAATTGCCGATTTTGGAGCTGGTCTTACTACTACTTCATCTGGAAAACTTTATTTTAGTGATACAAATAATGGAATTATAATTGGTAGCACAATTTCTGGAACCGGAACAACAGCAACAGTTACAGGAAGAACTATTTACAGAACTACAAATGGAGGAACAACTTGGTCAGCAGGTGTAGCTTACACTCAACCATACAACAGTAGTATTGCTTATGTTCCAGGAACTTTAATTTTAGTTGGGATAGGTGCTACTGTTTCAGGTACAACGACTACCTATTCTTCTGCATACAGTTTAGACAACGCGGCTACTTGGACACAAATTGATTCTGGAACACAAAGAACAGTTGTAGCTGTTTTAGACGGAACAACTGCTTGGGCAGGAGGTTTTAATAGTGATCCATTTACTAAAGGAATATACAAATTAAGTGCAAACCTCTCAAAACAAATTTTTACAAGTTCAAAAAACTTTATTGTTGCTCCAAATCCTGTAAGTTCAGTTTTAACCATTTCGTCAACTAATGGAAACGATTATTCGATTAAAGTGGCTGATTTATCTGGTAAAATTGTAATTGAGAAATCTTTAAATGGTTTTGAAAACAATGTAGATGTTTCGAGTTTAACTACAGGTGCTTACTTAGTTACGTTAAGTACTGATAAAGCTACAGAGACAATAAAAATTCTTAAAAATTAAATCAAATTATTTTGTAATTTTAAAGGCTAACTTATGTTAGCCTTTTTTTGTAATATATGTTAAATATTTTTGACCTTACACTTCGGATTAATGGATTTCCTATAAAGGAAGCAACAAAAGAATGTAATAAAAATCAAGAACTTTCTGATTCTGAATTTGAAGAATTTCAAAGCAATTCTAAAAAGCAAATTGTTGAATATCATTTAAAAAACAATTCAATGTACAATAAATTGGTTGGAGATATTAGTTTTTCGTCATGGGAATCATTACCTATTATGACAAAAGCTGATTTTCAAAAACCTTTAAAAGAGAGACTTTCCAAAGGATTTACCATAAAAAATGTTTACGTCAACAAAACATCTGGTTCAAGTGGTCATCCTTTTGTATTTGCAAAAGATAAATTTTGCCATGCCATGACCTGGGTTCACATATTCAAGCTGTTTAATTGGCACTCAATTAATTTCAATACTTCCTATCAAGCCCGTTTTTATGGTATTCCACTTGATTTTGTTGGCAACACAAAAGAACGATTAAAAGATTATTTAGGAAATCGCTATCGGTTTTCAATATATGACTTATCTGATAAAGCATTTGAAAAAATAGTGCTACATTTTTATAAAAAGAAATTTAATTATATTAATGGTTATACTAGTTCTATTGTATTGTTTGCTAAATTTTTGGAGAAAAAGCAATTGGTTTTGAAAACCATTTGTCCAACGCTTACTGTTTGTATTGTAACAGCTGAAATGCTTTTTGAAACGGACAGATTGCTACTAGAAAAACAATTTGGAATTCCTGTTGTTAATGAATATGGTGCTTCGGAACTGGGTATTATAGCTTTTCAAAATCAAGAAATGGAGTGGCAGGTTGATGCTACTTCATTATTTGTAGAAATTGTTGACGAAGAAAACAATCCATTACCTTATGGAAAAGAAGGTCGAATTGTAATTACCTCACTATTCAACAAAGCACATCCCTTTATCCGATATGCAATTGGTGATTATGGAAAATTGTCTGAAAAAAGCACACTAAAGAAGCCACTCCTTGAACAATTAATAGGACGAACAAATGATTTTGTAAGTTTACCAAGTGGAAAACAAACACCAGGGTTAACGTTTTATTACATTACAAAAAGTATAATTGAAGACGACGGAAATGTTAAAGAGTTTATAATAAGACAAATCAAAATAAATGCTTTTGAAATTCAATATATTAGCGAAAGAGTATTGACATCCAATCAAATAACTCAAATTAATAAAACAATTGAGGTTTATCTTGAAAAGGGATTGAATTTTACATTTGAAAGAAAGGAAATATTAGAGCGTAGTAAAAGTGGAAAGTTGAAACAATTTGAAAGATTATTTTAGTTTTTATGTTTCAAATAACCGAAATACATCCAACAAATTAAATAATATATTGAATTTATTAGAGTTAATTTTTCAATTTTTCGATATATTTCCCATTGGTATTTAATTAAAGTAAATTTATTACTTGAAATTGATTCATTTCTTATTCTATAAATGGCCTGAGGTTCTTGAATACCATAAACAAAAGGAATTTCTTTTAAATAACTAAGCCATAATCCCATATCTTGCCTTTTATTTAATAATGGCATGAATTTTTTACCAACTTTATCTATGGCTATAAAAGCAGTTAAACAACCAATAGAATTGGTTTTTAAAATATCTTTATAGGTAACTTTTTGAGGTACTATGAAATCTGAATAAAAGATTTCTAATTGAGCATTTGCTCTTTTATAAGAAGAACAAAGAAATGTAACGTTATGTTTTTCAATAGTTTGTATGTTGTTAGATATAAAATTTGGAAACCAAATATCGTCTGAATCTAAAAAAGCCAAATAGTTACCTTTTGCTTTTTCTATTGCAAAGTTTCTAGCTTTTGCAGGCCCTTTATTTTCTTGGAACGCAAAAACGCTAATTCTAGAATCTTGACGGGCAAATTGATGTGCGATTTTCAGACTATTATCTGATGAACAATCATCAACCAAAAGTAGTTCCCAGTTTGTATAACTTTGATTTTGAATGGAAATAATAGTTTCAGACAAATATTTTTCTGAATTAAAAGTAGGTGTTATAATGGAAACTAAAGCACTCATTAGTAAGCTTTTTCTTCTCCTTTAAATATATTGATTACCGTTTGTACAATTATTTTTAAATCCAATAGTAAAGACCAATTTTCAATATAGAAGACATCAAATTTTATGCGATTAATCATGTCTTCTTCTGTTTCTATTTCGCCTCTAAAACCTTTAACCTGAGCTAAACCAGTAATGCCAGGTTTTACATAATGTCTAACCATGTATTTTTTTACCCGTGTACCATACACTTTGTTTTGCGACCATAAATGGGGTCTTGGTCCTACAACCGACATATCTCCTTTTAATACATTTATGAATTGAGGTAATTCATCTATACTTGTTTTTCGCATGAACTTGCCCATTTTCGTTACTCTTGGGTCGTTTTTTGAAGCTTCTTTTTCTGTAGTTGAATTAAGTTTCATGGAACGAAATTTATAACAGAAAAACTCTTTTTCGTCTAAACCTGGACGGCCTTGCATAAAGAAAACAGAACCTCTTGATTCTAATTTTATGAGCAAAGCTAAAAGAGGTATCAACCATGAAAGTAAGAAAACGATAACTATTAAAGAGAAAACAATATCAAAAACTCTCTTGAAAATTTTTGTAGAAGGCTCGTGTAAAACTGTTTTTTTTAGGGATAATACCGGAAACATTTCATAATAATCAATTTTCAGATTTTTAGAGAATATTTCCTTTGTATCTGGAATAAATTTGATGGTTTTACTATTTACATCTGCAAATTCAACTAGTTCTTTCAACTGTTCATTTGTAATTTCATTTAACGAACAGTAAATTTCATCAACACCTTTTTGAACAACAAACTCTTTTACATTTTCCAATTTTCCTGCTATATGGCTATTGTTTTTTTTGTCCGAGAAAAAACCCATAAAGCGGTAGCCATAATCATTTCTAGTTTCAAATAGTTTTTTTAGGTTTATCGCTTCCGGTGTATATCCAATAATAATTGCGTTTCTAAAATTACTTCCCGTTATAATTCTATATTTTTTTAAATAGTAAAAAAGCAAAAATTTAGAAATTAATATCATACTGAAACTACCTATCATAAAATAGGCAATAGCTTTTCCACTAAAAACAACTTGTTTAGAAAACGGAAAAAAAGCAATAATAATTAATAAAAATAATATACTTTGTTGCGCAATTTTTGATAGAATTTCAACAGGAGTTGTAAAACGATATACTTCGTAATACTTAACAAATAAAGCGATTAAACCCCATGATATAGTTTGGTAAAAGATATAAACTGTAAAATTTATATGTAGATTTTTAAAAAAATAAAGGCAAAATGCAGTAACCACACATAAGTCAAAAAAAATACTTATGGGTCTAATGTATTTGGAATATCTACCTATATGTTTAGCTACCATTTAATGAATGTACCCTGTAAAATCTTTATGTTCTTCTTTTGATAATTCTTCAGATGAAAGAGATTTGAAATAGTCGTAAGTCAGTTTCATTCCTTCTTCTCTAGACACTTTTGCTTCCCAACCCAATATTGCTTTTGCCTTGGAAGTATCTGGTTGACGTTGAAGAGGATCGTTTATAGGTAATGGATGATAAACTACTTTTTGATTTGTACCCGTTAATTTAATAATTTCATTTGCAAAATCTTTAATTGTAATTTCATCGGGATTACCTATATTTACGGGATACACATAATCAGAATGTAACAATCTGAAAATACCTTCAACTTGATCCGTTACATAACAAAATGACCTTGTTTGCATGCCATCGCCAAAAATAGTTAAATCCTCTCCTCTCAGGGCTTGACCAATAAAAGCAGGAATTACTCTACCGTCGTTTAAACGCATTCTTGGTCCATAAGTATTAAATATTCTGACAATTCTAGTTTCAACACCGTGAAAAGTGTGGTAAGCCATTGTTATGGATTCTTGAAATCGTTTTGCTTCGTCGTAAACACCTCTTGGACCTATAGTGTTTACGTTACCGTAATATTCTTCAGTCTGAGGATGAACAAGAGGATCTCCGTATATTTCTGAAGTAGATGCAATCAAAATTCTTGCTTTTTTAACGCGTGCTAAACCCAATAAATTATGTGTTCCTAACGAGCCAACTTTTAAAGTTTGTATAGGAATTTTTAGGTAATCAATTGGACTTGCAGGAGAAGCAAAGTGCAAAATGTAGTCTAAATTTCCAGGAATATGAACAAATTTTGTAATATCATGATGATAAAATTCAAAGTGTTCGAGTTTAAATAAGTGTTCAATATTTTTTAAATCGCCTGTAATTAAATTATCCATGCCAATTACAAAATATCCTTCCTTTATAAATCGGTCGCAAAGATGAGACCCCAGAAACCCAGCAGCACCAGTAATTAATATTCTTTTCATTTGTTTTGTTTTTGGCTTTTACACTTCCATGGACTAACTAAAACGTTGTAACTAAATTTTTATTGTGTTTTATTTAACAAAAAGTTTTTTGAATTAAACAAACAATACATAGTAGTAAAAAAAACTACTCCACGTTGTCTCCAAAGGAAAGATTCGGTCAAAAATAAACTTATCATTAGAATTGCGAAAGAAATATGGATAAAATCTTTGTTTTTAAACGCATTTTTTAAATTAACAGCTAACATTACTATTAGTATAAGGAAACCAAACACTCCTAATTCAGCAAAATTTTGAACATACTGATTGTGAAAATTTTTGGTTTGATAGCCATCTTGCGTTCCATCACCTAAAAAAATATTATGTTCAATCCCTTTTTGTTGAATTTTTGGATAAGATGCATTTAAACCATATCCGTTCCAAAAAATCCGGTCTTCTTTTAAAAGTTCTAAAAATACCCTGAATTGATAAACTCGAAAAGCAGTACCTGGAAAATAATCGTTTTGTTGGAATTTACGATTTGTCCAAGCTTGTTTGATACTGACATTGTAAACTTTTTCAGAACCTTTAGAAATCACATCATTTACAGTACTGTCGGTCATAATTGTTTCATACTCTTCTTTAAAACGATCTTTAATTTTTCCGACAAATGTTAGTGAAAATAAGAAAAGTAAAAAAAGCATTAAATTTTTTAAGCGCATTTGTTTTGAAATTTTAGTGTAAAACAAATGGTAAACTACCATTAATGCCACAAAAACAACAATTATGTTTTTAGAGGTCAACAAAAAAACCATAATAAAAAGCAACACCAAAGCGAAATAATCAAATGCATTTTTTATTGTTTTTGTGAAAAAATAAAAAAAAGCAATTGCTACATAAACAGATACATGAATGGCATTTACATCTTTAGTTACAAGTTCATGATAAAAGAAAACACTGGCATCATGTGAAGTACTATATCGAAAAACAGCCTTTAACAAATAAAAAACAACAAAACCGAAAATACCAATACTATAATATTTTAAAAGAAGTTGTTTTTGATTTTCTGTAATTCCACCTATAAACATAAAAACCAATGGGACAATTAAGAGTGAAAGTTCTTTGGAAAGTGAAGGCAACGTGTTAGAAACATCTATGCTCCATAATAAAGACAATACCATCAGAATGTATAGCGATACAGGCAAAAAAAGAGTAAAGCGGAACTTATAGTGTTCTTTATTATAATAAAAAACCGTTGAAATAGATAAAATAGCTAAAAAAACACTATTAATAAAATAGCTTAAAGGGATGGAAAGTAATACAAAAAGAATAAAAGCTAAAGATTTGTTTTTGCTAAAATCAATTTGCATTTGCTGCCATACATTGCTCAAAAAGTTGAAGGTATTCGCCATTTATTTTATCCCAATTGAAGTCGTTAACTATCGCATTATAGTTGTTTTCAACTAGCTGCAAGTTATCATTTTTTTTGCAAGTTTCAAGAATATTTTTTACTTCAGTAGCATTTAAAAAATAAAAGCTGTTATTTTTTAAAATTCCTTTATTGAAATCATTATTATGTGCAACGATAAGTGCTTTTGATGCCATTGCTTCTAATAAAGAAGGGTTTGTTCCGCCTACAGAGTGTCCGTGAAAATACAGTTTCGAAAAGTACCGAAGATTATCTAAATGTTCTAGATTGTATATGCCACCTAAAAACCTGATTTTATCTTGCTTCTTGAATTTGTTTTTCAAATAGGTTCCATACTTTGTTTCGTGTTTGCCAATTACTAAAATAGGCGTTTGGTCTTCAGTCATGGCCACTCCCTCTAAAACCATATCCAAATTATTCTCAGGTTCGAAACGAGCCATAATCATATTATAATTACCAGCAGTTACACCATATTGAGACAATAATGCTTCATTTGGATTTGAAAATGGATTTGCTCCGTATGCAATGTATGTTGAATCTTTAGTGTACGCTTTTTTTAAAAACAATTGAATTCCTAAAGAATCTGAAACTAGATAATCGCTGCTAACGACTGCTAAACGTTCAGCAAATTTCAAAAATTGTCTAACTGGAGCGGAGTATTTTGAACGTTTCCATTCCAATCCGTCCATATTGGTAATGATTATAGGTTTTTTAGGCAAAAGGAAAAACCAAATCGAATTACTAGTATATCCTAATTGAAGAATAACATCAAAATTTCTTTTTCTAGAATCCATGATGCAATTGTAATCGTAGATAAACTGACCAAAAGTACCCAATTTATATTCTGGGTCATGTTGGTGTATAATGTTTACTCCGTGAAAAGAGGTTTCTTGAAATGGATGGTCGTGAGAATTATATACAAAAACAGTATGTCCTTTTTGAACAAGGTAAACAGAGAAGAACTCAGCAAATTGTTCAAATCCTCCATAATAATTGGGGACTCCTCGAGTTCCTAGTATAGCGATTCGCATAAAAAAGTATCAAATTTTGCGATGTAAAAGTAGCAAAATTTATTAAAAAAAGTAGTAAAATCAGCCATTTTTACAAGTAAGTAATATTATCGAAAAAGGCTTCAAATTTTTTAACATAGCTTTCAACTGAAAATTCTTGCAATGCTCTTTTATAGCCATTTTCACCTTGTTCGATGCGCAGTGTAGGATAGTTAATTAATAATTGTATAGCATTTGCTAATTCCAAATCATTATTAGGTGCAACTAAAAAACCATTGTAATTATTTATAATAATCTCAGTTAATCCACCATGATTAGAAGCAATAACCGGTTTATTTGCCAACATTGCTTCAACTGCAACAAGACCAAATGGTTCTGGTTCTATAGAAGGAACCACTGCAATATCAATGCTTTGCCAAAATTTTGAAATTTCTTTTTGAAATGGAATAATTGACACATTAGAAGTAAGCTTGTTTTTTTCTATTGTTTGCTTTAAATCAAAAAGGAAGTTGTCCTGATTTGGTGGTGGAGAGCCAATGTAAACTAATTTAATAGCCAAATTGTTTTTCGAAAGAATTTTAAAAGCATCTAGTAAAACTAGTTGGCCTTTCCATCTACTTATTCTTCCCACTAAAGCAATAACTATTTCATTTGATGAAGCATTAAAAAAAGTTGTTCTTATTTTTTCTTTTTCTTCATCTGTTATAGGTTGCTTTATTTTTTCTAGACCATTCCAAATAACAACCGATTTTTTTGATAACGAATTGTTAATATCCCAAAATCTTTGTGTTGCGATAGAATTATATACAATTTTCGTGTTTGATTTTAATTGTAACAGTTGACAAAATAGTTTAGTAAATATTTTTGGCGATTCTATTATTTCGTGAACATGCCAAATGTGTTTAATTTTTCTTTTTTTTGCGTAAATTATTCCCAATAGAACGGCTAAAGTATTTGAATAAATTAAATCAAATTGATTTACTTTATTAAGTTTGTCTAACATTTTTATTCCATTATTTATATCAATAAAAAATTGAAATAAATTTTTTGGACTAAACATTTTTCGGTGTAGTTTTAAAACCGGAAAAATATAAACTTTAATATTTTCAAATTCAAGTGCACTTTTTAATGGCCCATCAAAAGGCAAAATAACAATTGGATTGAATTTTTTTCTATCTAAATGTTTTAGTAAAAGCAATAGTGTTTTATCAGATCCATACAATTCGGCAGACTGGTGTATAAATAAAATATTAATCATGGGAAGGTTGCTTTAGCAAATGGTTTTTATAAGCAAACAAAAAACCTATTAGAAGTGTTTTTGTGTCGATGAGGTTGTAAAATCCCATAAAAACCCAATTAGAAATAATCAGAAAAACTCCAGTTCCAATGAATAAATAATGTATTGTTTTTAATTCGAGCGTTTTATAAATGTTTTTACGAAAAAAAAATGAAATTGAAAATAGATATATAAATACTCCCACTATTCCTGTCTTAAGCAAAACAGTCATGTAGCCATTATGAAGAATAGAGATGTATTGCAAAAGAGTCATTAAGAATACTTTTTGTTTTAAATCGACTTGAGAACCTATTCCCTCTCCAAACAGTAAATTATCATGTTGTGAAAGCTGTGTTATTGTTCGTATATTTTCATAAGAACGGTAATTGTCGTTAAATTGCTTCCAGTCGTTTCGATTAATTTTAGTACTAAATGCTTCTGAGGGAATAACTTTTATTTTATATAAAAACTCATCAAGTCCTTTACCATTCCGAACAGGATTGTAATAGTAAACAGCTGTATAGCTGGCTAAAGAAATTGAAACTAAAGTAAAAATTATTGTCAAAGCTCTCTTGTTTATAACCAAAAAACCCTTAAGTGCCAGAAATAGAATTACAAATTGAATAAAATTAGTTCTTGCTAAATAGAAAAAACTAGAAAGCGACATGATAAATAGAAACCAATAGGTTTTTTTTTGAGAAAAGCCAAGGTTGATTTTTTTATTGAATACTAACAATATTAAAGTATAGATTTCAAAATCATTGAAATAGCCACCATACTCTCTGATGACATGAACATTGTTGGCACCATGAAAAAAAATACCGTTTCCTACTAAAATCAGATGGTAAATTGCGATTGAAACCCCAGCATATACCAAAAACCGAAACGGATTTTCAATTTTTTTGCTAAAAAGTTGGTATCCCAAAATTAAACCTGAAATTGGTTTCAAAAGATAGGTTATGTCTCTAATTACATAATAAGTTTGATGTTTAAAGAAAAAACCTACCAGAATTGCAAGAAAAAAAATAATTATAAATAGGCTTATGTATTTAACAAATTCGGTTGAGTATTTGTTTTTTAGTGTGGCTAAAATTGCTAGAGCCCAAACAGAAAATGACAGTTCGTAATTGTTTAAAAAAGGTACAATTACACAAACGATAAAAAGAATTTGATTTATAGTAGTTTTATTGTAAACTAACTTCATTAGCCTAAATGGTTTTAATTAATTTAGCTGGAACTCCACCTATAATTGAATTGTCTGGATATGTAGAATTTACTACGGAGCCAGCAGCAACAACGGAATTGTTTCCAACTTTACAACCGTCAAGAAAAGTTACTTTAGCTCCAACCCAAACATTATCACCTATTTTAATACCTTTTGAAGTCACTCCTTGCTCTCTTATTAATTTGGAATTATCTTTAAAGTTATGGTTTTCGGAATGAAAACTGATGTACGAACCCATAATAACATCACTTCCTATTTCTATTCCTCCAGCAGCGCCAAATTCTGAAAACCTACCGATTGCGGAATTGGAACCAATTGAAATGCCTTTTCCAAATTTTGAGAAGTGGCTTGTACAAGTAATCATTGAATAGGCTCCAATTTTTACATTGTCACCTAAAATTAGTTTGTTTGAGGCATATCCGTCAATAACACAATCGTTCTCAATTGTGACATTATTTCCAAATTGTATATTCTTGGCATTCATAATTTGGCATCTTTTACCGATAAATACTTTTCTAGATAGCTTAAAAAACCCTCTAAATAACATAATTAGCCTTTTTAATAATGTAAAAAACACTAATTTAGTTGGTATATTTGAGTCTAAAGTATAGGTTTTACCTGATTTTAAGAGTAATTTTTGGAAAAGGGATTTGATCATTTTTTAAATAGTGACAAAATTTTATCAAGAATATAAATTCAAAAATACACTATTTAATTTTATTTCCTATTTAATTTTATTTTTCTTGGCTACAAATGGAATAATATTCTCTTTTAATAAAACACTATAAATAGTAATAATACTTATTTCTGTTAGAATTAAACTTGACAAAACTCCTTTAATATTGAAAAAACGAAGCAAAACAACCATTAATACCATATTGACAACAACCATTATCATTGTAGTTCGAATATAGAATCTTTGTTTATTAAAGCCTAATAATAGTTGTTTTAAAGGAATTGAAATTGCCAATAAAACTGGAATTAATACCGCTATTTTTAATACATCACTACTTTCTAAAACATTTTTTTTAGTGAAAAAATAAATAGCTTTTGATGAAAAAACAAATAATATTGTCATCGAAAAGGCAATAAAAAGAAAATTAAATCCATTATATCTTTTCCAAAAATGAAGCGCTTCTTTTTTATTTGTATCTATTAAATAACAAACCCTTGGATATACAAAATTGAAAAATAAATAAATGTAAGTTTTAAAAACAACAATTATTTGGTCGATTATTTTATATTGACCTGCCATAAAATTATTGCCAAAAACACCAATCAGCATTATAGGAGCATACATCTGTAACGACACGAAAATTTGAGAAAAAAACATCGAAAAATTTGATTTCAACAGCTCTAAAACATCACTTTTTTTTGTGTTTTTAAATGAAAATCCTTGTCTAATCATGATTGAAAAAAAAGTAATTCCATTGGCAATTATGGTACCTATTCCCCACAAAAAATTGATATAAATATAATCTGAATTTTGATGAATAAACAAGAAAATTCCTGAGAGGTATATTATTTTTGAAATAATAGTCAGAGTCGTAATGCCTTTGAAATTTTCAATCCCTTGAAAGTACCATGTTGGATTAATAAATTGCCCTACTAAAACGGTTAACCCTAAAAAAAACAATTGCTTTTCTGAGTTAAAAAAAGGAATTGTTGTAAAAAGTAGCGTGCAAATTGAGACTACAACAATTAATAAAACTAACTTTGTTGTGAAGGTAGTAATAAAGATTTTTTCAAGTTGTTTCAAATTTGCTCTGTGAATAGCAACTTCTTTAACGCCAATGATGTCAGATCCAAAATCTATAAAAACCATTAAGAAAAATAAAATTGCCATAGCAATACTTACTTTGCCAAAGTTAGCAACACCACATTTTGACACAATAAAAGGAACAACCAACAATGGTGTTACTAAATTGAAACCTTGCCCCAAGCCATAAACTAATAAGTTTTGAGTTTGCTTGTTCAAAATTAGTACAATTGCTTTTTGAAAATTATTTTTTAAAAACACTTTCATGGAATCTTTTATAAATAAAAAAAGCTATAAAAAGTAATATTCTTTTTATAGCTTTTTTTGAAATGCTTTATATTTTATTTTTTTGGAGCAGTTGTTATTTTTTTAATATTATCATTCGTTAGTTGAGTTGGATAAAAGAAAGGTGTTTTATATACTCCATCTTTTTTTAGTATTGTTAAAGTGCCTAGTTTTGTATCAACAACAGTATTAAACTGTTTGTCATCTATAAAATATTTAAAGAAATCAGCACCAATAAATTCGTAAGAGTTGCCGTAGTACGACACTTTAATTTTTTTAATAACTACTGAATCTTGATCTTTATTTAAACCAAAATCCAATCTGATATGCGTAGGTATTTTTTCTTCTGATAATTCTAACTTTAAGGTTTCTTCTATATTTCCACCTTTTATACCTGTCCAAATAGCATTTTCTCCTTTAAAATTAACAGTATTATCCTCAGCATAATATAAAGCAAAATCATCTTTTTTAGACGCACTAGCAGTTATCTGAACATTAAAGTTTTCTTTTTGAGCTTCAGATTCTGGCTTTTTTTCTTCGCTATTTTTACATGACACAAGCGAAATAGCAGCTATTACAAACAAACTAAATAAAACTATTTTCCTCATTTTTATTAAATTAAATTTTTTTTGCAAATGTACATTTTTTTATAAAAAATCTGATTTTTAAATTTAAAAAATGTTTATTGAATAGTTATAGTTTTATCTGTTATAAATAAACCTTCTTTATTGTTTTTCATATCATGAATAAAAACACCTAATTGGTAATTTCCTTTTTCTAAATTTGATTTTAATATTGTTGCTTTAAATCCCGATTTAGATAAATTGAAAGGGCTTTTAAAATAAGAGGTTACATCATCTCTTAGTACATTCTCTATAGTTAATATTTTTGGAATATTATCCTTAATAGCTATTAGATTGATTGTTGCATTTTCCATTCCTTGATTTAAAAAATAAGACCAACCACTCAACGATATCATGTTTGTTTTATCTTCAAAAACTTCTATTGAACAATTTATTTTATCGCCGTTTTGAATTTTTAAAGGAATATATTGACTTATATTGATTTTTGGTTTGTAATTTTCTTTTAAAATATAGTGTTTAGTATAACAATCGTATAAATCAATACTTTTATCATTTATAAAATATTTTTCCAAAAATATTTTTGTGCTTTCTGATGGGTTGTAAGGTCTAATGTGTCCATCAAAATACCAAAAAGATTTAATATTAGATGGATTATTAGTCAATTCTGTAACATACACATCTAATGATTTTTCAATAATATTATTTTTTATATTATCATTATTAAGAAAAAAAGGTAAATACCATCCTAAACTCGAAACTATTTTGTCTTTAGAAGAATTGTTTTCAATTATAAATTGAGTTGCTTCTCTAAATTGTGTTTTATTTACATTTCTATAATATTTTTTTACAATAATAATATCTGTTAAAGAGAACAATATTAATATTGAAAGTATAGATAATTTAACAACATCATTTTTTATATAATAAATTCCTATTGCAATTATGACCAATATAGCTGGGAGTATATTAATAAAATACCTACTTATTAACATAGGAAGTTTTAAATAAGAACTAATCAAAGGGATAATAAGAGTGATGATTATCCATGTAAATAAAAACAAGAAACTAAAAACATGCTTTTCATCATTTGGGTTGATTTCAAAATTTACTTTATTTTCTCTATTATATAATTTAATAAAAAATAAAACTAACAACGTAATGATAAAGAAAATTACAATTTCAGATTGTCCAAAAAACTCTTTAAACATTTGAGTATAAACATCTATTGTTGGAATTGGAATCCAAATAGAAGTTCTTTTAGAGGCCTCAATAAATGTTGTTAAGGACGGGATATAGAGTATTAATGTGATAATGCCTGATAAAAAAGTAAATAGCACCATCTTTTTTCTTTCTACATTAAATGGTTTTAAAATAAAAATTAATAAAATGAGATACTGTGCAAAAAGAGCAAATAGTGCGAAAAAATGAGTATGTATCATTAATGCTGCAAAAAAAGCATGTAGAATAACTGCTTTTATGGATGGTGTTTTTATTAATTTTATTAAAAAATAAAAAGATAAAGTTGTTGTCATAAACAACATTGAATACATTCTTGCTTCTTGTGAGTAATATAAATGAAAATAATTTACAGATAAAAGTGCTGCCGCAATTAATCCCACTCTTTTATTCATTAATTCTTTTCCCAATAGGTATATTGCAAATAATCCTCCAACACCCATTAATGCCGAAAACATTTTCAAAACAAAAGTTGAATACCCAAAAAAAGTAAAAATTAATTTAACTAAAATAAAATATAATGGCGGATGTGGATCAGCAACTAACAAAGTGGAATATAAATCTGAAATAGATATTTTTGGATTTGATTCATTAATGGTATGAATTTCATCAAGCCATACACTTTGATAATCTATTTTATAAAATCTTAATATTGAACCTATCAATATAATAAACAATAATACTTTATTTTCCTTTATCCAAGACATGATTTGTTATTTTATGTTACAATTTTCTAAACTATTATCTATAAAATCTTTATATTTTTTTGAATTTGGTGGGTTTATATTCTTCCTTGAACTTAATTGCATTAATAAAACTATTAATGTTACTGAAGAAAATTGCAAAATTATACTAAAAATTATTAGAATTAAATTAGAAGCCCATCCAGGAATTGAAGAGTCAGTGAAAAATTTTATATACAAAACAGACATCACAGATAAAAAACAGACAAAAACTCCGAATAAAGATAGCTTTAAAATTCGTACAGAAAGAAAATCAAAATAAACTGAAATGGAACTTAAACCATGAAGAACTAAACTTGTAAAATTCATTTTCGATTCACCTGCATATCTTTTACCTCTATTTAAAAGCACTCTGTCATAAGGAGTTTTAGATTGAATGATGCTTCCTGAATAATGATTCCAAAGATTGTCTTGAACTACAATTCTTTTTAAAAGCTTTTTAGGTATACAACTGAAATTTCCAAAGTTTATTTTTTGACCAGTTAAACTATAAAACAGGTATTTATAAAAGAAATACCCTGTTTTAAAAAGCACCGATTCTTGTCTTTTTTTTCGTTGTGCAAATATAATTTTTGAACTATTTAAACTTTCACATTTAGCTACTAAATGTAGTATATCTTCCGGATTGTCTTCGCCATCGCTATCTAAAACAATTACAAAATCAAAATCAGTTTTGGTATCGTTTATATATTGCAATCCAATAGCAATGGCTCTTTGATGTCCAACATTTACTTTTAAATTTACTAATTCAATAGTGGTTGTTGTATTAAATGTTTCTTTTTCAAATTCTTCTATTGACCCATCGTTTATGGCAACTATTTGAATTAAATATTGTTTTTGTTGTAACAAATATTCTTTTTCAATTTTTTTTACTAAAATAGAAAAGCTTTCCCAATCATTATAAATGGGAGTTAAACAAATTATTTTTTTTATTTCTTGGTTCATTAGTATTAGTATTTACAAACTCCAATTATAGTTATTTCCAATTATATAAAAACCTACTACATCTGTAATTTTAAAAATTGAAATGATGAAATTATCCCAAAATTTAACTTGTTTCAACTCTGGATAATTTTGTTTTAGAAACCATTTGTTTGCTAATAATGCTAATAAGCCAAACGAATCTATATATTTTACGTCTTTTTTTTTCAAATCTTTTGGAACAGCATTTTGCAATATGCTTTTATTACATCTTCTAAAATGTCCTATTGTGCCATCAAATTTACTATGTAAATAGCTATGACCGGGTACTAAAATTAGTAAATGTCTGTCAGGTTTTAATAACCCACTAACTTTTAGTAATCCATCAGCATCATTTTCTACGTGCTCTATACCATTAATATAGCTAGTGGCATCAAGTTTTCTGTTTGAACCAACACCTTCTAAAGTAGTTGTAATTACTTTCATAAATGGACACAAATAACTAGATTCTTTTTTTTAATCAATTTCATTCTTCCTATACTTTATCTATTCAACTTTCTTGTCGCAACAAAAGTAATAGAATTTTAACATTATCGATTTCCAGTTATGATTTTATAAACAGAAGGGACTGTACTTTTTACTAAAAAGCCAAAAACCACACAGCTACAAATGACTATTATAAACGAAGAGATATAAACAATAAAATAGTTGACAGAAGTTTTTGCGACTATATGAAACAACGATTTTTTGACTACTGTCAACAATGGTTCGTGAAACACATATATAAAAAAGGTATAAGGAACCCATTTTTTCATCAACGGAACTTTAATTCCACTATCGTAAACAACGTCATAAATTTGCCAAAAGCCAATCAAGCCCAATAAAATGGAAGTTTTTAATAAAAATAGTTCTATTAAATCTACATTGTAAAAAATAGCATAAACTGTTTTTATGGCTACTATCAAAAGCCATAATGAACAAAACAGCAACGGTTTTCTGGGTGTTTTTTCAATTTTATAGATGTGTAAATACATGCCCAACGAAAAAAACAAAATAGATTCACTTGTTAAAAAAAAACTGTCTTGATTAAAAATCCAAAATCCAAACAACCCCAACAAATACACTATTGGCAGTTTTTTAATCATAAAATAGAGTAGCGGAGATAAACCAACAAGAACTATTAAATCTCTCAAAAACCATAATTGATAAGGAATAGGCTCGTTGATTATTGAGTTTATCCATTCAACCATTGAATAATCTTTTATTAATTTCTTGTTGAAAAAAGATTGAAATTGTGGAATACTTTGAATTACCAGATAGAAAATCAATCCGAACAGTGCCCAAATTAAATAGGGAACTACTAATGTTGAGATTCTTTTTTTGATTTTATTCCAAAAATCTATAGCTGTAAATTTTGAATTAAGCACAAACAAATAGCCCGAAATAATAAAAAACAATGGCACAGCAATTCTAGTAAGACCGTTTGATAGCAATTGTTCAATGAACCAAAAAACATCTTTTTGTAAAACAATCACGTGACCGCCAATTTTTGTGCTAAAATTATAGCAATGCAAAAGAACAACCATCAGCATTAATACAAACGAACTGTATTTGATTTTTTGGCTTAAGTAATCTGTCATTTATTCGATTTTTTAATGTTGCTTTTTGTTTTTAAATTCAAACAACAACAAAAGTAACTGAATTTCTATGTTTTCCAAATTTTTGACAATTTGGTAATTTTCAAAAACCCCAGTTCTTAAAAAAAGGATGAAGCTGTATTTTTAAAATCTAGCCTAATTTGGATGTAATTTTCTTAACCGCCTGCAACACCAGTTTAATGAGTGAAAGTGGTTTTACTTGATTTGAAAAGCGCAATTCCCTAAAAAGAGTTGCGTTTTTTTTAAGAATAAAACGGTTTTGAAATCCTATTCTGAAATCTTAACTATTTTTATGATATTTGCAACCAACAAATTGGAATTCCCATTTTTTAAAATGAAAAACACTTACATAAACGGTACAGGTTGTGTTTCGGCACAAAAAACGTTCGACGCAGCTTTTTTGGAAGCAGCTGTTGCCAACACTACCGACACACTATTGCCCATTTGCGCCCCAGACTACAAAGCTTTTATTCCACCAGTCGCCATCAGACGTATGGCAAAAGGCGTAAAATATGGAACAGTGGCAGCAACAATTGCCCTACAAGAAGCTGGAAATCCGGATTTAGACGCCATTATTACTGGAACGGGCATGGGCTGTATAGACGATTCCGATAAGTTTTTAAGAGCCATTATCGACAACAACGAAGCATTTTTAACCCCAACATCTTTCATCCAATCCACCCACAACACGGTGGGCGCACAAATAGCCTTGGGATTAAAATGCAAAGCTTATAATTTTACCTATGTTAATGCGGCGGTGTCTTTTGAATCGGCTGTAATTGATGCACAAATGCAACTAGAATCGGGCGAAGCAGCCACTGTTTTAGTGGGCGGCATTGACGAAATGAACGACTACACAGCACAACTTTTTAAACTAAACGGCTGTATCAAAACCGAAATAGAACCAACGCACACGCTGTTGCATTCCAAAACCACAGGTGCCGTTTTCAGCGAAGGCGCCACTTTTTTTGTTTTAGGTTCCGAAAAACAAGCAACATCCTATGCTCAAATAAAAGAAGTAGCTCTAACCAACACCTTGACGCAAGACGAGATTGCGGAAAAAATGACTGCTTTTTTACAACAACATGGATTAACAGTTGCCGATATTGACGCTGTTATTTTAGGATACAACGGCGATGTAACATTTGACGGTTACTATCAAAAAGTAGCTGCCGAATTGTTTCAAAACACCCCACAAGTGTACTACAAGCACCTTTCGGGCGAGTACAACACGGCGTCTGCTTTTGGCTTATGGGTTGGAGCCAACATAATAAAAACCCAAGACATTCCCGACATAGTAAAAGCCAATGCTGTGGCAAGTAGCACAATTCGGACTGTTCTTTTGTACAACCAATACCGTGGTTTGGACCATAGTTTTATTGTAATTTCAAGTTGCTAAACCACAAACAAACAAACAGGTTATCGCTAAGTGCAGCAATGCTTTTGGGCGTGTATTGTTGTTATTTTCCTGAAAAATGGTGGTGCTTTTTGGTGTTGTTGGTTGTTCGATTTTTGATCATTACGGTTGGTTCGTCGTTAATTCAATTGAATTTTCATATAGCAGCCTATTGTCAGAACAAATCGCTTAAACAAAAAAAAATTGCGCTAACTTTTGACGACGGTCCAACGGAATTTACACCAGCTATTTTGGATCTTTTAGAACGCTACAAAGCCAAAGCTACTTTTTTTTGTATTGGAGCAAACATTGAAAAGCGACCACAACTTTTAAAAGAAATTGCAGAAAAGGGACACGAAATTGGCAATCATACATTTTATCACGGCACTTTTTTTGATTTTAAAAACAGTAAGGAAGTGCTAGAGGAACTAAAAAAAACCGATACATTACTAGAACAAGTGTTGGGCACCAAACCGAGATTTTTCAGACCACCTTACGGCGTAACCAATCCTTCAATCAAAAAAGCACTCCAAGTTTCAAAACACATGGTTATTGGTTGGAACATTCGATCGCTAGACACAATTCTGAAAGATGAAACCAAAATTGTAAACCGAATCATAAAACAAATCCAACCCGGATCGATAATTCTATTGCACGATACTTCTGAAAAAACAGTGCGGGTGGTAGCACAATTATTGCTATTTTTACAACAAGAAGAATACGAAATAATTTCGTTAGACGAACTAATACAAGCTTAAAAATGAAACTAAACCGTAGCATAATCCTATTCCTTATTTGGTGTACATCGCTTCAAATTGGGGCACAAGAGCAAAAAATGGACGAAACAGAAACTGTTGTTTTTAAGAAAGCCGTAAATGAAGTTGCCAAAAAAATCAAAACACTCAGCAATGATTTTACACAGTTCAAGCACTTGGATTTTTTGTCCAAAGACATTGAAACTTCCGGCAAAATGCTTTTTAAAGAACCCAATTTGTTGTTGTGGCAATATGTAAAACCCTATAAATACAGCATTGTTTTTAAAAACGGCAAAATCAACATTAATGATGATGGCAAAAAAAATACCATGGATGCAAGCGGTAGTAAAATTTTTGCAAAAATAAACAAGCTCATCATCGGAAGTGTTAGCGGCGACATGTTTGATGACAAAGAATTTGCAATTACTTATTTTAAAAACAAGACACAAATTATTACCAAACTGATTCCGAAAGATGCAGCATTAAAAAAATACATCAAACAAATTGAACTAACTTTTGACAAGGAAGAAGCCACGGTTTTACAAATAAAACTACTAGAATCAAGTAACGATTTCACCAAAATACTATTAAAAAACAAAGTGCTAAATGCCAAAATTGAAGACGCTGCTTTTACGAACTAATTTACTTTTACTACTTTTTATAAGTGCTTGTGGCTCTTACAAAATCCCTGCCGATTATCAAAAAGTAAGTATTAACAAACCTATCTTTGTGGGAACTTATTTTTCAAATCCAGAGGTGGATTATGTTTATAAAACCCATATAACGGTTTATGGAAAAGAGCTTTCGGGTATTTTTATAGTTAAAAAAATAAACGAGACCTCGCATCGGGTTGTTTTTACAACAGAATTTGGCAACAAGCTTTTGGATTTTGAAATTTCGGAAACAAACGTTACAATCAATTCAATTGTTGACGAGTTGAATGTAAAACTGTTGATAAAAACCCTTACAAATGATTTTAAACTGCTGCTAAATCAAAACTATGATTTTAGCGAGCAATTGGAAAACAAAGAATTCAGAGTGTTTAAAGTCAAGAAAGACGGTTATTTTGACTATTTTTACACCAACAAAACAGACGGCAAGCTGGCTCAAATCATTCAAACATCCAATTCAAAAGAAAAAATAAGTATTATATTTACGGTAGAAAACAATATTTTTGCACAACACATAAGTGTACAACACCGAGGAATCCCTTTACAATTAGAATTTCAATACATTAATCAATAAGTAAAACAAAAATGAAAAAAACAGTAGTAACAGCAGTCTTTTTGGCATTGTTTGGAATAGTGCAAACAAATGCTCAAGTAACGTTTAATCCTGGTTTTAGAGCAGGTTTGAACTTGTCTCATTTTACCAAACAATACAGTAATAATTACACAAACAGCAGTTTTTTACCTGATTTTTCAAACAAAACTGATTTTTATATTGGGTTTTTAGGTGCTTTAAAACTAAGTAAATTTTATACTCTTCAGCCAGAGATTAATTATTCCAAT
The DNA here is from genome assembly GCA_947453885.1 of Flavobacteriaceae bacterium. Classification (GTDB taxonomy): domain Bacteria; phylum Bacteroidota; class Bacteroidia; order Flavobacteriales; family Flavobacteriaceae; genus Flavobacterium. The sequence continues at coordinate 53,116 of CANGIF010000010.1, forward strand.
CAAGGCTCTTCTTTTGGTTCAGGCACACTAAATGTATCGTATGTAGGATTACAAATCGTAAATAAAATTTATTTAGGTGACGCCGTAAATATGCAGATAGGTACAGCTTTAGATTTTGCTACTGATAGTAATTTCAAACTAGAAAACGACGCCGACATGTCTTTTTTATTGGGTTTAGGAGCAGACATTACTAAAAACATTGGTTTGGAATTTCGCGTCAAAAAAGGATTGATTCCTGTTTTTGACTATAACAATACAGGAAGCCATACCAACGTATTATTCCAACTTGGAGCAACATATATTTTTGATTTAAAACAAACTAAATAATGAAACTAAAAAACATTTATTTATTGATACTATTGAGCTTTGGTTTTGTAATTCAGGCACAAGTATCCTTTCGTCCGGGTGTTAGAGCAGGTTTAAATTTGTCTAAATTTACCGATACACATAATGATTTCAAATCCGATTTTTTTGTTGGAATTGTAGAAGAAATTAAATTAAAGAAGCACTACAGCTTACAACCTGAGATAACCTATTCAAGACAAGGTGCCAGAAATGTAACCTTCGATAATAGTAGCTATTATGGCAATGAGGCAAGTCAAATGGAATTTGGTACAATTAATGTAAATTATCTTTCGGTTGGAATTATTAATAAATTAATTTTCGTAAAAGGGTTTCATGCGCTAATTGGGCCCTCATTTGATTTTCTTGTTGAAAACAATTTAATTGCTGTTAACCAAGATTTTGATGTTTCAATAAATGCAGGTTTAGGAATTTCTACAGATTCAGGACTAACAATTGATTGTAGAGTAAAAAAAGGATTTGGTGATGTTTTAGATTCGTCACATTATGGATATAACGATTTTATTAATTTACCAAATTCAAATTTGGTAGTTCAATTTGGAGCTACATATACTTTTGATCTAAAAAATAAAAAATAATGCTTTTAGAAGATTTTTACACCGTTCAATCTATTGAGCAAAAAGACGGTCAGAATTATGATGTTTGGATACTCGTTAACGAAAAACACGCTGTTTTTAAGGGGCATTTTCCAGGTAATCCAATTATGCCAGGCGTTTGCATGATGCAAATTATTAAAGAAGTTACTGAGCAATTGACCAACTGTAAATTACTAATGCAGTCGGTTTCAAACGTGAAGTTTATGGCTTTAATTAACCCAGATGTAACGCCAAAATTGCGATTAGAACTCTCAATTGTACCTGCAGAAGACAACCTTATTAAAGTAAAAAACACTACTTTTTTTGACGAAACTGTTGCTTTAAAATTAGGCAGTGTGTATCAAAAGTTAAACTAATGAAGTCCTTATTTTTGTTGTTTTTCGTATTTTTTTTTACTTCCAACACTACTTTAGTGGAAGTACGCAAATTGTACCCAAACGCCACTAGTTCAGAAGCCAAAGCGCAGGAATTGTTTTCAAAACTTACTGCAATTACTGCCGAAAGCGACAAAACACTTGTTGCTTATAAAGGTGCTTCCATAACTTTGATGTCGAAGTTTTGCAAAAAAATACCAGAAAAAATCAGCAAATTCAAAGAAGGAGTTAAGTGGGTAGAACAAGCAGTTACTGCAGATCCAACCAATATTGAAATACGAATGATACGCTTAAGCATTCAGGAAAATGTTCCGGGGATTGTCAATTATAAAAAAAACAAAAAAGAAGATGCCGCCTTTATTGTAGAACATTATGGCGAACAAACTGCCAATTTAAAAGAGTATATAAAGAATTTTTGTTTACAAGCTACAACTTTTAACAACCAAGAAAAGCAAACATTTAAATAGGTATGCAACAGGTGAACAAAGCATCAAATGAAGGAATTGACGTTTCTGAAGGCTTACATTTCTGTGTAATTATTCCAACCTATAACAACCATAAAACGTTAAAAAAAGTTGTAGATGCAGTTTTAACGTACACACAAAATGTTATAATAGTTAACGACGGATCAACCGATGGTACCGCTACAATTTTAAAACAGTTTCCTCAAATTGAACAAATTCATTTTCCAAAAAACAAAGGGAAAGGAATGGCATTGCGCGCTGGATTTGAAAAAGCAAAAGCAATGGGTTTTACTTATGCCATTACAATTGATTCAGATGGTCAACATTTTGCTGCTAATTTGCCTGATTTTTTTGCGTATTGTAACAACCACAAAAACATATTGTTAATAGGAAGTAGAAACATGACCCAAGAAGGCGTTCCCAAAAAAAGTAGTTTTGGAAATGCCTTTTCAAATTTTTGGTTTTGGTTTGAAACAGGTATCAGGTTACAAGACACGCAATCTGGTTACAGATTATATCCTTTAAAGCGGCTACCCACACATTTTTTTACAACTAAATTTGAATTTGAAATTGAAGTTATTGTTAGAGCAGCATGGAACGGGTGTGAGGTTCAAAATATACCGATACAAGTTTTATACGACCCAACTGAAAGAGTTTCGCACTTTCGTCCTTTTAAAGATTTTACAAGAATCAGTATTTTGAATACGGTTTTGGTCACAATAGCCTTGTTTTATATTAAGCCTAGAACGTTGTTTCGGAAAATTAAAGAGAAAGGATTGGTTACTTTTTTTTTAAAAGACGTTCTAAAAAGCGACGATTCTAATAGTAAAAAAGCCATTTCAATTGCATTGGGCGTTTTTATTGGCATTGCGCCACTTTGGGGATTTCAAACAGTGCTTGTTTTCGGTTTAGCGGCATTATTTAAATTAAATAAAGCAATTTCCTTTGCTTTTACCAACATTAGTTTTCCACCTTTTATTCCATTCATTATTTTTTTGTCACTTAAAGTTGGCGGTTTATTAGTTCCGTTACAAACGGAGCTGGAATTCAAGTCTTCATTAACTTTTAAAGAAATAGGCAATCATTTTACGCAATATTTAGTAGGAAGTGTTATTTTAGCAACGCTATTAGCAGTTTTGTTTGGAGCTGTAAGTTATTTTTTACTCAGCATTTTCAATAAAACGAGCACTAAATTTACAAAATGAGTCATTTTTTTTTCGCATTATATTCCTTAATGAACAAAAAGAAACCGTTAGCAATTGTGCTTATGGCTTTACTTTTTGTTTGGTTTGGCTACTATGCGTCTCAACTAAAATTCAATGAAGACATTACCCGATTAATACCATCTAACGATAAAACCAATATTACTTCAAAAGTAATCAATCAACTAAATTTTGCGGATAAAATTACATTAATAATTGCTAATAAAAATCAGGCTAGTCCAGACGAATTAACCGATTGTGCAAATGAATTGGTGACACGTCTTCAAACGAACTGCAACCAGTATATTGGAAAAATTCAAGGTAAAATCGACGAAACCAATTTGCAAGAAACATTCGATTTTGTATATCAAAACGCACCCCTTTTTTTAGACCAAAAAGATTATGCATTCCTTAAATCCAAAATCCAAAAGGACAGCATTGCCAACATAATTGCTGCAGATTACAAATCGTTACTATCGCCTTCTGGCATGATTACCAAAGATTTTATTCTTAAAGATCCACTTGGAATAACTTTTTTGGGTTTGAAAAAACTGCAACAACTAAGTGTTGGAACTGATTTTGAATTACACAACGGTTTTTTAATTTCTAAAGACCACAAAAGAGTGTTACTTTTTCTAACACCAAAACTAGCTGCAAATGAAACTGATAAAAACAGTATTTTCATTTCAAAACTCTATCAAATTCAATCAAGTATAAATGCTAAGTACAAAGCAAAAATCCACCTTTCGTTTTTTGGGGCTACACCAGTTGCAGTTGCCAATGCCACACAAATAAAAGCCGACGTACAAACAACAAGTATTTTTGCTAGTATTTCTTTAATTTTTATACTCTTATTTTTTTACAGAAATATAGCAACCCCTCTTTTGATTTTTGTACCTTCACTATTGGGAGCTACTTTTTCTTTAGCCATTTTGTTCTATGTAAAAGGTAGTGTTTCGGCAATTTCATTAGGAATAAGCTCTATACTTTTGGGGGAAACCACGGATTATTCAATTTATGTTTTAACTCATTTAAGAAACAACAAAAACGTAAAATTAGCATACAAAGATCTAACAAAACCTTTATTAATGTGTGGTGTAACAACGGCCATTACTTTTTTGTGTTTGTATTTTGTAAAATCAGAAGCATTAAAAGATTTGGGGCTTTTTGCTGCTCTAAGCGTAACGTCCACATCCGTATTTTCATTGCTTATAATTCCTTTCTTATATCAAACGGAAAGACAATTAAAACCATCAAAAAACAATTTTTTAGACCGCATTGCAACGTATGAATACCACAAAAATAAAGTTTTAGTCGTTTTAGTCCTACTTCTGCTGATAACTTGTTTTTTTACCTATTCAAAAGTTGGATTTAACAATGATTTAGCGGCATTAAACTTTGTCCCGTCAGATATTAAACAAGCAGAAAAAGATTTAGAACATACAACCAATGGTGATTTAAAAACATTAATTTTAGCCACCTATGGCACAAACTATGAAAAAGTAATAGCGCAAAACAATTGTTTGTTTGAAACTTTAAAGAATGATGAAGTTCACCAAAGAATTACTGCCTTTAGTTCAATAGGAGGAATTGTTTTAGATCAAAAAAGCCAACTTAAAAAAATAAATGATTGGAACAATTTTTGGAATTCTAAGCAAAAAGCAACTTTAGAAAATTATTTACAATCAGCAGGCAAAAAATACGGGTTTAAAGAAACTGCTTTCGACCCCTTTTATACTACTTTAGATGCAAAGTTCAAGTTAGTTTCACAATCTGATTATGCTAAAGTTAAGGCGCTGTTTTTAGAAGAATTTTGTGCACAAAAAAATGGTTTTTATACCATTTCAACTTTAGTTAAAGTCACTGAAAACAAAAGAAACGCATTTGTAAAACAAATTATCAAAACGCCAAACGTTGTAATTGTTGACAGAAAGCAAACCAACGAAACCTTTTTGGGTGGGTTAAAAGCAAGTTTCGAAACTTTAGTTTCTTATTCGTTTATAGCCATTTCTCTAATTTTACTACTTGCTTTTCGTCGCATAGAACTGGTAATTGTGAGTAGTATACCTATAGGGGTTAGCTGGATACTAACAACTGGAATTATGGGAATTTTCGGAATTCAATTTAACATTATAAATATCATAGTTTGTACTTTAATTTTTGGGATAGGTGTTGATTATAGTATTTTTATGACCACTGCTTTACAAAAAGAATTTACGTATGGAAAAAAAGAATTGCCAACCTACCGTACTTCAATTCTTTTGTCGGTTGCCACAACTCTTTTGGGAATAGGTGTTTTAGTTTTTGCCAAGCACCCTGCTTTATATTCCATATCAATTATTGCAATAATTGGTATTTTTTCAACTTTGGTAATCACTTTTGTTTTTCAACCTTTGGTATTTAATTTTATTATAACCAACCGAACCCAAAAAGGAAAAGCACCCTTTCGATGGCGAAGTTTTCTTCACGGAATATTGTCTTTTTGCTATTACGGCTTTGGCGGTTTTTTAATGTCTGTTTTTAGTGTTACCTTATTAAAGATACTTCCTTTAACTACTAAAATTAAAATGCAAGGGTTTCGATATGTAATTTCAAAATTCATGAAATCTGTTTTGTATACTAACGGATTTGTGACTAAAACAATTTTAAATCCAAATAAAGAACAATTTCATAAACCTGCCGTAATAATAGCTAATCACACTTCTTTTTTAGACATACTTGCCGTTGGCATGCTCAATCCCAAAATTATTTTTTTAGTAAGTGACTGGGTTTACAATTCACCTGTTTTTGGTGGTGCAGTTAAAGCAGCTGGATTTTATCCAATTTCTGCTGGTTTAGAAGGTGGATTAGAACATTTGCGACCGAAAATTGCAACTGGATTTTCAATAATTATTTTTCCAGAAGGAACACGTTCAAAAAACAATCAAATGAACCGTTTTCACAAAGGGGCATTTTATCTTGCTGAACATTTTAATTTAGACATTCTTCCAGTGCTTGTTCATGGTAATTCGGAAGTACTTCCGAAAGGAGATTTCATTATTTACGACGGTTCTATTACAGTTAAAATATTGGACAGAATAACTCCTGATGATAAGTCTTTTGGAGTTGATTATACAGAAAGAACCAAAAAAATAAGTGCCTTTTTCAAAGCCGCATTTAACAGCTTGAGAAAAGAAATTGAAATTGAAACCTATTTCAAAAAAATGATTTTAAACAGTTATTTTTATATGGAATTAAAAGTTTTTAATGCAGTAAAAAAAGATGTACAAGCCAATCTTTCAAAATACGATTCGCTTAATGTTCTTTTTTCACAAAATGCCTCTATATTGCATATTGGAAATGATTTTGGTCAGCTCAATATTTTACTGTATTTACAAGAGCCTAAAAGAAAAATAAGTGGATTTTATCAAGATGAAGTTAAATTTACAGTTGCCAAAGGCAATTATTTATCCAAAAAAGGAGCGCTTCAATCGTATTCAACTTTAGACAAAGTTTTAACTTGGAAAGGAGATTTTCTTTTGGTTACCAACAAATCTGTTGATATGCAAAAATTATCGCCCTTTTTGAAAACCTCAACTGCGCAAATTATTACAACAAAAGAAGTATATCAAGAACTATTTTATAATGATTTTACTTATGAAAGCGGCAATCAAAATTGGTTAATTTTAAAGAACAGAACAACATGAAAACACATTATGATGTAGTAGTAATAGGCAGTGGACTCGGGGGGTTAGTATCGGCAATTATTATGGCAAAGGAAGGCTTCAGTGTTTGTGTGCTTGAAAAAAACAACCAGTTTGGAGGTAATCTTCAAACGTTTGTTAGAGACAAAACTATTTTCGATACCGGGATTCATTACATAGGTGGATTATCCGAAGGTCAAAATTTGTACAAATATTTCAAGTATATTGGAATAATGGACGAATTAAAACTAAAACAATTAGACGTAGATGGTTTTGACATAATTTCCTTCGAGGACCACCCAACAGAATACCCACATGCTCAAGGGTATGAAAATTTCGTTGAAAAATTAACCAATTTTTTCCCAGAAGAAAAACAGAACATACAAAACTATTGTCAAAAAGTAATTGAAACTTGCAATTCTTTCCCGCTCTATAATTTGGAACACGAAGGTTCATATAACAGCGATATACTTTCAGTTAATGCAAAACAATTTATTGATGAAGTAACCAATAACGAAAAATTACGTGCGGTACTAGCGGGAACCAATTTTTTATATGCAGGAATTGAAGAAAAATCACCTTTTTATGTGCATGCACTTTCTGTAAATTCCTATATACAAAGTTCTTATAGGTGTATTAATGGAGGTAGTCAAATCACGAAACAACTCATCAAACAATTAAAAAAATTTGGTGGTGAAATTTATAAATACAAAGAAGTAATTAAGTTTGAAAGTATAGAAAACGATGTAACTATTGCACAAATGAAAGACGGAAGTTCAGTTGAAGCCACCCATTTCATTTCAAATATTGAACCCAAAACCACCTTAAAAATGGTTGGAGAAGACAAGTTTAGAAAGTCTTATTTCAGTCGAATTCAAAGTCTAGAGTCTGTTTTCTCAGCCTTTAGTCTTTATATTGTTTTCAAACCCGAAAGCTTCGAATACTTAAACCACAACATTTACCATTTTAAAAACAGTAATGAAGTTTGGAAAGCGCATCAATATACTGAAGATAATTGGCCAAAAGCTTATATGGCCTCTATGAATGCCTCAAACAAGTCAGATAAATGGGCAGATGGCATGACCTTTTTAACTTACATGAAGTTCGATGAATTACAAATCTGGGAACACACACACAATACCACTGCGGAAAAAAATTTTAGAGGAGAAAATTATGAAGAATTTAAAGCTAGAAAAGCTGAAAAATTCCTTCAAGAAATTGAGATTAAATTTCCAAACATTCGAAGTTGTATTCAATCCATTCACACCTCAACACCACTTTCCTATCGCGATTATATTGGTGGACATAGAGGAAATATGTACGGTTACGAAAAAGACTGTAACAATCCAATGAAAACATTTATTGCCCCCAAAACCAAACTGAATAACTTGTATCTAACTGGACAAAGCATAAACATGCATGGAGTTCTTGGAGTAACAATTGGAGCTGTAGTTACTTGTTCGGAAATTATTGGAAAAGAATATTTAGTCAATAAAATTAATGCAGAAACAAAATAAAATTGAGCAAAATTATTGAAACAAGCAGTTGGTTTTAGGTTGAATCAGAGTAACTCAACTTACCAAAAATGACAGAAGTAACTTTTAAAAATTATTTTTTGCTTAAGAAGAAGTTGTTATGCTTCGATTTGAATTGCTTTTAGAAGCACTCAAAAAGTTGAATAGCTGTAAAAATTAATTCAAATGTAGTCTAAACACTTTTTTTTCATTAAATAACTTTAGTCAATCTGTGATTTGTATTGAGGTTACAAAAAAGCAAATGTGATTTAAATCTAAAACACCTAAAATCAAATCAAAAACAAAAAACCCAAATCTTTTGTATATTTGCCAAAAAAGTAGCGTAAATTGAATAGAACACTTGTAATAGGCGACATACACGGCGGAATGCGTGCTCTTGAGCAAATTTTAGTAAGAGCTAACGTTACTCTAAATGATCATTTAATATTTCTTGGAGATTATGTAGACGGATGGAGCCAATCACCAGAAGTTATAGATACGTTAATTCATTTAGGAAAAAGTCAAAAATGCACCTTTATTAGAGGTAATCACGATCAGCTTTTTCTCGATTGGTTGTCAAATAAACATAAAGATTTCAATCAAGAAATATGGTTCCAACATGGAGGAAAAGCAACTGTATTAGCTTATAAGGACATAGACGAAATTACAAAAAAAGCTCACATAAAGTTTTTAAAATCATTACAAAACTATTACCTCGATTCTCAAAACAGACTTTTCATTCATGCTGGTTTTACAAATGTCAACGGTGTTGAATACGAATACTTTCCAAAACTTTTTTATTGGGATCGAACGCTATGGGAAACAGCATTAGCTTTAGACACGCATATAGAACACGATGATTTTACGTATCCCAATAGATTAAAAATTTACAAAGAAATTTATATTGGACATACCCCAGTAACAAAAATAGGTGTCACCACACCTTTACAAAAAGCCTGTGTTTGGAACATTGACACCGGTGCAGCATTTAAAGGTCCTTTAACAATATTAGATGTGGACACAAAAGAATTTTGGCAAAGCGATCCGTTACCAATGTTATATGTATCAGAATTAGGTAGAAATGAAGCAGTAATAAAAAATGTAGCATCAATTTAAAATAAACAATTATGAAAAGTGTAAGTGTTGGCGTATTCTTTTTATTGACAAGTATTTTATTCGGACAAACTTTTAAAGGGAAAAACGACCTTAAATTTGGAGTTGGCTATACCGTTCAAAAAGGAGGAAGTGGCATACAGGCAGCAACTGATTTTGGAATCGGTGAAAACATGTCGTATGGTTTTACAAGTACCTACCTTTTAACAGCAACGAATGAATGGGATAACCAAGCTAAATTCCTTGATCGATTTGATTTAAAAGCACGATTTAATGCGAACATAGGTAACGTATTTGGAATTGATAAAAACATCGATATTTATCCTGGATTAAATTTAGGATTACGAAATTTTGGCGGACATATCGGTGTTCGTTATTTTTTTACAAATGGGTTTGGACTTTATTCCGAAACATCAGTTCCCTTTGCTAGATACAAAACGACTTTAGAAGGCTATGATTATTTAAACAATCAAGTTGTTTTTACAATTGGAGCCTGTTTTAACTTATAAAAAAATAAACATGAGTGTTATAGAAAAAAAATTAAAAGACAGAAGTGGTTCAAAATGTGAGTTGTGTGGCAACGAACATGATTTAGGTGTATACAACTTGCCTCCAAATGTCTTAGATACATTGGAATCAAGTATTTTAACTTGTAAAACGTGTAGCAATCAAATTGAAAATCCAGAAACTACAGAAGCCAATCACTGGAGATGCCTTAGTGAAAGTATGTGGAACGAAAATCTTCCTGTACAAATTGTAGCTTGGCGAATGTTAACACGATTACGAGCAGAAGGTTGGCCACAAGACTTACTCGATATGTTGTATTTAGATGAAGAAGCACTTGAATGGGCAGCAGCAACAGGTGAGGGAGATGATGATGAAGGAAAGATCATTCACAAAGACAGTAACGGAAATGTTTTAAAAGATGGAGATTCGGTAGTTTTAATTAAAGATTTAGATGTAAAAGGAGCGAGTTTCACAGCAAAAAGAGGTGCTGCTGTTCATAACATTAAATTAGTTTGGGACAATGCGCAACAAATAGAAGGTCGTGTAGAAAACCAACATATAGTAATTTTAACACAGTACGTTAAAAAAACAAAATAAACCAAGAATGATTATTAGCTACTTAACAATTTTAGTCTCAATTTTGCTAGAATTGTTGAGTTGGTTTTTATAATTTTCCAATCGTTCAGCAACTTTTTTATACATTTTTTTATACTTAGAAATATTGGTAGAATAGTAGCGGTTACTTTGTGCAAACTGTAAACTGTCAATTTTGTATTTTTTGTAAATATAAGTGTTTGGATTATATGCTGATAATGAGGTGGTCATGTTTTGATTTCTAACTGCATCAAAAATAGAGTAATCGTACAAAATAGCCACCATTTTATCTTCATCAATTAGGTTTTTTGGTTGTTCAATCACGGAATTTTTACATCCAAAAAGGAAAAAAAATAATCCAAAAGTAACATATAAATTTTTCATCAATTTTATTTTTTATCTGTCAAAAAGTAATCTTTTACCAAACGGAATTGGATGTACTGTATTGTTTTCATAAACCAATTTTCCATTTACAAAAGTGTGTGTAATTTTAGAATGAAATTCGATTTTTTCAAAAGGAGACCAACCACATTTGTATAAAATGTTTTCGCTACTAACGGTCCAACTACTAGTGGGATTTAGTAAAACCAAATCAGCATAATATCCTTCTTTTATAAACCCTCTATTTTGAATTTTAAAAAGTACTGCTGGATTGTGACACATTTTTTCGACTATTTTTTCCAAACTAATTTTACCTTCCAAATGTTTTTCAACCATTGCAACAAGAGCATGTTGAACCAATGGTCCGCCGGAAGGTGCTTTAGTATACACTTGTTTTTTTTCAGCTAGTGTATGAGGTGCGTGATCAGTAGCGACAACATCAATCCTATCGTCAAGTAAAGCTTCCCAAAGTGCTATTCTATCGTTAGCTGTTTTAATGGCAGGATTCCATTTGATAAAATTACCTTTGGTTTCATAATCCTTGTCAGAAAACCACAAATGATGAATACAGACTTCGGCAGTAATTTTTTTATCCTTTAAAGGAATAGTGTTGGTAAACAAATCAAGTTCCTTAGCGGTAGAAATATGGAAAACATGTAATCTAGCACCTGTTTTTTTAGCTAAATCGATAACTTTTACAGTTGACTTATAGCAGGCTTCTTCACTTCTAATTTCAGGATGAAACTTAACAGGAATTGCATCTCCATAAATAGTTTTGAATTTTTCAAAATTGGTTTTAACTGTATTTTCATCTTCACTGTGAACCGCAATTAATAAATCAGTGTTCTTGAATATTTTCTCCAATGCCTCTGAACTATCTACTAACATGTCGCCAGTTGAAGAACCCAAAAACAGTTTTAAACCTGCCACATTTTTAGGATTTGTTTTTAATATCTCTTCCAAGTTATCATTGGTACCGCCCATCATAAAGGAATAATTAGCAAATGAGGTTTGGGCAGCTCGTTGGTATTTTGCTTCTAAAATCTCTTGTGTTATTGCATTTGGTAAGGTGTTTGGTTGTTCTATAAAAGAAGTAACACCTCCAGCAACCGCAGCCTTACTTTCAGAAGCAATATCACCTTTATGTGTCAATCCAGGTTCTCTAAAATGAACTTGGTCATCAATTACACCGGGCAATAAATAATTTCCATTTGCTTCAATTACGGTACAGTTGTTATCGGGAATAATTCCTTTTTTTTCAACTCTACGTATGTATTCATTTTCAATCAAAACATCACCTTCAACGATTGCACCTTCGTTTATGATTTTTGCATTTCTAATCAGGATACTGTTTGGATTTTGCATTACAATTGGTTAAAAAGGTTTTTTATTTTTAATGCTAGTACTCCAAATATGGCTTCGCTAAAAATAGCGCTACTCATTTTTGATTGTCCTTTAGTTCGGTCTGTAAAAATTATAGGAACTTCAACTATTTTAAAATTACAGGCATACGTTCGGTATTTCATTTCAATTTGAAAGGCATATCCAATAAATTTTATTTTATTTAAATTAATACGTTCTAAAACTTCTCGATTGTAACAAACAAATCCTGCTGTGGCATCAAAGATTTTCATTCCAGTAATAAATCGAACATAAACAGAAGCAAAGTAAGACATTAAAACCCTGCTTAAAGGCCAGTTCACAACATTAACACCAGTAACATAACGCGAACCTATTGCTAAATCGGCTCCGCCGAAATGACAAGCTTCGTATAATTTTTCTAAATCAGTTGGATTGTGCGAAAAATCAGCATCCATTTCAAAAAAGTAGGAATATTCTTTGGATAATGCCCATTTGAAACCATGTACATAAGCAGTACCTAGACCCGATTTTTTGATTCGTACTTCTAAAAACAATTTCCCTTCAAATTCAGCCATTAGTTCTTTAACTTTTATGGCAGTTTGGTCAGGAGAATTGTCATCAACAATCAACACATGAAATGATTTATGAAGGGAAAAAACAGCACGAATAATTCCTTCTATGTTTTCAATTTCGTTAAAAGTAGGAATGATAACAATACTGTTGGTCATTTGCTGATTTTTTTTACAAAAATAAACTTTTTAAAAGATTGAAATCATAATAAAATTATAATAATAACTAATGAACTAAAAATTACTAATTTTGTGAATTATGGAGGGAATAGTTTTACACGAAAGAATACTGGAGAATAAAGATTGGGCTACATTGGTTTTTACTCTTTGTTTGACTTTAATTGTTATTACCAAAACAGCTTTTGAAAATCGTTTTAACGAATTTACAAGGCTGCTTTTTTCAGATAAATACATCAAAATTTATCGTGAAAACACATCTGTTTTAGCTTGGTTTACTCTGCTGTTATTTATTGTTCAATTGGTTTCTTTTTCTTTTTTTATTTTGTATCTCATGAGTTATTTTGGCATGACTTCTAAATCAGATTGGGTTATGTACATTAGAATAATAACTTTTTTGAGTTATTTCATATTGGCTAAATACTTATTTGAAAAAATTATTGCCACTTCATTCAATGTAGAAGACTTCAAAGAAAATTTTGACATGCTAAAAATAAGTTATCGAACTTATATGGGCTTGTTATTAGTACCAGTCACTCTTGTTTTGTATTATAATAACGAACCAAGTTTGTTAATTATTTATGGAATTATAGGTTTTTTGTTGTTTTCAAACGTGCTATTGTATTTAAAAAGTTTAAAAATTTATCAAACCCTAGTATTGGGTAAATTGTTTTATTTTATTTTATATCTTTGCACACTTGAAATAGCACCCTACTATTTTTTGTATTATTGGATTACAAAGAAATAGTTGATTAGAAAACAGCAAAATATGAAAGTGAAAACAATTTTGGTGTCACAACCAGAACCAAAAATAGAAAATTCACCTTACTTTGAGCTTCAACAAAAGCATAAAGTAAAAGTTGATTTTAGGCCATTTATTCACGTTGAAGGGGTTAACGCTAAAGAAATTAGAGCTCAAAAAATAGATCTGAATAACTTTACCGCCATAATCTTAACTAGTAAAAATGCTGTAGATCATTTTTTTAGAGTAGCTGAAGAAATGCGTTACAAAGTTCCAGAAGATTTAAAATATTTTTGTCAATCGGAGGCGGTTGCTTTTTATCTACAAAAATATGTAGTATATCGTAAACGTAAAATTTACGTGGGTTCAAAAGATTTTGCTGATATGTCGGCTTTAATTAAAAAATACAAAGACGAAAAGTTTTTGCTACCCGCATCGGATCAATTAAATGCTGATGCTCCAGCTACTCTTAATAATCTTAAAGTTAATTGGACTCAAGCTATTTTTTATAAAACAGTAATGAGTGATTTATCTGATTTAGCAGATGTTTACTACGATGTTTTGGCGTTTTTTAGTCCAACAGGAATTAAATCATTGTTTAAAAATTTCCCTGATTTTGAGCAAAATAAAACCCGTATTGCCGTTTTTGGGAGCACTACTCAAAAAGAAGCTTTAGATCATGGACTGCGAGTTGATATTATGGCACCAACACCTGAATCACCATCAATGACCATGGCATTGGAAAAATACATTTCGAAAGAAAATAAGTAATCAGTTACATCACATAATTTATTAGAGATCTTTTTTAAGGTCTCTTTTTTTTGGAATATAATTTACACTTATAATTTTCAAACATTTAGAGTTTATTTCCTAAATTGAATCTTCGAAATGAACTTTCGAATTTAACTTCATATTTCAATTTGATACGGTTTGTTTATAAGTTGTTTTATAATCGCATGCTTTTCATCAAATAACAATTAATAATTTGTAACAATCTGATTGTTTTGGATTCTAATGTAAAAAAAATAATGTATCTGTATATGTTTAAACATTTTTTAACTCTTGAATGGAAATCGTTTTTTAGGTCGGCAAGTTTTGCAACTAATTTGGTTTTGAAAATTTTTACGATTTTAGGTGCTTTGTATTTTACCGTTGTTTTTATTCTTTTGGGTTTTGGGATTTATCCGTTGCTTGAAGATTCTGGCTTGGAGCCTTTTTCAACTGTAAATAAATTTTTAATTTATTATTTTGTATTGGACTTGACGATTCGTTTTTTTATGCAAAAAATGCCGGTTTTGAACATCCGCACTTTGTTGCCGTTACCGATAAGAAGAAATGTCATTGTTCATTTTTCGTTAGGCAAGACTTTATTTTCGTTTTTTAATTGGATTCCTGCTTTTTTCTTTATTCCCTTTTCAATCATGCTGGTTAAAAACGGATTTTCAATTAGTCAGATTGCATTGTGGCATTTTAGTATTATTGGATTAATTTTCACCAATAATTTTATTACACTTTTATTGAATAACAAAGACGCTGTTTTTTACCCAATCGTTTTCATTGTATGTGGTTGTGGTATTGCACATTATTTTCATGTTTTTGACATAACAGTTTATTGTTTCTATTTGTTTAATGGTTTTTATAGCAATTCATTTTTGTTTATACTTCCTTTATTTACTGCTTTAGCAGGCTATTATTTTGCTTTTCAGTTTTTTAAAAGAAATTTGACTTTAGATGATGGTTTGGCTAAAAAAAGAGATGTAGCAAAAACAGAACATTTTACATGGTTGAATCAATTTGGAACTTTGGGTGTGTTTTTGAAAAACGACATTCGATTATTAAAAAGAAACAAACGGTCTCGTACCACAGTCTTTATGAGTGTTTTGTTTTTGTTTTATGGTTTTTTGTTTTTTAATAATGATCATCAGGCAGCTGTAATGGGTATCTTTGCCGGAATTTTTGTGTCTGGTGGGTTTTTATTTACATTTGGTCAGTTTGTGCCAAGTTGGGATAGTTCGTATTACCAGTTAATGATGAGTCAGAATATTCAGTATCGGGATTATATTCGGTCTAAATGGTGGTTGGTTGTTTTGGCAACATTAGCCTCTACGTTTTTGGCATCTTTTTATTTATTTATGGGAGGAAAAGTGTATTTGTTGATTGTAACGGGCGCTATTTATAATATTGGTGTAAATTCACATTTGGTTTTGTTAGGTGGTGCTTTTGTAAAAACACCAATAGATTTGTCTAAAAGTAAAGGAGCATTTGGCGACAAGCAAGCTTTTAATATTAAAACAATGTTGATTGCTGTACCAAAATTAGCCATTCCAGTATTGCTTTACGGACTAGGGATTTCTCTTTTTAATGAAACAGCAGGTATGTTGTTAGTAGCTGGAGTTGGAGTTTTGGGATTTGCTTTTAGAAATTTGGTTTTTAAGCAAATTGAAAAAATATACAAGTCAGAAAAATATGCAACTGTGGCAGCTTATAAACAAACTTCGAATTAGTATTTTCAAAAACGTTAATAATCAAAAAAATGATACAAGTAAAAGCTCTTTCAAAAAAATACAATGGAAAATCAGTTTTAAATATTTCAAACCTTGACATTCCAAAAGGACAAAGTTTTGGATTAGTAGGTAATAATGGAGCAGGGAAAACCACTTTTTTTAGTTTGCTTTTAGATTTGATTAATCCGACATCTGGAAGCATAATTTCAAATGGAATTCAAGTAAATACTAGTGAAGAATGGAAACCATTTACGGCTGCATTTTTAGACGAGAGTTTTTTGATTAGTTATTTAACGCCTGAGGAATATTTTTATTTTATTGGTGATTTAAGAGGTCAAAACAAAGAAGAAGTGGATACATTATTACTAAAACACGAAGCTTTTTTCAACGGTGAAATTTTGAATAACAAGAAATACTTACGCGATTTATCGAAAGGAAATCAAAAGAAAGTGGGTATAATTGCTGCTTTAATAGGAAATCCAGAAGTGATAATTTTAGATGAACCATTTGCCAACTTAGATCCAACTACCGTTAATCGTTTAAAAAAAATAATTAGTGAGCTAGCTGAAAATCCAAATGTAACTGTTTTGGTTTCAAGCCATGATTTAGTCCATACAGTTGAAGTTTGTAGTAGAATTGTTGCCTTAAATTTAGGGGAAATTGTAAAAGACATTACAACTTCAGAAGAAACACTTAAGGAATTAGAAGCTTTTTTTGCAGTATAGTTTTCAAGAAAAAAGGAGAGTAAAGTATCGATTGAGAATAAAAAATATTTGGTTTATCAAAAAGAAACGTATTTTTACCAGTCATTATACTAAATTTGCTTTTTAGTAGTTAAAGTATTAAACTTTTTTTAAATTGAAAACATCAAAGCATACCTATATACTTGTATTTGGATTACTTATTTTTTTGATAGCTTGTTCTACAAAAAGAGACCGTTTTTTAAATAGAAATTTTCAAGCATTAAATACAAAATATAATGTTTTATACCACGGAACTGTAGCTTTTGACAAAGGAGTAGCGGAACTTAAATTCAAATATAAAGATAATTTTTGGGAAATTTTACCTGTTGAACGCCAATTGCCGCCAGAAGTAAAAGCTAAACCAGGAACCGCAGAACCAAAGCCTACAGAAACAGCACCGCCTGTTGTTAACAACAATCCTTCAAAAGACAATGCTCCTTTAGGAATTCCAGGAAAAGACACAAAAGCACCAAATACACCGCTTGCTGCAGCTGGTAAGAATGGAAATTTTGAGCGAGCGGAAGATAAAGCCACTAGAGCAATTCAAAAAAGATCGATGAATTTTGGCGGAACAGAACGAAATTCACAAATAGATGAAGCCTATTTGTTATTAGGAAAGACACGCTATTACGACCAACGTTACATTCCAGCATTAGAGGCTTTTAATTATATTTTATATAAATATCCTTCCAGTAATAAAATTTATGAAGCAAAAGTTTGGCGCGAAAAAACGAATATCCGTTTAGATAATGATGAGGTTGCTATAGTAAATTTATCAAAACTTTTAAAAGAAATCAAATTCAAAAATCAAATTTTTGCTGATGCTAACGCAATTTTGGCACAAGCATTTCTTAAAACAGAATTAAAAGACAGTGCTGTCTATAGATTAAAATTAGCAACCGAGTTCACAAAAGAAAAAGAAGAAAAAGCTAGATACCGATTTATTACTGGTCAAATTTATGAAGAGTTAGGTTATAAAGACAGTGCTTATGCAAGTTACCAAGAGGTAATAAATATGAAAAGAAAGGCACCTAGACAATATGTGATTCATTCAGAAATTAGACAGGCCCAACAATTTGACTATCAAAAAGGTGATTCTATTGCATTTCTAAAAAAATTTAGAGATTTCCTTAAAGACAGGGAAAACAGACCATTTCTTGCGGACATTAACCACCAATTGGCATTGTATTATGACAAAGGAAAAAACAACAAACAAGCTAAAATTTTCTACAACAAATCACTTAAATCAAAATCCTCTGATTCTTATTTAGTTGCATCAAACTATCGAAATTTAGCTGATATTTATTTCAACACTTCAAAATACATAACAGCTGGAAAATACTATGACAGTACGCTTACTAAATTGACACCCAAAACAAATGAGTTTAGATTGATTACAAAAAAAAGAGAAAATTTAGACGATGTAATTAAATATGAAACAATTGCGCATGATAACGACAGTATTTTGAAAATACTGGCTATGAATAAAAAAGAAAAAACTAAATATTTTGAAGATTACATCGCGCAGCTAATAAAAGATGAAAAAGCTAAAAAATTAAAAGAGGCTAAAGCTAAAGAAATAGCTGACAGTGATAAAAATACTTTTAATGGTGAAGACCCAATAGATAAACCAACAGAAGCAGCGTCAAGCTCTAAAAGACCTATTGTTTCTGGACCCGTATTTTCTTCGTCCACTGCTTTAGGGTCTGGAACCGGGAATAGCACTTTTTATTTTTACAATTCCAACACTGTTGCATTTGGAAAAATAGAATTTAGAAAAAACTGGGGTGAAAGAGCATATAAAAACAATTGGAGAACTTCGTCTGATAGTCAATTTGGCAAAGAAGATAGCAGTTTAGATGAAAGCACAACAAATGACAATTCAGTTTTTAAAGATCCAAAAACAGAACCGAAGTACACAACGGATTTTTATTTGTCAAAATTACCCAAAAAACAAGATGAAATAGAGACGCTTATTAAAGATCGAAATTTCGCATATTATCAGTTAGGTGTAGTCTATAAAGAAAAATTTAAAGAATATAAATTAGCACAAAATAAATTTGAAACTTTGCTTTTTGAAAACCCAGAAGAACGATTGGTTTTGCCTGCAATGTACAATTTATATCGAATATATGAAATTACAGATACAAACAAAGCTAAAGAAATGAAGGATAAAATTTTAAAATTATATCCGGACTCAAGATATGCTCAAATTATAAACAACGCTTCTCCAGATGCTTCATCAGGTCAAAGCCCGGAATTAGAATATAAAAACTTATATAAAAAGTATCTTACAGGTATTGATTTAAGAACACTTATAGTAGAAACTGAAAATGCAGTAAACAAGTATAATGGAGATGAAATTGAACCTAAATTTGAATTATTAAAAGCAAATATCGTAGGAAAAATTAAAGGATTAATAGAATATAAAAAGGCACTAAATTATGTTGCTTTAAGCTATCCTGAAAGTGCAGAAGGCAAAAATGCGGAAGCATTTATTAAAAAAGAAATAGTTACAATGGAAGCACTACATTTTAATGGTGCTCCAGGAACAAGTTGGAAAATTTTGTACCCAATTGGTGATGACAAAGAATCGAAAGCTATTGAATTGTATAAATTAATAAACAGTTTTACAAAAGGAAGGGCTTCAGACAAGATTACCACTTCAGTAGATTTGTATACTATGGAATCTAATTTTATAGCTATCCATGGAATAAAAACTGAAGAAACTGCAAAAGAAATTGCATCAATATTGAAAGAATACAAAGATTACCAAGTGAAAATTGAGCCAATACTAATTTCAAATTACAACTATAAAATAGTTCAAATTAAAAAAAATATTGCTGAATATATTGCTAACCCAACAAAAATAGCTACAGTTCCAACAATTGAAAAATCCAATGGAACCTTAAAAAGTGATTCAAAAAAAGAAGGCTTTCAGCCACAAGAAAGTATAAAACAAGACTCTTTTGAAAAGACAGATGAAGTGCTACCACCTACAAAAAATGATGGTAGTACTCCAAGTCCTAAAAACAAGTTAGACCCAACTAGTACTGAAGATCCTGCTCCTGAATCTCCAGTTAATCCAACACCAAAAAAATAAAGCATGATGTTTGAAAAAAAATCTAAATCCTACACCGATTTACTTGGTAAAACAAATAGAATTGTAGAAGGAACAATAATCAAAGGAACAATTGTATCACATGCTGATTTTAGATTAGATGGTGAATTAACAGGAAATTTCCAATCAAACGGGAAAATTGTAATTGGACCTGCAGGCAAAGTTATTGGTGATATTATTTGTAAAAATGCAGATATAGAGGGAAAATTTGATGGTAAAATACAAGTGTCAGAAATATTAAATATAAAATCAAAAGCAATTATACATGGCGATGTAGTTTGTGGTAAATTATCTGTTGAGCCAGGAGCAGAGTTTAGTGCAACTTGTGTCATGAAAACAATAGCAAAATCTAATCTGTCAAATGCGACCTCAACCGAAGAAAAAGCCTAATAAATGGTTAGTACTTATAAACATTCCTGTACAAATGGGAATGATTGTATTTCTATTTTCAGTTGCGGGCAAATGGCTTGATGAAAAGTACACAAATGAACATCGTATTTACGTAAAAGCGCTAACTCTTATAGGTGTTTTAATAGCATTTTACAATATAAACAGGCAATTAAAAGAATTAAATTCATCTGAAGATTAAGCATGAAAATAGCCATTTACAAGCCTTTGCTTCAAATTGTTTTTTTATCGACAACTTGTTATGTTTTACACAAACTTATAGCAATTTTTATTCTAACAAACACTGACTTTTCTGGATTTATATATTCAATAGAAAAACTCTACTTCCTGTTTTTTTTATTTGCTTTCACAATAGTTTATGTTTTGATTAAAATCAAACAAAAAAACATAGATAATGTAGGCTACACCTTTTTATTGTTAACAAGCGTAAAAATGGTTGTTGCTTACATTTTTTTACTTCCAATATTAAAACTTTCTGAAGGTAAAATGACACCAGAAAAAATTAATTTTTTAACGCTATTTATTCTCTTTTTAGCAATAGAAACAGTTGTAACAGTTAGAATATTGAACAAAAACTAATATAACTCTCCAAAAACCACAATTTCATCAAAAAAAATAAAAGTAATACTTTTTAATATTAATTAATATTGTACTTTTGCACCAAATTTGAAAAATAAATTAAAGATAATTATCAAATATGGTATTTTCAAACAAACTGTTCCAATTTATTCTAATTGCTTTAGTAGCTTCAATTCCTTTAGGTTGTTTTGCAAATAATGCTGGCATTGTAACTGCTCAAGAGGCTCAAAATACCGAAAGTGTTTCGACGGAAAACAAATTACTTTCTAAAGAAGAAAAAGCAGAGGCCGATAGAAAAGCTTTTGTAAAACATCACTTATTAGATTCGCATGATTTTACGCTGTTTTCTTATGGTAAAGATGAAGAACATCAAAGTCATTTTGGGTTTTCATTACCTATAATTCTTTGGGATAATGGAATACATGTTTTTTCTTCTTCTAAATTTGAACATGGAGAAGCAGTAGTTGAATCAAATGGTAATTTTTATAAAATCAATCATCACGATGGGAGAATTTATAAAACAAATTCAAACGGTGAATTTCAAGAAAACGAAAAGGGTCACGTCACAAATGATATGCCTATTGATTTTTCAATAACTAAGAGTGTTTTAATGATTCTAGTAGTTGGAGCATTAATGTTTTTGCTTTTTGTTGGACTTGGTAAATCGTACAAAAAAAATGGTTCAATAGCAAAAGGCGCAGGTCGTTTTTTTGAGCCGATTATTTTATATATTAGAGACGAAATTGCAATTCCAAATATTGGAGAGAAACATTATAAAAAATACATGAGTTTCTTATTAACTATATTTTTCTTTATATGGTTTCTAAATATGTTTGGCTTAACTCCTCTTGGAGTAAACATTACTGGAAATTTAGCTGTAACTGCGTCATTGGCAATTTTAACGTATTTAATCACAACTTTTACTGCCAAAAAAGATTATTGGAAGCATATTTTCTGGATGCCAGGCGTGCCAGTTCCAATGAAATTTGTATTAGCACCAATCGAATTACTAGGAACAATAATTAAACCTTTTTCACTAACTATTCGTTTATATGCTAATATGTTAGCGGGACACGTAGTTTTAATGACGTTAATTGCTCTAATGTACAAATTTAATAGTCCAATTGGAAGTCCGTTGTCTTTCATGTTGGCATTTGTCTTATCTTTACTAGAAGTTTTAGTAGCTTTGTTACAAGCTTATATTTTTACAATGCTTGCTGCTTTGTATTTTGGATCTGCATCAGAAGAGCATCATCATGAGGAAGCTCATTAGTAAATAAAAGGTGCAAGCGAAATAAAAGATAAAAAATATTAAGACAATAAAGTAGGGCGTGTTAAAATTACCTACTGAATGGATGGCGAATGCCTTATAATAGAATGTTTAATTAAATATATATACATTATGGAAATCCCTAGAATTATTGGAGCAGGATTAGTAGTTATTGGAGCAGGTATTGGTATTGGTAGAATCGGTGGTTCTGCAATGGACGCTATTGCTCGTCAACCAGAAGCTACTGGAAAAATTCAAACAGCGATGCTTATTGCTGCTGCTCTTGTTGAAGGTATTGGTTTTGCTGCAATTTTTGCATCATAAATTAAAACAAACAAAAGCTATAACGGTTGGTTATAGCTTTTGTTAACTTATTTAGAAAAAATTAAATTTTAAGTTACAATACAATGGAAGAATTATTTGGACAGTTTTCATTAGGTTTGTTTATATTACAAACTATTTTATTCCTAGCACTTGTTTTTCTTTTGAAAAAATTTGCATGGAAACCTATTTTAGATGCCGTTAATGAAAGAGAAGAAGGTATCAAAAACGCATTACTTTCTGCAGAAAATGCAAAACAAGAAATGCAAAATCTTCAAGCGGATAATCAACGAATTCTTCACGAAGCAAGATTAGAACGTGATGCAATGTTAAAAGATGCTCGCGAAATGAAAGAAAAAATGATAGCTGATTCAAAAAATGAGGCACAAGAGCAAGGATTAAAAATGATAGAACAAGCTAAAGAAGCAATTCAATCTGAAAAAAATGCTGCAATGGCTGAATTGAAAGCGCAGGTTTCAAATTTATCATTACAAATTGCGGAAAAACTATTAAGAGAAGAGCTTTCAAATAAAGATTCTCAAATGAAATTAGTTGAGAAAATGTTGGACGACGCTAAATTAAATTAATAAAATGGCAAGTACAAGAGCTGCAATTCGTTATGCAAAAGCAATACTAGATTTAAGTTATTCAAAAGGAGTAGCAGAAATAGTAAATGCTAATATGATTTTAATTGAAAATTCATTCAAAGCAAACTTAGAACTTTCAAATTTTATTCAAAGTCCAACAACTTCTGTTGATATAAAAGAAAATGTTTTAAATGAAGTTTTTAGTAATGTAAATGAAGTCACAAAAAATTTATTTAGACTTTTACGTGAAAACAAAAGATTTGAAATTATAGTAAATATTGCTTCTGATTATATCAAATTATTTGATGAAATGAACAATATAGAAGTTGCTACTGTAACTACAGCTTTTCCAATGGATGTAGCATTAGAAACAAAAGTTTTAGCTAAAATTGCAACTTTTTCTGACAAAAATGTGTCCTTAAATAATTTAGTAGACCCTACAATAATTGGTGGGTTTATACTAAGAATGGGTGACAAACAATACAATGCATCAATAGCAAATAGATTACAAGTTTTAAAAAGAGAATTAAGTAATTAGTTATTTATAAAAAATTATGGCGGAAATTAAACCAGCTGAAATATCAGCAATATTAAGAAAGCAAGTTGAAGGTTTTGAGTCTGGTGCTACACTTGAAGAAGTAGGCACAGTACTACAAGTTGGAGATGGAATTGCACGTGTATACGGCTTATCTAATGTTCAATATGGTGAATTAGTTGAATTTGAAAACGGATTAGAAGGTATCGTATTAAATTTAGAGGAAGATAACGTAGGAGTTGTCCTTTTAGGACCTTCAACTGGAATAAAAGAAGGTTCAGTTGCAAAAAGAACGCAACGAATAGCATCATTAAGAACTGGAGAAGGTATGGTTGGTAGAGTTGTAAATACTCTTGGACAACCAATTGACGGAAAAGGTCCAATTACAGGTGATCTTTTTGAAATGCCTTTAGAGCGAAAAGCGCCAGGAGTAATATTTCGTCAACCGGTAACAGAACCTTTGCAAACAGGCGTGAAAGCTGTTGATGCAATGATTCCAGTTGGAAGAGGACAAAGAGAGTTAGTTATTGGTGACCGTCAAACTGGTAAATCAACAGTTTGTATTGACACCATCTTAAATCAAAAAGAATTTTACGATGCTGGTAAACCAGTATTTTGTATCTATGTTGCAATTGGACAAAAAGCATCAACTGTTGCAGGTATAGCAAAAATGCTAGAAGAAAAAGGGGCAATGGCTTACACAGTAATAGTGGCTGCAAATGCATCAGATCCTGCACCAATGCAAGTTTATGCTCCAATGGCAGGTGCTGCAATTGGTGAATATTTCCGTGATTCAGGTCGTCCTGCTTTAATTGTTTACGATGATTTATCTAAACAAGCGGTTGCTTACCGTGAAGTTTCTCTTTTATTAAGAAGACCTCCAGGACGTGAAGCATATCCAGGTGACGTATTTTACTTGCATTCTCGTTTATTGGAAAGAGCATGTAAAGTAATTAACAATGATGAAATTGCTAAAAACATGAACGATCTACCGGATTCTTTAAAGCCTATAGTAAAAGGTGGTGGTTCATTAACAGCATTACCAATTATTGAAACGCAAGCAGGTGATGTATCCGCATACATTCCAACTAACGTAATCTCAATTACTGACGGACAGATTTTCCTAGATGGTGATTTATTTAATTCAGGAGTTAGACCAGCAATCAACGTTGGTATTTCGGTATCTCGTGTGGGGGGTAATGCTCAAATTAAATCTATGAAAAAAGTTGCTGGAACATTAAAATTAGACCAAGCTCAATTCCGTGAATTGGAAGCTTTTGCAAAATTCGGTTCTGATTTGGACGCTGTTACTTTAAACGTTATTGAAAAAGGAAAAAGAAACGTTGAAATTTTGAAACAAGGTTTGAATGATCCTTACACAGTTGAAAACCAAGTTGCAATTATTTATGCTGGATCTAAAAACTTACTGAGAAATGTTCCAGTAAATAAAGTTAAAGAATTTGAAAAGGATTATTTAGAATATTTAAATAATAAAGATAGAGCTGTATTAGACGCATTGAAAGCAGGTAAATTAGATGATAAAATTACCGATGCTCTAGAAGCAGCAGCAAAAGAAGTTTCAGCAAAATATAATTAATAAACAATTTGAAAATTTGAAAATTTGAAAATGTAATTTTGCACTTTCAGATTTTCAAATTATCTAATTTTCAAATTTAATATGGCAAATTTAAAGGAAATACGTAATAGAATTACTTCAGTTTCATCTACGATGCAAATTACATCTGCGATGAAAATGGTTTCTGCAGCAAAACTGAAAAAAGCACAAGATGCTATTACAGCAATGAGACCTTATGCCGAAAAATTAACGGAATTGTTGCAAAATCTATCTGCTACATTAGATGGGGATTCAGGTGGGGAATATACCAATCAAAGAGAAATTAAAAAAGTGTTAATGGTTGCCATAACTTCAAACAGAGGTTTATGTGGAGCATTTAATACAAACGTTATTAAAGAAGTAAAAAGCCGAACTGAATTCTATGCAGGTAAACAAGTTGATGTATTTGCTATTGGAAAAAAAGGCTTCGATATTTTAAAGAAGTCACATACTGTAATTGATAATCAAAGCACTATATATGATCAATTGACCTTTGATAATGTTGCTGGTATTGCTAACGATATTACCGATAAATTTATTGCAGGTAATTATGATCGAATTGAGCTAGTGTATAATCAATTTAAAAATGCAGCCACTCAAATAATTCAAACTGAACAATTTTTGCCATTAGCACCTATAAAATCCGACAAAATTGTTTCACAAAGCGATTATATTTTTGAACCTAAAAAAGAAGAAATAGTTTTAACATTAATTCCAAAGTCATTAAAAACACAATTGTACAAAGCAATAAGAGATTCTTTTGCATCTGAACATGGAGCACGAATGACCGCTATGCATAAAGCTACTGATAATGCTACAGAATTAAGAAATCAATTGAAACTTACATATAACAAAGCAAGACAAGCTGCAATTACTAATGAAATTTTAGAAATAGTTGGTGGAGCTGAAGCTTTAAAAGGGTAGGGCTAAATAGTATAAATATAAAAGTAAAGGATTCATAATATTTGAATCCTTTTTTTGTGGCAATAAATCAAATTAGGCAAATTCAGAAGTAACCTTACTTTTTGGCAAAAAATATAAAAATGACCAATTTTGATTTTCATTTTTGGTCATTTTTGTTTTTCAAAAGATTCTTTTGTGTGAAAAATGTTTTTTTGATCGTGACGAGGCGCACGTTCCCTAA
>CANGIF010000011.1 GCA_947453885.1 Flavobacteriaceae bacterium
AATTATGCTAAATCTTTTCAAGGTTTTAAAACAAGAATTTTAGCAAAAATAACAGCATTAACTTTGGTACAATTCATCAATAAATTTATATTTGATAGACCAATAAATAACATCAAAACACAAATAATTTAATTACACCCAACGGGTTATATTAAATTAAAAATAGTTGTACTTTCAAAGAAAAGGCATCTTTTAATTCAAATGGCCCAACTTTTATTAATTTAAATTACTGTTTTTTTTCGTTTCTAACTTTTGCTTTCCAATTGTAATATCCTAAAACAAAAATGCCAATCAGAATAAAACTACTACTTCTTATGTAAAAGTTAGAATGGTTTATCTGTTCAGCAAATGGTTTCTCTCGGAGTTCAAATAATACATTAAAAAGCGACATAAAAACACCCCAAATTCCACCCGATTTTATCTGATATTTCCATCTTTCATTCATCTTAATCCAACTTATCAGTCAATTTTTTAAATACTTTTTTTGCCTCTTTTCCTTCGTATAAAATACTGTAAACGGCATCAATAATTGGTGTGTTTGCTTTGTACTCTTGATTTAGTTTATAAGCGCTTTTTACGGCATAATAGCCTTCTGCTACCATGCTCATTTCCATCATTGCTGACTGTACGGTATATCCTTTGCCTATCATGTTTCCAAACATTCTATTTCTTGAAAAAACGGAATACCCGGTAACCAATAAGTCGCCTAAATAAGCTGAATTATTTATGTTTCGTTTCATTTTATGCACTTTTCGAATGAATTTTTTCATTTCCCGAATGGCATTACTCATAATTACAGATTGAAAATTATCGCCATAGCCTAAACCATGCGCTATTCCTGCGGCAATTGCATATATGTTTTTTAGCATCGCAGCATATTCAGTTCCTATAATGTCATCTGTAATTATTGCTTTTATGAAATTACCAGATAGATTTTTGGCAACAACCTTTGCTTTTTGGGCATCGCCACAGGCAATAGTCAGGTAAGACAAACGCTCCAATGCAACTTCTTCAGCATGGCAGGGGCCGGTAATTACACCTATGTTTTCAAATGGGATGTTGTACGTTTTGTTAAAATGTTCACCAACTATTAAACTAGTTTCTGGCACAATACCTTTAATGGCTGAAAAAATAATTTTCTGTTCTAGACTTACCGTAAGTTTTGAAAGTTCTTTGCTCAAAAAAGCCGAAGGAATTGCAAAAATAACATAATCAGCATAGGAAACAGCTTCGTTTATATCATTAGTTAGTCGTAGTTTTTTAATGTCAAATTCAACGGAACTTAAATAGTTTGGGTTGTGATAGTGTGTTTTTATATGTTCAATTGCTTCAGCATTACGCATGTACCAAGCTATTTCGGGTACGTTGACGCATAACATTTTAGCTATGGCAGTTGCCCAACTTCCACCACCTATTACTGCAAATTTTGGTTGTTCGATCATTTTGTAAAATTTATTCAAATATAATTAAATTTGAACAAAGTATTTTACTATAGGAAGTAAGAAACAGCTTAAAAGTATGCTCGCTTTTTTAATAAATTTATTTTCAACACACTACATACTAAATTGCAATTTACAGCGTTATCTATAAGTTAGTTATTTTTTGTAAAAGCAAAAGGCGCTCTTTTTTATATAGGAGCGCCTTTTTATATTTTGAATTGAATTTCTTACAAGAAATTACAAACTCATTTCAACAATTTCACGAACTTTTTCAGGTGTAATGTTTTGTTTTTCGCCAAGTGCCAACCAGCCTCTTTGTGTAAAACGATTCACAATAAAATCGGCAGTGTTTTCTATATTTTCTGCGTTTTCCGAAATTTTGGTTTTCATTCCCATTAAATGGAAAAATGTTATTGTTTTTTCTATTGCTTTGTGTGCAATCTCTTCGGTAGTATTTCCTGTGATATTCCAAACTCTTTCACCGTATTGTGCCAGTTTTTCTTTTTTGGTTTCAAACATAACTTTGTACAAATTGGGACCAATAATAGCTAAAGTTCTTGCATGGTCAATGTTGTATAAAGCCGTTAATTCGTGACCAATCATATGTGTTGCCCAATCTGACGGAACTCCTTTTTGAATCAATCCGTTTAGTGCCATTGTAGCACACCAAACAAAATTAGAAGCTAATTTGTAATCACTTGGATTTTCAACTACACTTGGACCAATTTCAACAAGGGTTTTTAAAATACTTTCTGAAAATCGATCTTGTAAAATCGCATCGTGTGGATAAGTTAAATACTGCTCCATGGTATGTGTAAAAGCATCCACTACACCATTTTGCAATTGTCGTTTCGGCAATGAGTTTATTACTGTTGGATCAACAATTGAAAACTTTGGAAACAAGGCACTACCGCCCAAAGTTAGTTTTTCATGAGTTGCCGCAATAGTAACAACAGCACCAGAATTCATTTCAGAACCTGTTGCCGGTAACGTTAATACTGTTCCAAAAGGCACAACATTGGAACCTTCTTTAAACAAAATTCGTTTTCTTAAAATTTCGGCTGCATCTCCTTCAAAATGAACAGCAGCGGATATAAATTTAACGCCATCAATTACGCTTCCTCCGCCAACTGCAAGTATAAATTCAATTTTTTGTTCACGGATAATTTCCACTGCTTTCATCAATGTTTCAAAATGAGGATTGGGTTCTATACCCCCAAATTCAACAACTTCAAAACCTTTTAAAGCGGTAATTACTTGATCGTGAACACCGTTTTTAAAAATGCTTCCGCCGCCATAAGCCAGTAAAATTTTGGATTTTGAAGGAATTAAATCAGTTAATTTTTGGATTTGATCTTTACCAAAAATGTAGTTTACAGGATTGTATAATTCGAAGTTTAACATAACAATTTATATTTATTAGATGCAAAGTTACAATTTGGATTACCGAACAAGTTGTAAAGTAATGTTAAGTTATTATAACAATCCTACTTCTTATAGAACATAGTAGTATCCAAATAGTCCCAAACTTTGTGAGGTAACATTGGCGCAACATTTTTTTTGTTTTTAATGTTTTGACGAATACTTGTAGATGAAAGTTCAATTATTGGCGAATCAATTTTATGAATTTTTGGGTGGTTTACAAATTGTGAATCGATTGTACCTGAATTCAATCTTGGATAAACATAAATGGAATGATGTTCTAAAATAAATTCATAGTTTTTCCATTTATGAAAGGAGTTTAAATTGTCTTCGCCCATAATTAAACAAAACTCATGCTGTGGGTATTTTTCTTGTAAATGTGCTAATGTATTTACAGTATAATTAGGTTGCTGTAATTTAAATTCGATATCCGAAGCTTTAATTTTCACAAAATCTTCAGTTGCTAAGTGTACCATATGAAGTCTTTGGTAATCGTCTAGTAACGTGTTTTTTTGTTTGTGTGGGTTGTGAGGTGTAACAACCATCCACACTTGATTTAAATCAGAATGTTCTGCCAAATGATTGGCAATAATTAAATGCCCAATATGTATAGGGTTGAAAGTTCCGAAATAAAGTCCAATTTTCATTGATGTTGTTTATATTAGGACATGAAATTATTCTCTTATCCTTGTATTATTAAATTATACATTCAGACTAATTTTTTTAACAAGTTCTAAAGCTGCTTCAAATGTAAAATTATTGCAGCTAAAGTTTTACCTAAATATCTTTTGGGTATTTTTTATTAGTGTAAAAATAGTTGTTTTACTATTTAAACACAAACAAAAAAACACTCCCATCAGTGTTTAGGTAATGTATTCACTTGTTTCAACACTAATTACTACTTTTTTATTTCATGTAGCCTTGAGCTATTTTTTTAAGAACAAGTTTAAAAATTAAATTTTAAACAACTAACCCCTATATTTTTTATTATTTTATGCTACTGTTGAATATTTTTTATATTTTTACCCCTATAAAAATAGGGTTATAAAAAATAAAAACATGAAAATAGAAAAAAGATGGATTGTTTCCTTTAGCGTGGTTAGCCTAGTAGCACTTTTAGGTATGTTTTGGCCAAAAGAAGTGCAAACTGCAAAGATTGCAGCTCAATTTGGTACTATTAGTCAACTGAATTTTGCCGATGTAGCTTGGATGTTAACAGCATCGTGTTTGGTTTTGCTTATGACACCTGGTTTGTCTTTTTTTTATGGTGGTATGGTTGGAAAAAAAAATGTAATTTCAACAATGCTCCAAAGTTTTATTTGTTTAGGTGTAGTTACTTTAATTTGGGTAGTTGTAGGATTTAGTATGGCTTTTGGAGCGCCTTTAGGATTTCAATCGGGTACTCATTTTTATAGCTTTGTTGGTAATCCTTTGAGTTTTCCGTTTTTTGACCACGTAGGTGTTTTGCCTCATGCCAAAATTGCAACCTCAATTCCGTTTGTTTTGTTTGCCCTATTTCAAATGAAATTTGCCATTATTACTCCCGCTATAATTACGGGTTCATTTGCAGAACGGGTTCGCTTTATTTCCTATTTATTGTTTATTTCCTTGTTTACTTTATTTATATATGCACCCCTTTGTCATTCGGTTTGGCATCCAAATGGTTTCTTAGGAAGTTATTTTGGAATTAAAGATTTTGCAGGGGGTACAGTGGTGCACATGAGTGCTGGTTTTGCTGCATTAGCAGGTGTTTTGGTACTTGGCAAAAGGAAAAACAGCAATCATATTCCAACAAACATTCCTTTTGTATTGTTAGGCACAGGCATGCTTTGGTTTGGTTGGTTTGGTTTTAATGCTGGGTCCGCTTTAGCAGCAAACGGGACAGCAGCTATGGCTTTTGCAACTACCATTACCGCATCGGCTGCCGCTATGCTTACATGGATTTTCTTTGACCGTATGAACGGAAGAAAGGTTTCGGCTTTGGGAGCTTGTATTGGAGCCGTTGTGGGTTTGGTTGCCATTACTCCAGCTGCGGGCTATGTTACAATTCCAGAAAGTATTTTCTTTGGATTTATTACCGCAATTGTTTCTAATTTAGCTGTAAATGCAAAATTCATGAAAAAAATTGACGACACTTTAGACGTTTTTGCTTGTCATGGTGTGGGAGGTATTATGGGAATGATTTTAACAGCCATTTTTTCAAACGAACCTAATAGCAGTCTACTTCATGGGGGATTTTCCATTTTTGGAGGACACATGTTGGCACTTTTAATTGTTTCCTTTTATACTTTTTTTGGTGCGTTATTGCTTTTTAAAATCACGGATTATATTATTCCACTTCGAGTTTCAGAAGAATCGGAGGATTTAGGTCTTGATTTATCACAGCACAACGAAAAACTGTAAAAAGTAAAGATGGAAGCTATGTTTCTTTTACAGTAATGATATGAACTGGACATGCTTTTTCTGCCAATTCACAGTTTTCTACAATGCTATGATCTGCCGATTTTAAAGTATAAAATCCTTTGGTATTTACCGACTTAATCAACACAGATTTGCCATCTTTTTTAGACATTTGAAATTGTACTGGAGCCATTTCAACACAATAATTACAACCGATACATTTGTCTCTTTGTAGGGTAACAATAACCATTAGTTTTCTACAATTTTATACATTTTATCGGATAATCGAATTCGGAATGGAATTTTCATTGTGCAACTATCGCCTTTAGAAGCTTTTTCAGAATGATTATCGTTGACTAAAAATTCGTCTAAAATAAGTTCCTGTGCACCGGTACTTGGACCTGTAATTAAAAGTTTGTCTCCTTTTTTGATGTTGTAGGCTTCAATTTTGAATTCGGCAATATGTGATTTCGGAAAATAATGCATCCCTTTTCCAACATAAACTTTCTTTTGTGTAGCGCTCGAACCCTGATTGTCTGACCATTCACCTAATTTTTGTCCGAGGTAATAGCCATTCCAAAATCCGCGATTGTAAACCGTTGCCAAAGCTTCCATCCAAGTACTGATTTTTTCTTTTGTAAACGTTCCATCGTAAAACGAATCTATTGCTTCTCTATAGGTTTTGATTACAGTTGCTACATAATCGGCAGCACGACCACGGCCTTCAATTTTTAAAACCTTGATGCCCGAATCAATCACTTGATCTAAGAAATCTAAGGTGCATAAATCTTTCGGCGACATTAAATATTCGTTATCTACTTCAATTTCAAAACCAGATTCTTGGTCGATTACCGTATATTTTTTTCGACAATTTTGCTTGCAAGCACCACGATTAGCTGAGGAATTATGCGAATGTAAACTCAAATAACATTTTCCAGAAACTGCCATACACAAAGCACCATGACCGAAGATTTCAATTTCAACTAAATGGCCACTCGGACCTTTAATTTGTTCTTTTTCGATGTCGTTGGTGATTTTTTTCACTTGACGCAAACTCAATTCGCGAGAAAGCACAATGGTATCGGCGAACATCGCATAGAATTTTACCGTTTCGATGTTGGTAACGTTCAATTGGGTAGAAATATGCACTTCCATTCCAATGGTTCTAGCCGTCATAATTACCGCTTGATCAGAAGCAATAACGGCTGTAATTCCGGCTTCTTTGGCTTTCGCCAACAATGTTTTTACAACCGACAAATCGTGATCGTAAATGATGGTATTTAAGGTGAGATAGGTTCTAACGTTTTTTTCATTGCATCTCCGAGCAATTTCTGGTAAATCATCCAAAATGAAATTTACCGTTGCTCTAGCACGCATATTCAATTGTTCCACACCAAAATAAATCGAATCACAACCGTTGTCTAAAGCTGCTTGCATCGATTCGAAATTGCCAGCCGGAGCCATCAATTCTATTTTTCCAGAAGCCGTCATTAGTTGATGATTTTGAATAATTTATCAGATAATCGTACTCTAAATGGCACTTCAAAAGTGACTTTATCTCCAATAGAAGCGACTGAATTTTCAGCACCATTGACAAACATCTTTTCTAAAATAAATTCTTCATTTCCTGTCGTTGGGCCTGAAATTAAAATGGTGTCGCCTAGGTTTAATTCGTTGTGTTCAATAATAAAAAGACCCACTTGTGCTTTCACATAATAATGTTCCACTTTACCAAGAAGCGCTTTTTTCACCTTTATTTTTTGACGAATGTCTGTTATTTCTTGAGCTTTTGCTAAAGGTTTGTCAGACAGTTCACCTGAATGTTTGAATACTAATTTATCCGATTTTCCTTTTCGGAATACTTTATTACCTACTTGTTTTCCGCGACGCAATTTTACTTGTTCCGCCAATGGCAAATGTGTAATTTCTAGACATTCTGAAGAACAACAATTTTCCATTGCCGCTTTACAATCATCACATTGAATGAACAATAAATGACATCCATCATTCAAGCAATTGGTGTGATTATCGCACGGTTTTCCGCATTGGTGGCATTGCGAAACAATATCGTCGGTGATGCGTTCGCCAAGTCTATGGTCGAAAACAAAGTTCTTCCCGATGAATTTGCTTTCTAAGTTTTCTTCTTTAATTTGTTTGGCATAATTGATAATACCGCCTTCCAATTGGAATACGTTTTTAAATCCTTGATGCTTAAAATACGCTGAAGCCTTTTCACAACGAATACCTCCAGTGCAGTACATCACCAAGTTTTTATCTTCTTTAAAATTTTTCAATTGCTCATTGATAATTGGTAAACTTTCTCTAAAAGTTTCCACATCGGGAGTAATCGCGCCTTTAAAATGGCCAATTTCACTTTCGTAGTGATTTCTAAAATCTACTACAATCGTATTTGGATCTTCTAAAATTTGATTGAATTCATTGGCTTTCAAATGCACGCCGATGTTGGTTACGTCAAAGGTATCGTCGTTTAATCCGTCGGCAACAATTTTGTCACGAACTTTCACAGTCAATTTTAAAAACGAATGGTCATCGTGTTCCACGGCTACATTCAAACGAATGCCACGCATAAATTCATAAGCTTCTAAGGTTTCGCGAAAGGCTTCGAAATTCTCGGCAGGAACACTCATTTGAGCATTAATTCCTTCTTTAGCAACATAGGTTCGACCTAAAGCGTCGAGCTTATTCCATTCGATAAATAAATTGTCGCGAAATTTTTTGGGATCTTCAATTTTGGCATACGCATAAAACGACAACGTAAGGCGTTGTTTACCGGCTTGATCAATCAGCTCGGCACGTTCTTCTGCGCTTAAGGTGTTATACAGTTGCATGCTATAAACGTTTAAGTGAGAAATATATTTTGAGTTCTAAATGGAAGAATTCGGGTGCAAAGTTAGTTTTTTACCACAAAGGCGCAAAGAAATTTCGCAAAGTTTGCAAGGATTTAAAAAATCAAACCGCAGATTCACAGATTAATTAAACATCAATCTGCGAATCTGCGGTAAATAATTCTTTGTGACTTAGTGTCTTTGTGGCAATCTTAACAGAACTCCGCGTAAGCGTCTTTCAAATTTTCTGCTATCATTTCAGCTGGACGGCCTTCAATGTGGTGACGTTCTAACATATGAACCAATTCGCCATTTTTAAATAACGCCATACTTGGTGACGACGGAGGAAAAGGAAACATGTGTTGACGAGCAGCGTCAACAGCGTCTTTGTCAACACCAGCAAAAACGGTTACTAAATGATCTGGTTTTTTTGCTCCGTCTAAACTCATTTTTGCTCCTGGACGAGCATTTCTTGCGGCACAACCACAAACTGAATTGATTACAACTAAGGTTGTTCCTTCAGTTTTTAAAGCATTTTCTACTTCTAATGCGTTATATAAATCTTGAAAACCAGCGTCAGAAAGTTCTGCTCTCATTGGTTTTACCATTTCTTCTGGATACATAATTTTAAATATTAGATGTTAAACTTTAGATTTTAGATTTAAAAATCTAAGCAAAGATAAATAGAATTCTCGTTTTTAGAATGATTCCAATCATAAAGATTTGTTATCGTTTGATAACAAAATCATGTTTTATGAATTTAATTGTGCAGCTTTTTTCTATTGTAAATAGGTAAATAGATAAAAGAAATTAGACCTAAAAAAAGCACTAAAAACATTTGAGAAGTCCAAATTATCCATCCAAATGCGTTACCAGCAGTTTCAGCAATATTGTAAAAAAGCAACATTTTTGAAATTAAAAACGGATAGGATCCAAAACCACTATTTGTAAAAGCAATAGCGATACTACCAACTACGAAAGAAGTAATTATTGCGCCA
Source organism: Flavobacteriaceae bacterium (assembly GCA_947453885.1). Lineage (GTDB taxonomy): Bacteria > Bacteroidota > Bacteroidia > Flavobacteriales > Flavobacteriaceae > Flavobacterium. The sequence continues at coordinate 9,106 of CANGIF010000011.1, forward strand.
ATAGACAATGTACTTGTTTCTGGAATTACATAAGAAGCTACATAAAAAGTTAACAAATAAGAAAGCCAAATTAACGCAGTTTGTAAAAAATAATATTCTTTATTCTGCATTTTAAAAATGCTAAACAAACCTTCTTTTAAACCGGAAATTTTATGCTTAATTGTTTCAATAAATTGCCATTTTGAATAGAAATAAAGCCATAAAAAAAAGAAAAATAGAACAACAGAAAACCCACAAAAAAGCACTACTATTTTAATTGGAATTTTATCTAATATAAATGCTTTTACAATATCAAATTGCAAAAAAATTGCTAAAAGCATGAATAGAAGTAAAATCATCATATCAATAATTCTCTCGGCTACAATAGTTCCAAAACCTTTATCAAAAGGGATGTTGTTGTATTTTTTGACAATTAATGCTCGAGAAATTTCACCTGATTTTGGCACTGATAAATTAAGAAGATAGCCAATGTTAACGGCCATAAAATTATTTTCAAAACTAGATTCATAACCTAAGTGATTTAAAGCATATTTCCATCTGTATGCTCTGGCTGCATTTCCGAAAAAAGCTATAATAACTGCTATAATAACAACAAAATAATTTGCGTTTTTGAAATAGCTTTTAATCTCTAGAATTTGGCTGTCTGAAAATTGATTGTAAGAATAAACAGTTAAAAAAATGCCTAAGCAAATTGGAAGTAAAATGGACAACCATTTGGAAAATTGATTTTTCACAAAAGTTAGGTTAAAGAATTGTCATGTTCATTTGGAAAAACCAAAGACGGTTTGAACGTTTTTGCTTCTTCAAGTTCCAAAATGCCATAAGATATTATGATAATTATATCTCCTTTTTGTACTTTTCTGGCTGCTGGGCCGTTTAATGTAATTTCGCCTGAATTTCTATTTCCTTTAATAGCGTATGTTTCTAAGCGTTCGCCATTATTGATGTTGACTATAGAAACTTTTTCTCCTTCAACAATGTTAGAAGCTTCCATTAATGCTTCATCAATTGTGATACTTCCGATATAATTTAAATCGGCTCCGGTAACTTTTACCCGATGTATTTTAGATTTAACAACTTGTATTTGCATGGTACAAAAGTAAATTAATTTAATGAAATGGTATCTATCAATCTAATATTGTTAACAAAAACTGCAATAAAAGCTCTACTTTTCTCAGTTTCGTTTTTATTAACAATTGGTAAAAGAGTAGATTCATTTGCAATTTGGAAGTATTCTAATTCAAAATTTGGAGTTGAATTAATAGTTTGGGTAACAAATAAAATTACTTCTTCAAGAGATTTTATATGCAATAATTTATTTGCCTCTAACAAAGTTTGGTAAATAATTTTTGCATTGGCTCGATTCTCTTCTGACAATCTTTCGTTTCTAGAGCTCATGGCAAGACCATTACGTTCTCTAAAAATGGGACAACCAACTATTGAAACAGATAAATTGAGTTTTTCAACCATTTTTTTAACAATAAGCAATTGTTGAAAATCTTTTTCGCCAAAATAAGCATTGGTAGGTTTAACTATTTCAAATAGTTTTTTTACTATAGTACCTACTCCGTCAAAATGACCAGGTCGGAATTGTCCTTCCATTTGATGTTCTAATCCATCAAAATCAAAAGATTCAGAGGTTGTTTTGTCTCCGTATATATCTGCCGCATCTGGAGCATATATTAAAATATTCTTGCTAACAGTTTTTATTTTTTCCACATCACTTTCTAAAGTTCTTGGATATTTTTCTAAGTCGTCTGGATTATTAAATTGAGTTGGATTTACAAAAATACTGATTACAGTTATCGTATTTTGCTGTATTGACTCCTTTAATAAAGACAAATGTCCTTGATGTAAAGCACCCATTGTAGGCACAAATCCAATAGTAGTTTTTAAAGTAGAATTTGTTTCCAAATACCTTATTAAATCTTGTTTTCTGTTAAAAATTAGCATGTCAGTTTATTGAAATCGCGTACAAACATACTACTTTAGCAAATAACTCCATAAAATTTTGTACTTTTGCGCTGTTTTTTATTGCCAATAAACTAATGTAATTCAATTATGGAAGATAAGAGGATCTTATTTGTGTCGTCTGAAGTTGTTCCTTATCTAGCTGAAAATGAGGTTTCTCTCCTGTCTTATGATGTGCCAAAAATGGTAAATGATCAAGGCGGACAGATCAGAATATTTATGCCAAGATATGGGAATATTAATGAAAGAAGACATCAATTACATGAGGTAATTAGATTGTCTGGAATGAATTTAGTGGTAAACGATGTTGACATGCCCTTAATAATTAAGGTAGCATCCATACCTAAAGAAAGAATACAAGTTTATTTTATTGACAATGATGAGTATTTTAAACGAAAAGCTACTTTTACTGACGAGGAAGGTGTGTTGTATCCTGATAATGATGAACGCGCCATATTTTTTGCGAAAGGAGTAGTAGAAACTGTAAAAAAATTGAATTGGGTTCCAGATATTATTCACGTACATGGATGGATGGCAGCGCTTTTACCTGTTTATATGAAGCATTATTACAAGAACGAAGCACTTTTTGCCGACACTAAAATAGTTACTTCCGTTTATGGACAATCTTTTGAGGGAAGTTTAGACGCTGAATTGATTAATAAAATTGCTTTTGATGGAGTACCAAAAGACCAATTGGCCCTTTTAGAAAATCCAAATTTTGAAAACATAATTAAAACCTCTATTCTACACTCTGATGGAGTTATTATTGCCTCTGAAAACCTTAGTTCAAGTTTAACAAAATTTATAGAAACTTGCGATAAACCTTTTTTACCTTTCACACCGAAAGATAAACTTGTTGAAGTTTATACAAATTTCTATAAAAACACGGTTAAATAACTTTTTTAGTATTCCTTTATGAAGAAACTTTTTTTATTACTCTTTAGCAGCATTTTATTCTTATCATGTGATAAAGATTACAACGACATTGGGGCAAATCTTTTAGGCGATAATCATTTTAACGCATCAGTAGATCGTGACGCAACTATTATTGCCTACACTAAAAAAAATGGACCTATTCAGTCGAACAATCTTGAAGTAAATAGTTTTGGTATTTTTGATAATCCTGTTTTTGGAAAAACAACTTCTAGTATGGTAACCCAAGTTCAGTTAGCATCTGTAGCACCTACACTGGATCCAACCCTTTCTAGATATATTCAAAGTGTAATTCTATACATACCTTATTACAGCACTTTACAGTCAGTAGCATCAGATGGAAGCGGCACTTACACCTTAAATAATATAATTGGTGGCGACCCTACTACTTCGAAAATGAAACTTAGTGTATATGAAAACCAATACACCATGGAAACTTTGGATGCAGATTCCAATCTACAAGATGTAAAAAGGTTTTATACCGACCAAGAAAATTTGTTTACAAGCAACATGGGAATCCAGATTTTAAATAATGATAATGGTACTTCTGCTAATCCAAATACACAAAATTCCCAATTCTATTTTGATAGTTCTGAAATTGTAGAAACAACACTTGCTACCTCAACAACTGCAGCTGTAACTACTCGAAAAGCACCAGGGATGTATTTAAAATTAGACACAGCTTTTTTTGACAGTAAAATTCTTCATGCTACTACAGATCAATTGTTAAATAACGGTAATTTTGTTCGTTGGTTTAAAGGGTTGTATTTTAAAATTGAGCAATACAATAATACCCCTACTTGTATGGCTTTGATGAACTTTAGAAAAGGCACCATCACCGTTAATTACAAAGAAGACATTACAACTACACCAGACCCTGCCACTAGAGTAGATAAATCAATTGTTCTAAATTTAAACGGAACTTCTGTAAATTTAATAAAAAATGATTTTGGTGTTAGTGGAACTACCTATAATTCTTTACCTTCAATAGGAGATACAGCTCAAGGCGATGATCGTCTTTATTTAAAAGGAGGAGAAGGTTCAACAGCAGTTATAGATTTGTTTACAGCTTCTAATCAGCTTACAACATACAGAAATAAAGGTTGGATTATAAACGAAGCGAATTTAATATTTAATATTGATCAAACTGCAATGGGAACTAACACAGTTGAGCCAGACAGAATCTTCGTGTACGACTTGAACAACCGAAGACCAATGATTGATTATTATTACGATAATACTACAAGCTCTGTCGAGAATGCAAACAAATACATACACGGTGGGATTATTGAAAAAGACAATACAGGAAGAGGTACTCGTTATAAAGTAAAAATTACAAATTACATTAGAAATCTACTAAATAAAGACATAGATTCTACCAATATTAAACTTGGTGTTTCTGTTTGTCAGTCTATTTCTAATGTAAATACTTTGAAAGCAAAAAGTGCTCCTGCCTATTCAATTTGGAAAACATTACCGGCAATTCAAAAAAATTCGTATTTTTACCCGAGCGCATCTGTTATAAGTCCGTTAGGAACGGTTTTATATGGAAGTAACATTCCAGCTACGGATCCAAATTATGACAAAAGATTACGACTAGAAATATTTTATACTAAACCTAATTAAGAAAATTTATGTGTGGAATTGTTGGATATATTGGCTATAGAGAAGCTTATCCTATAGTAATAAAAGGATTAAAGCGCTTAGAATACAGAGGTTATGATAGCGCTGGAATAATGCTTTTTGATGGTGAAAACCTAAAAGTTTCCAAAACAAAAGGGAAAGTAGTAGATTTAGAAGAGAAATCATCTTCAGAAATAACTACAAATGGAACAATTGGTATGGGACATACCCGTTGGGCAACTCACGGCGTGCCAAACGATGTCAATTCGCATCCTCATGTTTCTAATTCTGGTAAAATTGCTTTAATTCATAACGGAATTATTGAAAATTATGATCCTTTAAAGAAAGAATTGATCAAAAGAGGGTACACATTTAAGTCAGATACCGATACTGAAGTACTGGTAAATTTAATTGAAGAAATTCAAAAGAAAGAGCAAATAAAATTAGGGAAAGCGGTTCAAATTGCTTTAAATCAAGTAATAGGTGCTTATGCTATTTGTGTTTTTGATGTAGAAAAGCCCAATGAAATTATTGCAGCTCGTTTAGGAAGTCCTTTAGCAATCGGAGTTGGTGAAAACGAATTTTTTATTGCTTCTGACGCATCGCCTTTTATTGAATATACATCAAATGCTATTTATTTAGAAGATGAAGAAATGGCAGTTGTTCGTTTGCATAAACCGCTTAAAATCAGAAAGATTAAAGACGATTCTTTAGTTGATCCTTACATACAAGAGCTTCAAATGAATTTGGAGCAGATTGAAAAAGGAGGGTACGAGCATTTCATGATGAAAGAAATCTACGAGCAACCAAATGTTATTAAAGATACCTATAGAGGCAGATTGCATGCTAACAAAGGAATTATTCAAATGGCAGGAATTGAAGACAATCTTGAACGTTTTATAAATGCCGAAAGAATTTTAATTGTTGCATGTGGTACTTCATGGCACGCAGGTTTAGTTGCGGAATACATTATTGAAGAATTTACTAGAATTCCAGTTGAAGTAGAATATGCTTCGGAATTTAGATATCGAAATCCAATTATTAATAAAGGGGATGTTTTAATTGCCATTTCTCAATCAGGGGAAACAGCAGATACTTTAGCAGCAATTAAATTGGCTAAAGAAAATGGGGCTTTTGTTTTTGGAGTTTGTAATGTTGTAGGTTCCTCGATTTCTAGAGAGACACATGCCGGAGCTTATACACACGCAGGACCAGAAATTGGAGTTGCTTCTACTAAAGCATTTACAACTCAAATTACTGTTTTAACCATGATGGCTTTGCGTATAGCAAAAGCTAAAGGAACATTGTCAAACACAGTTTACCACCGCTATTTGTTGGAACTAGAAATGATTCCAGAAAAAGTAGAAGAAGCCTTATTGACTAACGATACAACAAAAGCAATTGCCGAAAAGTTTAAAGACGCTCCTAACTGTTTGTATTTAGGAAGAGGTTACAATTTTCCAGTTGCTTTAGAAGGTGCTTTAAAGTTAAAAGAGATTTCCTACATACATGCAGAAGGTTATCCAGCTGCTGAGATGAAACACGGACCAATTGCATTAATCGACGAGCAAATGCCAGTTGTAGTAATTGCTCCTAAGCAAGAACATTATGACAAAATTGTAAGTAACATCCAAGAGATTAAGTCCAGAAGCGGAAAAATTATTGCTATAGTAACAAAAGGCGATGTTCAAGTTAAAAATTTAGCCGATTACACTATTGAAATTCCTGAAACTTCCGATGCGTTATCTCCATTATTAACAACTATTCCTTTGCAATTATTATCTTATCACATTGCGGTTTTACGGGGCTGTAATGTTGATCAACCAAGAAATTTAGCAAAATCAGTTACGGTTGAATAACGGTTTGAAACACACTTTTTTATAAAAGACTGTCTTTATTGGCAGTCTTTTTTGTTTTAATAAATGTGTTTATACAATCATGCGACTTTAAAACAAATGTGGTAAGGAAATACAATATTGGCGAAAAACAGATGATCAGAAATACTTTCCATTCCAACAAAAATTGAAATAAAAATAGTATTCAATAGTACAATACAATTTATTAGTTTTGTTTTCAAGTTGGTTGAGGGTAAGGTGTGTAATTTCGAGTAGTCTGTGAAAAGTATAAAAAAGTACTATTTTGAAAAGCATCTATAAACTCTTATATTTACTCTTCAAAAATGCACCGAATCTTTTAAGCAATACCAATGAAAAAAGCAATATTTATAACTGCAATTTGTTTCTTATTTATATATTGAAAAAAGAAAAAGGTCAATATTTTAATAAAAAAGGAATTGCTGAAGTAAAAGAATATGTCAAATTAAAAAAAAAGAAGTTATTGGTAAAGGATTTTGCAAAGGAGCACTAGTTGATTTTAATAAACGAAAAATAATTTATTGGGTAATTATTTGGTAAGTAAGGTAACTTTTGGCAAGGGACAGTAGCAGGGTTAATGGTTAGTGGATTGAATCATGCTTTACACAATGGAGAAAGAAACAGTATGTATGATGACCAATCAGGTGATGAAGTTATCAAACAATCTTTAGGGATAAAAAAGGTGATACTCCTAAAGAAATGTTTTCAAAAATGAAAAAGGAATATTTGAAGTAAATTTATGGTATTCAAAAAAAAACAGTATAATAGGTAAGAATTCGAGTCTTTTGAAGCGGCATTTGTAACAGGAAAAACAATAGCGAATAGATTAAGAATAGATTTACTTGATGCTACAGAAAAGGGTAATTTTAAATGGATAGACAAAACGGAAGCATGATGCATTTACCAAAAATTTTAGCACAAAAACTACTAAATAGAAAAGAAAACAATGCTTTACGGAAGCTGCCCTTTCCAAGTAATTTAATCGATTTTGCTTCCAATGATTATTTGGGATTTGCCAAAAACGAAAGCATATTTAATGATACACACCACTATTTAATCGATCAGAACATTAAAATAAATGGGGCAACGGGCTCTAGATTGATTTCTGGGAATCACAATTTATACCAAACCACGGAAGACTTCATTACCAGATTTCACCAAGCGGAAGCAGCATTGATTTTTAATTCGGGCTATGATGCCAATGTAGGTTTTTTCAGTTCAGTTCCACAACGCAATGATTTAATTTTATTTGACACATTGTGTCATGCTTCTATCCGGGACGGAATACAACTTAGTAAAGCAAAATCCTATAAATTTGAGCACAATGATTACAATGATTTAGAACAAATACTTGTAAAACACTTTGCATCTTACAATGTAGCTTCAACAACTGTTTATATTGTTACCGAAAGTGTTTTTTCAATGGATGGTGACTGTCCAAAATTAGAAGAACTAGTTCAGATTTCAAATAAATACAAATGCAAATTAGTGATTGACGAAGCACATTCACTGGGTGTTTTTGGAGAAAATGGGGAAGGGCTAACACAAAATTACCAATTACAAGATGCTGTTTTTGCTCGAATTGTAACTTTCGGAAAAGGACTGGGTTGTCACGGAGCAGCAATAGTAGGAAGCCAAGAATTGAAAGACTATTTGATTAATTTTGCAAGAAGTTTTATTTACACAACCGGGCTTTCACCCCATTCGGTTGCTACAATATTGATTGCCTATCAGTATTTAGAAAAAGATAAAAAAGCGCTTTTACAATTAAGAAGTAACATTCAGTTTTTCAATCAACAAAAAATGCAATTTGGATTAAAACCATTATTTATTTATAGTAAATCGGCAATTCAAAGTGCTATAATTCCAGGAAACGATAAAGTAAAATCAATAGCAAATCAATTACAAGAAAAAGGATTTGATGTGAAAGCAATCCTTTCTCCAACCGTTCCAGAAGGACAAGAACGATTGCGATTTTGTTTACACAGTTATAATTCTGAAAAAGAAATTTCTGATATATTATATTTGTTGAGTAGCTTTGTATTTTAATAGAAACCTTTGTGAAGTTTGCATTTTCCTTGCTAATTTTGCTTTTATACACAAAAATGAAACTATTTATAACTGGAATCGGAACCGACGTAGGCAAAACAATTGCTTCATCCATTATCACTCAAGCTTTAGAAGCAGACTACTGGAAACCTATACAAGCAGGTGATTTAGACAATTCAGATAGTCATAAAATTAAATTAAATGTAGAACATCACAACACAAAAATCCATCCCAATGCCTATGCATTAAAAACTCCTGCAAGTCCACATCTGGCAGCTTCAATAGATGGAATTACAATTGATTTAACCAAAGTAATTGAGCCAACAACTGAAAATCATTTAGTAATTGAAGGAGCAGGGGGAGTTTTAGTCCCATTAAATAACACAGACTGTGTTGTTGATTTAATTAAAGTCGACTATAAAGTAATTGTGGTTTCTCGTCATTATTTGGGTAGTATCAACCATACACTTTTAACTTTTGAGGCTTTAAAATATAGGGATATTGCTGTTTCAGGAATTGTTTTTTCAGGAGATGAAAACAAGGCATCAGAAGCAATTATTTTGAATAAAACAGGAGCCAAATGTATTGGTAGAATAGAAAACGAACCTTATTTCGACCAAAATGTAATCAAGTATTACGCCGATTTGTTTCGAGATAATTTACTAAATTTGTAAAATGATAGCAATCACCAATAAAAGGATTAATTAAAATATTTTTATTCAGATTATTTAATTCAAAGGTTTACAGTTAAATAGAACTTAAATGTTTTGGAATACATAAAAGTAGCTTAAAACCTTCGTTCTTTCCTATCTTTGCATTTTAATTTTTGAAAGGAAAAGTAATACTCCTTTTCTCTTTCTTCTATTTTTTTCAAAAATGAACTTTTCCGAAAGAGACTTATTATACAATTGGCACCCATACACTCAACACAAAACGGCAGGTTTTCATCCAGCAATTGTTAAAGGCAAAGACGCATTACTTTGGGACGAAAACGACAAAGAATTTATTGACGCTATTGCTTCTTGGTGGGTGAATCCATTTGGACATTCCAACCAATTTATAGCTGATGCAATTTACAAACAGTTGACCACTTTAGAACATGTGCTATTTGGAGGTTTTACTCATGATAAAGCAGTGTTGTTGTCCGAGAAACTAATGACTATCTTGCCATCTAACCAAAAGAAAATTTTCTATTCTGATAATGGTTCAACCGCTGTAGAAGTTGCAATAAAAGGAGCTTTACAATACTTTTACAATAAAGGAAATAAACGCTCCAAAATAATTGCATTTGAAGATGCTTTTCACGGAGATACTTTTGGGGCAATGGCAGCAAGTGGCATTTCTTTTTATACCGAAGCTTTTAAAGACTCCTTACTTGAAGTTGTTCGCGTTCCAATTCCAACTAGTGGTAACGAACTAAGAACGATTGCTTTGTTAGAACAATTAGTCGCTACCAATGAATATGCTGCATTTATTTTTGAACCACTCGTACTTGGTGCTGCAGGAATGGTAATGTATCAGCCGGATGTTTTAGAAAAAATGATTGCAATTTGCAATATCCATAAAGTATTTACCATTGCAGATGAAGTAATGACTGGTTTTGGTAAAACAGGAAAAACATTTGCAACTGATTATTTGGTAAACAAACCAGACATTATGTGTTTGTCAAAAGCATTGACAGGCGGTACTATTCCTATGGCGATTACTACTTTTTGTCAAGAAGTTTATGATGGATTTTTTGATGAGGATATCAACAAGGCATTATTTCATGGTCATACTTTTACCGCAAATCCTACCGGTTGTGCGGCTGCTTTGGCAAGTATTGATTTGTTGCAAACTGATGAGATGCAAGCCAATATTAAACGCGTAAATTCCTCTCATTTAGCATTTGAACAAAAAATAAAACAACATTCAAAAGTACGAACGACACGTGTTCTTGGCGTTATTTTTGCTTTAGAAATAGTTACAACTTCAGCCGAAAGCTATTATGGATCAATGCGAACCCAACTTTATAATTTCTTTATTGAAAACGGAATCATTTTGCGACCTGTAGGAAATATAGTGTACATTTTACCACCTTATGTAATTACCAATAAACAGTTAGAAAAAGTGTACGTAACTATAGAAAAAGTATTAGAAATTATTTAAAAAACCAATGTGTTTTGTCTAATTCTTAACGACCTTTGCTTTTCTAATAAACGGTTTCGCAATGATTATGAAACATAAAATAGCCATAACTTCAATAGCCTCTATTTCGCCTTTAGGTAAAAGCAGTGCTACTGTTTGGCGCAATTATCTTTCGGAGAAAACGTTGATTTCAACTCAAGAATTTAACGGACAGACTCAATTTGTGGCTGCGCTTCCCTTTGAAATTAAACAAGAAATCGCAGCTTTACGAAAATCAGAAATTAAATACAAAGCATTGGACGATACTGTTTTGATGTCGATTTTGGTTTCGCGAGCTGCAATAATAAAAGCGGGTTGGAAACCAGATGCTGTTTTTGGAATAAATATCGGATCTTCAAGAGGTGCTACTCAATTATTTGAAAAATACCATCAGGAATTTTTAGAAACGGGAAAAACGGCAACACTTAGTTCTCCTACTACAACCTTGGGAAATATTTCATCTTGGGTGGCTCACGATTTAAAAAATAGCGGGCCTGAAATTTCGCATTCTATAACGTGTTCAACAGCTTTGCATGCGGTTCTGAATGCTATTGCTTGGTTACAATCCGGAATGGCTAATAAATTTTTAGTTGGAGGAAGCGAAGCGCCTTTAACTGCTTTTACTCTTGCACAAATGCATGCTTTGAAAATTTATTCGAAAGAAGAACGTTTGGAATATCCATGTCGATCGTTTGATTTTTCTAAAACAAGAAACACTATGGTTATTGGTGAAGCGGCTTCTGTGGCTTGTTTGGAATTAGGGGAACAGGAAAATGCGTTGGCGTATATTGAAGGAATTGGGTATTCAACCGATGATATTGAACACAATATTTCTATTTCGGAGGAGGCAAATTGTTTTCAAAAATCCATGAAAATGGCTTTGGAACAAACAAAAGTAAAAGAGGTGGATGCTGTGGTAATGCATGCGCCGGGAACGTTGAAAGGTGATTTGTCCGAGTTTAGAGCTATTCAGAAGGTTTTTGGTGATGATTTACCAATGTTGACTACCAATAAATGGAAAGTTGGACACACATTTGGCGCTTCTGGAATGTTGAATATGGAATTAGCACTTTTGATGTTGGAACACAATCAGTTTATTGGAGTACCTTTTGCACAATCGCAACCGTACAGAAATTCAATTAAGAAAGTATTGTTGAATGCAGTTGGCTTTGGTGGAAATGCGGTTAGTATTTTACTTTCTTTACCCTACAATTGGAAAAAAAATTGAATAAATAGAACAACTTGTTCAATCGTTATTGCTCTAAAATAAAAACTCTAAGAAAAAACAGTGAAGGTTTTTAAGAGTTATACAAAAAAGCTTTTGGTTTAAAAGCTGTTTTTTTTATAATAGTACTTTTATTTAGATTTCAATCTTTAAATTATTAATTGTCAATAAGTATTTATTTATTTTAAATTGGATAAAATTTCTTATTTTGCCCTTAAAATTAAATCAGTTTATTTTGTAAAAAAATTGTAATTATGAGCAACTCTCTTGAAGAAGTTCACCAATCTGTTGCAACTGATGGAAAAAGTTCTGGTTTTAGAAAATTATTTGCTTTTTTTGGACCTGCTTATTTAATTAGTGTTGGTTACATGGATCCTGGTAATTGGGCAACTGATTTAGCAGGAGGCAGTCAGTTTGGGTATTCATTGCTTTGGGTTTTGTTGATGAGTAACCTAATGGCGTTGCTTTTACAAAGTTTGAGTGCTAGGCTAGGTATTGTTACGCAACGCGATTTAGCACAGGCATCACGAGAAACATATTCGCCTTTTATCAATTATATTTTATGTTTTTTGGCCGAAATTGCCATTGCTGCTTGTGATTTGGCTGAGGTTTTAGGGATGGCAATTGGGATTAATTTGCTTACAGGTCTTCCGTTGCTATATGGCGTATTAATAACTGTTTTGGACACTTTTTTATTACTTTTCCTTATTAATAAAGGAATAAGGAAAATGGAAGCTTTTATCATTGTTTTAGTAGCAATAATTGGTTGTTCTTTTTTGTTTGAAATGCTTTTTGCACAGCCAGATATGCACAAGGTTATTACTGGCTTTATTCCTACGCTTCCTAATAAACAAGCGTTGTATATTGCAATTGGAATTATTGGTGCAACAGTGATGCCTCACAATCTTTACTTGCATTCTTCATTGGTTCAAACTAGAAAATTTGATCATAGTTTTAAAGGGATTAAGCAGGCTTTAAAATATAATTTTATTGACAGTACAATTGCACTTAATCTTGCGTTTTTTGTAAATGCAGCTATACTTATATTAGCTGCTGCTACTTTTTATCAAAACGGGTTGTTTTCAATAGCTGAAATTCAGGATGCACACCAACTTTTAGCACCCGTTCTTGGCACTAAATGGGCGCCTATTTTGTTTGCTGTAGCCTTAATTGCGGCGGGGCAAAGTTCTACAATCACTGGAACTTTAGCAGGTCAGATAATCATGGAAGGGTATTTAAATTTACGAATTCAACCTTGGGTTAGGCGAATTATTACACGTTTGGTTGCTATAGTACCTGCTGTTGTTGCTATTTTATTTTTCGGCGATTCAGTAACGGGGGAGCTTTTGCTTTTAAGTCAGGTTATTTTGAGTTTGCAGTTGGGTTTTGCTATTATTCCTTTAATTCATTTTGTGAGTGATAAAAAGAAAATGAAAGGATTTCATATTTCTATTCCAATGCAGGTTGCTTCGTGGATAATTGCTCTTATAATTGTTTCGCTAAATGTAAAATTAGTGATTGACGAAATTTCAGGATGGATTGAAAATTCAAATAATCCATTTTTGTTGTGGATAACAGTAGTTCCTTTGTGTGTTGGTTTTTTTGTTTTGTTGTTGTACATTGTTATTAAACCTTTAATTGCTACAACAACTAACACGGTTAAAACTCATTTGCCACATAATTTTAAATTGAATTTTGAAAAAATTGAACCTTATACTAAAAAGAAAATTGCGGTTACGGTTGATTTTTCAAATGCTGATGAAATTGCGTTGAATGCCGCAATTGAATTAGGAGGAAAAGAAGCACAGTACACCTTAATTCATGTAGTAGAAACTATTGGTGCAATAATTTATGGAGGAAATATAAAAGATCATGAAACTACGATTGACGAAAAGCTATTGCTAGAGTACCAACAATTACTGAAACAAAGAGGATTTAAAGTAAAGGTGAAGTTAGGATTTGGAAAGCCGTATAAAGCAATTCCTATTTTAGTCAATAAAGGAGAATTTGATCTTTTAGTAATGGGAACTCATGGTCACACAGGGATAAAAGATTTGCTTTTTGGCACCACTGTTGATAAATTACGCCACAAAATTTCTATTCCGCTGTTTATTCTAAAAATTTGATATTAATGACAATTACAATCTTCTTCGTTGCAGTTTTTACTTTTTACTTTTTTAAAGAAAAATTTTTTAAACAAGAAGAAAATTGCAAATCCTAAGGTGATAAAAGCTAAAATTTGTTGAATCATTTTTTAATTATTTTAAAAGTTGGTAAGCAATTAAAGAAGAGAAGTAGGCAAATCCGCTCATGAATAAAAACTGAATTATGGGCCATTTCCAAGAGTTCGTTTCTTTTCTGGTAATTGCAATTGTACTTGCACATTGCATGGCAAAAGCATAAAAGAGAAGTAACGAAATTCCGGTTGCAAAATTAAAAATCTTTAGACCCGTTTTGGAATTGGTTTCGTTCTTCATTTTAATAGCGATTGTTTCTTGATTATCACTGCCTCCAACGCTATATATTGTAGCTAATGTTCCTACGAAAACCTCACGTGCAGCAAAGGAACTGATAATAGCAACTCCAATTTTCCAATCGTAGCCTAAAGGAGAAATTATGGGTTCAATTACTTTTCCCATGTAGCCAATATAGGAATTTTCTAATTTAAAAGACGCTATTTTGTTGTTCAATGCGGACTTTGAAATAGGTTGGATTTGAATTTGCTGTTCTATGATTTTATCTGCATTTGAAAAAGTAGTTCCTGGTCCGTAGGATGCTAAAAACCATAAAATTATGGATATAGACAATATGATTTTTCCTGCACCAAATACAAAAGCCTTTGTTTTTTCTAATACATTTAAAGCTACATTTTTAAATAAAGGTAATTTGTAGTTTGGCATTTCTACAACAAAAAAAGTTTTACAGTTTAGTTTTAAAACTTTATTTAAAACATAAGCGGAAAGTACTGCCATTCCAAAACCTAAAAGATAGAGCAACATTAAGGTTAATCCTTGAAGATTTAAAAAACCAAAAAGTCTTTTGTTTGGAATTACTAAGCCAATAATAATTGCATAGACAGGTAACCTTGCCGAGCAAGTTGTAAAAGGAGTTACCAAAATTGTTATTAATCGCTCTTTCCAATTTTCAATATTTCTTGTAGCCATAATAGCTGGAATGGCACATGCAGTTCCGGAAATTAAAGGAACAATACTCTTTCCTGAAAGTCCAAATCGGCGCATAATTTTATCCATTAAAAACACAACGCGACTCATGTATCCACTTTCTTCTAGAATGGAAATAAACAAAAAAAGAAATGTTATTTGTGGAATAAAAATCAAGATACCTCCAATTCCGGGTATAATTCCTTGCGCAATTAAATTAGTAAAAACACCAGGAGGTAATTGTTCATTTGCTAGAACACTAAGAGAGGCAAATGTAGAATCAATATATTCCATGGGCAATTTAGACCACTCAAAAATAGATTGAAAAATGACAAAAAGTATAGTAAAAAAAGCTATGTAACCCCAAAATTTATGAGTTAAAACGCGGTCTATTTGACTTCTGAAATCTTTTGCTAAGGATTTGTTTATTTTTTGACCAAGCTTTAATGTTTCGTTAATAAATTGATACCGCTTGATGGTCTCTTTTTGTTGCAATCGTTTCAATTCGTTTTCACTTTTTGTAAATGTTGCAATTGCAATTGGTTTTTTATTCAAATTTACAAAATTCACATCTTGCGTAATAACCAACCATAATTTGTATAAAGATTGATTAGGAAATGTTTTTCTTAAATAATTAAAATAGTCTTCATCAATACTTGAAGCACTTAAACAAGGTTCTGTTGTGATAGATTTATAAGTAGTTATTACTTCTTTTAAATTTTCAAAGCCAATTTTTTTTCTGGAACTAACTAAAGCAATTTTGGTTTTCAAGGTTTGTTCAAGGTAGGGAATATCAAGCGAAATTCCTTTATATTCCATCCTATCAATCATGTTTATAACGAGAATGGTTGGTATTTCTAAGTCTTTAATTTGGGTAAATAACAGTAAATTACGCTTAATATTCTCAACTTCTGCTACAACCAGAATGACATCAGGATAAAGTTTGTCATTTTTGTTTAACAAAAGTTCAATTACTACATTTTCATCCGCCGAGCTAGCATTAAGACTATACGTCCCAGGTAAATCAAGAATGTTAGCTTTAATGTTTTGAGGCAAATTTAAAAAACCTAATTTTTTTTCAACTGTAATGCCTGGGTAATTACCAACTTGTTGCTTTAATCCAGTTAATAAATTAAAAACCGAGGTTTTTCCAACGTTTGGATTTCCTATTAAAGCAATATTAATGTTTTTTTTGCTCATGATGTATTACTTCGAGGTAATTTCAATTTCAATTTTGTCGGCGGTTTCCAAACGGATTGCCAAATATGAACCGTTTATATTCAAATACAATGGATCTCCAAACGGCGCAATTTGTAGTAATTCAACGGTATTGCCGGGTAAGCAACCCATTTCTAATAATTTTAAAGGAATGTCTTCTACATCAAAATCCTTTATCAATGCAATTTCACCTTTTTGCAAATTGGCTACTGTAGTTTTCAATTCTTATTTAGATTGAGTTTAGATTACAAAAGTACTAATTTATTGCTAACAAATAGGGATATCAAAGTAATATCAATTACAGACAAAACATATTTAAGAATTGATTTGATTTTCATGTCGAATTCGTTCAATTTCCTTTTCCAAAAAAGGAAAAATTAATTTTCCAACAGAAGAAATTGGCTGTAATAGTATTGATTTTTTATTTGTTTCAGGCGGAATAAAACCTGTGTTTATTTTATGTAATAGACTCAAAATAATGCTTAAATATAGTGCCATTCGGAAGAATCCTATAAAGGCACCAATAAAACTATTTAATAATCCAAGAAATGCAAAATCTGCAATTTTGGTAAAAACTTTAGCTAAAACACGAATAAGTAAAACCACTAAAAGGAACGTGACTATAAAAGCAGTAATTTGAACCGTTTTTGAAGACCATGTAACTTGGACCGCTAAATATTCTTCTGTGTATTTTGAAAAACGGAATGCTAAATAAATACCGACAACAAAGGAAAAAACAGAAGCTATTTCAACAAAAAAGCCATTTTTAAAACCCTTATAAAAGCCGTAAATTAAAAGCACACTGAGAACGATGTCTAATAAAATCATAAATCTACTTAAATAGCAAAGATAAATGAATTTATTAGTTACTATCTTTGCTCCTCAAAAATTGATAGTACAATTTAAAACAACAAAAAATTGTCAAGAGATATACAACTAAAAGAACGCTGGGAACAATTGGTTGAAAAACTTTCCAATCAATTTTCAAAAGGAGAAAACTTAGACCTAGATGCAATCATCTATTTAATTGGTGTTCAGGAATTGGGAAAAGTTCATCGTGAATTTAAAAAAGACGAAAAGCTAAATTTAATGCACATTGCAATCTGTCGGTTATTAGAACCTTATGGGTTTTATGAGTTTGACTATTTTGATCAGGAAGGTTGGCCACATTTTCAAGTTAAAGAAAAACTACCTCTTTTAAAAGCGGGTGAACAATCAGTTTTGATGAAAGAAGCAATAGTAAATTATTTTTTAGATAAAGAATATATAGCATAATTACTTAACCTTATTTGCTTTTTACTTACCATTAAAAAAACTAAATTTGCACTTTTTAAAGACAGATCGATGATAGACAAGATTAAACAATATACAGTAGAAGCAGCTGCATTCAACACTAGTAACAAAGAAGAGTTGGAAGCATTTCGTATTAAATATTTAGGAAGCAAAGGAATTTTAAAAGATTTTTTTGCCGCCTTTAAAAACGTACCTGTTGACCAAAAAGCTGTATTTGGACAAGTAATCAATTTATTAAAATCCACTGCGGAAACAAAAGTAAAAGAAATTCAAGAGCTTTTGGAAAGTAAAGACGAAGTTCAAGGTATTTTTGGAGATTTAACTCGACCAGCCCTACCTCTATCAATAGGTTCTCGACATCCAATTTCAATTGTTAAAAATCAAATTATTGACATTTTTTCAACTATTGGATTCAATGTTTCTGAAGGTCCCGAAATAGAAGACGATTGGCACAATTTCACTGCTTTGAACTTGCCAGAATACCACCCAGCAAGAGACATGCAGGATACTTTCTTTATTCAAACAAATCCTGACATTTTACTAAGAACTCATACTTCTTCTGTTCAAGTGCGGTATATGGAAAACAATAAACCACCAATTAGAACAATTTCTCCAGGAAGAGTATTTAGAAACGAAGCTGTTTCTTCCCGTTCTCATTGCATTTTTCATCAGGTAGAAGGCTTGTACATAGACAAAGAAGTTTCATTTGCAGATTTAAAGCAAACACTTTTGTATTTTACAAAAGAGATGTTTGGAAAATCAAAAATTAGATTACGTCCGTCCTATTTTCCATTTACCGAACCAAGTGCTGAAGTTGACATTTATTGGGGTTTAAAAACGGAAACTGATTATAGAATTACAAAAGGTACAGGCTGGTTAGAAATTATGGGATGTGGAATGGTTGATCCAAATGTTTTGAAAAACTGCGGTATTAATCCGGATGAGTTTAACGGTTTTGCTTTTGGAATGGGAATAGAACGCATTGCCATGTTGTTATACCAAATTGGAGATATTCGTATGTTTTATGAAAATGATGTTCGTTTTTTAGAACAATTTAAATCAAGTATATAAAACACAGTCGAAAGTTAAGGAAATAAAAGTCGAATATTATTTTGGACTTTATCTTTTAACTTTTAAACTTTTTACAGAAATGAAATCAGACATAACTATACCAGAAGTAGAAAACGTTTTCCTTGCAGCAGTTCAAGAATGGAGTGATGATTTTATGGAAAAAGTGTGGTATGTTTATTTAATAAACGACAGTGATTTTCAGTTAGATGGTGTTATGGTGGTTTCAAAAGCATTTGGAACAGTAGATGGCGAAATGAAGAAAACCTCACTGCTCCGACACGCATTCCAACAAGTACTTGCAGTTTCAGCAGTTAAAATAGAAATGATTGAATCAAGTATACTTCGATTAAACAATGAGTTTATGGTGACTTATTTTATTGGGGACACATTATACGACAAAAAATTTATTTTTAGAGCACAAACAATAACCCCAGATTATGTAGAAGAAGTACCAATTCTATTTGTAGATGGAGTAGTTGTAAAATAAATTTTATAACGTAAGATTCATAACTTTTTTAGTTGAACAATTTCACAACGCATTGAAGCAGCTTGCTTTTTAAGAATCTGTCTCTCTTTTCTTGACTATAGAAAACAACGCCAACTTGATTTACATATTAAACAACCAAAGTGCAGGATTAATATAACTGGTATTTTGTAAAATATTAAATTTCATTACCGTTTTGCCGGTATCTCCACTAGTTCTAATTTGACCAATGCTTTGTTTAATACTCACTTTGTCGCCTTCACGCACATACACTTTGCCAAGATTTTGATAGACAGTGAAAAAGTCTCCATGTTTGATGATTACTGCTTTTTTTACTGGAGAAACTACCTGAACTTGTGTTACTTCTCCTGCAAAAACAGCTCTTGCATTAGCGCCTTGATCAGTAGTGATTTCTACGCCACTATTATGTACCATTAGTGAACTAATTAATGGATGAGGTTGGTCACCGAATTTTTGAGAAACAAAACCTTTTTCAACAGGCCAAGGCAATTTACCTTTATTTGCTTTAAAATTATCTGATTCAATTTTACCCTCGGCTGTCAAGACTATTTTTGTTGTGGATTCAGTTGCTTTTGTTTCAGCAGCAGTTACGACTTTTCTAGGATTCGCTTTTGCGCTAGCTGCCGCTGCTTTTTTATTAGCAATAGCAATAGCTTCTCGAATTAATTTGTCTATTTCTCTTTCAATAGCTTTGGTTTCTTGTTGCTGTTTTTTAATCTCGCCCGCTATTTTTTTCTTGTCTTTTTTAATTGAATTTATCAGCTTTTCTTGTTCTTGTTTTTCTTGTTCAAGAGTTAGTTTTTCTGTTTCATTTTCCTTAATCAATTTATGTTTTTCTTCTTTTTGATTGCTCAATTTTTGGTTGTAAGCATCTAATTCGGATGCTTTTGCAATAATTTCATCCCCTTGCATTTTTCTGTAGGAAGAATATTGCTTCATATATTGCAATCTTTTGTAAGCTTGAAGAAAATTTTTAGACGACAACAAAAACATAGCTCTGCTTTGTTCCGATCTGCTTTTGTATGATTTCAAAATCATTTCAGCATAATCTGCTTTGAGTTTGTCTAATTCTCGGTTCAACTCATTTATTTTAATTTGATTTTTGTAAATATCATTACCAAGAAGCTTTGTTTGATTTTCAGTTGTGTTTATTAAATTTTCTTTCAACCGAATTTTCTGATCTTTTATCCCAATGACATTTAAAACCGATTTTTCTTGGGTTTTAACGTTTTGTAATAACTTTTCATTTTCTTTAATTTGTGCTTGAATTTGTGCTTTTCGTTCTTCAAGTTTTTGTTGCTCACCAATTTGACCCCAACAAATAGAAGTAAATCCAATTAAAAATAAACAGGTAATGTATTTAGACATGAAAGCTCTTTTTATCAAATTTAATTTATAATTATTTGTTCGTAACCATCAGGTACATTGTATGGAAATGTCAATTCTTCATTAAAAGTAACCGTGTTGTAAGCAATTTCTATTGAAGTTGTACTTTGTTCGTGTTTTGCTTCAATTTCAATGGAAGTTGGCAAATTTGTTTCGGAATATTCTTTAAAAGCAGGATAAACAACTTGAAATTGGCGTTGTTGCTCTAATTGCATAACGATTTCTTTAAATAGAAATAAGGAATCTGATTTTAAATAAAACAATTTGTTGCTTTTATTTTCCTCTTCTTTTTGAAATTTAATAGTATTGTCTTCAGTTGACTGAACAAATGTTCCGGTTTTCAAATCTTCAAATGTTTCGCCTAAAAACAAATTTTGAACTTTGGTAAAATCTAAATCTGTTCCGAGCCATTGGCTTAAAATTGAATAGTTTCCTTCAAAATATTTGCTATTTAATTTTTCATAATACCGAACTTTATCTGGAGTTATAAACGCCTTCGCCATTGTTATTCCTAAAAAGCGAATACTAACTAGAATACTTTCTCCTTTTTTAATTCTAATTTCAGCCGACACATTTTGGGTTTGATTATCGTCTTTATATCTAGCATTTGCTTTGATAAGCACTGTAGAGTAGGTGTTCTTTAATCCATAATGATTTTCAATAACGGATAAGGATCCAACAGATGGTTCTACATTTGTTTGCGACCAAGCTTTTGGCAGTGAAAGACATCCAAAAAATGCGTAAAGTGATATTAAAAAGAAATGCTTTTTCATTTTTTTTGTTGCTGTATTAATTTTTCTGCTTTTAAAAAATAGAGTTCTTTCTTTTTTAAATCACCTAATCCAAAATAGGCTTCTCCTAGTTGAACATTGAAATTAATTTCCAAAGCATTGTTATTAATAACAAAATCTATGCCTGATTCTAATTTGTCTTTTGCTTTCTTGAAATTTTTCAACTGATTGTTGGCTAAACCAGCATAATAATACAATTCTGGTTGTGATGGAAATACATCTATCATTTGTTCCGCTTTAGAAGCTAAAACGTCAAACTTGCCTTTTTCTGTATAACAATGCAACAATAAAAGTAATGTTTCTAAATCGTCATTGGAATTATCTTTAAAGTAGAGCTCATAGTATTGAATTGCTTTATCAAAATCATTTTGGTTTTGATAAAATTTAGCCACTTCTTTTGCAACGTTTATTTTTGGATCGTTTTTAAAATAGGTAATTGCATTTTCCAAATCGGAATTGTATTTAGGATTGTTTTTTACAAATATTAAAAACTCGTTTAACATGCGGTGTTTCACTTTGTCATCAATTTTTTTACTGCCAAAAACAATATTCATGGATTTTACTGCTTGCTCTCCATTTTTTTGGTTTAAATGAAATTTAAACAAACTTACTTGTGCCCATTCAGAATTTGGAATTTCAACTTCTAATTTGTGCGCAATTTCTAGTGCTTTTTCATCCTGATTACTTTCTGAATACAGAAAAATCAAATCCAAATAATTGGCTTCAACTTTAGGATATTTCTTAATTTGACTCAACAAATTCATTTTCTCGGCACTTTGATATTTGGCATCTTGTAGAATTTCGGCTTTGTATAAGTCTCTCTTTTCTGTTTTTCCAAACGTATCATTCAACTCGTTTATAAGTTCAAAAGCCTTGTCAAATTGTTTGGTATTCATGAATAAAGAAACCAAATCTTCTTTGTAATCTACTTTAAATTCAACTAGCTTTTCAACAATTGGGATGGCTTTGTTGTAATTTTTAGACTCATAACACGCATCGTACATACCAACCCAATACCATCTGTTTTTTGAATCAATTTGCGTTGCTTTTTCAAAAGCAGTATACGCTTGGTCGTATTTTTTTTGAGCTAATAAATTTTTGCCCATTTCAAAATGCAAAACCGCATTTTCGGGTTGCGTTTTCAAACATTTTTCTATTTCCAAAATTGCTTTGTCATAATTCTCTATTGCTTTTTGTTTTAACGATTCAAAGTAAGCGTTTTGAAAATCGTCTTTCACAGCCGTAGCTTCAGCAGGTTCTGCTTGCGCAAAAACCTTTGGAGAAAAAGTGAGTGGCAGCAATAAAAAAAATAGAAAAATAAGTTGTTTCATTTGAAAAGTTGTTATTCTAAAACGGAATAATCTCCAATACTAATACTTGTAAAATTACCATCAAAACTAGCATGACTACCAATCATTGCGTTGTCTAATGTTGCATTTTTTATGTGCGAATGATTTTGAACCAAACTATTTTTTAGTGTACTATTTTGCACATGACAACCATCGCCCAAAGACACATTTGGACCAACAGTAGCATTAATCAATACTACATTTTTACCAATATAACATGGCGGAACAATAGTTGCGTTATCTAATTTTACATCAAAATCTACCAAATGTTCTCCATCGTTATGCAAAAATCCTAACATTCTAGAATTGGTTTCAACGGTAACATCTTTATTACCACAATCCATCCATTCATCAACTTCGCCAGGAACAAATTTCATACCTTTTGCCATCATTTGCTTGATGCCGTCATTAATTTGGTATTCGCCACCATGAATAATGTTGTTATCTAAAACATATTGTAACTCGTTTTTCAAAACCGCTACATCTTTAAAATAATAAATACCAATTACGGCAAGGTCAGACACAAATTCCTTTGGTTTTTCAACCAATTCCACTATCTCATTAGCTTCATTAAGATTGATAACACCAAAAGCTTCGGGTTTATCCACTTGTTTTACCCAAATTACGCTATCTGCGGTTACGTCCAAATCAAAATCAGCACGAATTAAAGTATCTGCATACGCAATAACGGCTGGTCCGTTTAATGAATCTTTGGCACACATAATAGCATGACCTGTTCCAAGCGCTTCGTTTTGATAATAAATAGTGCCTTTTGCACCCAATTTTTGAGCAATAGCAATGAGTTCTTCCTCAACTTTTTTGCCAAAACTCTCGTGAATAATAAAAGCTATTTCATTAATTTCTTGATTTAAAACACCAGCAATATCTTCAACTAATCGATGAACGATTGGTTTTCCAGCTACAGGAATTAATGGTTTTGGAACTGTTAACGTATGTGGTCTTAATCGGGAACCACGGCCTGCCATTGGTACAATTATTTTCATAGTATGAGAAATTTATTGATTTATAAAGCTACAAAAGTAGCGTTTTTTATCCTTTTTTGACAATGATTTCTTTAAGCAAGTCGTTCTCCCATTTTAGTTTTTGGTTTTCGTCTTGCAACTGTTTTATCAAATCATCTTTAGCACTTGTTAATTTCGAATTGTGCTCAAAATCAGCAGGCAAAGTGTTGGCAATATCCAAAAAAAGATTGTATTTCATAGCGTGACAAAGCCGATACAAAATGGAATACTGCAACGACGGACGACTTTCGTAACCATAAAATGCAGAATATTGCACGCCCATTGACGAAGTAATCTCACTTCGTTTTAGTTTTTTAAATTCTATTATTTGGGTCAAGTATTTACCAATGTGAAATCCTTCGTTCATATTATTTTTGATTTAAAAGGGATTGATTTTATAGCAACTACACCAATAGTCTTTCAAAAATATATAAATTTTGGCTAACTTTTCTGTTTTTGTGTAAAAAAATTATGTTTTGATGTAAATATATTTTGTATTTACCATGAAGCATTCAGGAGGGGTGCAAATATATCTTGTATTTACCTTGAATCATTCTGTAGGGAAGCAAATCTAATTGTCATCTGACAAGAAACATTCTGTAGGGATGCAAATCTAACTATCATCTGATATGAAACATTCTGTAGGGGAGTAAATATAACTATCGGATAAGGAAATTAATCAATTCTGAAAACAATATTCGTTACACGAGAGCTTTGCTCGAACTGGCGAAGCAATCTGAAATCAAAAATTTTTTCTACTTCACTCCTGTGCTTCCAAAACCACCTTCGCCTCTTAAAGTTTCAGATAATTCAGTTACAACTTGCCATTCTGCACGTTCGTGTTTGGCGATGATGAGTTGAGCAATGCGTTCGCCGTTTTCAATCACAAAATCTTCCTTGGATAAATTGACTAAAATAACTCCTATTTCGCCTCTATAATCGGCGTCAATCGTGCCTGGAGAATTCAAAACGGTGATGCCTTTTTTGGCTGCCAAACCACTTCTTGGTCGCACTTGTGCTTCAAAACCGATGGGCAATTCAATAAAAAGACCTGTTTTTACAATTGTTCTTTCTAGTGGTTGTAAAGTAATGGGTGCTTCAATATGTGCTCTAACATCCATTCCTGCCGAAGCAATGGTTTCGTAAGATGGTAATTCGTGGTTGGATGTATTTTTTATTTTAACAATCATGAGTCTAGTTTATCTTTTTTCGTTTAACAAATGATAATAGCACTTTTTTTTCATTGAAGTATGTAAACAACAATAAAACTACAATTAAAGTTACACCCACAAAATAATTTTCTCTAAAAAAGTAAAAAGATACTATAGAAAAACTGGTTGATAGTCCCAAGTAGGCGGCAATTTTATTGATTTCGTAAGGAATGGGATAATACTTGTTTCCTAAGTAATAGGACACAAACATCATGGAGCCATAAGCACCAATTGTTGCTATAGCAGAACCATAATAGCCAATTAAAGGAATGAGCCAAAAATTCAAACCCAACGTCACAACTGCTCCTAAAATTGAAATATAAGCACCAATATAAGTTTTATCAATTAGTTTGTACCAAACCGATAAATTGGTGTAAATTCCCAAGAAGAAATTAGCAAGAATTATTAAAGGCACCACCTTCATGGCTTCCCAATAGCTTGTATTTGGTATCATAATTTGCTTAAATAAATCCGCAAAAACAATTACAACCAAGAGTAAAAAAGAACCAAAAATCACAAAATACTTTGTTATTGTAGCATACGTTTGTTGTGCATTTTCATTTGAAGCATGACTAAAGAAAAAGGGCTCAATACCTAGTGTATAGGCAGTTCTGTACAAAACCATGAATAAACCTAGTTTGTAACAAGCTGCATAAACCCCAACTTCAGCATCTGCAATAGATTTTGGCAGTAATTTGGCTAGTAAAATTTTATCAAATTGTTCGTTAATTGCAAATGCAATACCAGCAACTAAAACTGGTAATCCATAGTGCATCATGCGTTTCCATAATTGATAATCAAAGTGCCAATTGACTTTAAAATAATCGGGAGAAAGCGCTACTAAAGTCAACAAACTTGCCAGCACATTGGAAATAAAAATATAACCAATTTGATAGTTTTCAATGTACAAAGTACTCCAAAAACTATCGGAATTTGCAGCACTTATTTTGGGTAAAACCAGTAAGAAAAATAAATTTAAAACCAGATTTACCACCACGTTTCCAATTTTTATCAAAGCATAATTGAGCGGAAGCTGATTGGCACGCAGTTTGGAAAACGGAATAATTACAAAAGCATCAAGTGCTAAAATCCAAATAGAATAGGTAATAAACTGAACGTCAACTCCAGACCATTCGCTTAATTGGTATCTAAAAAGTAAGGCTAACGTTAAAAAAAGTAATGTTGTCCAAAAAATAGTAATCATAGAAGTTTCAATTACATTTTTCTTGTCGGTTTCTTTGTTATAAAACCTAAAAAATGCTGTTTCCATTCCATAAGCCAACAGCACATTAAAGAAAATCATGTAGGCAAAAACTACGGTTACTTGTCCATAATCTGCTTTAGGTAGTAGTTTGGTGTACAACGGAATTAACAAAAAACTGAACATTCTGGGCAGTACCGTAGCAAGTCCATAAATAGCGGTTTGTTTGAATAGATTTTTGAAAAGTCCCAAAGTGTGGTGTTTTTATACAATGGAACAAAAATAACTATTTCTTTGGTTTTACCATTATTTGTTCAACATTAAATCAGCGGTTAAGCGTCATTTTAAAAAACTAAGGCACTCTATTTCCCCTGCTTTCGGTCCAAATAGCAAACCAATCTTCTTGTTCCAAAACCAAACGTGTTGCTTTTGTTAAAGCTTGAATTCTAGCTATGTTTACAGTGCCAGCAACCGGAATAATTTTAGCAGGATGTTGTAAAATCCAAGCCAGTAGCAACGTGTCTGATCCAAAATGGTATTTAGAAACCAACGTAGCCAATAATTTTTTCATGCGTCTGGTTTGTTCCGTATCTTCTCTAAAAACGGTGCCTAACGGATTCCAAGACATGGGTTGAATGTTGTTTAGTTGCATATAATCCAAACTTCCGTCGAGCATTGCTTCATGTTGCGTTGCCGAAAATTGAATTTGATTGTAGCTAATCGGCGATTGTTTACCAATCAATTCCATTTGCGAAACGGTAAAATTGGAAACGCCAAAATCGATAATTTTACCCGAAGTTTTTAAATGCAACACTGCTTCAGCAATTTCGTCTGCTTGCATTAATGGACTTGGACGATGCAACAAAAAAACATCCAAAAAATCAGTTTGCAGGTTTTGCAAAGAATTTTCAACCGATTGTACAATGTACTTTTTGGAATAATCGTAGTGTTTAATGGTGTTGTTTCGGTTTTCAGTAACCAGTTGAATCCCACATTTTGAAATTAGTTGAATTTTCTCACGGGCAATTCCTGTTGCTGAAAAAGCTTTTCCAAAGGCAGCTTCGGTAGTGTAACCGCCGTATATATCTGCATGATCAAAAGTAGAAATTTGGTTTTCGATACAAACTTGAATTGTATTTCCCATTTCTTTGGTGGATAAATTTTTATCCCAAATTCCCCAATTCATTGTTCCAGCAATAACGGGCGATAAAACAGTTTTTTTCATGTAATTGAATTATAAAATGATAGTAATTTAAAGATAAGACAACAAAATTAAAGATTAATGCGCACCAAGAGCGGAAAAAGATTAAAAAAATAGAAAGAACTTTTAAATAATGGGGTTGTTTATTTCTTTTGAAAGTTAAGTGCTTTTTGGAGTGGTTGTTTAATTGTCAACCATGTAGGCAGCTTCATTTTACTAATTCGGCAAAATATTTTTCAATTTTGGCTCTTAATTCGCGTATTATTTTTTCTGAATTTTTAATATTTTCATTTTCGTTTAAAGAGTTCATTCTAAATTTTATTGCTTCATCTTCCTCTTCTTCATTTACATATATTATTTGCTCGTCAATACTTTGATTTACTTCTTCTAAATCACTTAAACTTTGTAATTCTTCGTTAAGTCTGACCGATATTTTTTGAAAATTGTTTTCAAAAATTTTTACTATTTCCAAAAGTTCTAAAGGCAATAATATTCTTTCACGGTGAAATGTATCAATGACAATTTCAAATTCAGCGTGCCATTCATTTATTTTTCTTTTTAAAATGCTATGGCCTGTTGATTTTGGCGAAAACAAGCGATGGTTTTTATAATGGAAAGTAACAATTCGATCATATATTATTTTCAAAGCATCAATTTGCATATTATGAAATCTTGAGAATTTTATTTCTGATTTTTTCAAATCCGCTTTCAATTTTTCGATTTTTTTTGATACAAATATTGCTTGCCAAATTTGATAACTAGACATCAAAATTATTATTGCAAATAATGCATATTGATGATATTCCTTGTATTCCGAAAAATACTTTTCCAATAATTTCTCTGTTGATATTTGTAATTGAATGTTCATGTGTGTTATAATGACTCCTGTTACCAGCCGTTTTTTCTATTTATTAAAATCATTTTCTGAAATATTTTGCGAATTAAATGAATTTGAAATGCCACTTGAAACAACATCAAGACTTAATTTGTAACTTGGAATGCTTCGACCATTACTATTACGCTGAATATTAAAATCCAAAATATCTTCTCCTTTTTCATACAATGGATTTTTTACAAATTTTCCAATACATTTCCCATTTTCAATTTTAGATAGCCAATCTTTCCCATAAGCAATTTTAAGATAATATTTTCCTTCAGGAATATTGTCTATTTTATATGTTGTGCCACTATTTATGAAAACGTATCGAATACATTTTTCTGTTTCCAAATTCATAACTTTTATTGAAACGTCAGTTCCTCCACCAACAATAACTTCTAAATGATTTTTTACTTTACCTTTAGCAGGTTTGAAATTATAACAAGTTGAAAGTTGCCCATTTTGTATTTCTTCGTCTTTCCAGCCTTCCGAAAGTAGCTTGTCTTTTTCTTGTTTATATTTACTCTCTTTTTCTTGTTTTAATTTTTGTTGATTAATAAATGAATTGTTTGAATTTCCATTTTTTGGTTTCTCAACAGTTTCGGTTTTTGTTTTGTTATCAATGTTACCATTCCATATATCTGTAATGTTTTCACTTAATATTTTGCTTCCAAATCCTAATATTTCTTTTTCTTTTAAAGATGTTGATGTAAATATTCCAAATTCTTTAGCAGTTCCTGTATAAAATTTATTCGGATATGCTAAATATAAAGTTTCTTGAGTTTTACCTAAATTATTGTAACCGATTGTGTTTTTTGCAGTAATATAATACTCAATTGTAACATTTTTTGGAATATGAATTTTAAGTATTTTTGTTTCGTCTGCCGCAGATAAATCCATAACAAAATCACTTTCTTTACCTGTTCTCGCAAAATTAATAACATCACTAAAATCTAATTGCAATGTTTCATTTATATTCCAAATTTTATTGTTTTCTAGTAAAGCATAAGGTTTTATGTAATTAAAAACTTTTTCATTTTCAAAAGTATATTTTATTAAAATAGTTAGGTTACTATTTTCTATAATTTGATTTGAATTGTTTTTAAGTCTTATTTTAGATTGTATTCCTTTTAGTTTTTCTTCAAAAAACTTTTTTTTTACAGAATTTTCTATCTCATTATCTTCAAAATCTTCTGAATTATATTTATATCTACGAGTCATACTTTCAAAATAGTATGGGAAATTACTTTTAAAAAAGACATCAATTGCATTCGTAAAAATTTCTAATTTTGATATTTCATCATTTTTTATAAGCGTATTTTCATTAGATATTATTTCAAACTCGTTTTCTTGACAAGATGTGAAGAATGAAAAAACTATAAAAATACAGAAATAAAAATAAGCATTATTTTTCATTTTGATTTGTTTTTAATTGCAGATTTTTGTGTAAAATGGCTGGTAACTCTTAAATACTCGCTATAAACATCCACCAATCAACTTTAGTTAAAGTATAAAGGCAAATATTCCTTTCGCATTATTCCTCAAATATATAAAATTATTGCACAAAACCTCCATCAAATCCTTACCAGAAAACGACTATCTTTTTTCCTTATAATCATTATCTACGAAAGCTTTAACCTAATTTTATGTTGAAATCACAAATCATCCCTAAAAAAAGGGTTGTTAAATAAGTTTAACCAATTTTTAACAGCTTACTTGTAAAAAAAAATTCAATTTGCACTGTTAAAAGTAACGAACACAAATTTAAAGTACAAATTAGTAAGAAATGGAAGAAAATGCAACCACTCTAGACATTAGAGCTATCAACGAAAAAATAGAAAGAGAAAGTGCTTTTATAGATTTACTTTCAATGGAAATGAACAAAGTAATTGTGGGCCAAAAACACATGGTTGAACGGTTACTTATTGGGCTTTTAGGACAAGGGCATATTTTATTAGAAGGTGTTCCTGGATTGGCAAAAACGTTAGCCATAAACACATTGTCGCAAGCAGTTCAGGGTTCTTTTAGTCGTATTCAGTTTACACCAGATTTGCTCCCGGCAGATGTGGTTGGAACAATGATTTACAATATAAAATCGAATGAATTTTCTATTAAAAAAGGACCTGTTTTTGCCAATTTTGTACTTGCAGATGAGATCAATCGTGCGCCTGCTAAAGTACAATCGGCTTTGTTGGAAGCCATGCAAGAAAAACAAGTAACCATTGGCGATACTACCTTTAAATTAGACAAACCTTTTTTGGTTTTAGCTACTCAAAACCCAATTGAGCAAGAAGGAACCTATCCTTTACCAGAAGCACAAGTGGACAGGTTTATGCTGAAAACAGTAATTGATTACCCAAAAATTGACGAAGAACGTTTAATTATCCGTCAAAATTTGAAAGGGAATTACGAAAAAGTAAATCCAGTTGTTTCCATCGAACAAATTTTACGTGCTCAAGAAGCAGTTAGAGAAGTGTACATGGATGAAAAAATTGAGAAATATATTTTAGACATCATTTTTGCAACGCGGTATCCAGAGAAATATAAACTTGAAAGTTTGAAACCACTAATTGGATTTGGCGCTTCGCCACGTGGAAGCATTAATTTAGCCAATGCTGCAAAATGTTATGCTTTTATCAAACGTAGAGGGTATGTAATTCCAGAAGATGTTCGAGCTGTAGTTCACGATGTTTTACGTCATAGAATAGGAATTACCTATGAAGCCGAGGCAGAAAACATTACTTCGGTTGATATTATTAATAAAATAGTAAACGAAGTTGAAGTACCTTAAAATGTTGTTTTAAGTTTAAAGTTTCAGGTTTAAAATACTACTAGAACTTGAAAGCGGAAATCTCAAACGAAAAACAAATTGAAATGGAAACAAAAGAACTGCTCAAGAAGGTTAAGAAAATAGAAATTAAAACCAGAAGGTTAAGCGATCATATTTTTTCGGGCGAATACCACACTTCTTTTAAAGGGCGAGGTATGACTTTTTCAGAGGTTAGACCCTATCAATACGGCGATGATATTAGAGCTATTGACTGGAATGTAACAGCACGGTATAACGAAGCCCACATTAAAGTTTTTGAGGAAGAACGAGAATTAACCATGATGTTAATGGTGGACATTTCTGGCTCTGAAAGTTTTGGCTCAAAAAACCAATTTAAAAAAGATGTGGTAACAGAAATAGCCGCAACTTTGGCTTTTTCAGCTACTCAAAATAACGATAAAATAGGTTTGATTTTATTTTCAGACCAAATAGAACTGTATATTCCTCCCAAAAAAGGACGCTCACATGTATTGCGCATTATTAGAGAATTGATTGAATTTGAACCTAAAAGTCATCAAACGGATGTTGCAAATGCATTAAAATTTTTGTCTGGAACACAAAAAAAGAAAGCAATTGTTTTTATCATTTCTGATTTTATAAGCGACGAGTACGAGCAAACACTTAAAATAGCCTCAAAAAAACACGATGTAACAGGAATAAGAGTATATGATATTCGTGAAGAGAAATTGCCAAACTTAGGAATTGTAAACATGCTAGATGCCGAAAGTGGTAAAGTTCAATTGATCAATACCAGCTCTAAAACGGTTCGAGAAAACTATGAAAAATACTACCATGAAAAAGTCAAATACTTTAAGGAAACGTTTAGTAAATCTGGCTCAGGAGTAGTTAGTACAAGAGTTGACGAAAGTTATGTAACCAAATTATTAGGGTATTTTAAATCTCGATAATACTTTAAATGAAATGAAAATTAAATACTACTTACTATTTATATTGTTTTCGGTTGTTGCTTTTGGACAGCAAAATACAATTGAAACAAAAATTGATAAAACGCAAAACAAAATTGGTGCGCAATTTAATTTGACCTTAAAAACGGTTGTAGATACAAATGCTACAGTAGTTTTTCCACTTACAAAAAGTTTTGGATCAATGGAAGTTATTCGAAATTATGTGGTTGATACGGTTAAAAAAGACAACCGATATGAATTAGTAAAACGATATGGCTTGACACAATTTGAGCCAGGTACTTATACAATACCGTCGGTTCAAGTTTTGATAAACAATAAACCAGCCTTTTCAAACGAATTAAAAGTTCAAATTTCGGATGTTGTAGTAGATACACTAAAACAAAAAATGTTTGATATAAAACCCGTTATACAACCAGAGAATTCAGGGAATAATTGGTGGATATATCTTTTAATTTTATTCGTATTGGTTTTAATTGGTGCAAGTGCTTATTATTTTTATAAAAAACGAAAAACAAGTAGTGCTAGTGATGAACTAATTTTTTCAACTCCAATTGAAAAAGCCATTGGACTTTTGAAAATATTAGAAAAAAAACAATTGTGGCAAAAAGGAGAAATAAAATTATATTATGTTGAATTGACGGATATTGCAAGAGAATATATTGAAGAAATAATTGAAATTCCGGCTAAAGAGTTTACAACAAGCGAACTTATTGTTGCTTTGCGAAAAGCCAGCACAGTTAAAAAATTAAAGTTAACAAAAGAGTCAATTGCTAATTTGGAAAAAGTACTTCGGCAAGCCGATTTAGTAAAATTTGCCAAATCCAAACCGTTGGATTTTGAAATTCAAGAAGACCAAAAAAGAATTGAAAAATCAATAATTTCGCTTCATCAATCTATTCCTACGGAGGTTGAAGAATCGCCAACAGCAGAATGGGATGAGCTCCAAAAAGCAAATCAAGCCGCAAAAAACAAGAAAAAGAAAGTAACGAATATTGTAGTTTTTAGCCTATTTGCAATTTTACTTTTTCTTGGTATTGTTGTAGCTACAAAAGGGTATGATTATCTAAAAGACAATATCATTGGACATCCTACAAAAGAACTTTTGGAAGGAAAATGGATTCGTTCAGAATACGGGGTTCCGAGTGTGAATTTAGAAACGCCAAAAGTTTTAAAACGCATCGATTTTTCGCAAACAGTACCAAAAGAAATGATTCCTTTACTTAAAGAAGGTAGTGCTTTTGTTTATGGAAGTATGCAAAGTAATTTTTACATTGGAGTTATAACTGCTACCCCAAAA
Source organism: Flavobacteriaceae bacterium (assembly GCA_947453885.1). Lineage (GTDB taxonomy): Bacteria > Bacteroidota > Bacteroidia > Flavobacteriales > Flavobacteriaceae > Flavobacterium. The sequence continues at coordinate 42,286 of CANGIF010000011.1, forward strand.
GCTGAAATGGAATATGACCTAACCGCAGGACTTGACAATTCTGTTAAAATGTTAGGGGGTCAAAATGTAGTATACAATCATGATGAATTTTCAACTAAAAATGGAGCAGTAGGAATAAAAGGATATGGAACCTTCACAAAATTAGATCCTGTTTTAAAGCAAAGTGTAAAAATATATTTTGAAATGGTTCTGTTTAAAGAAAATGGAGGCTATCAGCAAGTAATTGTTTTACATGAAGAAGGTGATGAATATGCAAATCAAATTACAGCTAAAGTAATCAGTTCAGTTGAATTTAATAAAGCAAAAGAATAATGGAAAAAATAACATTTTTAAATCCGGGCTTTTTTTGGTTATTCTTATCGTTGCCACTTTTGATTGTTTGGTATTTAGTAACTTTTAAAAAACAAACGGCAACTATTAAAATGAGTTCAGTAAAGGGATTTGCTAGTTCAGGTTCTTTTATTGTTAAATTAAAACCTATTTTATTTGTAATGCGTTTATTGGCCTTAAGTGCTTTGATTATTGCCATGGCAAGACCAAGAACTGTTGACATTAGCAATCAAACTAAAAGTACAAAAGGGATTGATATTGTAATGGCTATAGACGTTTCGGGAAGTATGTTGGCAAAAGATTTAAAGCCCAACAGAATGGAAGCATTAAAAAAAGTAGCACAAAGTTTTGTTGAAAACCGACCTAACGATAGAATAGGGTTAGTAGTATACGCATCAGAAGCTTATACAAAGTCTCCTGTAACTAGCGATAAAGCTATTGTTTTAAACGCATTACAAAGTGTTAAATACGATAATGTTTTGCAAGATGGAACTGGAATTGGTATGGGATTAGCTACCGCAGTTAATCGATTAAAAGACAGCAAAGCCAAAAGTAAAGTCATAATTTTACTAACAGACGGAGTGAACAATAACGGTTTTATTGAGCCTGAAACAGCTTCAGATATTGCAAAGCAATATGGAATAAAAGTATATACAATTGGTATTGGCACAAACGGAATGGCTGAATTTCCTTATGCTTTAACGCCAAATGGACAATTTTTATTTAGAATGATGCAGGTAGAAATTGATGAAAAACTACTTCAAAGTATTGCCAAAAACACTGGGGGTAAATATTTTAGAGCGACAAGCAACGAAAAACTGAAAATTATTTACAACGAAATTAACAAACTAGAAACTACCGAAATTGAAGAACTAAAGTTTTACGACTATGACGAAAAATTCAGACCCTTTGTAATTTTGGCGGGTTTACTGTTAGTTATCGAAATTGGACTTAGAAAAACAATTTTTAAAAGCTTTATTTAAATCTTAATTTCTTATTTGGAAAATTAAAACAATGGAATTAGACGAAAAAAAATATTTATATTTAGGAATAATTATCCCGATTTTGATTTTACTTTTTTTGTACAATCAATATTGGAAAAGAAAGAAACAACGTGAGTTTGGAGATTTGGATTTAGTAAAAAAGCTAAGTCCAGATAAATCTATTTTTAAACCAATACTTAAGTTTTGTATTTGGATTGTAGCTATAGTTTGTTTAATAATTGGATTAGTAAATCCAAAAATTGGCACCAAATTAGAAACTGTAAAACGAGAAGGAATTGATATTGTTTTTGCGGTTGATGTCTCTAAAAGTATGCTTTGCGAAGATGTAGCTCCAAATAGATTAGAAAAAAGCAAACAAATTGTTTCTCAAATTGTAAATCAACTGGGTAGTGATCGAATTGGAATAGTAGCCTATGCCGGAAGTGCTTTTCCAGTCTTGCCCATAACTACAGATTATGGAGTTGCTAAAATGTTTCTTCAAAGTATGAATACCGATATGGTTTCATCACAAGGAACATCGCTAGATGAAGCAATTAAGCTGGCCTCAACTTTTTTTGATGATAAAAAAACAAGCAAATTATTGATACTGATTTCTGACGGAGAAGACCATTCAGAAGGAGCAGAAGCGGCAGCGGAAGAGGCTAACAAGTTAGGGATGAAAATTATAACTATTGGAGTTGGAAGCGAAAAAGGAGGTCCAATTCCTTTAAAAATAAATGGGATTGTTCAAAGTTTTAAAAGAGATTCTAAAAATGAAGTTGTTGTTACAAAATTGGATGCTAAAAGTTTAGAAAAAATTGCCAAAACAACAAAAGGCGGTTATGTTTACGGAAGCAACACAAAAGAAGTATTAGAATATGTAAAAAATGCATTGAATAATATTCAAAAAACCGAATTTGAAGCGACTCAAATGTCTAATTTTCAATCACAATTTCAATGGTTTTTAGGATTTGCCTTTGTTTTACTATTCCTAGATGTTTTTTTATTGGAGCAAAAAACGAGTTGGATTAAAAAAATGAACCTATTTAACGAAAAAGCGTAATGAAAAATGTACTACTGTATTGTATTTTAACTTTTTCTTTGTCAATTTTTGCTCAAGAAAAAGATAGCGAATTGCCAAAAGCCAACGAAGAGTATGCTTTAAAAAAATATGTTGATGCGGAAGCTAATTACAGAATTTCTACATCTAATTTCTCCAAAAAAGCTGCGGCTAGTTACAATTTAGGAAATGCTATTTACAAACAAAAGCAAATTAGTGAAGCCAACTATTTCTTTTCAAAAGCGATTGAAAAAGCAAAAGAGCATCCCGAAAAGCACAATGCTTATCATAATTTAGGCAATACATTAATGATTCAAAAAAAATATGAAGAAGCAGTTGAAGCCTACAAAAATGCATTAAGAAACAATCCAAATGATGAAGAGACACGATACAATTATGCTTTAGCAAAAAAAATGAAGAAAGAACATCCTGATAAAAATAAGGATAAAAATAAAGACAAAGACAAAAATAACAAAGGAAAAGATAAAGACAAAAAAGACGACAAAAAAGACGACAAAAAAGAAGGAGACAAGGATAAAAACAAAGATACATCAGATAAAGAAGGGAAAAACAAAGAGGATAAAAAAGATAATCCTTCTAAAAATGATGGTAAACCAAAACAAATTCCTGGTGGAATTTCAAAAGAACGACTTGAAAACTTGTTGGATGCAGTTAATAATGAAGAGAAAAAAATTCAAGACAAAGTAAAAGCCAAAGAAGTAAAAGTAAAACCTAATAAAACAGAAAAAGACTGGTAACCTAATTCTAAAAGAATAAGTTTAAAATAATTAATTAAAATGAAAAATTTTTTAATACTGTTTTTAATTTCAAATACCATTTGGGCTCAAGTTCAATTTGAAGCAAAAGTTTCAAAATCAACACTTGGCATAAATGAAAACCTTCGAATTGATTTTATAATGAATGCTGATGGCGATAATTTTACTCCACCACCATTTACCACTGATGGCTTTAAAGTAGTTGGTGGACCAAGTCAGCAAGTAAGTCAGTCATGGGTCAATGGGCGAAGTTCATTTAACAAAACATATTCCTATTATTTATTGCCACAACAAAAGGGGACGTTAACAATTCGACAAGCAACTATTGAAATAAATGGTCAAATTTATAAAACAAATCCAATTAAAGTTACGGTAACTAATGCCGTTGAAAAACCAAAAGACCCGAATGACACGCAGCTTTCTGCTGATACGGAATTGCATTTGGTTGCAGATGTTTCAAAAAGCAATCCTTATTTAAATGAGCCAATTACAGTTGTTTACAAATTGTATTTTAGCAATAATATTGGAATAACAAACTGGCGAGAATTGAATAAGCCAAAATACAATAATTTTTGGAGTCAGAACATTGATATTAAGCAATTAGTATTGGAACAGGGAAAGTACAATGGTGAAAATTATCGTTTTGTAGTTTTACGAAAAACCGTTCTATATCCTCAAAAATCTGGTAAATTAGAAATTGAACCATTATCTTTAGATGTTGACGTTCAATTACCATCAAACCGAAGAAATATTTTTGGTCAAGTAATGGTAGTAGCAGACAATAAAAGAGTTTCTGCTGGAGCCAAAACAATTATGGTTAGATCGTTGCCAGAAACAGGAAAACCTAAAGATTTTTCCGGAGCTGTTGGACGCTTTGAATTTAAAGCAATTCCATCTAAAACTACACTTAAAAGTGGTGAGTCTTTAGATTTAAATGTAAGTGTTTCTGGATCTGGAAATCTTAAACTATTTAGTTTGCCAAAACCAATTGTTCCAAGTTCTTTAGAAATGTATGACCCAGAGCACAAAGAAAATGTGACCACACCTTTAACAGGAATGCAAGGTTCGATTTCAGATAAATATACAATTATCCCTCAATTCAAAGGGCAATATGTAGTAAAACCAATGGAGTTTACTTTTTTTGATTTAGGAACAGGTAATTATAAAACGATAGCTACAAAAGAAATAATGATTACTGTTTTGGATGGTCCCAAACCAACTAATACCGCAGTAGCCTCATCAACAAATGAAAACCCTAAAGCGAGACTTTTAGCAAGCCAACAGTTTAAGTACATAAAACTTAAAACTAAGCTTATAGCAATAAAAAGCAAAGATTTTTTTGGGTCTAAGTTGTATTATTTTTTACAGTTTCTTCCATTTTTAATTATTCCAATAATAGTATTGTTAAAAAGAAAACAAGAAATAATAGATGGAGATATTACAGGAAATAGAATAAAATTAAACAGCAAATTAGCTAAAAAATATTTGTCTGAAGCTAAAAAGTACATTAATCAAAAAGAACCTTTTTACATAGCCCTTGAAAAAGCTATGCATAATTTCTTGAAGGCCAAATTACATATCGAAACATCGGATATGAGTAAAAATAACATTCAAGATTTGTTATTATCTAAAAATGCCAATCCAGATACGGTTTTAGAATTTTTAACTTTAACTGAAAATTGTGAATTAGCAAGATACGCTCCGTCAACTAATGCCGCTATTCAAAATGATTATGAAAAAGCAGTGAGTATTATTTCAGAATTAGAGAAACAATTGAATTAATTAAATACAGAGTTAGACTAAAATTAAAAGGGATAATGAAAAACATAGTATATTTTCTATTATTGACATCACACTTATTTTTTGGACAAAGTAATTTTGACAAAGCAAATATGTCATACAAAAAAGGCAATTATTCAGAAGCAATTTCACAATATCAAGCAATTTTACAAACTAAGAAACATGCGCCTGAACTTTATTTCAACCTTGCAAATTGCTACTATAAATTGAACAAAGTTGCTCCAGCAATTTACAACTATGAAAAAGCGTTGTTGTTAAACCCAAACGACGATGAAATAAGAAACAACCTTCAATTTGCTCAAAAATTACAAATTGATGAAATTAAAGTTCTACCAAAAGTAGGTTTTTCAAAAGCTATTCAAAATTTAACAGGAACATTTACGTTTGACACTTGGGCTTGGATTGCAATTTTTTTAAGCTTGTTTTTTTTAGGAGCTTTTATTGGATATTATTTTTCTAAGACAACCTTGTCAAAAAGGATTTTTTTTATTGCTATGTTTATTTTAATTTTTTCAACGGTTAATGCTGTTGCGGCTGCTATTTATGAAAGAAATGTTTTTGTAAATGAAAAGCCTGCAATTGTATTTTCGGAAATTGTTTCATTAAAAAGTGAACCTAAAAAAAGTAGTACTGACGTTTTGATTTTACACGAAGGAACAAAAGTTTATATACTTGAAAATGTTGATAATTGGTTAAAAGTACAGTTAACAGACGACACAACTGGTTGGATAGAAGAGTCAAGTATAAAAGAAATTAAAAAACAGTAGCCACTAATAGAGTATAGGAATGATAGAAATAGAACGAAAATTCTTGGTTAAAAACGACTCCTTTAAGCAAGTAGCTTATGCCAAGCATGAAATTGCTCAGGGCTATTTAAATTCGAATCCGGAACGCTCAGTTAGAGTTAGAATAAAAAATAATAATGGCTTCATTACTGTAAAAGGAATTTCAAATGAATTAGGTATGTCTCGCTTTGAATGGGAAAAAGAAATACCTATTGATGAAGCTAAGTTGTTACTTAAATTATGTGAAAAAGGGCGAATTTTTAAAACGAGGTACGAAGTTTTAAATGGTGAATTCACTTTTGAAATTGATGTGTTTCATGAACAAAATGAGGGTTTAATAATAGCGGAAATTGAATTAAAAACAGAAATGGATGTTTTTATAAAACCAAATTGGTTAGGCGAAGAAGTTACTAATGAAAAAAAATATTATAATTCAAACATTTGTAAAAATCCGTTTTCAACATGGGAAAAATAATTATTTTTCTTCAACTTCTATTTTAACAATTATACCTCCACCAGCGCCACATTCTGCTATTTCTTTATAAGCTTTTCGAGTGATGTCTATTTCACGCTCTTTTACAAAAGGACCTCTATCGATTACCTCAACAATAACTGATTTTCCTGTTGTTTCATTTGTTATTCTTAATTTTGTTCCAAACGGAAATTTTTTATGAGCGGCAGTGTATTTGTTATTATCAAATTTAATTCCGCTTGCAGTTCGTTTTCCGTTTAATTTATCTGAATAATAAGATGCGTGTACCCCTTTTTTATAGGGTTTAAAAAAGTTTGTTTTTATACTTGTAGTGTCAATATTTTCATTTTTTTGATCAATTAATCCAACCTCTTTTTTTACAGTATCTTTTACTACCGTTGTTTTTTGTTTTTGCTTTACTTTTCTATGTTGCCCATTAATGAAACCATAAGTAAAGAAAAGTAAAATAAGTATAATGTTTTTTTTCATAATAGTAAAATTTTGAAACGTTTAAAGTAAAAAAAAGCTCCTTTTGGGAGCTTTACTTAAATCAAAACCACAATTTCCATGGAATTCTACTCAAAATCAATAATAATCCAATTCCATAAAAAACAGTAATTGATTTAAATTTTGAATTATTTAAAGTTGCTTTTTTATGCTTAACCCAGCCAACAGTAATTAGAGCTATTGCTATAATGTTAATTAATGGATGTTCAAGTGAAGTAAGACGTAATGCTTTATCTGACATTTGACCTAAAGCATTTAATCCAAGTGGAGAAATTATATATAAAACTATCGCGAAAAGCAATTGTGTATGTGTAGCAATTAACCCAAAAAGAGCTATTTTTTTATCTTTTGCTAAAAAATCTCTTTTTGATTTTAATCCTAAAAATGAATTTACAAAAGTAACTAGTAATAAAAGTAAAGCTACATAAGCCCAAAATGAGTGAAATTTTTGAATTAATTCGTACATGATTTTAATTTTAATGGAAACAAATATAAACAAAAAAGCATTGAAATCACAATGCTTTTTTATTCAATTTTTAATTTCACAATAATTAATTTAATTATTCTTCAAAAAATGATCCAATAAAAATGTAGTTGAACTATCGTGTTTTTTAATATCGCCAGAATTTATTTCATCTAAAATTGAATTTGCTAATTGTTTTCCAAGTTCAACTCCCCATTGATCATAACTAAAAATATTCCAAATTATTCCTTGTACAAAAATTTTATGTTCATACATAGCAACTAAAGCACCTAAATTTTCAGGAGTTAGTTTTTGAATTAGAATTGTGTTTGTAGGTTTGTTACCTGAAAAGCATTTAAAAGGCAACAAAAAGGCCGCTTTTTCAGAATTTATCCCTTGTTTATCAAACTCAGATTGAACTTGATTTTTAGTTTTTCCATTTAATAATGCCTCAGTTTGTGCAAAAAAGTTTGACATTAATTTATTATGATGTTCTTTATTTCCGTACAAAGCTTCTACAAAACCAATAAAGTCAGCAGGAATTAATTTGGTTCCTTGATGAATTAATTGAAAAAATGCATGTTGTGAATTAGTACCTGGTTCACCCCAAATAATGGTTCCCGTTTGATACTTTACTTGTTTACCATCTCTATCTATACTTTTGCCATTACTTTCCATAATGCCTTGTTGTAAATAAGGTGCAAGTTTTTGTAAGTATTGACAATAGGGGATTATAGCTTCCGTTTCTGCTCCAAAAAAATTATTGTACCAAACACTTATTAAGGCAAGAACAACGGGTATGTTTTTATCAAAAGTGGTTGTTTTGAAATGGGCATCCATACTATTTGCGCCGCTTAAAAGCTTTTCGAAATTTTCAAAACCTACAGCTAAGCTAATAGTAAGACCAACAGCACTCCAAAGTGAAAATCTGCCTCCAACCCAATCCCACATTGGAAAAATATTTTCTTCGTTAATTCCAAACGCAGTAACGTTTTTAATATTAGTAGAAACCGCAACAAAATGTTTTGCAACATCCTCTTGTTTAGCTGTTTTTAAAAACCAACTTCTAATAGTTTCTGAGTTTGTTAGTGTTTCTTGTGTTGTAAATGTTTTTGAAACAATTACAAATAAAGTCGTTTCGGGATTTAATTTTTTAATTATTTCTTGAACATGATCACCATCAATATTTGAAACAAAATGAACATTCAACTGATTTTTATAATACTGTAAAGCTTCTACAACCATTGCAGGTCCAAGATCAGAACCTCCAATTCCAATGTTGACTACATCAGTAAATGATTTTCCTGAATATCCTTTTCTTTTTTCTTCAACAATTTCATTTGTAAATTCTTGAATCTTCTTTTTTACTTCAAAAATTTCAGGAATTACATTTATACCATTAACATTAATAATTTCATTTTCTTTAGCCCTTAAAGCAGTGTGTAATACTGAGCGGCCTTCGGTTTTATTAATTAAATCTCCATCAAAATACTTTGCAATTGCATCGTTCAAACCTGCTTGATTTGCCAGTTGTATAAGCAAATCAATTGTTTCGGTATTGATGTTGTTTTTTGAATAGTCAACAATAAAATCGTTCCATTTTAAATGGAACTTTTCAGCTCTATCTTTATCTTTTAGAAACATTTCTTTGATAGAAATTGCATTCATTTCTAAAAAATGTTTTTCTAATTCGTTCCAAGATTTTGTTGCTGTGGGGTTTATGTTTAGTAATGCCATTTTTAAAATTTAAGTTTCGAAATTACAAATTAGAAGTTAAATGTAAAAGTATGTATTTGTGTAGAATTATTTTTAATTAGAATTATTTTTCAATTTTGATGCAGCAATATTATCAAGATTTTGTTTTAATAGCTTACTTTGTGCTAAAAAACGGGATAAATTCTTTTTATCCATTGTTTCAGAATGAGGAAGTTGTAGTTTTAAAGCGTCAACTTGTTCTCCGTTTTTCCAAAATCTATAGCAAACATGTGGGCCAGTTGCCAAACCAGTGCTACCTACTTTCCCTATCACTTCACCCTGAGTTACATGCTGCCCTCTTTTTACAAGTATTTTCGACATGTGAAGATACTGAGTAGAATATGTTCTGTCGTGTTTTACCTTTACAAAGTTTCCGTTTCCAGCTGTAAAACCCGCTTGTTCAACAATTCCGGTTGCTGTTGTCATAATAGGTGTGCCGGTTGGAGCTGCATAATCTGTTCCTTTATGCGCTTTCCAGATCATTTGAACTGGATGAAATCGATTTTGAGAATAATGAGAAGTTATATTAGCAAATTTAAGAGGAGCTTTTAAAAAAAAACTTTTCAACGCTTTACCTTCTTCATCAAAATAATCTAAATTTTTAGAATTAGGATTTTGTGCAAAAGGGAATGCATATATTTTCTTTCCTCTGTATTCAAAAAAGGCTGCTTTTAAACTATCAACACCGTCGTTTATAGTGTCGTCTATAAAACGTTCAGTAAAAGTAACGCCAAACTTATCGCCTTTTTGAAGTTTAAAAAAGTCAATAGACCAAGCATAGATTTTTGTTAATTTACCTGCTAAAACATCATTTGCACCTTCTTTATTTAAGGATTCATATAAGGAGCCGTTTAACGCACCTGCTATTGTTCGTTCTCTATAAGTAATGGGTCTTATTTTTTTTGTTACAGATATTGAATTTCTTAAATCAACAACATAATAACTTGCTCTATCAATTTGATAAACAAAAATTTGTAGTTTTTTTTGTGAGTCTTTACTACGTAGTAACACAAATGAATTTCCTTTTTTAATCATTTTCAAATCAAAAGAATCTTTAACTTTTTCAATAACTTCAAATGGTTTATTTATTCCAAGGTTTTGTTTTTCTAATATGCTACCAAAGGTGTCTCCGTTTTTTATTGTATCCCTAACAACATCAAAACTATTTAATACAAAACCAAAATCTTTAACTATAGGTTCGATTTTTTGTTTGGGCACTTCTTTTTCTTTTTTGTTACAAGAAAAAAGAACTAAGGCAATAAGTAAAATGCTAAATATATTTTTCAAAATTTATCTTCTCTGTTTGGAAACACTACGACTTCCGTTTTTCAATAAACTAAACTGCTTCTCCCCAATTTTTAATTTCTTCTTCATTCCAAAGTTCAGGAAAAAAAATTCTTCTTTGGTATTTTGGATGCATGTATTTTTTCCAATCACTTCCTCCTGTTGCCTCGCCACTACCTTTACCGCTATCAAGATATTTTTTTGCAGCATTCAAATGTCCCATTACCCAAGTAATGTTTACAGTATAGTCATAATGACGCATCGCAAGTACTAACTCTTGATTTTTTTGATCATCTAAAGGGAGTTGTTTGAATTTTTGCCAAATATTTAAAGTATTGTATTCCTCCATAAATCTTAAAAATTCAGCTTTGTATTTGCGTTCAAACTCAAGAATTAAATAGGATTTTTCGCCAGTTTTATAATCTTTACCTGCTGCTTGCCAATACAAATGTTCAAAAGCATGTGAAAATGGTGTGTTACGATCAATAGTTTCTCTATAGCGATAATCAATTAGATTTATCAAATCGGTTGATGAGAATTCAATAAATCTATATTGAGCTGATTGAAATCCACTTGCCGGGGTAAGTGTGTTTCTGAATTTCATGTATTGGTCGATTTCCATTCCATCGCCCATAATGTCAAAAGAAGTTGTAAGCATGTCAAAATAGCGACTTATTCTTCTCATTTTTTCAGTAAAAAATGAAGTTTTTGGCACATCAGTATGGCATAACTGCTCTATTTCCCACAGAATCATTTTAAACAAAAGTTCATTTACTTGATGGTACATAATAAAGACCATTTCGTCCGGTAAAATGGTTCTTTGCGTTTGTAAGTTTAACAGCGCATCAGTTTGAATGTAATCCCAATAAGTAATAGGTTTTGACCAAAGCAAACCCTCTAAATGAGTTGCGGTATTTTGATTGATGCTTTTGAATTTTTGTTCTAAATCATCAATTATTTTATATGTGGTTTCCATTATGGTTTTGCTTTAATTGTAAAAGAATTTTTCAGACCTTTAAAACCATCTAAATCAGCTTTTAAAGACCCAACTGCTAAACTAGCTTTTATGCTTACTGGAAGCTTGTTTTCGTCGTCTGAAATCCAAACAGTTACGCTTTCTTGCTCTTTAAATATTCTTCCTGTTTGAACCATAGGCCTAAATATCATGGTTGGAATAGTTCCAAATTTAGTTTCTAAATCCTCCCGACCAATGAATTTTAACTTAAATTTTGTAATTTCATCATCAAAAAACATATCTACTGCGATAGACTCGCCAATTTTTAATTTATCAACATTTGGGTGATTTCTTAAATAATAAAATGTTGAAATTATATCTTGAACATCCTCGGATACATTAAATGATTTTTCTGTTTTGTTTTTATAATCTTTAACCGTTATTTTATTTAAATCTTGATTAAAAAAGCCTTCTTGGTTTTTTGTATACCCTCCTTCATCAATTTTTCTTACATATTGAAATGGTTTTCCAGTCAATTTATCAAAATAGCTTTCATAATTGTCATCTACTTTAAAGAAAAATTTAAACATGCCAACAGTGTAGCCATTTCCAACGGCATGAAACACCTTTTTGTTGCTCCTTACGCTTTCTTTTAATTCTAAAGTTGCATATCCAGCACTAAGTAATCCGTAATGAATTCTAAACTTGAACCATTCACCTGTATCATAAGCTGAATCTTTTTGAATTTCAAAACTTGACGATGTTATAAAAAGTAATGCTAATAAAAGGTGCTTTTTCATTTTTAGTTTTTTTATATAGCTAAATAGAGCAAATTTTGTTCCAAATGTATTAAAACAAAAAAACCCAGTCAACAAATGACTGAGTTTTTATGCTATTAACCAACCAAAAAATTATAAATTATGAAAATTTATAAAAAAACAAAGGAAACCACTCCTCTGTTTTCTGATTGCAAATATATTTGATATTTTGAAATATATTCAATAAAAATTCAACTTTAACACTTTATTAATACTGTTTAGTTTTATCAAAAATAAAAAATTACGAATAATGTAAAAATAAGTTATTTTTTTTACAGAGTTCCTCTTTTTTCTTGCTCTCTTTCAATAGATTCAAATAATGCCTTAAAATTTCCAGCTCCAAATCCTTTTGCCCCCATTCTTTGAATAATTTCAAAAAATAATGTTGGACGATCTTCTAGAGGTTTAGTAAAAATTTGAAGTAAATATCCTTCTTCATCAGCATCCACTAAAATTGAAAGTTTTTGTAATTCTTTAATATCTTCTTTCATCATTTCTTTATGAACACCAAGTCTGGCAGGAATTTCATCATAATAAGCTTGAGGTGGAGGAGGTAAAAACTCAACACCCCTTGCTTTTAATTCTGTTACTGTATTAATAATATCATCTGTCGCTACTGCAATATGCTGACATCCTGGCCCTTCGTAAAAATCTATGTATTCTTCTATTTGAGAACGTTTATTTCCTTTGGCGGGTTCGTTTATTGGAAATTTTATTCGACCATTGCCATTACTCATTACTTTACTCATCAAAGCTGAATATTCAGTATGAATTTGGTTGTCGTCAAACGATAAAAAGTTTACAAATCCCATAACCTCTTCGTACCATTTTACCCATTGGTTCATTTCGCCCCAACCAACATTTCCAACCATGTGATCAATATATTTTAGACCTAAAGGTTTTGGATTATAATCAGATTTCCATTCTACAAATCCAGGTAAAAATAGGCCATTATAATTTTTACGTTCTACAAAAATATGAACAGTTTCACCGTAAGTATAAATTCCTGAACGTATTACTTCACCAAATTCATCTTTCTCAGTTGTTGGTTCCATGAATGATTTTGCTCCTCTGTTTGTAGTTTCATGCCATGCTGATTTTGCATCTTCTACCCAAAGTGCAATTACTTTAACTCCATCACCGTGTTTTCTTAAATGGTCGTTTATTGGCGAATTACTATTTAAAGGTGTTGTTAAAACCAATCGAATTTTATCTTGTTTCAGCACATAACTAACAGATTCCCTGGATCCTGTTTCTAAGCCTTTATAGGCATAAGATTGAAATCCAAATGCTGTTTTGTAATAATGGGCAGCTTGTTTTGCATTTCCAACGTAAAATTCAACATAATCTGTTCCTAATAATGGAAGGAAGTCTTTGGCTCCTTCAAAAATTTTTTCTAGTCCGTATTCAACGGATTTAACTTCTTTTGCCATAATTTATATGTTTTTATTGTCAATTTTATAAAAATTGAATATTTTTTAATAATGAAATTTTCTAGTCTAACCAAGACAAATAATAAGTGTCGTCTGAAATAGCCATGGCCTCATCAGTAACCATTAAAGGTTTAAAAGTATCTACCATAACAGCCAATTCAAGTGTTTCTTTTTTTCCAATACTTCTTTCTGCCGCACCTGGATGTGGGCCATGTGGAATGCCCGCAGGATGTAAAGAAATGTTTCCTGGCTTCACATCGTTTCTACTCATAAAATCACCATCAACATAATATAAAACTTCATCGGCATCTATGTTACTATGATTATATGGAGCTGGAATTGAAAGTGGATGATAGTCGAATAGCCTTGGAACAAAAGAACAAACAACAAAAGCAGAAGTTTCAAAAGTTTGATGAACAGGTGGAGGTAAATGAACTCTTCCTGTTATGGGTTCAAAATTATGAATAGAAAAAGCATATGGATAGTTGAATCCGTCATATCCAATTACATCAAAAGGATGGGATGCGTACACCATTTCAAAAATTTCATCTTTCTTTTTCACTTTAATTAAAAAGTCGCCATTTTCATTGTAAGTTTCTAATTCTTCTGGCCTTCTTATATCGCGTTCACAAAAAGGGGAGTGCTCTAATAATTGTCCAAACCAGTTTCTATATTGTTTAGGAGTATAGATTGGAGCATGAGATTCTACTATAAATAAACGATTGTCTTCGGTTTCAAAATCTATTTTATAAATAATTCCTCTAGGAACTATTAAATAATCGCCATAACTAAAGTTTAAATTTCCATATATAGTACGAAGTTTTCCAGTTCCTTTATGGATAAAAATCATTTCATCTGAATCAGTATTTTTATAGAAATAATCTTTAGTTGATTTTCTAGGCGCTGCTAAAACAATATGACAGTCTGAATTTGTTAATATAATTTTCCTGCTTTCTAAAAAATCGTCTTGAGGAACAACATCAAATCCTTTTAATTTATAAGACTGAATGTTATTTTTTTTTGCAATTTTTGGTGCAATGCTGTATTGCTTTTTAATTTCTTTAACCTGAGTCGGTCTTTGTTCGTGATAGGAATTGGTTGACATTCCATCAAAACCTACGGTTCCAAACAATTGTTCATAATACAAATCGCCATTTGGTTTTCTGAATTGAATATGTCTCTTGTGAGGAATAGTTCCTAATTTATGATATATTGGCATGTTTTTTTTGCTTTAAGTTTAACATTAATAAGTTTAAATTTGTTTCCAAACTTTGTTGCTAATACTGTCAAAAAAAACTCATTCAGGATTTCTCTTGATAAAGTATTTTAAAAGAATTAATAAATTATCCCACTTTTTCATAAATACAAATATCGTAAAAAATTACATAAAAAAATCCAAAAATATCATTTTAAATACTTTTGGATTCTTTTAATTAGGAAGTATGTAAAATTTACATTGGATTGTTCAATTTGGCTTTTCTTTTACCGTACATTAAATATATAAAAACACCAATTACCAACCAACCTAATGACAACATTTGAGCATCAGTACTTAAGTTAATCATTAAATAAGTGTTGATTAGTATACCGCATATTGCAATAACCGGTAAAAATGGCACTTTGAACGGACGTACTAAATCAGGTTGTTTTTTTCGCAAAATCCAAACAGCTATACAAACCATAGTGAAGGCAAAAAGGGTACCAAAACTTGTCATGTCAGCTAATTTATTAATAGGTGTAAAGGCCGCAACTATTGCAATAACAACACCTAGAATCATTAAATTAGTTTTAGGTGTGCCAGAAACGCCATGAATTTTTGAAAATACTGGAGGAATTAATCCATCTTTAGACATTCCTAAAAATATTCTAGATTGCCCCATAATCATGACCATTAATACGGATATTAATCCTATTGTAGCAGCAATTGTTACAACATATCCAGCCCAAGCTTGTCCAGCTATGTCAAATGCATATGCAACTGGTGCTTTGATTGCTTCCGGATATTTACCCATTGGGTTAAAATCACTAAAATTCATCATTCCAGTTAAAACTAAAGACACTAAAATGTATAGAAAAGTACAAACTAGCAATGATGTAATAATAGCAAAAGGGACATCTTTTTTTGGATTTATTGCTTCGCCTGCTTGTGTAGAAACAGCATCAAAACCAACATAAGCAAAGAAAATTGCCGCTGCTCCTGATATGACTCCTTTAAAACCATAGGCTTCATGGGACTTACCTACATTGTCAATGATAGTTGTTGCATCAGGAATAAAAGGATGCCAATTTGCTGTATTTATAAAAAATGAACCAGCAATAATAACAAATAAAACTGCTGATACTTTAAGCATTACTATCATGTTATTTGCTTTTGCTGCTCCTTGCGTTCCTCTCATAAGGATTGAAATCACCAAAATAACAATACAAAATGCAGGTAAATTCATAGAAAAACCTTCACCTGTATAACTCGCGGGATCACTCGTGAGCCAATCAGGCAGATGTAATCCAAACATTTTTAAAAGTTTATTAAAATACCCCGACCAAGACACGGCAACAGTCATTGATCCCATGGCGTATTCAAGGATTAATCCCCAACCAATTATCCATGCAAATAATTCTCCAATTGTGCCATAAGCATAGGCATAAGCAGAGCCTTCTACGGGTAAAATTGAAGCAAACTCAGAGTAGCATAAAGCTGCAAAAACACAGGCAATACCTGCAATTATAAAGGATATAGCCAAGGCTGGTCCAGCATGATAATAGGCACCAGTTCCAGTAAGTACAAAAATACCTCCACCGATAATAGCGCCAATACCGATAGCAGTTAGGCTCCATTTTCCTAATACTCTTTTTAATTCACTTTTTTTCATATCAGCCTCAAAAGCTGAAACGGGCTTTACTCTCCAAATAGACATAATGTATCTTTTTTAGTTTATTGTGTTCAAATATACTTTTTTTGTTTAATAATTTTAATAAAAAATAAAATTTATAGGTTTTAAAACCAAAAACCAACAGTAAACCATGTGTACCCTTTGCTCATTTCTGGAGTCCAAGTGTATTTTACTTCAATTGGTCCAATGGCAGTTTCTATGCCATAACCTAGTGCATATCCAGAATGGTTTATGTTTGAAAGCCAATCAACAGATTGAAAAACACCATCGGAAATATTTGCAAAATTACCCGCTATGTTAACATGGTGTTTTTTAAAAAGTTCGTAATCTAAAGTTAAAGTTGACTTTATGTAGCTATTTCCAGATAAAGTCAAAAAGTCGTATCCATAAAAAGGTTTTATATTATTTACCGGCGTAAAACCATAACCTCCAAGTACAAAATCGAAAAAGGAAACACTTTCCTTACCCATTTTAACCCCTGCTTCGGTTTGAAATTTAAAAGTAGCTTTTTTAAATAACGTATTTGCAAAACCTAAATCTCCTTTTAGAATTGAAAATGGATTAAAATTTTTAGAATAATTGGTTGAACTCATGTAATATTGAAAATCGCTTGAGTAATAAAATCCATGTTTTGGATAATATTTGTTGTCAAAAGTATCGTATTTCATATATGCCAAACCACTTAAATAAGTACTGTTATCAAATACTTGTGTGCTATTTTGCAACGTTTCCGAATTTATTTTCAAATGTTCTAACTCTGCACCAAGTCCAATTATGAATTTTTGCGCAAAAAGAGTTTGAATATAAATCTGATTATTTAAGTCAGAGAAATTAATATTTATAGAGTTAATTCCCAACTGTGTTAACAATGAACCTTTCGAGAAATCAGTGCTTGTATTTCGATTAAAGCTGTTGAACTTTGATCGAAAACCTAGGCTTATATAAAAACCATTGTCAATATAATAATCAAAATTGTATCTAAAATTATCACCTAAAATTACATCTAAAGAAACTACGTCGTTTTTAAAAAGTGCTTTTTTGTGTGTAAAATTTGCTAATAGAGCACTTTTGTATAATCCATCATAATGCAATCCAAATTTCAAAAAAGATTTTGTTTGATTTTCAGCTAAAAACAAATGCAAATCTTCTTTATCATCTGTTGATTTAGACAACGAATAACTAATTCTACTAAAATTTTGAGTGGCGTCTAAGGTGCTTATTCCGTTGTTTAAATCAGCAAAACTAATTTTTGACCCTTGCTTAAACCGGAGCTTACCAATGATGTAGGAGCGGGTATAATCTTCTAAGTCGTTCATCCCGATTTGGTTAATAGAAATACTGTCTTTTGTTTTTTTGCAATTAGATCTATGTGTTTCCTGACTTTTAGCTAATGCTTTAATTTTTTCGTAAACAGTAAAAGATGCTTCTTCACCTTTTCTAATTATTTCTTGACCTTCGTCAAACGAAATGACATTATAGTTTTTAATATCGGGTTTAATGTAAATATCGGTTAGTAATTTCTTTTGATTCATTTTTTCAATCATTTGAATGTTAGAAATCTGAACCAAAATTTTAGTAGCTTCATGAAGTGCATTCCTATTTTTTAAATCGTCTTGAACATCAACACCAATTATTATATCTGCTCCCATTTTCCTTACTTCTTCAACAGGAAAATTATTGGTAACGCCACCATCTATAAGCAATTGACCGTTAATTTCAACTGGCGAAAACAACGATGGAAAAGCAGAACTTGCCAACATTGCTTGAGGTAAATAACCGTTTTTAAGGATTACTTCTTTACCTGTTTCTATATCGGTTGCCACACATAAAAAAGGTATAGGCAATTTACTAAAATCGTTTATTGCAGCTACATGATGGGTTAATCTGTTTAACAAATTATAATTGTAAATTCCTTTTGAAAATGCCAGTGGTATGCCTACTTTAAAATTAGTAAAAGGAAGTGAAATCGCATATTTTTCATCATTTTTTCGTTCATAAAAACTCTTGGAAGTTCTTGGAATATAATCTTGTAGCAATTCGTCAAAATCTGTTTTTTTAAATATCGAATCGATTTGTTGTGCGTTATAACCGGATGCGTATAACCCTCCAACAACAGCACCCATACTCGTACCGCCAATATAATCTATTTTAATTCCTGCCTCTTCTAAAACTTTTAAAACACCAATATGAGCAAAACCTTTGGCGCCACCGCCACTTAAAACCAGACCTACTTTTGGCTGCTTAACAGTATCTTGCGCATAACTTTTTTGAAAGGAAAGGAGTAGGGCGTATGAAAAAAGAAGCAAACATAACAAGGAGTTAAAAGACTTTTTGCCTTTCGTCTTATGACATGTAATTGGCAACATTTCAATCATATTGATTCTTTTTTGTAAAAGTCGTAAATTTTTTTCGCTTTTGAAACACCCACAACTTCCGAAATTTCATTTTCTGTTGCGTTTTTAACTCTTTTAACACTTTTAAAATGTTTCAATAAAGTAATCATGGTTTTTTCTCCAATTCCAGCAATGGTTTCAACCGACGAATTGAGTGCTGCTTTGCTCCGTTTGTCTCTATGAAAAGTGATGCCAAAACGATGTGCTTCGTTTCGTAAAAACTGAATAACTTTTAATGATTCTGATTTTTTATCTAAATATAAAGGAATGGGATCTTCTGGATAAAACAATTCTTCTAGTCTTTTTGCAATTCCAATTATAGCAATTTTTCCTCTTAATCCAAGGGAGTCAATGCTTTTTAAAGCAGACGAAAGTTGTCCTTTCCCTCCGTCAATAATAATAAGTTGTGGCAACGGCTCTTTTTCATCCAAAAGTCTTTTGTAACGCCTGTAAACTACTTCTTCCATCGATGCAAAATCATTAGGCCCTTCTACTGTTTTAATGTTAAAATGTCGGTAGTCTTTTTTGGATGGTTTTCCGTCTTTAAAAACCACACAGGCCGCTACAGGATTGGTTCCTTGAATATTTGAATTGTCAAAACATTCAATATGGCGCGGTTCGATGGAAAGGCGTAAATCTTTTTGCATTTGTGCCATAATTCTATTGGTATGGCGTTCAGGATCTACAATTTGAATTTGCTTTAATTGGTCCAAACGGTAGTATTTTGCATTACGTTCGGACAATTCTAAGATGTGCTTTTTATCGCCAAGTTGAGGTACAGTAACTTTAATTTTATCGCCAAAATCTAACGGAAAAGGTAGAATTATTTCGCGCGATAGCAACTGGAAACGTTCTCGAAGTTCAACAACGGCAAGCTCTAAAAGTTCTTCATCCGTTTCATCCAATTTCTTTTTCAGTTCTAAAGTGTGGGAACGAATGATTGCTCCGTGTGCAATTTGTAAGAAATTTACATACGCCACCGCTTCGTCAGAAATGATAGAAAACACATCAATATTGGATATTTTCGGATTCAAAATGGTAGAACGCGATTGGTAATTTTCAAGCACTTCTATTTTTTCTTTAATTTTTTGTGCTTCTTCAAAATGTAAATTGGCTGCCAAATCCTGCATTTTGATTTTAAAATCTTTCAAACTTTCTTTAAAATTTCCTTTTAAAATTTCTCGAATAGCATCAACTTGTTTTTGATAATTTTCTAGCAATTCATACCCTTCACAACCACCTTTGCAATTGCCAATATGAAATTCTAAACACACTTTATATTTACCCGAATTGATATTGGCTTCGGTCAAATCATAATTGCAGGTTCGTAATAGATACAACTCTTTAATCATTTCTAAAATGGTATTCACGGTTTTAAAATTGGTATAGGGACCAAAGTATTCCGACCCGTCTTTTACCATTCGTCGGGTTGGAAAAATTCGAGAAAACGGTTCTTTTTTGATGCAAATCCACGGATAGGTTTTGTCGTCACGAAGTAAAACATTGTATCGTGGTTGCAACTTTTTTATTAAATTGTTTTCCAACAAAAGAGCATCTTGCTCGCTCGATACCACAATGTGTTTTATAGTTACAATTTTCTTTACCAGCACATTGGTTTTGGCAGTATCGTGAATTTTATTGAAGTAAGACGAAACACGTTTCTTAAGATTTTTGGCTTTTCCAACGTATAGAATTTTTCCGTCTTTATCGTAATACTGATATACTCCGGGATTATCAGGCAAGGTTTGTATTTGAAGTTCTAGGGACGGAAAGAGCATTTAAAATGGAGATTAACGATTGTTGTTGTGTTGAAAGTTGTCCAACAAAATTAACTTTAAATTCTACACAAAACAAATTGAAATTTTTTTACATTTACTTTATGTATAAAAGAGAATTAAGAAATAAGTATAAACATTTAAGACAGCAACTTACTTTATCAGAAATCGAAGAAAAGTCACTTGCGATAGTCAATAATTTACTACAACTAAACATTTGGGAAAAAACCTACTTTCATTTGTTTTTGTCAATTGTGGAACAAAAGGAAATTGACACCGAATTACTACTTCAAATTTTGCACGGGAAAGACAAAGAAATTGTGGTTGCTAAAAGCGATTTTACAACTTTTAGAATGACGCATTATCTAGTAACTGACAACACTACCTTCAGGAAAAATGACTACAATATTCCAGAACCAGTTGACGGTTTAGAAGTGCCTGTTGCCAAAATAGAAGTTGTATTTGTGCCACTTTTAGCTTTTGATACAAAAGGGAATAGGGTAGGTTACGGCAAAGGATTTTACGATAAATTTTTGTCGGAATGTACACCAGAAACTATAAAAATAGGTTTGTCTTTTTTTGAACCAGAACTAATAATTACAGATGCATTTGAATCAGATGTACCACTCGATTATTGCGTAACGCCCACTTCAATCTATACCTTTTAGTATTTACCAAATGCTTTTTTGTTAAAAACCAGTAAAATTCCAACACCAGTAGAAATTGAAAAATCCGCTACATTAAAAATAGCATTGAAGAAAGTAATTTCTTTTCCGCCCATTAAAGGCAACCAACTAGGCAGTTGGTAGTTTTCAATAAAAGGGAAATAGAACATATCTACAACTCTTCCGTAAAAATAAGTGCCGTACGGCTTACTAGAAAAAAGAGTAGCTACTTCGTGGTTACTGTAATTAAACAAAACACCGTAAAAGACAGAATCAATGATGTTACCCAATGCGCCTGCAAAAATTAAAACTATTGCTGTAAAAAGGTAAATGGAACATTTTTTTTGAATAGAATCCCAAAGCCAATAGGCAATTCCAGAAACAGCTGCAATTCTAAAAAGAGTTAAAATAATTTTCCCATACGACCCCGGAATTTCGGTTCCCCAAGCCATGCCTTCGTTTTCAATAAACAAAATGCGACACCATTTAAAAACCTTAACCTCTTCCCCTAAAATAAAATGAGTTTTTACATAAACTTTAGTTATTTGATCAATAAGAAGAATAATAAAAATAAAGAGGTACGCTTTTTTAAGGGACATCGTTCAAAAATTTAAGCTGCAAAAGTAGTATAATTATTCAAAAAAAACGCTCCTTTTTTGGAGCGATTATTTCTTTTTATATAATGTCTAAACACCATTTTTTAATTATTGTAAGATTTACTTTAGCTAATAGGATTAGTCCTAAAAAGGAAACAATAAAATAAAAAAAAGTGTTTTTTATAAATTAACGTTGGTTTTTAGCCTCAATACTCATAGTAGCATGAGGAACAACTCGCAAACGTTCTTTACTAATTAATTTTCCAGTAACTTTACAAACACCATACGTTTTGTTTTCTACACGAAACAGCGCATTTTTCAAATCACGAATAAACTTCTCTTGACGAATAGCTAGTTGCGAATTCGCTTCTTTACTCATGGTTTCACTACCTTCTTCAAATGCTTTAAACGTTGGTGACGTATCGTCAGTTCCATTGTTTAAATCATTCATATAAGCACTTTTGATTAATTCTAAATCATTTTGTGCTTTGTTAATTTTATTAATTATAATTTCTTTGAATTCTGCTAAATCTGAATCAGAATACCGTGCTATATCTTCTACCATCTTGTATTATTTTGAAATTACTATTTTTGTTTTTATATCGTCAAACTCAATTTCTATACCGTCTTTTAATTCGTCTTCAAAAACCAATTCTCGAGTCAACGTTTCTGACATGATATAATCCTTATTGTTGTTAATTGCTACCTCCAACACATTTGCCGATTCGTTTTTGCTCAACTCGCCACTACGCTGTAACTGCACTTTAATTTTATCGGTAACTTCAAATCCAGAATCTTTTCTAATGTTTTGAATTCTATTTACCAATTCCCTTGCAATCCCTTCATTTATTAAAGATTCCGATAGCGTAATGTCAAGCGCAACAGTTATTCCATTGCCGTTAGCAACCAACCAACCTTCAATATCTTGTGAAGAAATTTCCACTTCATTTAAGGATAAAAGTACACTATTTCCTGAAATAACAACATTCAAGCTGCCGTTCTTTTCAATTTCATTAATTTGAGCTGTTGTAAAATGTTGTATTTCACTGGCTATCAAAGCCATATCTTTACCAAATCGAGGGCCTAATACTTTAAAATTAGGCTTTATTTGCTTTACCAAAACACCAGAAGCATCGTCTAATAATTCTATTTCTTTCACGTTTACTTCGGCTTTAATCAAGTCGGAAATAGCTTCTATTTCCGCTCTTTGATTCTCGTCAAGTATAGGAATCATAACCTTTTGCAACGGTTGACGCACTTTAATCATTTCCTTTTTACGAAGCGATAAAACTAGTGACGAAACAGTTTGTGCTTTCATCATTTTGCTCTCTAATGATTTATCAACAAAGTTTTCAACTGATTCTGGAAATTGTGCCAAATGTACACTCTCAAATTTTTCTGATTGTGTAGCCAACGTTAAATCTCTGTAAAGTTTGTCCATAAAGAATGGCGCAATAGGGGCTCCTAATTTGCTAATGGTCAACAAACAGGTGTATAATGTTTGGTATGCTGCAATTTTATCTGTACCGTATTCGCCTTTCCAAAATCGTCTTCTACATAAACGAACGTACCAGTTACTCAAGTTTTCCTGAACGAAATCAGAGATAGCTCTAGCCGCTTTAGTTGGTTCATAATCTGCGTAAGCTTCATCAACTATTTTTATCAAAGTATGTAATTCTGATAATATCCAACGGTCGATTTCAGGTCTTTCTTTTAACGGAATTTCTGCTTCTTCATATTTAAAACCATCGATATTGGCATATAAACTAAAGAACGAGTACGTGTTATATAATGTGCCGAAGAATTTTCTACGCACCTCAGCAACACCTTCGATATCAAATTTCAAGTTATCCCAAGGGTTAGCATTGGCAATCATGTACCAACGTGTAGCATCCGGACCAAATTCAGCTAAAGTGGTGAATGGATCAACGGCATTTCCTAGACGTTTCGACATTTTTTGTCCGTTTTTGTCTAGAACTAAACCGTTTGAAACTACATTTTTATACGCAATTTTATCAAAAACTAACGTTCCAATCGCATGTAAGGTATAAAACCAACCACGCGTTTGATCGACCCCTTCGGCAATAAAATCAGCTGGAAATGCTTTGTTTTCGTCAATTAGCTCTTTGTTTTCAAATGGATAATGCCATTGTGCATAAGGCATTGCACCTGAATCAAACCAAACATCAATCAAATCACTTTCGCGTTTCATTGCTTTTCCTGATGGCGAAACTAATGTAATTCCGTCAACAACATTTTTGTGTAAATCAACCAAATCGTAGTTTTCCTCACTCATATTTCCAACAACAAAACCTTTAAAAGGATTTTCTGATTGAAAACCAGCAGCGATTGATTTTTCAATTTCAGCATACAATTCTTCTACCGAACCAATTAGCATTTCTTCGGTTCCGTCTTCGGTTCTCCAAATTGGCAATGGAATTCCCCAATATCTTGAACGCGACAAGTTCCAATCGTTAGCATTTTTCAACCAATTTCCGAAACGACCTTCACCAGTTGCTTTAGGCTTCCAGTTGATAGTTTCGTTCAAATCGAACATTCTATCTTTGATTTCGGTTACTTTGATGAACCAAGAATCTAATGGATAGTATAAAATTGGTTTGTCAGTTCTCCAACAATGTGGGTAACTGTGCACGTATTTTTCGACTTTGAAAGCCTTGTTTTCTTCTTTTAATTGGATGGCGATTTCAACATCGGCAGAGCGTTCTGGAGCTTCACCATCCTTGTAATATTCATTCTTAACATATTTTCCTGAATAGTTTCCTAAACCTTGAATGAATTTACCTTGTAAATCAACCAAAGGAACAGGATTTCCGTTTTCGTCTAAAACCAACATTGGCGGCACTTCAGGCGTTGCTTCTTTGGCAACTTTAGCATCATCTGCACCAAAAGTTGGAGCCGTGTGTACAATTCCAGTTCCATCTTCGGTAGTTACGAAATCACCTGAAATTACTCTAAAAGCATTTTCAGGATTTTGATACGGCAAAGCCAATGGCATCAATTGTTCGTAACGAATTCCGACTAAATCAGCACCTTTAAATTCGGCAAGTATTTGATAAGGAATGTTTTTATCACCTTCTTTGAAATTTTCAAAATCAGAAGGATCAACAGAGGCAAAAAATCCTTTTCCGAATTGTTTTCCGACAAGGTTTTTAGCCAAAATAACTTTTACAGGACGATAAGTGTATTGATTGAAAGTTTCCACCAAAACATAATCGATTTTTGGACCAACTGACAAAGCAGTATTTGATGGCAAAGTCCATGGAGTTGTTGTCCAAGCCAAAATGTGAACATCACCAAAACCTTGTAAAAAGTTTGTTAGCGTTTCTGCTTTTGTTTTGAATTGCGCTACAACCGTTGTATCCGTAACATCTCTATAACTTCCGGGTTGGTTCACTTCGTGTGAAGATAATCCAGTTCCTGCTTTTGGAGAATACGGTTGGATGGTATACCCTTTGTATAGTAAATCTTTGTTGTAAATTTGTTTTAGCAACCACCAAACGGTTTCCATATATTTGGATTTGTAGGTCACATACGGATCTTCCATATCAACCCAATACCCCATTTTTTCGGTAAGGTCGTTCCATACGTCAGTATAACGCATCACGGTTCGTTTACATGCTTCGTTGTATTCTTCAACCGAAATGGTTTTTCCGATGTCTTCTTTAGTGATTCCTAATTCTTTTTCAGTTCCAAGTTCTACTGGCAAACCGTGTGTATCCCAACCCGCTTTACGTTTTACTTGAAAACCTTTTTGAGTTTTATAACGACAAAAAATATCTTTAATAGCACGCGCCATTACGTGGTGAATTCCGGGTAATCCGTTTGCCGAAGGTGGCCCTTCAAAAAACACATACGGTTGGTTTCCTTCACGCGAAGTAACACTTTGTTCAAAAACGTTGTTTTTCTTCCAAAAATCAAGAACTTCTGACGCTACCGTTGGCAAGTCAAGTCCTTTGTATTCAGTAAATTTTGTGCTCATTTTGTCGGTTTCTAAAATCAATTTGCGAAAGTAATAAATTGTGGTGAGTTATGAGTTAAAAGTAAATCCTAATTTTTCCCGAACGCTGTTTAGTACTTTATTGGCTTGTTTGGAAGCTTTTGCCGCGCCTAAACTTAGCAATTCATCTACTTCTTTTAAATTGTTCATGTAGTAATTATACAGTTCGCGTTCCTTTTGAAATTTGATTACTAAAAGTTCGAAAAGTGCTTGTTTAGCATGGCCATATCCAAAATTTTTAGTAGAATTTTGATAATTGATAGTCATTTCTGCTATTTGTTCTTCATCAGCAATAAGCTTGTAAATTGCAAATATTTTACAAGTTTGTGGGTTTTTAGGTGCTTCTAAAGGCGTACTATCAGTTTCAATGGTCATTATTTGTTTGCGCAATGCTTTGTCGTCTAAAAAAAGGTTGATCACATTGTTTGCCGATTTACTCATTTTGCCTCCATTTGTTCCTGGTACATACATGGTTTCTTCTTGAATTTTAGCCTCTGGTAAAACAAATGTTTCTCCCATTTGGTGGTTGAATCGAGCGGCAACATCGCGTGTAATTTCGATATGTTGTAACTGATCTTTACCTACAGGAACAAAATTAGCATCATATAATAAAATATCAGCAGCCATTAACATTGGGTAACTAAACAATCCAGCATTGACATCTTCTAATCTGTCTGCTTTATCTTTAAACGAATGAGCTAATGTCAATCGTTGAAAAGGAAAAAAACAACTTAAATACCAAGACAACTCAGCTGTTTGAGGCACATCAGACTGGCGGTAAAAAGTAACTTTAGATACATCCAAACCACAAGCCAACCATGCAGCTGCTGTGCTATAGGTATTTTGTCGGAGCGTTGCACCGTCTTTAATTTGAGTGATAGAATGTAAATCGGCAATAAAAAGGAAAGATTCGTTTTCAGGCTGTTTCGATAGAGCAATTGCAGGTAGTATAGCGCCTAACAAATTCCCCAAATGTGGAGTTCCTGTACTTTGAACTCCGGTAAGTATTTTTGACATGAATAACTATTTTGTATCATACAAAGTTCGTAAAGTTTTTTATTTTATTTGTAAAAAGTTATCATTTCAATCTATATTTCGTTTTAGCAGTATTTTTAACTGTAAAAAAAAACAGAAGTTCCAATTTATTTAAATGCAAAAAGCCTTTTCTTTTAAATACAAATCTATTTGTGTACATTTGACTTTATGAAAGCAGCAAAAACAATTTTTTGGATTTTATGGCGCATTTGGTTTTATTTTCTTTTAGGACTGCCCATAATTGTTATGTTACCCTTTTTGGTTTTGTCTATTTTAAAAGAAAAATGGTACCCTTATTTTTTTATTATGGCTCGAATTTGGGCTAAAGTTATTTTGTTTGGCATGGGTTTTCGATATTCAATTGAGCAAGAAGCACGTTTAGATCCAAAACAAAGTTACATGCTCATTTCAAACCATACTTCTATGGCCGATATTATGCTTATGCTTGCTATAACTAACAACCCATTTGTTTTTGTGGGCAAAAAAGAGTTGGTCAAAATTCCTCTTTTTGGTTTTTTTTACAAACGTACCTGTATTTTAGTTGATCGTTCAAATTCACGTAGCAAAGGTGCTGTTTTTCAATTGGCTCAAAAAAGATTGAACCAAGGTTTGAGTATTTGTATTTTTCCTGAAGGAGGCGTACCAACACAAGATATTATTTTAGACGATTTTAAAGACGGTGCTTTTCGGTTAGCTATTGAACATCAAATCCCTATTGTTCCCATTACTTTTTATGACAATAAGGAACGGTTTTCATTTCGTTTTTATAGTGGTAGTCCAGGTAGAATGCGTGTAAAAATACATGCATTCATTCCTACAATTGGTAAAACACTTGATGACAAAAACACTATTAAAGCTCAATCAAGAGCTGTAATTTTGAATGAATTAACTAAAAAAGATACTTACTTGAAATAGTGTTAAGATTCCGAATATTTTATTTGTTTAGATTCTTGTTTAAAATTGTGAATAACGTATTTTTTGTTTTTTAAGTGTTTAGTTTACTCACTCCAAATTTTTAAATTATTCATTTCATAGTTAAAAATTATATAAAGGCCTATTTATATATTAACTACATCATAAATTCCTGTTGTATTTTTATTGAAGCATTTACGATTCCCTTGGCGATTATTAATTGTTATTATATCATAATTTACATTCTCTTAAACACAAATAGTTCTTTTTTTATTCAGTTGACAGTAGTACTAAAGTACAAATTTTATCCTTTTATGAATTCATACATTCTATTGACTATACAATATAAAAAAACCGCCTCTGATTAAGAGACGGTTTGTATGTAATTGATGTTAGTATTTTAAATTAGTTACCAACAACTTTAATGTTATCTACCTCCCATGTAGAGGCAGCTGAAGTAGTTGAAGTATATTTAAAAGCAATGTAAACATTACTATTTCCAACATAATTAGCAAGACTAATAGGTCCTGAAGATGCCCAAGCAAAACTTCCGTTAGACAAATTTGCTGTTAAAGTAGTCCATGTCGCGCCAATAGGACTTCCTGTACCTGAATAGTTTGTAGAAATTAATACTTGTAATGGATTACCTGTATAATTATAAGCATTATCAAACGTTAGGGTTGCTGTTGAGTAAGCACTAAGATTTACAACAGGAGAAATTAACCAATCTTCGTTAGCTTTATTTCCACCTGAATATCCTGACATAGTTGCACAAGGAGCAGGGTTTCCAAAAGTAGCTTGAGCCCAAACTTGCGAACCCGTAACACTAAATGCGTTCCATGCAGTCAGACCATTAGTAAAATCTTCAAATAAAGCAGGCACTAATCGAGCTTCAGTTAATTTAAAATCACTTTCATAACGAACCATGTATTGGTATGTTGAGCTATACTTTGTCATTACACCTCTAATTGAACCTTTTTTAGAAGGGACACGGTTAACAGAAAATGGTGCATATTCACTAATTCTACAAACACTTGTAGTTCCTAAATTTGGATCTTCAATAGTATGATTAGTTGCATAACCACCAGAATCCACATCAAAATAAGTTCTTCCAACAGAAGAATTTGCAAATTGTACGCCGTCAACTTCAACTAAAGTATTTTGAGAGGCATCTGATAATGCTTGACTTAATGTCATGTGACGCAATAAAGTGCTTTCGTCAACTACTACATCAGATGGAAATAAATACTTTTGATAGTCTAATGGTTCAAGACCATTTAAACTACTGTCCCATCCAATTTTTAACGACCCGTATAGCATTCCAAAATAAAGTCCTTTCAATTTGATAAAAACTTTTCTTCCAGGATAAAAACCGTCTGCAAAAATCATTGATTTATCAACGCCTACGCTAAATCCAATTGGAGTTCCAGTAGCTGTTGGTACATCTTGGAACGAAATGGATTTATAAAAATTACCACCAGCGTCATTTGAAGTCACATAAGCCTCAATTACATCATCAGCTGTGTATTGCGTTGGATTACTTGTTGCCATTGCCTTTAAAGCGGCAACCGTCATGGTAGTTGGTATAGTGTACGTTTGTATTTCCGGCGTTCCAGTTTTGTAGGCTCTGTCACTATTTGTACAACTAACTATAGAAACAGCTAAGCCAAGTACAAAGCATTTTAGTATTACAGTATTAATTTTCATTTTAGTTTAATTTTAGGGTTAATAAACAATTTTTACGTTGTCAATTTGATAAGTACCACTAATAGCAGGTACTCCAATATATTTAAAAGCAAAACGAATAGAACCGGTGTACTTTGACAAATCAATAGCTCCTGAATTCACATACACATATGCTTTAGTAAGTGGATCAGGTTGTGTCATCGTATAAGGAATTTTAGTCCAATTTGCAGTAGCAAAATTTGATCCAGTAAAATTGGTAGCAATGTACAGTTCTACAATATTAGTAGTTGTATTAACGTATTTACTATGACAAGTTTGGAACGACAATTGTTCACCATCATGTTGATCCATGTCAATAGCCGGTGATATTAACCAACTGTTCAATTGCGACACTGAACTAGAAGTGCTATAACCATTTAATTGGGCATAGCCATCTCCACCATAAATTCCAGCAGACCAAACAGTGGTTCCCGTTTGTGCATATGTAATCCATCCAGCAGGAAGGGTAGTACCACCATCAAAAGTTTCTGAAAAACCAACAGTTTTTAAAGTTGGATATTCAACATCGCTATCTTTAGTACAGCTTGAAAAAAGTGTACCTACAACAATGAACAAAGCAATAAGTTTAGTTTTTGTTATCATAGTTTTTAAAATTAGAAGTTAATATATAAGTTGACAAAATATGTTCTACCGTAACCATAAAAATATTTAGGTCCAAATGCAGGCGTTGCAGCAGTAACACCTGTGTTTGGATTAGTGTGAACTGTGTTGTCTTGATCTAGTTGTGTGTAGTTTGAATTTCTTGCTTGTTCAAAACCACCTGTTTTGTATTTAGTATCCAATACGTTGTTTACCATAATATTTATACCAAAAGTTTTGTTGTCTACTTTCCATGATTTTCCACCTGAAAGGTTTAATAAGGAATAATCATTAAATTTTTCTTGTTTTAAAAGTTCGGCAGCTCTTACTTCAGAAGCTCCAGAAACAGGTACTCCTGGTGATAATGCAGCATCATCATAAAAACGAGCAGTTCTAGTAATTGGTGCAACATCAATATAAGTGTTTCCTATGTAATTCATATTAGCACCTACAAACCAAAATTTAGGATCTCTGTATTCCAAACCAATTGAAGCTGCTTGTTGAGGCATGCCCGATTGTTTGTAGTTTTTAAGTTTAGCTTCACCATAGTTTAATACTGGTTTTGTGTTGGTAGCAGTTGCTAAACCATCAATGTTAAGAGATACATTTGGATTATTGTCATAAATGTACTCTCCATATGCAGCACTTGCAGAAACTTTAAGAGTAGAAGTTATTGGATATTCAAATCCTAATTCTAAACCTACATTTCTTTTGTTTATTCCCGTTACTGTTTCGGCTACAAATGAATTACTTTCGTTTGCAATAGTTGTAGGATCATCAACGCCTGCTCCATCTCCAAAAAAGAAGGAAGTTTCGGTTTGATTTTGAATTTTAGAATAGTAAGCGGTTAATCTTGTTTTTAATTTTGGAGCATTAATAATGTAACTTGCATCAACACTAGAAATGGTTTCATTAGAAATTCCATCCACAACATTATTATTAAGACGAGCGTTGTTGTACACATTTCTTAAAGAAGGCGCTTTTGTCATGTAAACTCCATTAATAGAAAGAAATTGTCTTCCAGTAATTTTGTAAACTAAACCACCTTTAAAGCCAAAATTATCAAAAGACATTTTATCACCTTTTCCAAAAGAATTAGATGGGTAATACCCATTTTTATACAAACCTTCTCTTTGGTATGAAGAGTGCGAATACGATTGTGCTAAATAAAAATCTACCTTTTTATAGGTAAATTTGAATTGTGTAAATGCATCCATATTGGTTGAAGTTAAATTATAGTTATAACCAAAGGTATCGCCAACACCAACCGTTCTGTGTTGGTTATTCAAATCAGATTGTTGTTGAGCATCGTTAGCACCAAATTGATTTTTATCAATAAAATAAGCTCCTCCTAATAAATCCAACATTTTTTGGAAGTTATGAGATTTTAAATTTCTAAAAGTTCCTCCAGCATTTAAAACAATATGAGGCGCTAACTGCGAGCTTAAAACTGTGTTAGCAGTAAATTGCTTGTCATCAGTTCTGTCTTCATATAAAGTGTACATACTGTTCGTATTTCCTCCTTGTTGATGGGTATTAGCATAAATTAAATGATCCCAATCAAGTTGACCGTTAGCAATAAAATAATCTTTGTTTTTTTGCGCTTGAACATAATCCGGTGTCCAGTTGCCACTTGAATCATATAGTGATGTTTCATAGCTTGGCATATTTTTATAATAGGTTGGGTCAGGATTAGAAGCATTTTGGTAGGTTAATCTACTGTTCCCAATTTTTCCAAATTGGTAAGCAACAGAAGTCATTAAATTGGTTTTTGGAGTTATTTTCCAATAATCGGTTAACATAAAAATAGGTTCTTCAACCGATTTTACTCTAGAATTTCTAGCTCTTCCATCTTGAGTTCCCCAATAGGAGTTGTATTTTACTCCTTTTAATTCTGTAACTTCATCCGTATTTGGAGAATTTTTACCTCTAGTGTTTTGTCCGTAAATTGCAGTAAAATTCAAACTGTTTTTTTCGCTTAATTTTTTTTCAATTGCCGCAAAAAATGAATTTGCACTATAGGTTGTTCCTTCAAAATAAGCAGGTAATGCATCGTCTGTAAATCTTCTTGATGCTGAAATGGTATAAGCCCATCCATCTTTTCGCATACCAGAAGAAATAGTACCCATTAATCTCCCTCCATAAGTAGTATTTGTTCCTGCCATAGAGATTCTGTTTCCTTGTCTGTTTAAAGAAGCTCTTGTGTTAATTTCATTTGTCCCAAGTATAGAGCCAAATGTATAATCAGATGGTGCAGATCCATTTGTAAATTCTTGACTTCTAAGAGCATCGTTTAAACCACCCCAGTTACTATATTGAGGACGATCGTCGTAAATTTTATTCATTACTACTCCGTTTAACATAACGGTGGAGTAAGCATTGTCTAATCCTCTAAGTTTAAATCGTGCTTGTCCCCAGTTAAAAGCAGCAGCTTGAATAAATGCATCTCTTGAAGATTGTAATAAACTAGCGGTACTTTCAGAACCACTATTATCATCACCTAAATCATTGTCAGTAATTGAAACTATATTAATTTGTTCGTCAGTTAAAACATCTTCATCTAAAATAACAGTGCCTAAATCTAATATTTTTCCAGAGGTAAGTTCAATTTGTAGCAATTGATCTTTGTAGCCTTGACTGTTAATTTTCAATAATTGTTGTCCAGCAACGGCGTTGGTAATTTTAAATTTACCATCAGCATCCGTTAGCTGCGTAAATGTAGAATTTAAAATAGATACAATTACACTTTGTAATGGTTTTTGAGTTTTTGAATCCAATACTTTACCCGAAACACCTGTTCCAGATTGTGCAAAAACAAAAACTACTTGCATCACAAACAGTGTACTAATAACAAGTTTTTTCATAAATGAAAGTTAAAATTAATTAATTTTTGAAAAGAAAACTATTTCTTAATGGTGGCAAATTTACATTATTAATTATTATTATTTACTTTTGCATACTATTTTATCCTTAAATTTACATTTTAATAACCTACTGTTTTATGAGAATTAAAAATTACATTGCCCTTTTCGTTGCATTTTTTTCAATAAATGCTGTTTTTTCACAGGCAAAAAAATATAAAATAAATACCGTTGCTTTTTACAATTGCGAAAATTTTTTCGACACCATTAACGACCCTAACACAAACGATGAAGATTTTACACCAGAAAGAGGTTGGAGTTCGGCAAAATACAAACAGAAAATTGAAAATCTTGGATTGGTACTGTCACAAATAGGTATTGGCGATAAACAGTCTGAGCCGCCAACAATTATTGGAGTAAGTGAGATTGAAAACAGAGGTGTATTAGAAGATTTAATTAAAAATCATCAAATGATTGATAAGGACTATGGTATAGTTCATTTTGAATCTCCAGACAAAAGAGGAATCGATGTTGGGTTTTTATACAGAAAGAAATACTTTAAGCCAACAAGCTTTATTAATGTTCCATTGTTAATTTACAAAGATGAAGAAGCGGACAAGCCTAAAAAAGGAGAGAAAGCTGAAGTTGAAGAAATCACTACTGATAAGGCCGTAGTAGATAAAACCACCAATAGAATTTACACGCGTGATCAATTGTTAGTTACCGGACTTTTAGATGGTGAAGAAATAAATGTAATTGTTGATCACTGGCCATCAAGACTTGGAGGGGAAAAGAAAAGCAGTCGTTTAAGAGAAGCAGCAGGCGCTTTAACTAGAAGAATAATGGATTCCCTTTATCGCATAAATCCTAAGGCCAAAATTATTGTACTTGGGGATTTAAATGACGGAACTTTGAACAGAAGTGTAAAAGTAGCCTTAGGCGCAAAAGGAAAAAAATCAGAACTAGCTAAACCTAGCGATATTTACAATCCATTTGAAGAAATGGCTAAAAAAGGAAATGCAACTTTATTTTATCGTGATGCTGGTGATATTTTCGATCACATTATGCTAACAGAGCCTTTTATTAATGGCGATTATTCAACTTTTCATTATTGGTTTGCAGGTATTTATAACAAACCATTCATGATTCAAACTACGGGGCAATACAAAGGGTATCCGCTTAGGCATTCAGCAAACGAAGTTGGATTTAGCGACCATTTTCCTGTTTATGTTTATTTAATCAAAGAGTTAAAATAAAACATAAGAATTTAATAAAAGTCCAATCATAATTTACTTTAAAAATCATACAATGTCTAAATTATTTATTGCATCGGTATTGTTTCTATTTGGAATAGCAAGCCACGCTCAAGACACCATAACTTCTACTCAAGCTAAAAACTATTTAGATAAGATAGTTGTTGTAAAAGGGAAAGTAGTTTCCTATCGCTTGGCTTCAGACGGAGGAAAAACAAATTATATAAATATTGACAAACCTTTTCCAGATAACGATTTAAGTATTGTAATAACCAATGTTTTTTTAGAAAAGCTAAATATAAAACCGGAAGCTTTAAAAGGGAAATATGTGTATGTAAAAGGAAAAATAACCTTAAATAATAAAGATCCTAAACACACGCCTCAGCTTTTTAATCCAAGTAGCATTTCTTTAAAAAAATAGCAAAAATCAAAACGTATGCCGATACTAGCTCCTTTTAATTTAACAAAATGGATATCTGAAAACCGACATTTGTTAAAACCCCCAGTTGCTAATAAAAGCATTTATACAGCATCTGATGATTATATTGTGATGATTGTGGCTGGGCCTAATGCCCGAAAAGATTACCACTATAATGAAACGGAAGAAGTATTCTATCAGCTAGAAGGTACCATCACTGTGTATATTCAAGAAGACGGGCAAAAAAAAGCGATGACACTCTCGGCAGGAGATATGTTTTTATTACCAGCCAAAGTGCCACATTCGCCTAATCGATCTGAAAACTCTATTGGATTGGTAATTGAACGAAAACGTGCAGGCAAAGGATTCAATGATGGATTGTTATGGTATTGCGACAATTGTAACCATACATTACACGAAGTATATTTTGAATTACACGATATAGAAAAAGATTTTTTACAACATTTTAAAATTTTTTATAATTCAAAAAAATTGAGAACGTGTAAAAACTGCGGAACGGTGATGGACACCAACCCAAAGTACACCCTTTAGTGTCCTATTTTATCCATATCTCAAATTAAATGGAATGCTAAAAACACTTAAATTTAAATAAACAAAAAACAGTAAATATGTCATCAATTGCTCAACAATTCGGCATGACCGAAGCACTTGAAATCCTTGGCGTAAAAGCCATCAATGAAGGAACTTCAACAGGAAATAATCATTTTTCAAACGGAGAACTTATAGAAAGTTATTCGCCAGTTGATGGTCAACTTATCGGAAAAGTAAGAACTACAACAGCTGCTGATTATGAAAAAGTAATGGAAACAGCAACGGCTGCTTTTCTAAGTTTTAGAGCAATGCCAGCACCACAACGTGGAGAAATTGTTCGTCAATTTGGAAATAAATTAAGAGAATTAAAAGAACCATTAGGGAAATTAGTTTCTTATGAAATGGGAAAATCGTTGCAAGAAGGGTACGGAGAAGTGCAAGAAATGATAGATATCTGTGATTTTGCAGTGGGTCTTTCGCGTCAATTAAACGGACAAACTATTCCATCGGAACGCCCAGGTCACGTTATGAGAGAACAATGGCATCCAATAGGTGTTGTTGGAATTATCTCTGCTTTCAATTTTCCAGTAGCCGTTTGGTCTTGGAACACGGCATTAGCTTGGATTTGTGGTGATGTTTGTGTGTGGAAAGCTTCTGAAAAAGCGCCATTATGTTCTATTGCCTGTCAAAATATTATTGCGGGAGTTTTAAAAGCAAATAATTTACCAGAAGGTATTTCTTGTATCATCAACGGTGATTATAAAGTAGGTGAAATGATGACTACTGATACTCGAATTCCTTTAATATCTGCTACAGGTTCTACAAGAATGGGAAGAATTGTTGGTGCTACAGTAGCACAACGTTTTGGAAAATCGTTATTAGAATTAGGCGGCAACAATGCAATCATTATTACGCCAACTGCCGATTTAAAAGTGGTTGTTCCTGGTGCTGTTTTTGGTGCTGTTGGAACTGCAGGACAACGTTGTACTTCAACTAGAAGATTAATCATTCACGAGTCGGTTTATGATAAAGTAAGAGATGCCATTGTTGGAGCTTATGGTCAATTGACTATTGGAAATCCATTGGATCAAAAAAATCATATCGGTCCGTTAATCGACACTGATGCTGTAAATACTTATTTAGCTGCTATAGAAAAAGCTAAAGCGGAAGGCGGAAAAGTATTGGTAGAAGGCGGTGTGCTTTCAGGTCAAGGTTACGAATCCGGTTGTTATGTAAAGCCTGCGATAATTGAAGCTGAAAATTCTTTTGAAATTGTACAACACGAAACGTTTGCTCCTATTTTATATTTAATGAAATACAGTGGTGAAGTTGAAAATGCAATTGAAAAACAAAATGGTGTGGCTCAAGGTTTATCGTCTGCAATTATGACCAACGAAATGAAAGAAGCTGAAAAATTCTTGTCTTTTGCAGGTTCAGATTGCGGAATTGCCAATGTAAATATTGGAACTTCTGGCGCTGAAATAGGTGGTGCTTTTGGTGGTGAAAAAGAAACAGGAGGCGGAAGAGAATCGGGTTCTGATGCTTGGAAAGTATACATGAGAAGACAAACCAATACCGTTAACTATTCTGATCAATTACCTTTAGCACAAGGAATTAAATTTGATTTGTAACATGTATTAAATTCGTTTATGTAAAACGTCTTAACCTAAAATAGACTGCCCCCAAAAAGTTAGACACTATTTGGGGGTATTTTTATGGAAAGAAAAGTCAAGTATGATTACACATTTAAACTTGAATGTGTAAAATTAGTAGT